>NZ_JBLKNY010000014.1:0-664 GCF_051414075.1 Halosimplex marinum | reverse complement strand
GCCGTTAACGGGTCCTTCGTCCTGTTGTACCAGGTGTTCAGATACCCGCACTGGGCAGGATTCAGTGACCGTACGAGTCCTTGCGGATTTGCGGTCACCTATGTTGTTACTAGACAGTCCGAGCCCCCGAGTCACTGCGACCTGCCGCTTCCCGCGGCAGGCATCCCTTCTTCCGAAGGTACGGGACTAGATTGCCGAATTCCCTAACGTCGATTGTTCCCGACAGACCTTGGCTTTCTCCGCCATGAGCACCTGTGTCGGTTCTCGGTACGGACACCGTCCTCGTCTTTTCACGGGCCCCAGGCTAGCCTGACTTGCGCTATCCTACCGTTCGTCCGCTTCGTGCCGTTACGGCTTCCACGGAGTTGGATAGTTCGACCGGGCGATGGCCCGGCTCAGGTGAACCCAAGGCGTCGACTTTGAGTGGACGGCGGCGCAGGAATATTAACCTGCTTCCCATTTCGTCTCATTCGAATTACGGTGAGACTTAGGACCGGCTAACCCTCAGCTGACGAACAGTGCTGAGGAACCCTAGCTCGTTCGGTCGTCAGGATTTCAACCCGACTTTCGCTGCTACTATGACCAGGATTTTCGTTTCTAATCGGTCCACACGAACTCTCGGCCGTGCTTCCACCCGATCAGAACGCCGACCTACGCAATCGCC
>NZ_JBLKNY010000013.1:0-882 GCF_051414075.1 Halosimplex marinum | reverse complement strand
GGCGATTGCGTAGGTCGGCGTTCTGATCGGGTGGAAGCACGGCCGAGAGTTCGTGTGGACCGATTAGAAACGAAAATCCTGGTCATAGTAGCAGCGAAAGTCGGGTTGAAATCCTGACGGCCAAAAGGGCAAGGGTTCCTCAGCACTGTTCGTCAGCTGAGGGTTAGCCGGTCCTAAGACCTATCGTAACTCGCGTAGGTCGAAATGGGAAACAGGTTAATATTCCTGTGCCACCGTCCACTCGAAGTCGACGCCTTGGGGTAGACCGAGCCGGGCCATCGCCCGGTCGAACCGTCCAACTCCGTGGAAGCCGTAATGGCACGAAGCGGACGAACGGCGGGACAGCGCAAGTCGGTTCAACCTGGGGCCCGTGAAAAGACGAGGACGGTGTCCGTACCGAGCACCGACACAGGTGCCCATGGCGGAGAAAGCCTAGGCCTGTCGGGATCAACCGGCGTTAGGGAATTCGGCAATCTAGTCCCGTACCTTCGGAAGAAGGGATGCCTGCCGCGGGAAGCGGCAGGTCGCAGTGACTTGGAGGCTCCGACTGTCTAGTAACAACATAGGTGACCGCAAATCCGCAAGGACTCGTACGGTCACTGAATCCTGCCCAGTGCGGGTATCTGAACACCTGGTACAACAGGACGAAGGACCCGTTAACGGCGGGGGTAACTATGACCCTCTTAAGGTAGCGTAGTACCTTGTCGCTTCAGTAGCGACTCGCATGAATGGATTAACGAGAGCCTCGCTGTCCCAACGCTGGGCCCGGTGAACTGTACGTTCCAGTGCGGAGTCTGGAGACCCCCAAGGGGAAGCGAAGACCCTATAGAGCTTTACTGCAGGCTGTCGCTGGGACGTGGTCGCTACTGTGCAGTGTAGGTA
>NZ_JBLKNY010000012.1:0-884 GCF_051414075.1 Halosimplex marinum | reverse complement strand
GTATGATTGGTGGCTTCGGTCGGTTAGTGCTCGCGGGCTGAACATCTCGTTGCCTCGATGCGTACACCCCGAGTCTATCGAACTCGTCTTCTACGAGTGACCTCGGCGGTATCTCTTTTCCAGGTGGGTTTCCGGCTTAGATGCGTTCAGCCGTTACCCCGTGTGGCGTGGCTGCTCGGCAGTGCTCTCTCGAACAACCGATACACCAGTGGCCACCATCCGTAGTTCCTCTCGTACTATACGGACGTTCCCGTCAGATACCAATGACACCCCCAATAGATAGCAGCCGACCTGTCTCGCGACGGTCTAAACCCAGCTCACGACCTCCTTTAATAGGCGAACAACCTCACCCTTGCCCGCTTCTGCACGGGCAGGATGGAGGGAACCGACATCGAGGTAGCAAGCCACTCGGTCGATATGTACTCTTGCGAGTGACGACTCTGTTATCCCTAAGGTAGCTTTTCTGTCAGCCATTGCCCGCATCGAGCGGGCCAATGGGTTCGCTAAACCACGCTTTCACGTCAGCGTTCCTCGTTGGGAAGAACACTGTCAGTCCATCTTTTGCTTTTGCACTCTTCGCCGCGTTTCCGACGCGGCTGAGATGGACTTGGGGCGCGCTCGATATCTTTTCAAGCGCGTACCGCCCCAGTCAAACTGCCCGGCTACCGGTGTCCTCCGCCAGGAGTGAGGGTCGCAGTCACTACCGGGTAGTGTTTCATGGATGCCTCGGTGGCCCGCTAGCGCGGGTACCTGTGTACCGGCTCCTACCTACACTGCACAGTAGCGACCACGTCCCAGCGACAGCCTGCAGTAAAGCTCTATAGGGTCTTCGCTTCCCCTTGGGGGTCTCCAGACTCCGCACTGGAACGTACAGTTCACCGGGC
>NZ_JBLKNY010000011.1:0-1060 GCF_051414075.1 Halosimplex marinum | reverse complement strand
CTATAGAATCCGGTAGAATTTTTTACTCAGAGTGTGTTGCAGCTACTAGTGGATCATCTCGACGAGATCTCCGTCGAGGAACTGCAAGACACCCTCGACAATGTGGACGGAAAGAAACCGACACAACGACTCTTAGCCGCAATTGCGTACAAAAATGGTGTTTCGCAGACTGAACTAGCCGAGTGGTACGACGTTCAACGACGGACGATCTACAGCTGGCTCAAGCGACTCGACACCGACGAGTCGCTTGAGCAAGCCGTCTCTGATGCTCATCGATCCGGAAGAAAACGAAAGCTCTCAGAAGCACAGCAAGAAGAGTTCGAACAAACTGTCACCGAGTCTCCTGAAGCGGTCGGGATCGACGCGCCGGCGTGGACGCCGGCGCTCGCCCAAGAATTTCTCGAAGAAACGTACAGCGTCGAATACTCGATCCCGAGTTGTCGGCGGTTGCTCAAAGAAGCTGGACTCAGTTATCAAAAACCGCGTCGAACAGCCGCCGAAGCCGACGAATCTGACCAAGCGGAGTTCCACGACGAGATCAAAAAAAGCGGCGGGAAATGGACGCCACAGTAGTCTGTATCGACCAAACCAAGAAATCCGTGCAGGTCGAGCCGCGTGCCGCGTGGTTTCCGCGCGGCACGCGGCCGGGCGTCGAACTGTCCGGTCAACGCGACTGGACGTGTCTGCTCGGCGCGATCACCGAAGATGGTGACTACTTTTTCTCACGGTTCACCGAGTACGTTACTGCCGATCACGCGAAACATTTCATTCTCGCGTTATGCGAAGAATTCGAAGAAGACTTGATCGTCGTGCTAGACGGAGCGCCGTACTTCCAGGCGTCGGCCGTCACGGACCTGGCGGCCCGTGACGACCTCGCCTTCGTCACGTTGCCTGCGTATTCGCCGGAGCTCAATCCTGTCGAAGAGTGCTGGCGACAACTCCAAAACGCTCTCAGCAACCGGTTCTTCGACTCGCTTGAGCAACTGACCACCGCGATCGATACTGCTCTCGACCAACTCTCGCTTCCAACAGTGAGCAATTATTTCTAACGACTACTATA
>NZ_JBLKNY010000010.1:0-1114 GCF_051414075.1 Halosimplex marinum | reverse complement strand
ATCAGCGTCCGAACCTTTCTGTGAAGTCTCCTGGAACGGAGCGCGACACAGGGTGAAAGCCCCGTAACGGGAAGTAGTACGACGTGCGCCGGTTCCGGAGTAGCGGGGGTTGGAAATCCCTCGTGAATACGGCAGGCATCTACTGCCAAGGCTAAATACTCCTCGAGACCGATAGCGAACAAGTAGCGCGAGCGAACGCTGAAAAGTACCCTCAGAAGGGAGGCGAAACAGGGCTTGAAATCAGGTGGCGATGGAGCGACGGGGCACGAAAGGTCCCGTGGAAAACGACCGAGGCGCGAGCCTCCAGTAGGACCCACGGGAAGCCGGTGTTCCGTCGTACGTTTTGAAAAACGAACCAGGGAGTGTGTCTGTTCGGCGAGTCTAACCGGTTCATCCGGGAAGGCACAGGGAAACCGACATGGCCGCAGTGCTTTGCACCAGGGCCGCCGTGTTCAAGCGCGGGGAGTCGAACTGACACGACCCGAAACCGGACGATCTACGCGTGGGCAAGACGAAGCGTCCCGAAAGGGACGTGGAGGTCTGTTAGAGTTGGTGTTTTACAACACCCTCTCGTGACCTACGTGTAGGGGTGAAAGGCCCATCGAGTTCGGCAACAGCTGGTTCCGACCGACAAATGTCGAAGCATTACCCCCGCCGAGGTAGTTCGTGGGGTAGAGAGACTGATTGGTGTGTCCGCCCTCGAGAGAGGTCGGCGCACCTGTCAAACTCCGAACCTACGAACGCTGTCGACGCGGGGAGTTCGGTGCGCGGGGTAAGCCTGTGTACCGTAAGGGAGACAACCCAGCGTCGGGTTAAGGTCCCCAAGTGTGGACTAAGTGCGATCGAAGGTGGTCTCAAGCCCTAGACAGCCGGGAAGTGAGCTTAGAAGCAGCTACCCTCCAAGAAAAGCGTAACAGCTTACCGGCCGAGGTTTGAGGCGCCCAAAATGATCGGGGCTCAAGTCCACCACCGATACCTGACCACGCCCGTCAAACGGCGATTGCGTAGGTCGGCGTTCTGATCGGGTGGAAGCACGGCCGAGAGTTCGTGTGGACCGATTAGAAACGAAAATCCTGGTCATAGTAGCAGCGAAAGTCGGGTTGAAATCCTGACG
>NZ_JBLKNY010000009.1:0-114289 GCF_051414075.1 Halosimplex marinum | reverse complement strand
ATACGGTCGCGCGCTCGCCGACGGCGCGAATCGCTGTCAGGTCTGCAACGCGCCCGAGGTCCGCTGTGGTTCCCGCTGACGCGTCCTTCACCCGTCCTCTCCCGCAGTCGACGCCCCCATTCCCGTTCTCCGCCACCGCGAGCACCGGCGCTCGCGAGGCAACAGTCACGAAGTAGCGGTGGGGCGACGTGCGGCGTTCAGTCGAGCGTGACGGGGAGGCGCCCGCGCGCCTCGTGACGCCCGGTGAGCACGTCGGCGGCGCCCGCGAGCATCGCGGGGCTGTAATCGTACGTCGTCAGGAAGGTCTGCGCTTCCGGGATCGCGCGCCGGTCGTAGGGGTTCCGGAGGGCGACGACCGCGACCGGGTGGCCCGCGTCGAGGGCGGCGCGGACGACGCGGGCCTGGCGGGCGTTCGTCGCTGCGTCGAACGTGCAGGCGAGGACGACCTCGTCGGCGTCGACGGCCGGAAGGTCGTCCGCATCGCGGCCCTCATCGGCAAACGTGTGTCGCCGGACCGTCCGCCCGCGGGATTCGAGCGCGTCGACCAGCGGAGCTATGTCGACCCCGCCGTCCTCCGCTGCCGAGCCCCGCCCCGCCGGGAAGTCCCAGACGAACACGTCGCGGTCGTCCGGCAGCGGGACCAGGTCGGCGCCGTCCGAGACGAGCGTGACCGCGTCGCGCGCGACCCGCTCGGCCGTCGCCGTCAGCGCCTCGCCGGCCGCCTCGACCGACGGCGCGTCCGCCCCGGCGAAGCGCTGGGCCTTGAGCCGGAGGACGCGCCGGACGGACTCGTCGATCCGCTCCTCGGGGATGGTCCCGTCTCGGACGGCCTCGACGACGGCCTCGATGGCCGCCCGCTGGCGGTCGGCCGTGTGCGAGACGAGCACCACGTCCGCGCCGGCGCGGATCGTCTGGACGGCGCCGTCGACGGTACCGACGCCGTCGGCGATGGCGTTCATCTCCATGCAGTCGGTGACGACCACGCCGTCGTACCCGAGTTCCTCGCGGAGCAGTCCCGTGAGGACCCGCTCGGAGAGCGTGGCCGGAACGTCGGGGTCGGGCTCGACGGCCGGGAAGTTGACGTGGGCGGTCATGATCGCGTCGATGCCGGCGTCGACGGCCGCGCGGAACGGCGCCAGTTCGACGGCGTCGAGGCGCTCGCGGTCGTGGCCGACGGTCGGCATGGCCTCGTGGGGGTCGACCGCGGTGTCCCCGTGGCCGGGGAAGTGCTTCCCGCAGGCGGCGACGCCGCCGCCCTGGAGGCCCGCCGCGACCGCGCTCCCGAGTTCGCCGACCAGGTCGGGGTCGCTCCCGAACGACCGCACGCCGATCACGGGGTTGTCGGGGTTGTTGTTCACGTCCAGCACCGGCGCGAAGTTCGTGTTGATGCCGACGGCGCGGAGCTGGCCGGCGATGGCCGATCCGAACTCGCGGGCGAGGTCGGCATCGCCGGTCGCGCCGAGGGCCATCTGCCCCGGCGGGACCGTCCCGAACGGGACGCGACTGACGATGCCGCCCTCCTGGTCGGTGGAGATCGCCAGCGGGACGCCGGTCGCCTCGCGGGCTTGCTCCTGTAGCGCCGCCGAGAGCGCCGCCGTCTGTTCGGGGGTCTCGACGTTGCGGCTGAAGTAGATGACGCCGCCGACGCCGTAGTCGGCGACGAGTTCGCGGATGTCCTCGGTCGGCTCCGTGCCGTGGAACCCGACGTGGAACAGCTGTCCGACCTTCTCCGCGAGCGTGAGGTCGGCCACGTCGACGTCGATTCCGGGCTGTTCGCGGTCCTCGGCCGTCCGTTCGTCGGTGCCGGTCGTCTGGTTGTCGGCGCCGGCCGTCCGTTCGTCCGCCTCGGATTGTCGTGTCATGCTGTGTGTCGTCTGTCAGTCGTACAGTTCGTACTCGCTGCGCTCGGCAGCGAACGATTCGAGGTCGTCGCGCCACGACGACCGAACGTCGTCGACGACGTCGGCGATCGGTTCGTCGTCCGCCATCGCGTCGACGCGCTCCCGCAGGGCGGGGCCGCCGGCCAGCCGGTCGACGAAGTGGCCGTCGTCGAACGTCCGCCACTCGCTGTCGGGGTAGTCACGGAACGCCGAGACGAGCAGTGACAGACCGACATCGAGCGGTCGAACCGCGTCGCGGTCGCGGAGGTGGACCTGCACGCCCTCGACCCGCTCGCCCTCGTGTTTCTGATAGCGCGGCGTGAAGTAGGCGGGCCTGAACCCGACGCCCGCTAGGTCGAGGTCGGTGAGCGTGGCCGCCCACGCCTCGGCGTCGACCCACGGTGCGCCGAGGAGCTTGAACGGGCGAGCTGTCCCGCGGCCCTCCGAGAGCGTCGTCCCCTCGAACAGGCAGGTGCCCGGGTAGAGTATCGCCGTCTCCAGGCTCGGCATGTTCGGCGACGGCGGCACCCACGGGAGCCCCGTCTCGTCGTACCACTGCTCGCGCGACCAGCCGCCCAGTTCGACCACGTCGAGGTCGGCGCCCATCCCGAACGCGCCGTCGAAGTACCGCGCGAGCTCGCCGACGGTCAGCCCGTGGATCACCGGTAGCCGGTAGTTGCCCACGAACGACGAGTGCTCGTTGGGGACGCGGTTGCCGTCCGGCGCCAGCGGCGCGACGGGGTTGGGGCGGTCGAGAACGACGATCCGCGTGTCGTGCTCGGCGGCGCCCTCGATGGCGTAGGCGAGGGTATAGACGAGCGTGTAGTAGCGGACGCCCACGTCCTGCATGTCGTAGACGAGGGTGTCCACGTCCGAGAGCATCTCGGCGGTCGGCCGCCGCGTCTCGCCGTAGAGGCTCGACACCGGCAGCCCCGTCTGTTCGTCGACCCCGTCCTCGACGTGTTCGCCCGCCTTCGCCCGGCCGCGGATGCCGTGCTCCGGCCCGAACAGGCGGCGCAGGTCGATGTCGTCGTGAGCCGCGAGCAGGTCGATCGTCGACCGCAACCGCGAGTCGACGCCGGAGGGGTTCGTGATCAGTCCGACGCGGTCGCCGGCGACGAGATCCGTTCGACTGGACAGCAATCGCTCGATACCGAGTTCGACCATCGGCGATACGTGCGGGCGACGAGGGGATAAAAGTACGCGTCGAGGTGACCGACAGGACGGATTCCCGTCGGTTCGTCGAAGACCGGTGGCCCTCCGGCGGGCCTCCCGTTCACTCGAAGGCGGGCATGACCTCGTCGGCGACGACGTCGATGGTCTCCCGGTAGTCGCCGACCTTCGAGACGAGGATGACCCGCGTGACGCCGGCGTCTTCGAGGGCGGCGATCTGGTCGACGAGTTCGTCGGGATCGCTGACGATGTTGTTCTCCTCGCGGATCTCGGCGTCGCTCATCTCCGCGAGTTCCGCGTCGGCGGCCGCCTGCACGTCCCGCGGATCCGGGTTGTCGAGTTCGGTGTCGTGGGGGGTGTGCTCGCCGCGCTCGCGGATCTCCGCGACGAGTTCGTCGGGGTCGCCGACGTGGGCGTTCAGCTGTGTGGCGACGTGGGCGTCCTCGGGGTCGCGACCGGCCGCGTCGAGGCCCGCCTCGAAGCGGGGGACCAGCCGCTCGATGTGCTCCGGTGGCGACGCGGTCATCAGGTTGCCGGCGTGTTCGCCCGCCATCTCGGCCGACTGCGGTCCCCAGGCCGCCCAGTGGGTCGGGAGCTCGGACCGCGGTTGGGTGTACAGCTGCATCGCGTCGTAGCTGTAGTGGTCGCCGTCGTAGTCGACGTACTCGTCGGCCTCCCAGAGGGTGTCGACGACGTCGAGCGACTCGACGAGCATCTCCGCGAGCGCGTCCCACTCGGGCCATTCGCCGTCGAGGAACTGCGCCTCGTTGAGCGCCTCGCCCGTGCCGACGCCGAGCTCGAAGCGGCCGGGGTACATGTTGTCGAGCGTCGCGAGCGCCTGCGCGAGCACCGGCGGCTCGTAGCGGACGGTCGGACACGTCACGAAGGTCCCGACGGTGACGTCGGGGACTTCGTTCATGAACGCGCCCAGCCAGGGGAGGATCTGGTGGGTGTACGGCCGGTTGTCCAGCCACGGGAGGAAGTGGTCGCCGATCCAGATCCCCTCGAAGCCGCGCTCGGCGGCGTACTTTCCCAGTTCGACGTCCGAACGGGGGTCCTGGAAACAGCCCGGTACGTAGTAGTGGAACTCGAGCCCCATGCACCGGCTTACCGGGAACTGCCTATTAAACGTTGACACGCGCACCGAGTCGCGCGAGTGACCGGTAATTCCTTGTGGACTCGTGCGGGAGTAGGGGGTAGTTCCGCCATGAGAGACTCCGCTCCCGACGGGGACGGCGGCGTGGCCGGCGACGGTGGCGACACCGGCGACGCCGCGGTCGCCGACCCGCGCGTCGCCATCGGCGTGATGTCGGGCACGTCGCTCGACGGCGTCGACGCCGCCTGTTGCCGGGTCGTGCGGTCCGACCCGTCGGACCCGTTCGGCTACGAGGTCGAAGTCGAATCGTTCGTCGAACGCCCGTACGACCGTGACCTCCGCGACCGGATCCTGGCGCTGTGTGACGACGAGACGGGGACCGTCGACGAGATCTGCCGCGCGAACGTCGCGCTCGCCTCGGTCTTCGCGGACGCCGCCGAGGCGGCCCGGCGCGAGGCCGGACGGTCGACCGAATCCGTCGACCTCGTCGCCAGCCACGGGCAGACTGCCTGGCACGCCCCCGAACGCGAGTCGTACCCCGGCGTCGGCGGCCCGTCGCGCTCGACGCTCCAGATCGGCGACGGGTGCGTGATCGCCGAGCGGACGGGGATCAGGACCGTCTCGGACTTCAGGGCAGCCGACGTGGCCGCGGGCGGCCACGGCGCGCCCCTCGCGCCGTTCCTCGACGGCGCCTGCTTCGCAGCCGACGACTCGGTCCGCGCCGTCCAGAACGTCGGCGGCATCGGGAACTGCACGCTCGTCCCGCCCGCTCCGGGCCGCGACGACCTCGTGGCGTTCGACACCGGGCCCGGGAACATGGTCGTCGACGCCGTCGTGGAACTCGTGACCGACGGCGACCTGACCTACGACGTCGACGGCGAACTCGCGGCCGCGGGCGGCGTCGACGACGGCCTCGTCGCCGAGTTCCTCGACGACCCGTACTTCCGGCGGGCGCCGCCGAAGACGACGGGGCGCGAGCGGTTCGGCCGCGAGTACGCCCGCCGGTTCGTCGCTGCCGCGCGCGATCGGGGCTGTTCCGACCCGGACGTCGTCGCGAGCGCGACGGCGCTCACCGCGCAGTCCATCGCCGACGCCTACGCGGCGTTCGCACCGACGTACCCGGACGAGGTGTTCGTCTCCGGCGGCGGCGCGGAGAACCCGACGCTACTCGCGATGCTCGACGAGCGCGTCGACTGTCCCGTCGCCCGGTCGGAGGCCGCCGGCGTCGGCGCCGACCGGAAGGAGGCCGCGCTGTTCGCGCTGCTCGGCGTCGCGCGCCTCGACGGCGTCCCGAGCAACGTGCCGGCCGCGACCGGCGCGGACCGGCCGGTGACGATGGGGAAAGTCTCCGAGGTGGAGCCGTGACGTCGCTCCCGGACGGCGCCGACTTCGAGCCCAACGAGGGCCCCGGCCCGGCGGTCGTCGGCTTCGACTTCGACGGAACGCTCGCCGAACAGCTCGGCGGGTGGAGCCTGCTCTACCGCCTCTTCGGCGTCGAGGACGCCGGCGAGGCCCGCACCGAGGCGTTCTGGTCGGGTGAGCTGACCTACGACGAGTGGATCGCGGGCAACGTGGCCGATTTCCGCGAGCGAGGTGTCCGGCGCGAACACGTCGAGCGAGCGGCCGCGGCCGTGAAACTGAAGCCCGGTGCCGAGGCGCTGCTCGCCGACCTCCGCGACGCGGGGATCCCGTTCGGGGTCGTCAGCGCCGGGCTGGTCGACCTGATCAGGCCGGTCGAGGCGTTCGACCCCGCGTTCGTCGTCTCCAACGAGATCGTCTACGACGACGAGGGCGTGCCCGTCGACGCCGTCCCGCGGGTCCCGCCCGAGTCGAAGGGACCCATCCTCTCGCACCTCTGCGCGCGGGCGGGCGCGGACCCCGCCGACGCCGTCTACGTCGGAGACTCCGCGGCCGAGGACGGCGCTTTCGAGGTCGCCGGGACGGCTGTCCTGTTCGACCCGACCGAACGGATCGACGACCACGACGGGGACCTGATCGACCGGCGCGTCGTCGACCACGATCTGACGGCCCTGCGGGAGATCCTGCTTCCGGACGAGGCGTGAGGAGGGAGAGAATCGACGGAGGCGGTCAGTACCGTTCGCCCGCGACGGCGCCGTGGAACCGCTCGCGGAACCGGACCATGCCGTCGCCCTTGCCGCAGTAGACCTCGTTCGTCAGGAGCACGGCGAAGCGGTCGACCTCGGGATCGAGCCACACGGACGTGCCGGTGTAGCCCGTGTGCCCGAACGAGGACAGCGACCAGTTCGCGGCCGGGTAGCACTCGCGAGCCAGCCGCCAGCCGAGGCCGTGCGGTCGCTCGCTGTCGGGGAGCCAGTCGCGGGTCATCCGGTCGACGGTCCCCGGCGCGAGCAGTCGGCCGCCGCCGTCGGCCGGTCCACCGCTATCGGCCGGCCCGTCTCCGTCGGCCGGTCTCCCCCTGTCAACCGATTTGTCCTCGTCGGCTGCACCGCGGGACGCCGCACTGCGTCGGCGGACGGCGAGCAACTCGGCCGCGAAGCGACCGAGGTCCGTCGCCGTGGCGAACAGCCCCGCGTTCCCGCTCTCGCCGGCGAAGGCGCGCGCGATGGGGTCGTGGATCTCGCCGGCGAACGCGGCGTCGGCGTGGTCGCGTTCGTAGGTGACCGCCGCGGGGACGTCGTCGCCGAGCGGACCCATCCGGGCGCGGTCCATCCCCGCCGGGTCGAAGACGTACTCGCGGGCCAGGTCGGCGAACGCGCGGTCGGTGACCCACCTCGTGGCGTCGACGAGGTGGACGTAGTTGAGACAGCTGTACTCGAAGCGCTCGCCGGGGTCTGCCGCCAGGAGGTCCGCGTCGTAGATACCCTGGCGCGCGTCGTCGGGCGTCTCCCACCCGTCGTCGTAGTGGTAAGGCTGGAGCCCGGACGTGTGCGTCATGAACCGATGGAGGGGGATCTCGCCGCGGTCGGTCCCCGACAGCGGCGGCACGTACTCGCCGATCGGCGCCGAGAGCGCGAGTACCCCCTCCTCGACGAGTCGCATGACGACGGTCGCCGTGACGACCGCCTTCGTCGTCGACGCGGCGTCGAAGCGCGTGTCCGCGGTGACCGGGTCGCCCGAGCGCGGGTCGCGCTCGCCGGCGGTGGTCTCCCACTCGATGCCGTCGCTACTGCCGACCGCCGCGGCGGCGCCGGTGAACAGGTCGTCGTCGATCCCCTCGGCGATCAGTCGTTCGAGCCGCTGGTCGTGGGGCGCGGACTCCCCGCTGGTGGCACGCGAGTCAGCCATACGATACGACCCGGCCGCTCGCATCTTAATTGTATCCCGCGTCGGTCCAGCCGCCACGCTCGGACGGACAGGTGAGCCACGTTGGACCGGGATCGGTGACCGGTCGTCCGGAGCCGAACTGGTGGATCGACCAGTTATGAGGGCATACATTTTTGGTCTCCCGTACAGACGCGCCTGTATGGGAGTTATCGCGGACGTCGGAGCCGTACCTGTCGAGCTCGATCTGCGGTCGCTCGAGGAGGGCGGCCTCGCACCGTACGTGAGCAACCACGACGTCGTCGAGTCGCGCGAACGGATGCTGGTCCGCATCGAGACCGACGCGGGGACGGTCGGCTGGGGCGAGTTCCTCGTCACCATGGAGTCGGCCGCGGTGACGAAGTCGGTCGTCGAGAACGTCATCGCGCCGGAGCTCGTCGGCCGCGAGACGACCGAGATACGCGACTTCGTCGAGAGCTTCTACTACCCCTACGTCACCGTCGACCCGTACCTCGGCGGCGTCGAGATGGCGCTGTGGGACGTGCTCGGGAAGGAACTCGGCGTCCCTGTCCACCAGCTGCTCGGCGGCGCCGTCCGCGAGGAGGTCCCGGTGGCGTACTGCCTCGGCATCCTCGGTCCCGACGAGTCGGCCAGGTACGCCGAACGCGCCCGCAGGCAGGGGTTCTCGACGCTGAAGACGAAAGCCGGCCACGACTGGCGCGAGGACATCGACCGGATCGCAGCGATGCACGAGGCGGTCGACGGCGAGCTGGAGTTCCGGCTGGACCCGAACCAGGGCTGGTCGCCCGAGGAGACCGTGCGCGTCGCGGCCACGCTCGAGGACGCGGGCATCTACCTCCAGTACCTCGAACAGCCCCAGCGGGCCGGGAGCTACGGGGCCTACCGGGAGCTCCGGTCGCGCACCCAGACCCCCCTCGCCGTCAACGAGGACACCTACTCTCGGTTCAACCTGCACCACCTGATCAAGGCCGACGCCATCGACGTCGCGGTGGTGGACATCGTCCCCGGCGGCGGCATCCTGCGGACGCGCGAACTCGCCGCGCTGGCGACCCACGCCGACATCTCCGTGTCCCACCACAGCGGCATGGACTTCGGCATCAAGACCGCCGCCATGCTCCAGACCGTCGCGACGACGCCCGCTATCGACCTCGCCTCGGACTCGGTCTACTACGCGTGGGCCGACGACCTGCTCGAGGAACCCCTCGAGGTGTCCGACGGAACGATCGCGGTCCCCGACGCGCCCGGCCTCGGCGTCACCGTCGACGAGTCCCGGGTCGAACGCCACCGCATCGACGTGTAATCGTCCGAAGCCACATCAGGAAGGTGCGCGACACAGCGGACAGCACGCTCGCCGTGATACCGGTCACGACGGAGAAGAGGCTGTCTCGGTCAGGACATCCGTATCGGTCCCGCCCGTCGTCCGGGTCCGGAGCGCATCCCGTACCCATGTCGGTCTCGTGACGGTCGTGTTCCCCACGTCGCGGTAGGTGTACCGGTTTTTGATACCGACCCTGACGGTGACGACCGTCCTGACGAACCCGTCTTCGCGGACGTACATCGCAGTTTCGCCGTTCGAGAGGCGATAGAACACCGCTCCGTCTCGCTCGATTCGTGTGATCGTCGGATCGGTTCCGAGGGCTGCGGGTGGAATCTCCAACTGGCTGAACCGCAGCAACTGTCGATGAATACTCACCCGTTCCGAGGGTGCCACGGTTTCCTGTGTCTCGGTCACCGTCTGGACCCGTGTGGTGTTCGGGACCGGCAGGCCGCCATGGATGCAACACTGCCTGACTGCCGAGAGTTCCGGGCTCCAGTACTCGATCCCGACGCGCGACTCGTTCGCCCGGAACCAGATAGCCCCGGTGCTCCCGTTTTCGACGGCGAACACGACGGTCGGGTAGCCGGACACCGAACCGTTCGTCGTCGAGACGAACGTGTACGATGTCTCCGTGAGAGCCGCGACGTGGGCCGCTACAAGTGCGGACCGATTCGTCACCCCGTTAGGGCCGATTCCTGGTGGATACTCACCCTCCGTTGCGGTCGAGGTGACAGCCTCATCCGGAAGCGGTGCCGGAGTCACCGTATCGGGGTCGGACGACGACACCGCATCTTCGTCCGCGCCGAAGAGGCCGCTACAGCCGGCGGAGACGACCAGCAGGCCGACGAGGAGCAGGGACAGCGAGGCGGGACGGCGCCGGCTCATACGCATGACGTGCAATCGTAGCCACAACAGGCCACCGGACCGGGCGGAACTCGTCGGGCCGACGAACTCGAAGCACTCCGCACAGAAGTACGTGAGACTGTCGGCATCGGGAACCCGCTCAGCCGCTCCAGTCGATGTCGGGGTCGACGCCGTGGCCGGGGCCGCTCGGGTCGAGGACGGGTCCCGGGTCGGCGCCGCCGAGCTGTCGCGAGTGGCTGACGTTCCCGTCGAGGTCGACGTGCGAAACGCCGCCGATCCCGGCGACGAGGTGCGCGGCGGCGTGGAGCCCGACCGCGCTCTCCAGCATACAGCCGATCATGAGGTCGAGATCGGCAGCCCGGGCGACGGCCGCGATCCGCCGGGCGCCCAGGAGTCCCGACTTCGCGAGCTTCAGGTTGATCACGTCGGCCGCCTCCCGCTCGGCGACGCGGAGCGCGTCGCCCGGCGAGAACACCGCCTCGTCGGCGGCGACCGGCGGGACGACCCGCCGCTTCACCTCGGCGAGCCCCGCCACGTCGTCGGCCGGCACCGGCTGCTCGACCAGCGCGGGATCGATCCCCCGGTCGTCGAGGCCGCGACAGAACCGGACCGCGGTCGCGGGGGACCACCCCTGGTTCGCGTCGACCGTGAGGTCGCAGTCCGGATGCCCCTCGACGACCGCCTCGACGCGTGCGAGGCTCTCAGCGACCCCGTCGCCCGTCTTCACCTTGATCGTGTCGTAGCCCGCGTCGGCGGCCGCCGCGGCGTCGTTCCTCGCCTCGTCGGGCGAGACCAGCGAGACGGTGATATCCGTCTCGACGGGTTCGGGTCGTCCGCCGAACAGTTCGGACAGCGGAATCGCCCGTTCCCGGCAGTGGGCGTCGAGGACGGCCATCTCGACGGCGAGCGCCGCCGACACCATGCCTGGGCTGCTCCGGCGGACGTCGTCGACGATCGCGCGGTAGTTCGCGCTGTCGCGGCCCTCGACGAGCGACAGCGCGTCGCGAACCTGGGCGACAGCGGCGTCACGGGTCGCGCCGGTTACGGGTGGGTGCGGTGTGGCCTCACCGATGCCGACCGCCCCCGTCGCCGTCTCGACGCGGACGAAGAGGGTCTCGGCCGTCGTCTGCGTCCCGAGGGCGATCCGGAACGGGTCGTCCAGCGGGATGTCGACGGGCTCGACGGTCACCGACTCGACCCGGCTCACTGCGGTAGCACCCGGCGGGCCGTCTCGAACGACTCGTCGAGGTCCGGCAGGTAGCCCTCGGCGCCCGGGTCGAGGCTGTTGACGACCACCTCGTCGGCCGGCCCGTGGGCGTGGACGAACTCGTCGCCGCCGAGGTTGATCGCGACGTGGCCGGGGAAAAACAGCAGGTCGCCGGGGGCGATGTCGACCCGGTCGAGTTCGCTCCCGACGCGGCGCTGCTGGTCCGCATCGCGCGGGAGGGGGACGCCGACGGTCCGGTAGGCGACCCACGCGAGCCCCGAGCAGTCGATCCCGTCGTGGGTCTTCCCGCCCCACTCGTAGGGCGTCCCCAGGAACGAGCGGGCGGCGGCGACCACATCGTCGGTCGCGGGCGCGTCGCACTGGCGAGTGAGCGCCGACTCGGGGACGCGTCGCCGGTCGCCGGTCCGGAACTCGACGAGCGCCTCGCCCTCGGACGCCTCGACGACCTTGCACTCGGTGCCCGGGCTGACCTCGACGCCGTCGGCCGCGCCGTCGAAGCGCTCGGAGACGACGGCGTCGACGCCGATCGGCGTGGCCTCGACCAGTTCGCTCGTCTCGATCCACCCGAGGTAGCCGTCGGGGACGCGGACGCGCGTCCACTCGCCCGCCTCGTCGAACGCCCTGACGTCGTCGCCGGCGAGCGCCTGTGTCACCTGCTCGGCGTCGACCGCGGGCTCGGACCGGACCGGACACGCGGTGGCGGCCACCGTCCGGCTGCGCTCGTGGTTCTCGAGGACCGTCACGTCCCTCGTGGTGACCAGCTGCCCGGTCTCCTCGCGGACGGCCGCCCGCGCGAGCCGCGCGAGCCGTTCCGTCTCGACCGCTCCCGTGAGGAGACACTCCTCGCCGTCCCCCTCCGTGTCGACGTCGAGTTCGAAACAGCTCGTCCGGTCGTCGGACGTATAGATGGTTCGACAGGTATCGAGCGCGATACGCGCCCGTCTCCGCAGTCGCGTCTGACGTCCCTCGAGGCTCATCGATGTACGACCGATACCGACCGCGGCCAATTATAATTTCCCCAGGCGAGGGACCCGGCGCTCGGACCGGCGGCCCGTCGGGGAAACGATTAACTCCCGACGCGCGCACCGTGGGGGTATGGACCTGTTAGCGATAGTCGCGCATCCCGACGACGCCGACATCTTCTGCGGCGGGACGCTCGCCAAACACGCCGACCGGGGCGATGACGTCACCATCGTCCACATGACGCGGGGCGAGTACGGTGGGCTCGACGCGACTGAGGCGGAGATCGCCGAGATCCGCGAGGGCGAAGCGCGTCGCTCCGGCGAGGTTCTCGGCGCGTCGACGGTCGACTTTCTCGGGTTCGAGGACGGCCGCGTGACTTACTCCCTGGAGAACCGCATGCGGGTCGTCGACTGCATCCGCGAGCACGACCCCGACGTCGTGTTCACGCACTACCGCGAGGACATGCACCCCGACCACCGCGCGACCTCCCGGCTGGTCACCGACGCCTACTACATGGCGTCGCTCCCGCTCGCCGAGACCGACCACCCCGCCTGCGACCCCGACAACGTCTACTTCTTCGGGAAACCGACCTCGGAGTTCGAGCCGACGACGTTCGTGGATATCAGCGGGTACGAGTCGACGAAGGGCGACGCCATCGAGAGCCACGAGTCGCAGGTCGAGTTCCTCGACGAACACGGCGGGATCGACTCGGAGTTCGACAACCTCGTCGACGGCGTCCTCGCCGAGAACCGGACGCTCGGCCGCCGCGTCGGGGCCGAGTACGCGGAGGGATTCGCCCCGCTCCACGAGACGGCAGTCGAGTACATTGATTAGCCGTCGGTCCGCAGGTCGGGTCGCACGCCATGACGCGCGAAGAGATATCTACCGACGACGCACCGCCGAGCATCGGCCCGTTCTCGCAAGCCATCCGCCACGACGACACGGTCTACGTGTCCGGACAGGGGCCGGTCGACCCCGACACGGGTGACATCGTCGGCGACGACATCCGCGAGCAGACGGCGCACACGCTGGAGAACGTCGAGGCCGTCCTGTCGGCCGCGGGCGCGTCGCTCGACGACGTGGTCAAGGCCACCGTCTTCGTGACGGACATGGACGACTACGACGACGTCAACGACGTGTACGCCGAGTACATGAGCGACCCGTTCCCGGCGCGCAGCGCCGTCGAGGTCGCCGACCTCCCGGTCGACATCGGCGTCGAGATCGAGGTCATCGCCGCGGTGTGAGCCCGGAGTGCAGTCGCGTTCACCCGGTCGCGTTCGGTCCGAGGGCGAGCCGCCGACCGTCAGGCGGCGCTCGCGGCGCCGGGCGTGGCGACGAAGCGGTGGATCGTCACGCCGAAGGCGACGACCAGCAGCGCGCCGCCCGCGAGGAAGGCGTACATCTCCTGGACGCCCACGAGGTCGACCAGTCGGCCGGCGAGCGACTGCCCGAGCGCGCCGCCGGCCCCGATACCGACGCTCGTGAGCAGCGTCTGGGCCGTCGAGTCCATCCCCGCCGGGGCGCTCTCGTGGGCGAGGTTGACGAGCGAGAAGTACAGGACGGCGAGCCCGACGCCGAGGAACGCGTTCGCGAGCAGGACAGAGGGGAGCGATGCCCAGGTCGTGAGGAGGCCGAAGGCGGCGACGTAGCTCACGCCGCCGAGGACGATCGGCCAGCCGTAGGAGTCGGCCCAGCGGGCGATCGAGAGGAAGACCGCCGCCTCGACGACCGTCTTGAGGAACCAGGCGACGCCGGTGAGACCGTCGCCCAGTTCGACCGCGCGCATGTAGACGGAGAAGAAGGCGGCGCCGGGCGACGAGACGAGTCCCATCGCGAACGCGGTGGCCAGCAGCGCGAAGAAACGCGGCTCCCTGACCAGCGAAACCGCCGCCGCGCCGAGGTCCCCCTCGAAGACCTGTTCCTCCACCTGGGGGACGCCGCGGAGGAGCGCGAGGAAGCAGACCATCCCGCCGACGTAGAGGTACACGACGACGCCGGTCTCCAGCCGGGCGATGGCGTACCCGACGACCAGGACGGTGACGCCGAAGGCGATCGAGCCGAAGCTCCGGACGCGACCGTACTCGACGCCCTGCCGGAGGACCAGCGAGTTCGCGATCGGGACGATCGGCGCACGCGTCATCGAGAACAGCAGCGTCCCGCCGGCGACGACCAGGAACGCGTGGGCCGGCAGGCTCGCGCTGAGGGGGTAGCTCAGGATGGCGACGCCGGACGCGAGCGCGGCGGCGAAGAGGACCCGGGTCGGCGACTGCGTGTAGTCGGCGACGAGCCCCCAGGCCGGTTGCGCGACGACGCCGCCCGCGACCCACAGCGAACCGACGAGTCCGATCTGTGTCCCCGTCATCCCGATCTCCTGCAGGTAGACGCTCCGGAACGCGACGAAGCCGCTGAAAGCGGCGTAGAAGACGAAAAACAGGGCCTGGTAGCGGCGCGTGCTAGCCATCGGTTCGTCGGTTGCCGAGCGATCCCCTGAATCTACCGATCGCGGCGGATCTCTTCGGTAGTCGGGCACTCTCCCCTCCTCCAAATCGACCCCGCCGTTTTTCACGGGAGCCGTCGAAGCCGACGCCATGCAGGGCAGCCACTCGTGCGACCAGCGTGAGATCCGGATCCGGTTCGATGGGACCGCTCGCAGCCACCGCGACGAAGCGCCTCTCGTCGCCGGGCAGCGCGACACTCGCCGGGAGGTGGCGTGAGATGCGCGCGATCGCGGTCGAGCAGGGCGAATCCAGTCCCCGAGTGATATCGGTCGACGAGCCCACGCCCGACGAGGGCGAGGTGCTCGTCCGGACGCTGCGCGTGGGGATCGACGGGACCGACCACGAGGTCGTCCACGGGTCCCACGGCGGCTATCCCGACGGGGCCGACTACCAGATCCTCGGTCACGAGGCGGTCGGGGTGGTCGAGGAGGCCGCCGGGACTGACCTGGAGACCGGACAGCTGGTCGTGCCGACCGTCCGGCGGCCGCCGGGCGGCGAACCGAACGAGTACTTCGAGCGGGGCGAACCGGACATGGCTCCGGCGGGCGCGTACGTCGAGCGGGGGATCGCCGGCGCGCACGGCTACATGGCCGAGTATTTCACCAGTCGCCCGGAGTTCCTCGTCCCCGTCCCCGACGCGCTCGCCGCGACGGGGTTCCTGATAGAGCCGATCAGCAACGCGGAGAAGGCGCTCGACCTGGCCGCGGCCAGCCGGTCGACCTTCGAGTGGTCGCCGGCGGCGGCGACCGTCCTCGGGAACGGCCCGCTCGGACTACTCGCGCTCGCGCTCCTCGACCAGCGCGACTTCGAACGGACGTACTGTCTCGGACGCCGGGACCGACCGGACCCGACGATCGACATCATCGAACGGCTGGGCGCCACGTACGTCGACTCGCGGGAGACGCCAGTCGCCGACCTCGCCGGCGTCCACGAGCCGATGGATCTCGTCTTCGAGGCGACGGGGTACGCGAAACACGCGTTCGAGACGGTCGACGCGCTCGCCCCGAACGGCGTCGGCGCGCTGCTGGGGATCCCCGAGTCGTGGGAGTTCGATGTCGACGGCGGTCGCCTCCACCGCGAGTTCGTCCTGGAGAACAAGGCCCTGGTCGGGAGCGTCAACTCCCACGTCCCGCACTTCGAGGCGGCGCTCGAAACGCTGGCGGCGTATCCCGACTGGTTCACCGACGCGATCGTCACGCACGTCTTCTCACCGGAGGACGTCGACGACGCGTTCGAACGGGGCGACGACCGCATCAAGACCGTTGTCGAGTTCGACGCGCGATGATCGCTTCTGTCCAGTGATCACAGCCGACGGGAGATCTGTTGAAAGGCGGTGGCCGGTGAACGGGGACTAGCCGGAGTGTGGCCCGGTTAGGAGGGGCAGGTCGGTTCGACCAGTCGAGCAGTATTTGGGGCCATACATTGATTGCGGAGGCGCCGCCAGGTGGGAGCGATGACACAGCTCGGCTTCGTCGGCACCTACACCGACAGCGACAGCGACGGTGTGTACACCGTCGCGGTGAGGCCCGATGAGGACCCCGTTATTCGACGGATCGGCGCCACTGACGTCCCCGACGACCCCTCGTTTCTCGCCGTACATCCGGACGGGTCAGCGCTCTACGCCGTCCACGAAGTCGCGGAGGGGGCGGTCAGCGCGTTCCGGATCGACGAGGAATCCCGGACCGATGTCCCCGAAGGGGACGAGCGGACCGGCGGAGACGGCGGTCTCAGTCACCTGAACCGCGTCCGCACGGGCGGCGGCGGCGCGCCCTGCCACTGCAGCGTCCACCCGTCGGGCGAGTACGTCTTCGTCGCCCACTACAACGGCGCGACCGTCACGGTGCATCCAGTCCGGGACGACTACGGTCTCGAACGGCCGATCGACACCGTCGCCCGCGAAGGGTCGGGCGCTGATCCGGACCGACAGGCCAGTCCGCACCCTCACTCGGCCACGCCGGGGCCCGACGGGCAGTACGTGTACGTGCCCGACCTCGGCACAGACGAGATCGGGGTCTACGAGTTCGACGACAGCGAAGGTATGTTGCAGGAGACCGGCTGCACCGAAGTCAGCCCCGGTGCCGGGCCGCGACACATCGACTTTCATCCGACCGAACCGTACGCTTACGTCAGTACCGAACTCGACTCGACGGTTACCGCGTTCAAGCACGATCCCGAGACAGGGGGCCTGAGCGAGACGGCGACCCGAACGACGCTCCCTGACGGAGATGTCGCAGAGAATTACCCCGGGGATATCCGCGTCCATCCGTCGGGAGAGTACCTGTACGCGTCGAACCGCGGCCACGACAGCATCGTCGCGTTCGACATCGATGGCGACCCGAGCGATCCGTCGCCTATCGGTCACTATCACACGGGCGGTGAGTGGCCCCGACACTTCGCGCTCGACGGGAGCGGCCAGTGGCTCTTCGCGGAGAACCAACACACGGACGACATCGTCGCGTTCCGCATCGATCGATCGACCGGCGAACTCGAACCGACAGGGACCGCGATCAACGTGCCGTCACCGACGTGTATGTGCCTCCTCGAGCGGTGATCTCTACCGCCCGTGGCCGCACGCGAATTTCGGACGACCATCCAAAACTGTAGCTCGGAGCCCGGCACACAAACTCATATCAGATACGTGTCTATAATTGAAATATTATGAATTCGCAAAAATCGATCCCCCATTTCCCGTGATCGTCGGAGGGTTGGTGATAACATCATCAGGGGCAGACGGAAAACATCGATATTCACGGCACTTTCACCGGAGTATCCGGAGTGCAGATTCAGGGCCCCACTCCTGGGTACCTTACCAGTCACCTCGATGCGATCGGGCGGGTTTCAGCCGGTGAGGGGTTTCATCCGACTAACCCCTTCACAACTCCGGACTCTCCCTCTGCCTGTTCAGCGGTCGGTTTGGTCAGTTTTGGCTCGATCTGTTTAGGTACAGCTGGCTTCGTCGAACTCCAGTTACTGGCACGTCTACAGATGGGACCTTGCTGGAACAATCCCGATGCGGGTCGAGCTTTCGCCTCGCCACCGCGGTAACCGGTGTCCGGACCGGGCCTGGTGTGGCGATTCGCCGGTGGCCGAGCCGCAGGACCGACGAGAGGCGGTAGGATTCACCCCATCCGGAGAGCGTGCCGGACGACACACACACCGACTTTCCGGTGAATGACTGGGACACTAATTGTGCCGGTAGGAATCGGATCCTGAGAGAGTAACTATAGTTCGGATCAGTCAATATTCATACCCCGCGGCGGGCTTCCAGCGGTCAGACCGGGACCCCGAGAACCGGTAGCGACTCGCGGGAGTGGCCGTCTCACTCGACCACCTAGCCGACCGTCGCGAACGCGAGCGTCAGTGCCAGCACCGGGAGCGCCCCCTCCGATCGCTGACCCCGCCGTGACCAACTGGACGAGACTCACGACGAAGGGGCTGCTGTAGAGCGCGTTGGTCGTCGTCGATGCGAGCTCGGCTTCCCGGCTTAGTACAGCGGGCGGAAGGCGAGACGGCGTTGTGTGCGAACGAGAACGGGATTGTCACGGCCGGCCTACTGGGTTGGCTGATTCATCGGGGTAGTGTCGCTACCCGGGACAGCCGAACCACGCAACTACCGGAACTAGCTGCGAAGGCCAGCCACTCCGCACAGCTGACTGACACAGCCAACTAGCTTAGCTAACAAGCATAGCCAACTAGAATAGCTAATCAGAATAGCTAATTTATTCAGGTCACTCATTTAGATAAGTTCTAAAACTTAGCTTACCTGATTGGCCAATCGAATTAGCTTATCTAGTTAGCTTATCTAGTTCACGTATCCGACTAGCCGATCCCACATACAGGCTACGATCTGGTGGCAGTACTTTCAACCGAAGATAGCCCAGAAACGCAGAAAATACGAGGTTCAGGCCAAATTGAGCGCACCAGTAGGTCTATCGGCCCCAATTCGTGTGAGGGCGAAAGAGCTGGCTAACTGAGCTAATCTACTCAGCTATACCGTCTGACTAAGTTTTATAGCTGATCGGTCCGACGGGCCGGATATGCTGGCCTACACGGTGTACTCGGAGGCGGGCGGTGTCGGGAAGACGACGCTCGCCGCGAACCTCGCGAAGGCGGAGGTGCGAGCCGGTCGCGACACGCTTGTGGTCGACCTCGACACCCAGGAGGCGTCGCTGTCGTACCTGCTGGACGTGGCCGACGACCGCGACGACGACCAGGCCGACAGCCTCCTGCGACACATGATCGACCGCCCGCGCGGCGACTTCGCGGACCTGATCCGGACGAGCGAGGGGATCGACGTCGTCCCCTCGCACAACATCCTCGAGTACGCGTCGAAACACCTGCGACGACGCGAGGAGGAGGCCGCCGACTTCGGGGAGTCGTGGAACCCGAACAAGCAACTGCTACGCGTCCTCCGGGAGGCGGGCGTCCACGAGGCGTACGACACCCTCATCGTCGATCCGCCGGCGACCGCCGACATCAAGCTCCACAACGCGATCCACGCGACCCGCCACCTCGTTATCCCGTTCGAGCCCAGCGGGAAGGGCTACGAGTCCGTCCAGGGGCTCGACCAGCTGGTCGGCGGGCTCGAAGACCAGCTAGGGATCGAGGTGGGCGTCCTCGCGGTCGTCCCGAACCGCTACAAGGGGATGAACGACCAGGACCGCTTCCTCGAGGAGATCGAGGCCGACGGCTGGGAGATCCCGATCCGCCTGCGCGAGCGGTCGTCGCTGCTGGAAGGGTGCTGGGCCGAGCAATGTACCGCGTTTCGCTATATCGACGAGCACCGCGAGCGCGAGCGCGACCACGAACTGGAGACGCTCGAGAAGGTCGAACGGCTCGCCGAGCGCATCCGCGAGACGCAGGCGGTGGAAGCATGAAGCAGGGGTCGACCGACGACCCGTTCGCCGAGGAGCCCGACGACGGCACAGACGCGGAGGAGACGGACACCGCGGCGTCCGAGCCCGAAGCCGGTGCGAACGAGACGACTGGAACGGCCGACACGACCGAAACAGCCGGCACGACCGACACGTCAACCCTCGAATCGACCCACGAGACCGTCCAGCGCGGGTCGCTCCCGTACATCCACGCCCGCGACGGCGTCAAGGACGGCCGGACCCAGCGGCCGGTCTTCCTGCGCGACCACGTCGAGGCCGGCATCGACGACCTCGTCGCGGAGATGGAAGCCGAACTCGGCGAGGACGTGTACAAGACCGACGTGACCGAGGCCGCGATGGCCGTCGCCCAGGAGAACCCGGAACTCGTCCTCGCGAAACTGGAGGAGTGGGGGTACGGCTGGAGCTGACGCCGGACGCGCCGCCAGCCCCTCGTTCAGTCGTCGCGAGAGCGAGGGGAGACCGTACGTCAGCTTCCCGGCCGCCGAAACCCTCTTTACGGCGTATATTCGAATATACGACATGGTCAAGACCATCCGCGTCTCCGAGGAGTACCACGAGTGGCTCTCGGCGCACAAGCGGGCCGACGAGACGATGGAGGAGACCCTCCGGCGGATGACGCGCGGGCCGAACCCCGACGACGTGGCGGGGCTGCTGACGAGCGAGGAGGCCGAGCGGGCGAAGGCGGCCGTCGACGACCTGCGCGGGCGCGACGGCGACCGCTTCGCCGCCGCGCGAGCGGCCTTCGAGGACGACGACGGATGATCGTCGACTCCTCGTACCTGTTCGACCTGATGGCCGGGGACCCGGCCGCTTTCGAGAAGGGGAGCGAACTCGTCGAGCGCGGGGAGATGCAGTGGCTGCCGACCCCGGTCGTCGCGGAGACGTACTACGGCGTCGCGACGGCCCGCAGCGACACGACCGAGGCAGAAGTCCGCAACCGGCTGCTCGGTTACCCGCGGATCGACGTCGACGAGGAAGTGACGCGCACGGCGGGCGAACTGCTCGCAACAGCCGACGGCGAAGCCGGAGCACCGCCGGGGATCGGAAGCAGCGACGCGTATATCGCGGCGATGGCGGAGATTCTCGACGACGCCGTCCTCACCGACAACGTCGACGACTTCGAGGCGCTCGGGGTACCGGTCGAGACGTACTGACTGGTCGGTCCGGGCTCACCCCCGTCGTTCCAGCGTCGCCTCGACGGGACCGTCGGGGTGGACCGTCGACCCGACCGCGACCTCGATGTCGTCGGGAACGTCGGCCACCCGACACCGCTTCGCGACGGTCGCCAGCGCGAGTCGCAGTTCCATCCGCGCGAACCGCATCCCGATGCAGTGGCGCGGGCCCCCGCCGAACGGGAAGTACGCGTACTCCGGGCGGTCGCCGGGCGGATCGTCGATGTCGTCCCAGCGGCCCGGGTCGAACTCGAAAGGGTCTGTCCACCACCGCCCGTCGGTGTGGACGTGGAACTGCGGCAGCGTGACGAACGTGTCCGCCGGGATGCGGTAGCCGTCGACCGTGACGGCTTCCTCGGTCTCCCGGAAGACCGCCGCCGCCGGCGGGTACCGGCGCAGCGTCTCCCGGAGCACCTGTTCGGTGTAGGTGAGGTCCGGCAGGTCCGCGAGGGTCGCGCGGTCGCCGTCGAGGACCGCATCGACCTCTGCGCGGAGCCGTTCGGCGACACCGGGTTTCCGGCCGAGTTCCGCGAGCGCCCACGTCAGCGCGGTCGCGGTCGTCTCGTGGCCCGCGAACAGGAACGTGACGAGCTGACTGCGGATCTCCGACTCCTCCAGTTCGCCGTCGCTTCCCATGTCGACGAGCAGCGACAGCAGGTCCTCGCGGTCGGACCCGGGGTCGCGCTCGGCGAGCAGGTCGTCGATCACCGCGTCGAGCCGCTCGATCCCCCGCTCGTAGCGGCGGTTCGCGGGCGTCGGGACCCACCGGGGGATCTCCATGGCGACCGGATTCTGACTGGTGCGTTCGAGAATGGCCTCCGCGCCCGCTCGCACCGCGTCGCGGTACTCCTCGGCGTCGATCCCGAACAGCGTCTTCCCGAGCACCCGGAGCGTGTACGTCGATGTCGCCTCCGATAGCTCGACGGCGTCGGCGGCCGCCCACTCGTCGGCCGCGGCGGCCGCGTAGGTCGCCATCGTGTCGGCGTAGGTCTCGACCCGCTCGCGGTAGAACAGCGGCTGGAGGCCAGTGCGCTGGCGGCGCCACTGCTCGCCGTCCGAGAGGAGCAAACCCTCGGCGAGTGCGTCGACGCCGCCCGCAGCGTCGGGTTTCCGGAAACAGTCGAAGTCGTCGACGAGCACCTGTTCGATGCCGTCGGGGTGGAGGACCGTCGCCATGTCGTACGTTCCCATCGAGAACCGCACCACGTCGCCGTGGCTCGCCAGGTCGTCGTAGAAATCGTAGGGGTCGCGGGCGAACGCGACCGCGCTCCCGACCAGCGGCACGCCCGAACGCTTCGGTGCGAGCGGCGCATCTCCCGTCGTCCGGCTCATACCCGATCCGCGAACCGCCGGCCCAATCGGCGTTGCCGCGGGGATACTCGGCGATTTAAGGGAGCGACGTGGCCGGAGGGGACCCAACGGGCCGGGCGCTCGTAGCGGGTCGAACAAGGGCGACATCGACAGTTCGACCGCCACATCCAAACGTACTTGCCGCTCACGGCGGAGGATCCGACCGATGACCGAGCGCGACGACACCGGTCCCGGGACGGGACCGAGTCGCATCTCCGAGCGGGCCCGGGCGGTCGAACCGCAGGGGATCCGCGAGATGTTCGACCTGGCTGCCGAGCAGGACGGCGACCCCGTCCACCTGGAGTTCGGCGAGCCGGACTTCGACACGCCGGCCCACGTCGTCGAGGCCGCCCACGAGGCTGCGACCGCCGGCCGGACGAATTACACCGCAAACGCCGGGGTCGCAGAACTCAGGGGGGCCGTCGCCGACCGCCTCGCGGAGGACGGCGGGCCGAGACCCGACCCCGAATCGGAGGTCGTCGTCACGACCGGCGGCGTCGAGGCGCTGCACCTGGCGATCCACGCGGTCGCCGACCCCGGCGACGAGGTGGTCGTGCCGACGCCGGCGTGGCCCAACCCCGTCTCGCAGGCGAAACTCGCCGACGCCACGCCCGTCGAGGTGCCGATGCCCGCCGAGCAAGGGTTCGCGCCCGACCCGGAACGGATCGTCGACGCGATCGGTCCCGACACTGCGGTCGTTCTCCTCACCTCCCCGTCGAACCCGACGGGGCGGGTGTTCCCCGAGTCGGCAGTCGAGCGCGTCGTTGCGGCGGCCGCCGACCACGATGCGTTCGTCCTCGCCGACGAGGTGTACCGCGAGTTGACCTACGCGGATCGGCCGCCCCGGACCGCGGCCGTCGCCGGCCGCATCGACCGCGAGTCGTGGGTGCTCACCGTCGGCTCCGTCTCGAAGGCCTACGCGATGACCGGCTGGCGGGTCGGCTGGCTCGCCGGCCCCGCGGACGTGGTCGGCCAGGTGACGAAGACCCGCGAGCACACCACCTCCTGCGTCAACACGCCCGCCCAGCACGCCGCCGTCGCCGCGCTGACCGGCCCGCGCGAGCGCGTCGACGAAATGCGCGAGGCCTTCGCCGAGCGGCGAGCGTACGTCCTCGACCGGGTCGACGAGATCCCGGCGGTTTCGGTCGCTCCGCCCGAGGGGGCCTTCTACGCGTTCGTCGACGTGAGCCCGCTGTCCGGGTCCGACACCGAGATCGCGGAGCGGTTGCTCACCGACCACGGCGTCGTGACCGCCCCGGGCTCTGCGTTCGGCGCCGGCGGCGAGGGCCACCTCCGCCTGAGCTTCGCGAACGGGCTCGACCGGCTGGAGACTGGCCTGGACCGCTTCGCGGCGATGATCGAGACCGACCGCGGATCCCGTTGAACCGGTCTTTCCCGGCTCGCTGGCCCCTCCAGTACCGCCGGCAGTAGGACGAGTCGAACTCCCTGCGCCGGGAACGTCCTCTCACGTCCGGTTCTCGGCCGATACTCACAGGATTTCCTTCGAGAGAATCGTCGGTATCACGGCTCGAAGCGGCCGTGCGCCGCCCTCGCCCGGTCTGCCGCGCGTATACGATGAGATCAGATGTGTTCGAGGCGGCGAGGGCAACAAACCACCGGCGAGCGGCCAGTGATGATCCGCGTGAACACGGCCTTCTTGAGTGTGTGGCCCGATACCACACGTGGGGACGAGCCGCTCGACACGAGTCAGCCCCGTGTCCCGATCTCGCCCCATTTTGACGCAACGCGTCGTCGTGGCATCCCGCTTTTCGAGCGGAGCGATGGCGTTAACTTCCGAGACTGACACCGGTCCGCTATGGATCCGGAGGACAACAGGCGCGGCTGGGCCGACCGCTCGGAGAAGTACTCCCCCGAGTACTACGCCGAGATCGGTCCCAACGAGGTGAGCGAGACGCTCGCCGACGCCTTCGACTACTACCTCGACGACGGCGCGGCGGTCCTCGAGGTCGGCTGCGGCTCCGGCCGCCACCTCGCCCACCTGCGCGACCGCGGTTTCGAGGCCCTCGCCGGGATCGACATCAATCCCGACTCCTTCGACGTGATGGCCGAGCGCTACCCCCGGCTGGCGGAGACGGGCGACTTCCGGACCGGCGCGGTCGAGGACCTGCTCCCGGAGTACGACGACGGCGCCTTCGACGCCGTCTTCTCCGTCGAGACGCTCCAGCACATCCACCCCGACGACGAGTGGGTCTTCGAGGAGCTGACGCGGGTGACGGACGACCTGCTGGTCACCGCCGAGAACGAGGGCAACAGCCCCGAGCGCGGCCGCGAGGAGAGCGAAGTGAGCCGCGTCGACGACGAGTTCCCCCTCTACCACCGGGACTGGAAGGCGGTGTTCACGGACCTGGGCTGTGCGCAACTGCTCTGCGAGCCGACGAGCCGCGACACGGTCCGCGTCTTTCGCGTGCTGTAGCGTCTATTCGTCAACTTCACTCGCGAGCGTCGCCTTGCCCCCCGGGTCGGTGTCACGGTGCCGGGCCCGACTATCGTATAGCCGGATGTGGTTTATAATCGGGGACACGCCGGTTAGATTACCTCTGTACGGCGAGTTCGGCGGGTTCACAGGGTCAGCCATTTACTATGTCTTAGAGGAGAAAGACACAGTACCTTGAAGTGGGCGGATGCCGTCCCCCGAGTCGAACCGATGACGGCCGACGAGAGCGGGGGTTCGAGCGCCGAGACCGGCCTCGAAGCCGCGATCGACGCGCGACTCGCCAGCCTCGACTCGGGGAACTACCGGGCGAACAACGAGCTCGTCCTCGACGCGTTCGCGGAGTTTCTGACGGACCGCCGCGGCGTGACGAGCCTCGACGAGTTGACGGTCCTCGACTGTCGCCGGTACGCCCAGTGGCTCCGCGAGCGCACGCGGGACGACGAAGACGCGCTCTCGGCGGCCTCCGCCCACGCGAACGGGCCCTATTTCACGATCGTCCGGGCGTTCCTCGGCTGGTGTGTCGACGACGAGCGACTGGAGTCGAACCCGGCGCGGCCGAACCGCGTGAAGGAGGCGCTCCCGGAGTACCGCGGTGACCCCGACAGGCAGTTCTGGTCGGCCGAGGCCCGGGGGGCCCTGATCGAGTTCGTGGACGAACGGGCCCGCGACGCGCTCGACGGGTCGACCGACGAGCGGGAGCGAGCCTTCCGGGACCGGGCGCTGGTGGCGACCCTCGCGTTCACGGGCGCACGCGGCGCGGAGGTGTTCGACGACCCGCGCGACGACCACCGCGACGGCCTCCGCTGGAGTGACGTCGACCTCGACCGAGGGGTCGCCGAGGTCCTCGGCAAGACGCGCGAGCGGCAGCCGGTCCCCCTGACCGACCGCGTCGTCGAGCGCCTGAAGCGCTACCGGACCGTCCTCGACCCGGCGAGCGAGGAGTGGCCGGTGTTCCCGACGCGACACCACCCTTCACTGGCACGGGTCGTCAAGGAGGGGCTCGAGGCGCGCGGCTTGGACGGCGACGATATCGAGTCGGCGCTCGATGGGGCGACCGCGACGGAACTGCTGCGGACCCACGGGATCGCGCCGCCGGCGCTCTCGAAGAACGGCGCCCGGTCCGTGATGCGGCGGCTGTGCGAGCGCGCCGATGTCGACATCGACGGGGAGTACCTGAAACCCCACGGCGGACGGAGGGGGCTCGGCAGCGAACTCTACGCCAGGGACGCCGAACTCGCCCAGGAGACTCTCCGTCACGAGTCGATCGAGACCACCCACGAGTCCTACCGCGAACAGGACGCGGTCGAGCGACGCGAGCGGCTGGAACGGGCGCTCGACGAGTAGCCCGGACACTGCCAGGCGCGATACCGGACGGGTCCGCCCTTCCGGCGGGTTCCGCCCCTCGACTGCTCTGTACCGGGGTCGGCGGGTTCCGGGCCGCCTCCTGCGCCGGAAACACTTTTGCTCGTGCGAACGGATGACATAGTGATGGAGACCTCACGCCAGGCGGACGATCCAGTGGCGCGGACACTGCGGGAACACGCCATGGAGCCGCTCTCGACGGCCGAGGATCTGGTCGAGGCGGAACGGGCGGAGGTCGAAGCCGAGCGGCGCGCGTTCGTCCGGTTCGGTGACAGAGTCGGCGGTATCGACGCGGTGAGCAGGGGGGCGACGGGGACGACCCCCACCAGGACGCTCGCCGGGTCCCGGCCGCGGCGGGTCGAGCGAGTCCGGGGCGCCTTCAGGGAGACGGTGATGAGCGTCGACCACTACGAGGAGGTGTACGGCGAGTCGCTGGTCGAGCACGCGGCGGCCGAGCTCTCCGCCGACGTGGCGACCGGGTTCCGCCGCGAGGGCGGGACGCAGTTCACCGAGTTCTACAAGTCGGCGCTGGTGTCGGCGGTCGAGGAAGCCGTCGAGTGGCGCGAGCGCCTGCTCGAACAGCTCGACGAGGAGCTGGCGGCGCTCGACCGGAGCGGCGAGACGCTCGGGGACCTGATCGACCGCTGGGACGGGCCGGGGCCGGCGGGGGGCCTCGCGTCCGACCTCGACGACCTCGCCGAGCGGCGCCAGGACCTGATCCAGCGGCGCGACCCCCTCTCGGGCACCGACGGGCACGAGCTCTGCCAGTACGTCTACGCCGACGCCGAGTGGACCTACCCCGTCCTGACCGCGGTCGCACGAGTGCGGACGGCCGCGGTGTAGCGCGCCGGGCTCGCAGCGAGTCCCGTCGCCGGCACAGTTCAGCCGCTCACTCGACGACCTCGACTTCGTCGCCGACCCGGATCGTCCGTCCGCGGTCGGCCTCGGCGACGCCGGTGATGATCATCAGCGTGTAGTAGTGGTCGAAGGCGTCCTCGTCGGCCCACCCGGGGAACGTCTCCCGCCGCCGCTCGACGAACCGCTCGCGGAACTCCGGGGTCGGCTGGCCGGTGTCGGGGTCCCGCTGGGGGACGACACAGCGCCCGCAGGGCGTGACCCCCTCGAAGCGGACGCCGCCGGCCTCGAAGGCGGGCGCGCCCTCCCCCACGAAGCGGTCCTCCCAGAACGCCGGGACGCCCGAGACCTCGACGTTGGCCCGGAGCCGTCGACGCGCGCCCTCGACGGTCACGTCGTCGAACCAGGAAGCGACCGCCTCCAGCGTCGCCGTGCTGATGACCGAGGGACCCATCCCCCGGCGGTCGACGTACCCAAGCGACGTGTCCCGCTCCAGGGTCAGGTCCGTCCCGAAAAAGTCGCCGAGCCACTCGGCCGCGCGCTCGCGCTCGGTCCCGAGGTCGAACTCCCGGACCGCGCCGTCGGGAGTCTCGACGCGGAGCGTCCCCGTCTCGGGGTCGAAGTCGGTCGTCAGATCGTGGACGCGGTCGGTCCGCTTCCCGTTGAGGACCTCCCCTTCGGGATCGAAGAGCGCGAACTCGCGGTCGTACTCCAGCGTCCCGCCGTCGAGGACCGCGGCCGCCTCGACGTCGATACCGTCCAACCCCTTGACCGGAAACACGGTGATTCGTTCCAGACGCCCCATCACGCGTACGTATCCCGCACATCACATTAGCTGTTCGTTCGAACGTGATCGCCGTCGCACCGTGATCGAGCAACCGCGGCGCCGCGGTCGCCGAGCCCGGGCGTCAACCTGCCTCGCCGGCAGCGTGGATCCGTCGACCGACAGCCTCCCGTGCGCGGAGCAATCGCCAAGAGCGGCCACAATAGCCGGCAGACGGGTGATATTAATATCCCCTTATATTCCTCTAACGATTAATATATAGCCGTGGCGCTACGAACAGCAAGTATGCCCCACGGGCAAGACGTCGAACACGAGAACGACCCGGCCGAGTCGTCGAAGTACGAGTGCCTCGAATGCGGGACGATCGTCGAATCGGACTCCCATCCCGGCAGTTGCGACTGCGGCGGCGACTTCCAGAACCGGGCGAAGTCGCTTGAGTGACCCGCGCGGGGATCCCACGATGGCGTCCGAATCAACACCGACAGCGGGGGATACGGCGTCCGAACGGGGCGAGGCCCCGGAGTCCGCCCTCGAGACGGCCCGCCACCAGCTCAACGAGGCGGCGTCGCTCATCGACGTCGACGGGAACATCGTCGAGCGGCTCAACTATCCCGCTGCCGTCCACGAAGTGACGATCCCCCTGGAACGGGACGACGGCTCCGTGGAGATGTATCGGGGGTATCGCGCCCAGCACGACAGCGTCCGCGGCCCGTACAAGGGCGGGCTCCGGTTCCACCCCGATGTCTCCCGCGAGGAGTGTATCGGCCTCGCGATGTGGATGACCTGGAAGTGCGCGGTGATGGACATCCCGTTCGGCGGGGCGAAGGGCGGTGTCGTCGTCGACCCGAAGGACCTGAGCGAGGCCGAGACGGAGCGGCTGACCCGGCGCTTCGCCAACGAGATGCGCAGCGTCATCGGCCCGATGACCGACATTCCCGCGCCGGACATGGGGACGGGCGCGCAGACGATGGCGTGGATCATGGACGCCTACAGCGTCCAGGAGGCCGAGACGACGCCCGGTGTGGTGACGGGGAAACCCCCCGTCATCGGCGGGAGCAAGGGCCGCGAGGAGGCTCCCGGACGGAGCGTCGCGATCATCAGCCGGGAGGCGCTGAACTACTACGACTACGCGAGCGAGGACACGACGGTCGCGGTCCAGGGGTTCGGGAGCGTCGGCGCGAACGCCGCCCGCCTGCTCGACGACCGGGGCGCGACGGTCGTGGCCGTCAGCGACGTAAACGGGGCTGCCTACGACCCCGACGGGCTCGACACGCACGAGATCCCGTCCCACGAGGAACAGCCCGAGGCCGTCACGCGCCACGCCGACGAGACCATCAGCAACGAGGCCGTCCTCGAACTCGACGTCGACCTCCTCGTCCCCGCGGCCGTCGGGAACGTCATCACCGAGGACAACGCCGCGGACATCCGCGCGGACCTGATCGTCGAGGGGGCGAACGGACCGACGACGTTCGCCGCCGACTCGATCCTCGACGACCGCGGGATCCCGGTGATCCCGGACATCCTCGCCAACGCCGGCGGCGTGACGGTCAGTTACTTCGAGTGGTTACAGGACATCAATCGGCGGGCCTGGTCGCGCGAGCGCGTGAACGAGGAACTCGAGACCGAGATGACCGCCGCCTGGGAGGCCGTCCGCCGGGAGGTCGAAGCCCACGACGCGTCCTGGCGCGACGGCGCCTACGTCGTGGCGCTGTCGCGGATCGCCGAAGCGCACGAGAGCCGCGGGCTCTGGCCGTAGGCAGTCCGGCTGCGCCGGTTCGGCGACCGCACGGAGACCGTCGACCACCGGGTAGCCGCCGAAGTCGAGTCCTTCGACGCCGGGCGGATCACTCCCTCAGCCGCTCGACGAGCGGGTCGAAGTGTCCGAGGCCGACGACGGCGACCACCTCGCCCTCCCGGCGGAGGTCGCGGATCCGGTCGGCCATGTGCGCCTCGCGCGTCTCCGAGCGGATCCGCGAGGCGGGCGGCTTCTCGAAGGCGTCGAGGACCGCCGTCGCCGCCCCGGCCTGCCGGCGTTCGTCCTCGGCCTGTCGCTCGGGCGGATCCGCAGCGGTGACGTCGTACTCCGTCCGGGACCCGACCGTCGGCGACAGCGGCGTCCGGTGCGCGACCGCGGCCGCCAGTCGACAGGCGACCGCGGTCCGCGTCACCGACGCGACGCCCCTGAGCGAGCGCGCCACCGTCCCCGCGGCGGGGCGTTCCCGCGCGAACCGGGCCGCGAGCTGCCGACAGAACCGGCGGGAGGGGCCGTCGATCCCGACCACCCGGTCGGTCTCCGCGGCCGCGATCGCGGCGCTCATCTCCCCGCCGAACGCGAGCGGGTCTGTGCCCGCCGCCGCGTGGGCCTCGTACAGCCCCACCGCCAGCGGCGGCAGTTCGAGCGCCACCACGTCCGGCCGGCGCCGCGCCACGACCGCCCGTACCCGAGCCACGCTCGCGGGGTGGTCGTGGACGACGCCGACCAGCGTCACCGCTCCCCCGTCGAGCGTCGTCAGATACGCCGATTCCAGTCGCGGGTCCGCCGGCGCGTCGTCGGTCATGGTCCCCTCATCCGTTCGGTATCGTCACCCTACCCTCTGAAAGGTGAACGTAATAGTGTTGCGCTTCAACTCAGCCGACTGGTAGTAAAATCCTAGATATCGTTTTCTCGATGGAACTGGTCTTGAAGGGGATAAAACCGGACTTTCGTACCAGTTAGTTACCACCTGGGAACTGATACGATCGTATAACGTGTGTATTCGTCGTCTAATTATGAATACGGACCGTACCGCGACGGTCGGCTTCACCCGGGCCTAGTCGATCGGCGTCGCGACATCGGGTGCGAGCGACGAGGTGCGTGTCGGGGCGGACGAGGACCGGTCGAAGCGATAGCGCGGCGTTACGGTTGATATCAGCTCTATTACAAAGAGGTCGACGCGAGTAGCCTGTTGTGAAGACCCATGTACGGACTCACTGCAGTCGGCGGATCGCTCGGGACGACGGTCGGGGCCGCGACGGTACCCCTGCAGTTTTTCACGGGGAACTTCATCACGCTCGCGATCGCCTTCTTCGTGCTGGCGATCGTCGCGGCGCTGCTCGGGGCGCGCGGCGTCGCCGGGCTCAGTATGGAGATCGCGAAGTGGCTCGTGCTGATCTTCCTCGTGCTGGCGGTCGTCTCGCTCGTCCTGTGACGCCGGTCATCCGGCACGAGTGAGCGTCCGCCGGCGGAACGTCGCCAGCTGGTACCGCGTCACCAGCACGGAGTAGGCGACCGTGGCCGCGACGACGGCCGCAAGCAGCGGGAGGTTCGAGCCGTGGACGACGGCGTTGAGCACCTGCGCGGCCCCGACGAGGAGCGGTCCGAGAGTGAAGAGGGCAGTCCGGAAGGGAGTCGCGCGGCACATCTGCCGGAACGACGGCTGCTCTCGCGTAGCCATTAGGGGCGGCTTTCTATCCGACGTATATAACCGCTTCGGTCGGACCGGCTCAGAGCCGGGGGGACTGGTCTTCGACCGTGGTCGCGAGCTTGTCGAGTTCGCTCGCGAGCAGGACCAGCGCGTCGTCGAGCGTGACGATCCCCTGGAGCCGGCCGTCGTCGCCGACGACCGGGAGCCGCCGGATCCCCTCGTCGCGCATGAGCTGGAGCGCCTCGAAGATGGTCGTCGACGCGTCGACGGTGATCGGCTCCCCGTCGACCAGCTCCTCGGCCGGGCGGTCGGCGACGTTCGGCGTCTCCTCCAGCGCGAGCGCGACCGCCCGGTCGGTGAGGACGCCGGTCGGTCGGCCGTCCTCGACGACGACCACCGAGCCCACGTCCCGCTCACTCATCTCCGCCACCGCCGTCCGGACCGGCGTGTCCGGGTCGACGGTCACCACGTCCTCCGCGACCACGTCGTCGACGGAGACGGGTTTGAGCAGCGACCGGCCCGTTCGACCCGACTGCTGCGGTGGGGAAGGCTGTCCCTGGGGGGTCCCGGCCCGGGGCTGCTGTTGGACGCCCCCCTGCGGTGTTCCCCCCATCCGTTGCGATCGCTGGGGGTTCGCGGCCCCGGGCTGTGGCCCCTGGACCGGCTGGCCTCGCGGTTGCTGGTGGCCCTGCGCGTGCTGCGGCGTGGCACCGGTGCCCTGAGCGGGCTGGTGAGGTCCTGTCGCGCCCTGGGGCTGTCCGCCGGACTGCTGCGGTTGCTGTGGCCCCTGGTTCGGGTGTCGCTGTGGCTGCTGGGGTTGCCCCGGCGGTCGCGCGGGCGGCGCCCCCTGCGGGAACTGGGTCGGTTGCTGCCCGGTACTTCGTTGCTGCCGGTTGCGCGGGTCTGACGGGTCTCCCTGGTTCGGTGACATAGTGGCTCAGTCGGCGCGGACGCTCGGCTCGCCGGCCGACGGGCGACCGTCCGCCCGGCCGACCAATAAACCCCGGACACCGTCCTCGGATCCCCCGCGTCGGTCCCGCGTTCGGCGGCCCCGTCCGGACGTGCCTACCGGCGGGTACGCCGTCGAAACCAACGGACGGCGACAGGTCAGGGTCCTGCCAGGGGAGTCGCTTATAGCGGTCGATCCCCTACAGGACTCGACCGGTGATCCCCCGTGCGGACGGGGCGATCCGCCGGCAGTCCACCGTGGGATCGAGAAACATGAGCACCCACAACGAACGAGTCAGATCCGTCGCACCGTCCTACCCCGACGCCGAACCGGTCGGGCCCCACCTCGTCGTCGACAAGACCGAGTGGGTCCCCGGCCGCCACCCCGAGTCACACCGCGGGTTCGCCGACCAGCGCGGCTACCGGGAGTCGTACTACCGCTGCGTCCGCTGCGGCGCCGAGCGGCTCACCAGGGACGACCTGCCCGAGGAGTGTCCCGACCGGCGCTGACGACCGACCGCGAACGGGGACGCCGGAGCGTCCCCGTCGACCGGCTCGCCGACGGCGTGGCGTAGACACCGAAAAGCCGTGCTTATCCGGATAGGCGCCGGCAAACCGTTCGAATCATCGGGCGATTTTATGCGTCACGCCGGGCAACGGGTCCGTGTCAGCACGCCTCGCGGCTGGCGATCTTCCATGAGTCCCGACGACAGCGACCCAGACCACGGCGAGGAGGGCGAAACCGGCGGGTCCGGGGCGGACGGCGCCGGCGACGAGTCGGATGGCCAGCCCCGCGACCCCGAGACCGGGCAGTTCCTGCCGAAAGACCGGCGGGGGGACACCGGCGATGACGGCGACGGTGGCGACGCCCATCGGGAGAGATCGGGAGCGGACCGAGACGGCGCCACCACGGGGCGTGACGCGTCCGGGCCCGGTTCCGGTTCGAACTCGGGTCCGGGGGCCGGCTCGGACCGCCGGGGACCGGGGTCCGAACCGACCCGGCGATCGGAGCCCCGACTCCGTATCACGCGCGTCCCGGTCGGGGACGAGAGCGGTCCCCCCGCCGAGCGGCCGGCGGCCGCCGTCGAGTCCGTCCTGCCGCCGTCGCTCCACCTCGTGCCGATGCAGGTGCAGGTCACGGGCGAGTCGGTCCAGGTCGGACCCGCCGGTAGCGGGTCCGCCGCATCCGACGGGGGCCGCCGCCGGCCGCGGTAGCCGCGGCTCGTCGGATGACGGATCGGTCAGCCCCACCGACGGTCCGGCAGCGTCAGGCCGATTCGAGGTGGGACTCGATGACTTCGACGTTGCGCACGTTCGACTTCCAGACGGCGTCGAGGAGGGTCCCGAGGACGGGGACCGAGCCGAAGGTGAGGTCGAGGCCGACCCGGGCGACCATCCGGACGACCTTGCGGGTCGGTACCCCCACGTCGACGGCCGCGTAGACGATGTACAGCGACGCGATCGCGGCGACCAGGTCCCCCGCGACGGGCGCGACCCCGAGGATCGGGTCGAGCCCGACCCGATACCCGACCACCGGGATCCGGACCGACTCGTCGAGGAGTGTCGCCATCGTCCGGGCGCGGTCGAGCGTCGCCTGGGCCGCCGCGTCCGTCTGCTCCGTGTCCGACCGCGGGATGACGCTTGCCATGGTCGACGTTGGGGCCGACGCCGATTAGTCCTTCTCCCGGCCCGTGCGTCGACCGCCGCGCTCCGGCGGACGTCGCCGGCACCAGCGGACACTGCCGGGCTCGGCGACGGGGAACGGCAGGCCCGCGACCCGGCGCCGTCAGTCGGCCTCGTGGCGGATCCGCGGCGACACGTCGTGGTCGCGGCGGTGGATCTTGTGGTACAGCGCGTTGGTGATGACCGTCTCGTGGGCGCGCCGCAGCCGCTCGGACAGCGCCTGGTGGGACACGTCGAAGTGCTCGGCCAGCTCCTCCTGGTTGACCGTGCGGGGGACCTCGTAGTAGCCGGCCTCGTAGGCGTCGACCAGCGTCTCGTACTGCCGCTCGGTCAGCCCGAGGTGGCCGTACTCCGAGGCCTCCGAGAGGCGGTTGACCCGCTCGATCGCCAGGTCGACCCCGAAGTCCCCGCAGAACTCGCGCGTGGCGGAGACGAGCTCGTGGTCGGGGAAGAAGATCTGGAGGTGCCAGGTGTCGTCGCGGCCGCAGGCGTCGAGGATCGTCGCGTTCTCCTCGGCGACGATCGAGACGAGGACACGGACCTTCGCCGCCCAGTCCACATCGAACAGCGCCTCGCCGTCGAAGTCCGCGAGCACCGAGACGGCCTCGGTCGTCGGGTCCCCCTCCAGCGCGTCGCGAACCCGGTCGGTGTCGTCGCAGCCGGCCCAGAGGAACGGCATCACGCGCTCTGACCCGTGGGCGACGAGCCGGACCATCCGGATCTCCGTCGCCGGGGCCGCCGAGAGCGTCTCCGCGAGCGCGAACTGGTCAGCCGGGACTGTCGCCTCGACGATCGTGCTCATCGGGTAGGCATTCGCAGGCTCCAAGAAAAGAACACGGCGCCTACGCGACCTCGCCTCGGTCGGCCCGATCCGCCCGACCGTTCCGCGATTCCCGCCGAACCGACCCCCGCCGATAGGCCCGGCTTACCGACGGCGCGGCCCGTGCGGAGCCCCGACGACCGGCGCGAAAGCGACAGTCGGGCCGGAAGCGGCCAGCTCGAGGAGGTCCGGGGAGGCGCGACGCCGAGACGCTGGCGCCTGCAAGCCGGCGGGCTATCCGGCGAGCGCCCGAACCGTCCACGAATGGACATCTCGGAGGCCCTCACGACCGAGTACCGCGAGTTCGACCCCGAGACACCGGTGTCGAAGCTGCTGGGCGCCTTTCAGACCCACCGGGACCCCGCGCTCCTGGTCGGCGGCGACGACGGGATCGAGGGGATCGTCACCCGCAAGGTGCTGGTCAGCTCGCAACACGACCCCGACCGGAAGGCCCGGTCGGTCATGCGCGAGGACGTGCCGGGCGTCGACCGGCGCGACGACATCCGCGAAGTCGCCCGCCGCATGGTCGAGAGCGAGTTCCCGCTCGTCCCGGTGTACGACGGCGAGGACTTCGAGGGGGTCGCGACCGACGAGAGCGTCGCCGCCGCGACCGAACCGTTCCTCGACGCGCTGGCCGTGAGCGACGTGTACACCCGGGACCTGCGGTCGATCGAGCCCGAGACGACCGTCGGCGAGGTGATCCACCGACTGCGCGTCGACGGGATCTCCCGGGTGCCCGTCGTCGACGACGGCGACGCGGTCGGGATGGTGAGCTACTTCGACCTGCTCGATTTCGCGGTCCGCGAGACCGACCAGGAGCAGGGCGGCAACGCCGACGGCTTCGGCGACGAGATGGGCTCGGACAGCCAGGCGGGTTCCCACGGCGGGTTCGGCGAACGCGCCGGCGTCGAGCACCGACTGCTCGACCTGCCCGCCCGCGACGTGATGAACTCGCCGGTCGCAACGACCGGCCCGACGACCGGCCTCGACGAGGCCGTCGGCGAGATGCTCGACGACGACTACTCGTCGCTGGTCGTCGAGGTCCCCGCCGAAGGCGTCGACGGCATCGTCACGCTGACCGACGTGTTGCGCTCGCTCACCTGGACGCCCGACGACGGCGGGACCCGCCTGCAGGTGTTCGGGACGCGCCACCTCACCACGATGACCCACGAGGAGGTCGCGGACCTGATCGACGGCGTGACGGACAAGTTCGAGGAGATGGACGTGATCGAGGCCTACGTCATCCTCCACCGGCACAAGGAGCGCCAGCGGGGGTCGCCGCTCATCCAGGCGACGATCCGGCTGTTCACCGACCGCGGCCGCTTCGCCGGCACCGGCGAGGAGTACGGCGACGCCCCCGCGATCCGGAGCGCCCGCGACAACCTCGAACGCACCGTGCTCGACGAGAAGGGACAGACGATGAGCAAGCGCCGCGGCGAGCGCTCCGCCGAGGACGCCGAGCGGCTGCTCGGCTGGTGGCTCGAGGCCTGACGACCGGCGGCCGATATTTCCCCACACTACAATGGACACAGTATCCAAGATGCGCGGCCTGCACCCGAACAGCGAGATGGCTATCATCGGCTACGTCATCGGGGCGCTGATCGCCCTGGCGATGCTGCCGCTGTTGCCCTTCTTCCTCCTGTACCTGCTGGCCGACTGGCTGACCAGCGTGGGCCGCGACTCCGGCTACTGAGCCGGCGGTGACCGCCGAGCCGACCGCGTGACCGCGCCTGTCGTGCCGTTCGGCGCCCGCCCCTCACTCCTCCTCGACGATGTCCTTCGCCACCCTGAGGTCCCGTTCCAGCATCGGCTCGATCCCGTCGTCGTAGAACGTCGCCGCGGGGTGGTACGTCGGCAGGACCAGCCGGCCGTCGACCTCGTAGGTCTCGTCGCGGAGGTCTCCGACCGGCTCGTCGGTATCGAGGACGGCGCCGCTCGCGACCGCCCCGAGCGTCACGACGACCGCCGGGTCGACCTCCGCCAGCTCCGCGTCCAGCAGCGGCTTCCAGATGCGGCGCTCGTCGGCGGTCGGGTCGCGGTTCTCCGGCGGCCGCACCTTCACGAGGTTGGTCACGTAGACGGCATCGCGGTCGATCCCGACCGTCTCCAGCAGGCCGTCCAGCCGGCTCCCGGCGCGGCCGACGAAGGGTTCGCCCTCCTCGACCTCCGTGGCGCCGGGCGCCTCCCCGACGAAGGCGATATCGGCGTCGAGCGGTCCCGCAGCGGGCACGAACCGCTCGTCGTCGACGAGCCGGTCGGGGATCACGTCGAGTTCCGCGGCGAACATCGCCTCGAAGTCGAACTCGGACACGTTCCCCGTTGGGCGCCGACGGTAAACGGGCTTTCGCCGGCGGGAGCCGACCCGCCCCGTCCCGCCCCGTCGAGCGCGGCGACTCCCCCGCGGACAGTCGCGCGCCGTCGCCGCCGACCGCCGCGCCACGCCGCGGCGATGCCCGGGACCAGACCTTTCCGCGTCGGTCGGCTAGCCGGACCGATGACGGACGACGGCGACTCGTACGACCCGGACCCGGAGCGCGTCCAGGAGAGCGCGGTCGACCGCCGCCGCGAGCGCGACGAGATCGTCGAGGACGAACTCGGTCGCGTCGGCGACCTGCTGGGCGAGGCGAAGTACCCGACCACGTCGGAGGAGCTGGCCGTCGAGTACGGCGACGAGCAGATCGACCTCGCCAACGAGACGGAGTCGCTGGGCTCCGTCTTCGACCGCCTCGTCGACGAGCGCTTCGAGTCCGCCGCGGAGGCCCGCGAGGCGATCTACCACGAGCTGACCGGCGACGCCGCCGGCCCCGAGGAGTACAACGAACAGCGACCCGTCGGCCCGATCGACGACGACGAGCGCGACGGCGGCATCGAGCGCGAGGGGACGACCCCCGTCGACCCGCGGGCGGATCCCGACGACGCGGGGGACGCCGAGAGCGTCGAGGGCGACCGGGAGGAACGGTGACCGGCCGCGACCATGTCACCGAGGCGGACGTTGGCAAGCCGGTCGTCCACGACGGCGAGCGGGTCGGCCGAGTGGTCGACTACGAGAACGAGACGGCGTTCGTCGACCCCAACCCCGGTGTCACCGAGACCGTGGCGGCGAAGCTCGGCGTCGAGGACCACGGGAAGGAGGCGTTCCCGCTCCAGCGCGAACTCGTCGCCGGGATCGACGACGAGACGGTCCGGCTGAAGGCGGAGATCTGAGCGGCCGCGGTCGGTCGCGTCATACGGATTATTGCAAGACATCCCGGGATCGACTGCACGACTGCGTGCGGTCGACCCGGTAAACGCTTGCAATAATCCGTATCAGGCCGCTTCGGCGCCGTAGTCCTCCTCGGCCGTCTCCTCGTCTTCGAGCACGACCGGGCGGTTCTCGTCGACGGCGCCCTCGTCCTCGCGGTAGATCGCGGCCAGGTCCTTGCCCTCGAACTCCTCGCGGAACTGCTCCCAGGAAATCTCCTTGAGGTCCTCGTCGCGGTCGCGGAAGCCGACGCGCAACAGCCCGCTGTCGCCCTCGCCCTCGCTCCCGGGGACGTGGGCGGGGTAGCCGTTCCGCTCCTCGATGACGCTGCGGGCGAGCGTCGGGTCGGTCGTGTGCCGGACCGCCGACTCCTCGGAGTGGTCTGACGCCATGTCTCGACGGTGGGGCGTCGGACACTTAGGGCCACGGCCGACCCCCCAGAACGGGTCCGACGGGCGACTCGGAGCGGGACCGAACCGAGCCGGACCGAGCCGGGACGCCGGCATCGCGACGCCGAAGCGCCCGCGGCGCTCGGGGCTTGCACACCCACCGTCAATGTTGATGACAGGTCGTTACGTAGCGGGCGAGTGCCTATGAGTCAGAACATCCAGCACCAGCAGTCAGGCCAGTCCGGCGGCGGTTCCGGACAGACAGCCGGAGGCGGCCAGTCGGCGGCCGCCGGGCCCGTGGGGCAGGTGTTCCCGACGCGGAACTACCTCCCCGAGAGCGTCCGGACGACGAGTATCAGCGCGCTCACGCAGTGTCTCGCGGACCTGACGGCGATCAACATGCAACTCAAGACGGCCCACTGGACCGTCAAGGGCCACGAGTTCTACCAGCTCCACGAGCTGTTCGAGGAGCTGATCGAGACGTTCGATCCCCACATCGACGCGGTCGCCGAGCGCGTCAGCGCGCTGGGCGGCCGGCCGCCGGGGACGGTCCACGAGGTCGCACAGGCGACGGCCGTCCAGCCGTTCCCGCGGGACACCTACGACGGGATCGCGCTGGTCGCCGCGCTGGCCGACCGGATGGCGACGCTCGACGCCAACCTCGCCGAGCAGATCCGAATGGCCGACGAGGGGGGCGACCTCGACACCGCGGACCTGCTCAACGAGGTGTCCCGCGACGTGTCGAAGTCGCTGTGGTTCCTCGAAGCGCACCTCCAGGGGGCGCCCGGCACGCACGAGCAGTACGACCAGTCGTCCGGGATCTCGACGGGCGCGACGACCGGCCAGCCCTCGCCGAACTCCCAGTAACCACCCGACTTCGACGGGTCCGCATCACCGCTCGTACCGCCCCACGGCCCGAACCGCACCGCCGCTCGAACCGCACCGCTTCCCGAACCGCACAGCCACCGACACCGATGCACCCGCCTTCTCACAGCACGCGATTGTACCGCCGACCAGCCACCGGACCGTCCGCACGGAGGGAGCACGAATGGAGGGACCACCGTGGTTGACCTCGGGTACGCGCTGTCCAGCGAGGAACACCCGCCGGACGACCTCGTCGACCACGCCACTGCCGCCGAGGAGACCGGCTTCGAGCACGCGCTCATCTCGGACCACTACCACCCGTGGGTCGAGCGGCAGGACGAGGCGCCGTTCGCCTGGAGCGTCCTCGGCGCCGTCGCCCGCGAGACGGACGACCTGCGCGTCGGGACCGGCGTCACCTGCCCGTTCCAGCGCTACCACCCCGCAGTCGTCGCCCAGGCCGGCGCGACCGTCGCCGAGATGTTCGACGGCCGCTTCTTCCTCGGCGTCGGCACCGGGGAGAACCTCAACGAGCACGTCACCGGCGAGGGGTGGCCGGCCTTCGACGTACGCGCCGAGCGACTGGAGGAGAGCGTCGAAGCCGTTCGCCGGCTCTGGACCGGCGAGAACGTCACCTACCGCGGCGACCACGTCACCGTCGAGGACGCGAAGCTGTTCACCCTCCCCGACGAGACCCCGCCGATCTTCGTCTCCGGGACAGGCCCGAAGTCCGCCGCGATGGCCGGCGAGGTCGGCGACGGGCTCGTCAGCACGGCGCCGGTCGGCGAGTTCGTCGAGCGATTCCGAGAACACGGTGAGGGGCCGCGCTACGGCCAGGTGACCGTCTGCTACGACGACGACGCGGGGTCGGCCCGCGAGACGGCCGCCGAGTACTGGCCCAACGGCGCCTCGCCCGGGTCGATCAACTGGGAGCTACGGACCCCGAAGGACATCGAGGGAGCCACCGAGCGCGTCGACGAGGACCTGATCGCCGAGGAAGTCGTCTGCGGGCCCGACGCGGACGACCACGTCGAGGCGATCGAGCAGTTCGTCGACGCCGGCTTCGACCACGTGTACGTCCACCAAGTCGGCCCCGGCCAGTCGGCGTTCTTCGAGTTCTACGAGTCCGAGATTCTCCCGTCGTTCCGGTAATCCCCGAATTACGCCGGTTTCCGCGGCCGAACGGGCACAAGGAACTTGACGGAGGCGCGACAGCCTCCGGGCATGGCAGAGGCTCCAGACGGCGAGCAGATAGTCCACCGCGAGTTCGACACCGACCAGGACGACCCGGTGACCGCGGTGGCCGAGGCGGTCGCGGACCTCCGGGGGGAGGAGACGACCGACATAGCGACGATGTACGAGACGGTCGACCACATGATCGACCACCTGTTCTCGACGCCGCCCTCGAAGGACGCGCAGGTCCAGGTCGAGTTCACCTTCGAGGGCTACCGGATCACGCTCGACCAGGACGGGAACGCCCGCTTCGTCGAGGTGTAGTGACGGCGGGCGCCGGGGCCGGCGCGGGCGACGTGAGTGGCCCGCAGACAGAGTTATCCACGCGGAGATCCAACGGAACCTATGAGCGGACGAGGAGAGACACCGACGGAAGAATCGGACGCCGAGGCGACCGAGGAAGCAACCTCGCTGTCGTTCGGACAGACCCTCTACAACAAGGGGGGCCAGCCCGTCGGGAGCGTCCGCGGGATGGAGGAGGGCGGCGTCTTCGTCACCACCCGCGAGGGCGTCGAGGGGCTCAGCGTCGAGCACGCTCGCTCGGGCCACTCGTTCGGCGAGGCGGAACTGATGTGGCGCTGTACCGTCTGCGGCGAGATGGGCGAGATCGACGGGGGCCTGCCCGACCGCTGTCCGGGCTGTGGCACCGAGAAGGAGGCGCTGATGTACTGGACCGAGGACTGAGCGACGAGCCGCCGGCCCTGCGGCCCCTTCTCGGCGGGGACTGTGCCCGACAGCGGCCGCTCGACGGACTCGCGGCGCACCGACGGTCGGAGCAACCGCGGCGACGCCGTCGCTCCGCGGTCGCGCCGTCACTCCGCGGTCACACCGTCGCTCCGCGGTCGCGCCGAACCGGAAAACTGGAACGGGAACGGGAGCGAAAACGGGGTACGGAACCGTCGCGGGCCGCCGGCGGGCCGGCCTACTGGCCGCCCGTCTCGTAGGGGCCGCCGGGCCCCCCCTGGCCGCCGGGGAACCCCTGGACCTGCTGTTGCTGGGCCATCCCGCCCTGTCCGGTCGGCGCGCCCGGCGGCGCGCCGCCCCGACCGGACTCGGGCGCCGGCGCCCGCTGGCGGCCGCCCGCCTGGAGCATCTCGTCCGGGACGACGAACCGGAGCTCGGTGATCGGGACGAAGCCGGCCGCCCGGCGCTCCTCCTCCTCGGCTTCCTCCTCCTCGTCGCCGCGTGTCTCGCGGCGCTCCGGTTCCTGATACAGCAGGACGCCGGAGTCGATCGCCTCGAAGTCGGTACACTGGATCGCCGTGCCGTCCTTACAGACAACTTGCATCGTGAAACACCACCGGCGCTTGGCCGGCGCGGCGCATAAGTATCGACGTGCTAGCACGCCCGTCGCCGGGGGGTATCGTGGGGTTACTCCCCTCGGCCCCGAGTCGGAGCGGCCGGGCCGTCCCGACGACGGTCGAGCGGCCGTAATACCGCCGAACGGCGGTCAGGCGCCGTCCGTCGGTGGCTCCGCCTCGCGCTCGCTCTCGCCGACCACGGCGGCCTGTCGCGGGGGCGCCTGACTATCCGATGTCGCCCCTCCCGTCGGCGGCTCGGCGACCTGCCGCTCGGCCGCGGCCGTTCCCTCGGCGGACGGCGCCTGACCGGCCGCCAGCGGCTGCCCCGTCGCTACCGGCGGCCGCGGCTCGGGAGCCGGCTGTCCGCCCTGGATCGCTCCCTGCGGGGGGTGTCCCGCGGACGCTCCCTGGGTCGGGCCCTGCCGGGTCGGCGCTTGCTGCGGTGACATCTGCTGCGGCGCCGCTCCCTGCGTCGGCATCCGCTCGGACGAGTACTGTGGCTGCGCTCCCTGTGTCGGTGCCTGCTGAGTTGGCGCCTGCTGGGTCGACGCCTGCCGTGTCGGCGCCCACTGGATGGGCGCCCCCTGTGTCGGCTGCTGCTGGGGCGGAACCCGCTGTGTCGGTGACTGTCCGGACTGCCGCGACTGGGCCGCCGGCTGTGCGGGCTGGGCCGGTTGCTGTGAAGACTGCGTGGTCGGCTGTGCGGCGCCGGCGGGCGGCTGGGCGTGGCCGGCCGGGTCGGGAGCGTCCGCGGGCGTTCCCGTCGGTGCTCCTTGCGGAGCCGGCGCCGGGACCGACTGCGGATTCGACGCCGCGACCGATTCCGCCGGTGTCCGGTAGCCGGGTGGCACCCCCGTCTGGGACCCGGTGTTCGGCGTCGCCTGTCCGTCACCGGCCATCCCGGACGCGAACTGCCGGGTGGAGTCGAGGCCGCTCTGTCCGGCCGCCTCCGCGCTCTGAATCCCCCGTTCGGTCAGCGCCGAGGTGTCGCGGGCGGCGCTCTCGACGGTGTCGAGGTAGGAGTCGAGCGCGTCCCGCGTGAACTCGACGCTCCGGGCGCCCATCCAGTTGCCCATCTCCAGCCCGTCGAGCACGAGCTGGGCGGCGTTGCGCTGGAGGGCCACCGACTGCTGGAGCGGTAGCCCGACCGCCTGCTCCACGGCCCGCTGGCTGTTCTCGAGTGTGTTCCGCTGGAGTTCGATCGCTTTACTGACGAATTGGTCTGTCTGACTCATGGGTAGATCTCGGCGAACGCGCAGTACCGACGGCTCGCTCGGAGGTTCGGAACCACAGCGCGTCCCCGCGAGCGCCGCCGTTGCACTCGGGGCGACCCGCGGGCCGCCCATAAACCGCGCCCACCGTTCAGCGACGCCGTCGCGTTTCGGCGGGGCTACGCGGCGGAAACGGGACCGTTCCAAGCGACGCGACCGACGAAACGGCCGACCGCGCCGGCGGACCGTCTCGCCGGTGCGGTCGACTGCGGCCACGGGGTAATCGACACCTGAGAAGACCGCGGGACGAGGGAGTCGTTACCGCCCGCGACCGGGTCCCTGCTGGGGGGCCTGTGGCGGCTGGTTCGGCGGGACGATGGCGATCTGCCCGTCGCTGTAGACGGTCACCTGGTAGCCCCAGATCGCAAAGGAGAGGTGGCCGTCGACGCGGGCGGTCCCGTCGTCTTTCGGCTTGAACAGCCGGTCGAGCGCCTCCGGGTCGACGTGGTCGTTCAGCGTGAATCCCGTGTCCGTCACGTCGACGCCGGTCGCGTCCGAGATTGCGTGTGCAAGCGTCGTCGTCAGCTCCGCCGACCCCCCGAAGTCGTGTTTGACGTAGTACGTCCCCGCGCCCCCGGCCCGGCCCCCCTGCTGGGCGGCCGGTTCGACGTACGATTGGTTGCGATACATTGGTTGTGACAGCCTCTCATTACCCATCGATTACTAAAAGCCTTTCTCCTCCGGTGACGCTCGGTACACGGTGCCAAATCGGGGACGGGACGGGGGCGGACTGGGCTCTCGACCGTGTTCACGCGGCCTGCCGGGTCGGGAGTAACGGATATCTATCGGTGGTATCCTCACGCTACCGACTGCGGACTGGGGCGTGGTCGGCTCCCGGCTCTCCGGGTACTCGGCGACGGTGGGCGTCCGCGAGCGCCCGCAACGACGGCGCGGCGATACCGGGGCCGGTTCCGCCCCCTGTATCCGCAAGCCGAACGGTATCGGGCGCGGCGGTACTCGACGGGAACGCATGGCAACACAGCAGTCATCCGCGAGCTCGAAGCGCGAAGCGATGACCGACGGCGCCCGCTACGTCGTCGCCGAACTCGTCCGGGAGCCCGTCAAAGACGCCGTCAGGGAGGCGCTCGATGAAGAGGCGGCCGCCGTCCGGACCGACGAGCGCGACGCGGACCGCTCCACCGACCGCTCGGAACCCGCCGACCAGGACGACGACTCCGGCGGCGGATCGAGGATCGGCCTGGTCATCATGAGCGTCGGCGCCGCGCTCGGCGCCGCCTACCTCGTCCGGAAACGCCGCTCCGAGACCGAACAGTCGACGTGGTCGGAGTTCGAGGGCGAGGGCGGCGAGCGCGACCGGACGGAGGACGGACGGACCGAGCACGCGCCGGGTTCGACCGGAGCCGACGCCGCGCGGGCCGACGAGTCGACAGCCTCCCCCGCCGCCGACGAGTAGGACCGCCTCGTGCCCGCCGGTGCCGGCTGCGAGCCGTCGGCTACGGGCCGACGACGTTCTCGATGAGGGCGAGGTGCCCGCGTCGAAGCCGCTCGGAGAGCGCCTGGTGGGACACGTCCAGTTCGTCGGCCAGCTCCTCCAGCGTCGTCTCGCGGGGGACCTTGTAGTAGCCCCGTTCGAGGGCCGTCCGGACGGTCTTGAACTGCTCGTCGGTGAGGTGGAAGCCGCCGAGCGACGGCGCGTCGTCGAGGTGGTAGATCTGGGTCACGTCGATGTCGATGTCCTGGTCCTCGCAGGCGGCGTACGTCGAGGAGACGGCGTCGTGCTCCGGGAAGAGCACCCGGAAGGTCCAGCCGTCGCTCGTGCCGCGCGCGCTGACGACGGCGCCGTCCTCCTCGACGAGGACGTGCGTGACGAACCGGACGTCGGCGGTCCAGCGCATCCGGAACAGCGAGTCGTGGTTGCGCCGGGAGACGAGCGTCACCTCGTCCGTCGAGCCGTCGGCCTCGAGCGCCTCCGTGACCGCGGTCGAGTCGGCGTCGGTCGCCCACAGCAGCGGGACGACGCGGTCGGTGCCGTGCGTGACCAGCCGCACCGCGTCGAACTCCGCCTCGGGAACCGCGTCGAACGTCTCCGCGAGCGCGAACTCCTCGGTCGGCAGCGTGGCTTTCACGATAGTGCTCATTCGGCTGTCTCGACGTTGCCCGGCCGCCCCCAATAGTATACACAGCCCACCGTTGCAAGTGCCGGGTTACAGCCCCGAAAAGGGCAGGCTACTCTGTGGCGACGCAAATATAGGTCGGCCCTGCGCTCGCAAGCGCCCGGCGTTCACCGCTCGGGCGGACGGTCGTCGGAACCGGGCCGCTCCAGCCGGGCGAGCGGGAAGTGGTAGCGCCGCGGCGGGCGGTCCGTCGTGACCGCCCGGGGGTAGACCACCTCGACGACCGGCTCGTCGGCCGGGTACCCCTCGTTGCCGGGGTAGTCGGCCACGGACCGGTCCTCGTCCGGGAGCGCGACCACGTCGGCCGGCCGGCCCGGTTCGGAGACGACCAGCATCGGCGTCTCCCCGTCGCCCGCCCGGTCGACGACCAGGTCGCCGGGTTCGAGGCGACACTCCGCGCACAGCGGCGGCGGCGAGTCCGCCGCGGAGACGGCGACCTGACGGTCGCATCCCGCGCAGGGGACCGTCCGCTCCGACGGCGGCGGCACCCGCCCGAGGTTGATCTCGATGGCGACCCGGCGGACGTGCTCACAGCGGTCCTCCGCCGTCGAGCCGCCGCAGGAGCAGTTGCTCGGTGCCAGCGAGACGTAGCGGGTCCCGCCGTCGCAGTCGACCAGGTAGGCGTCGCCGAACGGCCGGACGGTCATCGCCTCCGACCACGCCCGGCGGGAGGCCTCGTCCAGTTGCGCGCCGTCGGCCCGCTCGGCCGGCACCAGCGGCGATTCCGACAGTGACGCTTGTCTGTTTCTCGAGCGCGTCATGAGTGTGCGGACGCCCGCGAGTCGCCCCGGTCGACCCGCCCCGCCGCGCCGGCGAGCGGACCCCGGGAGTCGACCGCCGTCGGGCGGATCCGTTCTCCGCGCGTACGCCCTCGGCCCTCCTAAACCCTTCGCGGGTAACGCCGGCGTACCGGCCGTCGCGGCGGCCAAGCGGGTCAGCCGTCGGCTCGAAACGCCGCCGGGCTACAGGTAGGAGGCGTCCCAGCGGGTGGCCTTCCGGCGGTTCCCGCAGTCGTTGCACTCGACGCGGCCCATCGAGTCCATCGCGGTGCTGACCGACTCGCAGTTGCTGCAGTACCAGCCGTACTTCTCCTGCAGGTCTTCGGTCCGGTAGGCAGCGTAGAACGGCGCCTTCGAGCCCCGCTCGCCCTCGCTGAAGTTCACGAACAGCTCGCTGACCGGCGTGTCGACGGGCTCGACGACCAGATCCTCGACCGACTCGTCGATCACCCGCTCGTAGACGTACTCGTCGTACTCGTCGCCGGCGACCGTCACCTCCCGTTCGTCGGCGCGGTCGAAGCCGTCGGCCTCGTAGAACGACCACCCCTCCTCGTGCTCGGCGAGGACCGTCCCCCGGAGTCGAGCGGCCCCGCGCTTCTCGAAGGTCTCCTGGGCCTGGCCGAGGAGTTGCTGGGCCACTCCCTCCTCGCGGGCGTCGGGGGCGACGTGGAGCCAGTGGATCTCACCCACCGGCGGTTCGGCGTCGACCAGGACGCCCTGGACGAACCCGACGACCTCGTCGCCGTCCTCGGCGACCATCCAGGCGCTGTCCTCGTCGTTGACGCCGTCGGCGACCCGCTCGCCGTCGTACCACTCCGCGACCACCTCGTCGATGGTCTCCTCGTCGAGGAGGTCGTACGATGCCCGCAGCGAGGCCAGCGCCGTCTCGGCGATCCCCGCTGCGTCGCTCGCCCGTGCGTCTCTGATCTCCATACCACCGGGTTCGACCGCCGGCCCCGTAAACGTCCGGGCGTCCGGGCTCTTTTCCGGCGGGCGCCCCAAGCGGAGCCACCGATGACTGACACCGACAGCGAACGCGCCAGCGGCGACGCGCCGAGCGGCGCCCGGATGACGCTCGGACCCGACGCGATCCTCAAAGACGAGGACGGCATCGCCCTCGACTGCCCGGCCTGCGGGACGACCGTCACCGTCATGCAGGTGATCGAGGACGGCCACTGCCCGAACTACCTCGACGAGGACGACGTCGAGGTCGAAGAGAACGCCGGCGAGGTCCAGGGGCCGGGCTGTTCGGCCGAGCTCTCGCTGGAACTCGTCTGGGAGGACTAGCGCCGACCGAGAGCGGTCGTCACCGCCGGCGACGGCGCCGTCGCGTCGAACCGACAGCGAAGGCCGTTCCGCCGGGTAAGCCCCCGTTACGCCGGCAGGTCGCCGGTAACCGACGGGGGTTCATTTGTCCGAGGCCGCCCACCCGGGAGTATGTCGAAGGCAGTCCTCGCGGAGTTGCGCACGCAGGGCCGCGGCGTCGCCGGCGCCCTGCTGGTCGTCGGCGTCTCGATGCTGGTGACCGCGGAGACGTGGTGGCTCAGCTGGCGGCTCCCGATCGCCCACCTCGTCGCGTTCGCGGCCGTCGGCCTGGCCGTCGTGTTCCTCCTCGTGCGCAGCGTCGGCTTCCGCCGGCTGGACGGCGACGAACGCGAGTCCACGCTCCGGGTCGTCACGGACTTCGCCGAGCTGGTGGCCCAGAGTCTCGTCGCCGCGCTGGTGGTACTGCTCGCGTTCGGCGTCGTCACGCTCGGCGACTCCCCCTCGACCGTCGTCCGGATGGCACTGGTCCTTGTGGTCCCCTTCGGGTTCGGCGCCGCGCTGGCCAACCGCCTGCTCGGGCAGACCGACGCCCCCATCGAGGAGGAGGCGTTCCCGCACAACCTGACCGTGTTCACGCTCGGCGCCGTCTTCCTCTCGGTCCCGGTGGCGCCCACCGAGGAAGTGGTCGTCATCGCGCGCAACGCCGACTGGCCGCGGCTGGCGCTCGTCGTCGTCCTCTCGGTCGGCGTCGTCCACCTCGTCCTCCACGAGCTGGAGTTCCGGGGCCACCGCGACCGCATCGAGGGCCGCACCCACCACCTCCAGGTCGGGACCGCGGCGACCGCCTACGCCGTCGCGCTGGCCGTCTCGGTCGTCCTGCTGGCGGGGTTCGGCCAGTTCAGCGGCCGCGGGGCCGCCGAGTGCGTCCAGCTCACTATCGTCCTCGGGTTCCCCGCCGCGACCGGCGCCAGCGCCGGCGAGGTGGTGCTCTGATGGCCGGGCCCGACCGCGATGGTGACCGGGGCGCCGGGGACCGTGCGGACAGCGGAAACCGGGAGCGCGAGCGGGGCGGTGACCGGAACCACGACGGCGGGGACGACCCCGCGGACCGCTACGACGACTACGAGGGGTACGGCGACGCCGCCGACGCCGACGACAGCGAGCCACGGCCCGACGCGGACGCCGACGACACCCCCGAGGAGGCCGCCGTCTCGACGGTGGAGCGGGTCGTGATGGTCCTCGCGGTCGCGCTGACCGTCGGGCTGTTCGGCTTCGCCGTCTGGTCGGCGGTCGCCGGCGCCTCGGCGGCAGAACCGACCGCGAGCGTGGTCGGCGAGCGCGGGACGAGCGCGAACGCGACGTACTACGGCGTGGTGCTCCGCAACGAGGGCGACGCCGGGCTCGTCTCCGCGACCGTCAGCGTCGCCTGTCCCGAGCCGCGCCGGCGGGTCACCTTCGAGAACGTCCCGGCGAACGCCCGCCGCAACGCGACGGTCGGCTGTCCCCCCGGTACCGGACCGCCGTCGGCGGAGGTCGTCTCCTGGGTGCCCGCCTGAGCCGGCCGGTCGGCGTCGCCGGCGTCCCACGGGTGGCCCGCCGGCCGTCCTGCCGGACGCCTCGACAGGGCGGCCGCTCGACCGGCTACCCCTGCCGGTCGACGCCGAGGACGACCTCGTCGTCCTCGATGCGGGCGACGTGGTCCTCGTCGACGGGGTAGGTGTCCTCGTCGTCGTTGCCCCAGCCCAGCGCCGTCCGGATGCGGTCGGTGATCGAGGGGTGGGGGTCGACGTACATCCGGTCGTTCTCGACGGAGGCGACCATCCCGACCTCGTCGCCGCTGGCGTTGACGACCGTCTTGCCCACGTCGTCGTCCGTCGGCTCGATCCTGGCCGGCTCGTCGGCGGTCGCCGGCTCGTCGGTCGCCGGCTCGTCCGCCTCCAGCGTCTCGGTGTCCTCGACGCCCGCCGCACTGCCGGTCGCGGCCCCGCGGTCCTCGACGACGAGCTCGGCGTCGTACTCGTCGGAATCGACGATCTCGCTCTCGACAGCCTTGTGGGAGATAGTCTCCGAGGAGAGCGTCTCCGCGTCGGTGATCTCGCCGGTCACCTCGCGGCGGACGGACACGTCCTCCTCGACGACCTGGCTCCGGAAGAGGTGCGTCTCGATGGCGTCGTCCTCGCGGAACCGGCTCTCGACGTTGCCCTCCTCGACGGCGACCTGCGCCGTCTCCGGCGAGTCGACGAGTTCGCCCTCCAGCACGGTGCGCTCGACGCCCTCGACGTCGACGGTCTCCCGGACGGTGTCGGACTCGACGGTCTCGGTCTCCTCCACGTCGGCCTGGACGACCCGGCTCTCGATGGTGATCCGCTCGACGTTCTCCTTCGTGACCGTCCACGCCTCGTCGATCGTGACCGCCACGTCGCAGGCGACCTCCGAGCGGGTGCCGGTGCCGAAGGTGTCGAGCGCCTCGATCCCCGCGTCGGTCGTGTCGACGCTCGTCACCTCGCAGTCCTCGACCTCGCGGGAGACCAGCTCGGCGTCGACGGTGTCGGACTCGACCAGCTCGCGGTCGACCACCTCGCTCTCGACGGTCACCTCCTCGACGACGGTGTGCTCGACGACCGCCCGCTCGGTGAACTCCGACTCGATCGTCTCGCCCTCGATCAGCTGTTCCTCGACCTCCTCGCTGGAGAGGGCGGCGGTGCCCACCGCCTCCGTGCGGTCGACCACCTCGATCTCGCCCTCGCGTTCGTCGTGGCGGACGGTCACCATCTCCCGGTCGTGCATCTCCCGCTCGAAGTCGTCCCAGTCGATCCGGCTGTGGCGGTCGCCGACCTCGTCCTCGGGGACCATCGCGATCCGCGTCTCGCCGTCCTCCTCGTAGCGCACCGGGACCATGTCGTGCTCGTCCCCCCACCCGCGGATCGTCTCCGTGTCTGTCGTGATCTGACTCTGTCGTGCGGTGTCTCGCTCTCCGGACATCGGCGGAACGTTCGCCCGGACGCCGGAAAAGGCCACAGTCGGTTCACCGCGACCGGGCTCGGTACCGCGGGCATACCGGCCGTTTGGCAGTGAATTCCGGCGGCGGGGTTGCGAGCGCAACCTCCCGGTTTTCGAGTCGCGCGGTCGAACGGACCGGCGGTGTCATCAATGGCACGACCACTCTACACCGTCGCACAGATCGAGATCCCCGCGTTCCTCGAAGAGACCGTCGCCGAGATCGTCGCGTTCCTGCCGCGGCTGGTCGGCGCGCTCCTCGTCCTGCTGGTCGGCTGGGCGGTCGGCGTCGCGGTCGGGTCCGCGGTCCGGTCGCTCAGCGACCGCGTCGGCCTCGACACGATGACCATGGACACGCCGCTCGGGCGGATCATGGGCGGCTCACGCCGGGCGGTGTCGTCGACGTTCGGCGCGCTCGCGAAGTGGTTCGTCTACGCGCTGGCCATCCTCGCCGCGGCGAACGTCCTGGCCATCGACCTGCTCTCGCAGTGGATCCAGACGGCCGTCTCGTACCTGCCCGCGTTCATCGCGGGGCTGGCCGTGATCGTGCTCGGGTTCGTCGTCGCGGACTTCATCGGCGACGCCATCATGCGGACCCGCGCCGCCACGGAGACGGACTACACCTCGTGGTTCGCCGCGGGGACGCGGATGTTCCTCTACTTCACGGCCATCGTCATCGGCCTCGACACGATGGGCATCGACGTGGGCATCCTCTACCTGTTCGCCGAGGCGTTCGCCTGGGGGCTGGCCGCCGCCGTCGCGATCGGCGCCGGCGTCGCGTTCGGCTGGGGAGGTCACTCCTACGTCTCGGAGAACATCGACCGCTGGATGGGCACCGCCCGCTCGGCCACGCCCGAACCCAGCGGCTCGGCCGCGACCGACGGCGGGACGGTGACCGACGGCGGGTGCGAGACCCCCGCACCGACCGACCCGTCCGCGTCCGAGGGAAGGGACGGGGACTGACGCGAGCCCGCGAGGGGAGTCACGTCGAGTCGGCCCGCTCCTCGCCGGTCGGCGCCGTCCAGTCGGGCGCCGACTCCCGGCGGAAGGCGTCGAGCTGGTCCCGCGCGGTCGAGAGGTGCGACGCGGTGAGCTCGTCCACGTCGTCGGCCAGCGTCCCGAGCTGTCGCTCGATCGACTCGAGCCGCTCGCCCGCCTCCGGGTCGGCGACCGCCCCCTCGTCGGCCGCGTCGTCGCCGAGCGCGTCGTCGACTCGCTCGATCCCCTCGCGGACCGAGGCGAGTTGCTCCGTGGCGGTCGCGTCGTCAGTCATCTCGCGCGCTTCGTCGACGGCGTCTCTCGCCCTGGCGAGCCGGTCGTGCATGGCCACCGGTAGGCGCTCGGGCCGGAAAGACCCACGGCCGGGCGGCGGCGCGCGAGAGGCGACGCAAACCGCCGGAGGGCGCGGGAGTCTATTCCTTTAGGCAGACACCTCATGAGGGTCCGGGAGAAACGTGTCTTGCATGACTCACGGGGCTGACGAGACGGCGATCGTCGACAGACACGAGACCGACACGGGGGCGCGGAGCGAGCGGCTCGCCGACGCGCTCGAGGACCCGCACTGCCGGTACCTGCTCAGGTACCTCCGGGAGAGCGACGAGCCCGCCAGCGTCGCCGAAGTGGCGACGCACGTCGTCGCCGGGATCACCGACGACGATCCCGAGAACGTCTCGGACGACGTGCGCCAGCGCGTCCAGACCTGGTTCTACCACGGCCAGCTGCCGATGCTCGACGACCACGGCGTGATCGAGTTCGACCCGGACTCGGGGACCGTGCGCCTCGCGGACGACCCCGTCGCCTGATCGCCGGCCCGGGCGGGTCCGCCGAGCGTCAACGACGCGGCGGAGCGGGACGAGCGCATACCGGCCACTAAGCGGCGTCTAACTATGCGCGTCCCGCCCGCTGTCCTATTCGGGCCAACCGTGTCGACGGGCCGTGCCCAGCATCCTATCATGAACCGACATAGTTCCGACCGGAGCGACCAGTACGACCGACGTTCGAACCGAGCGCAGCACCAGCAGGGCGGTCAGCAGCAGAACCAGCACCAGCAGGGCCACCAGCAAGGGTATCAGCAGAGCCGCCAGCAGAACCGGCAAGGCCAGCAGCGGAGTCAGCAACAGGGCCACCAGCAGAACCAGCAACAACACGAGTTCCAGCACCACCGCCGCGCCCAGCAACAGTACAATCGCACCCAGCACGGCCAACAGCAACAGGGGAACCAGCAGGGGCAGCACCATCAGGGCCAGCAACAGCAGGGCCATCAGCAACAGCGTCAAAATCAGCAGGATCAGCAGCAGCAAGGACAGCAACACGGTCAGCGACAGCAGGGAGGGACACGCGCCCAGCAGGGCCGCCAGCAGTCCAAGCAGCGCGGTGAGCGCCGACAGCGCGGGATGCAGGGCGGCCAGCGCGACCAGCACGGCCGGCAGGACTACGACCGGGAGGGGTACGGGAGCCAGGACGACTACGGCGCCCAGCAGGGCCAGCAAGGACACCAGCAGTCCCAGCAGCGCCAGGGCGCCCAGCAGCGTCACGGGCCCCAGCAGAGCCAGTTCGGTCAGCAGCAGGGCCAGCAGGGACAACAGCAGCAGAGCCAGCGGCAAGGGCACGGCCAGCAGAGCCACGAACAGGGGCAGCACAGTGGCCACCAGCAAGGTCAGCAGCATCAGCAAAGCCAGCAGCGTCAGCAGAGTCAGCAGCGTCAGCGGGGCCAGCAGCACCGACAGGGTGGGATGAACCAGCAGCCCCGGCAGGGCCAGGAGAGTCTCTACCAGCAGCGCCGCGAGGGGGAGGACCGCCACGAGCGCCAGAGCGAGCATTACAGCGCGGGGGGTCGGTGACGATGGCCGACAGAACCACCGTCTCCGACGACGACCAGGGCAAGCCGGTCGTCGACGACAACGGCGAGAAGGTCGGCGTCGTCTCGGAGGTCCGCGGCGGGACCGCCTACGTCGACCCGGACCCCGGCGTGACGGACAAGGTGAAATCGCGGCTCGGCTGGAGCGACGCCGACGAGGACGACTACCCGCTGGCCGACGACGAGATCGCGACGGTCGCCGACGACGAGATCCGTCTCGCCTGACCCGGCCGCCGCGGACTACCCGGTACCTCCGAGCCCGACCCCCCGGAGATATTTTCGAGATTCAGTCGTTCCGAGCAGCATCGCGGTCCTCACGTGACCGGAGGCACGGTCCCGGTCAGCGGTCGACGCTGCCGAGGACGATGTCGAGGCTACCGACCGCGGCCACCAGGTCGGGGACGAGTTCGCCCTCTGCCATCTCGGGGAGCGTCGCGAGGTTGTGGAAGCAGGGGCTACGGATCTTGAACCGCGCCGGCGAGTCGGTGCCGTCGCTGCGGATGTAGACGCCCATCTCCCCCTTCGCGGACTCGACGGCGCGGTACACCTCGGTGTCGGGATCCGGTCGGAGCGTCCGCGGGACGTTCGCCTGGATCGTCCGCTCGTCGTCGGGCCAGTCGGCCAGCAGGTCGATGCACTGCTCGACGATGCGGGCCGACTCCTCGACCTCCTGGAGGCGGACGAGCACTCGGGCGTAGTTGTCACAACCCTCCTGGACCGCCACGTCCCAGTCGAGTTCGGGGTAGTAGCCATAGGGGTCGTCCCTGCGGAGGTCGTAGTCGACGCCCGACCCGCGAGCGACCGGGCCCGTCGCGCCGTAGGACTTGGCGACTTCCGGGCCGAGGACGCCCGTGTCGACGGTCCGCAACTGGAAGATCTCGTTGTTCGACAGCAGGTCGTGGTACTCCGCGACCCGCCGCGGGAGTTCGTCGGTGAACTCGCGGATCTTCTCGAAGAACTCCGCGCGGGGCTCGGGCAGGTCCCACGCCACGCCGCCGACCCGGAAGTAGTAGAACATCATCCGCTGGCCGGTGAGATCTTCGAGGATGTTCTGGACGATCTCGCGGTCGCGGAAGGCGTACTGGAAGGCGGCGGTGAAGTCGCCGTTGATGTCCAGCGAGAACGTCGCGACCGCGAGGAAGTGGCCCATCATCCGGCCCAGCTCCGCGGCCATCGTCCGCAGGACCTGCGCGTACTCGGGCACCTCGATGTCCGCGAGGCTCTCGATGGCCCGGGCGACCGCCCACTCGTTGGGCATGTTCGCGGTGTAGTCCCACCGGTCGGAGTAGGGGATGATCTTGTGTCGGTAGGTGCCCTGCTCGCACATCTGCTCCTCGCAGCGGTGGAGGTAGCCGATGTCGGGGTCGACGTCGTCGACCTGCTCGCCGTCGAGGACGGTCTTGAGGTGCAGGACGCCGTGTGTCGCCGGGTGGTGGGGCCCGATGTTGATGAACATCGTCCCGGGGTCGGCCTCCCACTCGTCGTCGGTCGACTCCGGCGAGGTGGTCGCGGACTGGATCGGCTGGTTCTCCTTGAACGGGACGACCTGCGACTGGGTCTGGTCGTAGTCCATCGACAGCGGGTGGCCCTGCCAGGTCTCCGGCAGGAGGATCCGCCGCAGGTCGGGGTGGCCCTCGTACTCGATCCCGACGAGGTCGTAGGCCTCACGCTCGTGCCAGCCGGCGGTGCTGTAGACGGGCGCGGCCGACTCGTTTCGCGGGTCGTCCTTCGGCGACGGGACGACGACGTCCACCTCGTCGGTGCGCTCGTCGTAGCTCGTGAGGTGGTAGATGGTCTCGTAGCGGTCCTGGTACTCCTGGGCGGTGACGCAGCTGAGGTGGTCGTAGCCGGCCTCGTCGCGGAGGTCGAACAGGACCGACTGCACGTCGTCCGGCCGGACGACGAACCCCGGCGCGTTCACGTGGTCGTCGCGGCCGACCGCGCGGTCCCCGATCAGCTGTTCGATCTCGTCGACTGTCCGTTCGCTCGCCTCGTCGGTCGCCGCCAGTTCGGTCTCTGAACTCATCGGTCTGTCACTCCGGTCGCTGTCGCGTGCATCTGTCTCGGTAGGTGTAGTCGTCAGCTCCCCGTCCGCCGTGCCCGGGGGACTTGCGCGCCCCGAGCGGGTCGCCGCGGGCGGTCACCCGGAAGGCTGTCTGTCCTCGTGGACCGGGAACGCGACCTCGACGGTCGCCCGGTACTCGGTCACCTCGCCGTCCTCGACGTTCGCCGTCCAGTCCTCGACCTCGACGCCGCGGATGTCGTCGATGGTCCGGCTGGCCTGCGCGACCGCCTCCTCCGCCGCGTCCGGCCACGACTCCTCCGAGGTTCCCAGGACTTTGACGATCTTGACCGCGGTCATGTGACCGCCCTTGGACGGTCCCGCGGGAAACCCAACGGCAGGCCTTCGCAAGCGCCTCGCGGACGAACCCGCGCAGCGGACCGGCCCGCGGCGGCGAGCCGGCACGCGACCGCCCCGTCAGTCAGCCTCCTCCGGCTCCGTGAACCCCTCCTTGTGCTCGGTGCGCCACGCGTCGATGGAGTTCATCACCGGGGCTGCAGAGATACCGTGCAGCGTCAGCGACGCGACGACGACGAACCCGAGGAACGCCCACAGTTCCTCCGCGGCGACGATGATCTCCGTCTCGGCGAACGACGCGGAGTTCAGGGCGTAGGCGAGGTAGAAGAACGAACCGATGCCCCGGACGCCGTAGGTCGAGATGATCACCTGCTCCTGCCACAGCGAGTCGGATCCCAGCATTCCGACGATCCCCGCGAGGGGGCGGATCACGAGCAGCAGTGCCAGCCCGATCAGGACGTGCTCGACCGTCAGCGGCTGGAGGAGTCCGCCGACGAGCGTCCCGCCGAACAGGACGAGCACGGCGGCCATCAGCAGGCGCTCGACCAGGACGGCGAAGTCGTGGAGCTTCTGGTAGTACTCGTGTTCCCACTCGTAGTGACGGAGCACGAGCGCGGCGACGAACACGGCGATGAAGCCGTAGCCGGCGACGAGTTCGGTCGCCGCGTAGGCCAAAAGCGTCGCCGCAAGCGCCTCCGCGCCCTCCATGACCCGCGCGAGGTCGGTGCTCGACGGGCGCCCGAAGATGAACCGAGCGATGACGTACCCGACGACGACGCCGCCGACGACCCCAACGGCGATCTTGTAGACGACGTAGAAGCCGAACCACTCCGAGAGCCACGGCCACACCGACCCGAGCGCGGCCTCGGCGGTCCCCGCGTCCCCGGTCGCTCCGAGGCTGGCGCCCGCCATGACGATCGCGAGGTACGTGAACGGGAAGGCGAGCCCGTCGTTGAGCCCCGCCTCGGAGGTGAGCGCGAACCGGATCTCCCCCTCCTGGTCGTCCGGGTCGATCTCGGCGTCGGTCTCGGCGGTCGGCGGCGTCGCCTCGACGGTCGAGGCCAGCACCGGGTCGGTCGGCGCGACCACCGCGCCCATCAACACCGCCGCCGCCGGGTGCAGGTCGAGCACAAGCCACCCCAGCACGGCGACGGAGATGATGGTAAGCGGCATCGTGACCCCCAGCAGCCGCCAGGCCGGCCCCCACGCCCGCCAGTCGAACGGCCTGTCCAGTTTCAGCCCCGCGCCCATCAGCGCGATGATCACCACGAGTTCCGTCAGGTGTTCGGTCAGCGCCGGTGACTCGACGGGGTCCGGCGTCGGCACCCCCAGCGGGAGCGAGAAGATCGCCGCCCCCGCGAGGACGTAGATGAGCGGGAACGACATCGGCTTGTCGGCGAAGACGCGCGGCAGAACGACGGCCCCGAGGATCGCGATACTCACCACCAGGAGGACGACGTCGTACACGGCCATGGAACCCGTTGGGGCCGCCCACGAAAGGGGCTTTTGCCGGTAAGGGATGTGTTCCGTCCGATCTATCGGAATTCGGGGGTGTCGGCCCGGTCGACGAGTCCCCGCTCGCCGACGGTCGACGACCTCACCGGTCCGTGCAACTCTCCCCCGGACCGCCGTCGGCTGCGTGGCGCCCGTCGTCGTCGTCCCCGCTCGCCGGATCGACCCCCGCGTCGTCGGACTCCGACCGATCGACGGCGTCCGTCGACTGACCGCCCCCGTCGTCGCCTCCGCCGTCGGCGTTCACGGTAGTTTCCCCAGCGGTCCCGTCGTCCGCTGCCGTCCCGTCCGTCGAGTTCGCGTCACCCGCGGTGCCCCCTTTCCGTTCCCCGGCGGCCTGGTCGTCCCACGCGTCCGGTTCGATATCCACCTGGAGTTCGACGATGTCGTCGTGTTTCGGCTGGCGGACGAGAAACGGGCCGGCCGCCAGCGTCTTCAGCGTGATCGCCGCGACGCGGACGACGTAGGCAGTCAACACCACGTACGGCGCGATCGACACCGTGTACGCGAACATGACGAACAGCGGCAACGACGTGAGCGGCCCGACCCGGAAGACCGGGATGATCCCGGTGTTGAGCGCCAGCAGCAGATAGGAGATGAAGACGACGACCGGCAGGGAGACGTACAGGAGGTTGCTCGACAGCCGGGCGACCTCCCGCTTGTAGTACAGCGACTGGAAGTACTCCCGGCCGGTGGCGAAGAATTTCAGCGTGTCGATGAGCTCCTGGAGCGCGTCGTTCGTCCGGTCGTCCAGCTGGTCCTCGTAGCGGTTACGGATCCGCCTGGCCGTGTTGAGCTGCCAGGAGTAGTCGTAGTGCAGCCCCGCCGAGAGCACGTTGAACGTGCCGAACCGGGCCCCGTCCAGCGTCTCCGCGGCGTCCCGGGCCTCGTCGACGATCTCGTCGGTGAGCGCGTCGATCTGGTCGCGACACTCCTCGTCGTCGCAGTGGTCCGCCGTCCGCTGGAGCGCGCGCGCCTCCCGGTAGATCGAGTAGAGGATCACCTCCAGGAACGCCGCCGGCTGGCTCGGGCTGGCCTCGACCTCCGCGAGGTTCTCCGCCCGCCGGCGGAACTCGATGGAGGCGTCGATCCGCGACCGCTCGGTCTCGATGTCCGTGATCTCCTGGGAGAGCACGATCGAGCTGATCGACGAGACGACCGAGACGATGAGGATCGCGCCGCTCAACAGCGTCGTGAACAGCGTCTGGAGCGTGTTCGTGTCCGTGAGCAACTGCTGGATGTCGACCGGCCGCAACAGCGCCAGCACGACGAGGAAGGTGAACACCCCGACCAGCAACACCAGCGTCACCGCGGGCCGCGACCCGGTGAACAGGACCCACGAGACGGGGCGGCTAGACTTGATCCGGCGGTAGAGTGCGTTGATCCTCTCCGCCGCGGTCGTGGCGTGCCGTCCTGCCAGCCCGAGCGGATCGCTCACGCCGGCGGACCCTCCCGGCCGGGGAACGACCCGCGCGCCCCGGACGACCGAGGTCGACGCTCCGGGGGCGACGGGGATCGGCGGTCTCGGGTCACGTCAGATCGCCGCATCGTACCCGGGGATCCGGTGGCGTCCCGAGAGCACCACGTTCGTGGCCCCGCCGAGCAGGATGACCACCGACCCGAAGTAGAGCCAGGTGATCAGCAGGATGATCCCGCCGAGGACACCGTAGAGTTCGCTCGTCGAACTCATCGACACGTACACCTGGAACAGCGCCTGCAGGAGCGTCCAGCCGACGGCGGCGACGGTCGCCCCCGGCAACGCCCGCGTGAGCGTCATCTCGACGTTCGGGAACACGTAGTACATCGGGAGAAAGGCGACGATCAGTCCGAGTATCAGCCCGGCGAACCCGAGGATCTGCACCAGCGGGAGAGCGGTCTCGACACCGGTCGAGAACGTCGGCGCGTACGCGACGACCGCTCCGACGGCGACCATCGCCAGGAACGCGACCCCCATCCCGCCGAGCACGAGCAGTCCGTCCGAGACCTGCTCGACGATGCTGACGTCGGTCTCGACCGAGTAGAGCTCGGAGAACGCCGTATCGAGCGACCGGAACACCTTGAGCGTCGCCCACAGCAGCGCCGCGCCGCCGATGATGGAGAACTGGACGCGGCTCTCGGCCTGGTCGAGCGACTGGCTCACCAGGTCCCGCGCCGAGGGCGTGAGATACTGTTCCGTCATCGCGAGGACGGACTGCTGCAGGGGCTCCCCGCCCAGCACCGAGGCGGCGACGAGCGCGAGCAACAGCAACGGGACCAGCGACACGAACGCCGCGTAGGCGATGCTCCCCGCCATGAACGGCACGTCCCGCGTCCGATACACCGACACCAGGCTCCGAACGAACGTGAGGGCCCGGCTGACCGGTCGTCGGGTGGCAAGGCTCATCCGCGAGACTCACCTCTGACGGCCGCGTCAGCCCCTATCCGGGACATACGGCGGATTGGGCCGGGACGCACTTAACGCCGTGGCAGGTAACCGCTCGTTACTCGGCGGTGAGGCGTGTTTCGCCGTCGCAGCCGGCCGTCCCGTTCGGTCCCGTCCCGCCCGATTCCGGGTCGTCCCGGTCAGCCCTGTCCGGTCTTCACGTCCACGTCCTCGAAGGTGACCTCGACGGGTTCGCCGTAGCGGTCGCCGTTCTCCTCGTCGTGGCGGTGCATGGTCGGCGGTTCGACGCGGATCTCCAGCGTGTACGTCCCGTCGTCCGGGAGGCGGACGTTGGCGCCGTAGTGGTACAGCCCCGGGTGCCACAGCAGCGGGAGTGTCGCCGCCTCGACCTGCTCGCCGTCGCGGTCCGAGATCCGGAGGCTCACCTCCGCGCCGGGCACCATCCGGCCGTCGTCGGCGTCGGCGACCGCCACCTCGATGTGGGCGTTCTCGTCGTCCGGTTCCCGCCACTCGAACTCGCCCTCGCCGACGAGTTCGTAGAGGCCCTCGGCCTCCTCCTGGGCGAACCCGACCACGTAGTCGCCGGCCTCGCGGGTGTCGCCCGTGTGGGCGACCTCCTCGATCATGTAGTCGACGGCCGCGCGGTAGGCGTCACCCGCCTCCTGCGCCAGTCGCAGCTGTCGGTCGTCGACCTCCTCGCTCGGCTGCTTGCCGTGCTGGCTCATGGGACCGGGGGTACGGGCGGCGACTCGGTAGTCGTTCGGCCGGCGATCGAAGGGCCGCGTCGCTATCGACACCGGACACCCGACGTTCGGCCCCCGCGCACGTCCCGGGCGAATCTTCATGCCGCCGCCGGGCGTGTCTCTCCCGATTCGGAGGCTCCGACAGATGACACCAGATCTACCTGCGGGCGATACTGATCCCGACGGCGACCCCGGCAGCGTGCTGGATGGCGATGTTGCCCTGGCCGACGGCGGCGAGCCGGCCGGCCGCCACGAGTCGCTGTGGACCGCCACGTCCGAACCGACGGACTACGGACCGCTCGACGGCGACGTCCGCGTCGACGCGGCGGTCGTCGGCGGCGGCATCGCCGGGATCGCGACCGCGTTCGAGCTCGTCGAGCGGGGCCGGACCGTCGCCGTCGTCGAGCGCGACCGCATCCTCGACTGGACGACGGGCCGCACGACCGCCAAGGTGACCGCGCTGCACGGGCTCGTCTACGACCACCTGATCGACCACTTCGGCGAGCGGCGGGCCCGCCAGTACGCCGAGGCGAACCAGGCGGCGATCGAGCGGATCGCCGACACCGTCGACCGGCTCGACATCGGCTGCGAGTTCGGCCGCGCCCCGGCGTACACCTACGTCGAATCGTCCGCCGACCGCCGCGACGTGCGCCGGGAGGTCGACGCCGCCCGACGGCTCGGCCTCCCCGCCTCGTTCGTCGAGTCGACCGAGCTCCCCTACGAGGTGGCCGGCGCCGTCCGGTTCGACGACCAGGCGTACTTCCACCCGCGGAAGTACCTCCTCGCGCTCGCCGAGCGAGTCGCCGACCAGGGGACCGGCGAGAGGGACGGCGGGAGCGGCGCCGGCGGCGAGTCGGGTTCCGCCGGTGACAAGTCGAGTTCCGCTGGCGGCGGGATCTACGAGGAGACGGTGGTCACGGAGGTCGACGACGGCGACCCCTGCCGGCTCGGCACCGACCGCGGCGAGGTCGTCGCCGACGACGTGGTTCTGTCGACCCACTTCCCCGTCTCCGACCACGCGCTGTACTTCTCGCGGCTCTCGCCCAAGCGGTCGTACGTCCTCGCCGCCCGGCTGTCGGGCGACACGCCGGACGGGATGTACTACGACCCCGGCGAGCCGTACTTCTCGGTTCGTCCCCACGCCGGGTCGGAGTCGCTGGTCCTGATCGGCGGACAGAACCACCGTACTGGCCACGCCGACAGCACGACCGACCGCTACCGGACGCTCGAACGGCGGGCCCGCGAACGGTTCGACGTCGAGGCGATCGAGTACCGCTGGGCGACCCAGGACTACGTGTCGGTCGACAGCGTGCCGTTCGTCGGCCGGGCGGCGCCACAGCTCGACGGCGTCTACGTCGCGACCGGCTTCGGCGGGTGGGGCATGACGAACGGCGTCGCGGCAGGGGTCGTCCTCGCCGACCTGATCTCCGGCCGATCGAACACCTGGAGCGACGTGTACGACCCGACGCGCTTCGAGTTCGGCGCCTCGAAGTCCGACCTCGTCTCGCACAACAGGCACGCGATGGAGCACTTGCTCTCCGACCGCGTCCGCGGCCGACCCGACCTCGACCTCTCGGGACTGGCACCCGGCGAGGCGACCGTCGCCGACGAGCGCGACGACCCCGTCGCCGTCTACCGCGACGAAGACGGGGCGGTCCACGCGGTCTCGGCGGTCTGTCCGCACATGGGCTGTCTCGTCTCCTGGAACGACGGCGAGCGGTCCTGGGACTGCCCCTGTCACGGTTCGCGGTTCGACGTCGACGGAAGCGTCCTCGACACGCCGGCCGTCGACGACCTCGATCCCGTGGACCTCGGGCACGGCGACGGCGGGCAATCGCGCGACAGCGAGCCGCCTCCTGATCGGTGATCTCCCCGATCGGTGACTCTCGCGAACCGTTCTCGCGAAACTATCCTTGGGGCGATTCATACCGCGACACGGGTTCGAAAAAGTACGAACCGGGCGTCGGATCTGTACCGGGCCTGGCGTCGGATCGGTTCGTCGGTGTGGCGTTGACTACCGCGTTACCGTTCCGTCAGGTTCGGGCCGCCGGGGTCGCGACGTCGGTGTCGCGCGCCTCGTAGGCGCTGTAGGCGCCGAGGACGAACACGAGGAGGCCGACGACGATGTCGTTCCAGAACTCCAGGTCCGTCTCGACCGCCGCGAACCCCTCGGTCGACCCGAGGATGAACGGTGTCGCGATCAGCCAGAGCCCGAGCAGCGCGACGAAGGCGCCGACACCGACGCTGCCCAGCTTCTCGTTGGCGCGGCGGTAGTAGTTGTACCCGCCGAGGACGACCAGCGCTGCCCCGACGATGATGTCACTCCAGAAGTTCCCCGCGACCGGGTTGAGGATGAACGCCTCCGCGAGCATCCACAGCCCGAGCAGGGCTACCAGGGCGGACACCCACTTCCCGGCCTCCGATGGGTTCGTGTCGACTTCCCTGCTGTCGTGGTCGTCCTCTCGATGCTCCTGTTGGTCGTAGACTTCACTGTCGCTCATTGGATATCGCCACCCGATCCTTCGATCCGGACGCGTAAGTATTGCCGACTCGCTCCATCGAATCGGTCCGCGGAAAGGCCGCCCTAGACGGTAAGGCATTGATATACCCGGGTCGCGGCCGGACATCGCGCGCCGTGCGCTTACCCACACTGTTCCCATGTATGAGAGATAACATGGGTCGAACGTTCACCGCACTTCGCGACCGGCGACGAGAGGACACCGACACGAACGACGGTACCGCACCGGAGGGTCCGGACGTGGCCGGCCGGGTCCGTCGCGGCATCGAAGGCGGCGCGCTCGCGACGCTGGTGATGACGGTCTATCGGCTCCCGGTGACTCGGTCGCTCCCGCCGTCGGCGGAGTTCTGGACGACGTTCGTCGCGGGCGGGCGACCACAGGACCACCCGCTGGCGGCGCTCGTGCTCCACTTCGCCTACGGGATCGGTGCCGGTGGCGTCTTCGGCGCACTGGTCTCCGGCCGCGCGTCGCTGGACCGCGAACGGATGCGGTCGTTCCTGGACGACAGCGTGAGCGGACCGCCCGAGCGCTCGGGCGAGGTCACCGTGACGATGGCCGGGTTGCTCTACGGCGTCGCGCTGTCCGTCGTCGGCGAGCGACTCGTCCTCGGTCGGCTCCTGCGCACGGAGCCCGACGACAGGTTCGCCTTCCACGTCGGGCACGTCCTCTACGGGATCACCCTCGGTGCGTGGGTCGGGACGCGAACCCGTCGCGAAAAAGGGGAGTGAGCGCGGTGTCGGCGTCCGCAGGACCGCTCCCGCGGAGACGGTCCACGAGTTCCCGCGAGCTCGGGTTCCCGCGGTGTCAGAAGCGCTGCTGGGATCCCGCGCCGATCAGCTGGTCCGTCGCGGTGAGCGTCTCGCCGAGGACGGTCGCGCACTCCTGGCAGTGTGAGTGCTGGTGCTGGCTGCACTCCTGGGCGCACGCCTGGGCCGCCCGCTGGAACGTCTCGACGATCTCTCCGGCGAACCGGGAGTTCCGCGGCACCGTCGCGAGCACGGCCTCGCCGAGCTCGACGACGTCCTCACAGAGACGGATACACTCCGTCATCATCGGGTCCGCCTCCTGGATACACTGGTCGGCACACCAGCCGCAGACCTGTATCGCCTCGGCCACGCTCGCGAGTGACGTGCGGTACTGCTGGGGGAGCGTCCCGCCGGTCTGCATCCCGGTCGACTGCATGCCTGTGGACTGCATTCCGCTCGATTGCATCCCGGCCGATCCCATCGATCCGCCGGCGGACTGCATCGACCCCTGTGTCGGTTGCATCCCCTGCGCCGAGGGCCGCTGATCGGTCGGCTGTGCGTACTGTCCCTGTTCCGTCTGAGTGATGTGCTGTGTCATGGTTCTGTCCGGGTGGCTACCCGTCCGATGGTTCACCGATCGGCCACAAATAGCGGTTCGATAGTTTCCTCGGCTAATTGATTCTTACCTGTCCTATCTCTCGTATTCGACCGTAAAACGCCCGAATCCGGCCGCAAAACGCGACCCTACTCGCGAGGTAACCAACTCCGATTCGGTAGCCGGAGCCGTTCCGGGCCCGTCGATGATCTTACGTAACAACTTTCTTGGTTACGGCGGGTGTATTGTTACATAAGACATGGCGGGCGATATCTCACCCCCTCCGTCGTTGCCGAAGTACCTCGCCGAGGGGCTCCCGAAGCAGGACGCGTCGACGCTGGAGGCGACGAGAGAGTTCATCGACGAGCTGATCGCGGAGATGGAACGGCCGGTCGAGTCGGGTGATTTGCCCGACGACGCGACGGTCGTCGACGACGACCCGGACGGATACGTCGTCGAGGAACTCGTGAAGTGCGGGAAAGACAGCTGCAGATGCGCCTCGGGCGCGGAGGGCGATATGCACGGACCGTACGAGTACAGATACTACCGCGACGACGACGGGACCCTCCGGAAGGAGTACGTCGAAAACCAGTAAGCCGGACGGGAGCCGTTGACGATGGGTTCACGTCGACGAGGTGGAGTGTCTTCAGTGGGGAGTCCCTACGGATGGGTTATGGTGACGAGTCCGATGAAGTCCAGGTCCTGAATCGCGGACGAGCCGGTGACCGGGCGAGACACACACACCGGGTTTCCGGTGAAACGGGGAGTAAGTGGGGCTGGCCTGTCGGAGTGCGAGGGGAACGTGGGAGACAGGATCGCCTTCACTGAGTCACGTATATTGCTAATTAGCGACTCATATTGCTAATTAGCGACTCTACAGACGGATTGCTGAGCGTACGCGGATCGAGCGACGAACGGCAGACCGCCTGACCACGAACAGACAGTGAAAACGTTCGAACTACTATGACAACACCCGATAGATTATAAAGAGAGAGTCGATTTCTTCGAGGCGGCTAAGAATGACACTCTGAGCTATTCTAAACACACACTAACTAACACTATAGAAAGATTTAATATAATATAATAGAGCAAAGTCCAAAGGATACTCCACTGGAAACAAGGTCGAATAGGCAATCGAGATACGGACCGGATCAGTTTCCAGGTCAGTTTCCGACTCTCTGTCGACTCCTACACGATTCATCTCTCAATATCACTGCATTCCTTCTCGTGTATCTCACTGCACTCCTTCTCGTGTATCGACCACTCGTGGTGCAGTTCCTTTCAGTCGCTCGTATCCCGGAACGGCTAACTGCTGGCACACTGGGTTTCCGGTGAAGCACTCTTCGGTGGTCACCGGGCCGTTCGTCGGTGTTCACTTCGTCGATCTCGGGGATTCGACCTCGTTCGAGTTGTTCCACTCAGTTCCGTTGTTCTGTCCTGAGCCTTCTTCTTGCTCCCAGTCAGCACTGGGTATCCACTTCTGTGTTCTCATTTCACCGTATTCACGGGTTCCAGCGTGTCTGTCGGTCATCGCCCTCTCGAACGATCTTCGTAGTCACCGTCTCGGTCGTAGTCACCGTCTCGGTTGTAGTCACTGTCTCGGTCGAATCTATGATGTCGTTCGTGGATTCCACAGATCCGCTCGGACCCGGCCCGAACCCCCGTTTCAACTGCACCCCTCCCCACCCGATCCCCCGTTTCACCGGAAACCCGGTGTGTGTGTCTCACCACCCTACTCCCCCGTCCCCCACCGAATTCCCGTGCTCTAGGAAAGAATAAAGTGATTTCACCGGAAACACGGTGTCACAATCGCATGTCAGGCTCCGACGATCTGTTCATCAGGGAAGACCCGATTTTCGTCCAGAAGGAACTGCTCGAGATCAACCACCTTCCGGACGAGGGCCGGATCGTCGGCCGCGACGAGGAGATCCAGAACCTCGCGAACGCCGTGAATCCAGCCATCTTCGGGCAGAGCCCGAGCAACGTCCTCATCTACGGGAAGACGGGGACCGGGAAATCGCTCTGCGCGAAGCACGTCTCCCGCCGTCTCACGTCGACGGCGAACGACGAGGGGGTGGCCGCGACGTTCGCGTACGTCGACTGCGCCCAGGACTCGACGGAGACCCAGGCCGTCCAGACCATCGCCGCGACGCTCAACGACCGGTCGCGGACCGAGATCAAGATCCCCGACAAGGGGATCGCCACCTCGACGTACTACAAGCGCCTCTGGCGGATCCTCGACGTGCTGTACGACGTGGTCCTCGTCATCCTCGACGAGATCGACAAACTCGAAGACGACGACATCCTGATGCAGCTCTCCCGCGCCGGGGAAGCCGGCAAGGTCGACAGTTGCAAGATCGGCGTCATCGGCATCAGCAACAAGATCAAGTACAAGGAAGAGCAGCTCAACGAGCGGGTCAAGTCCAGCCTCTGCGAGCGGGAGTTCGTCTTCCCGCCGTACGACGGCACGCAGCTCAACCGGATCATGGAAGCTCGACGGGACGCCTTCAGGGACGGGGTCCTCGAGGACGGCGTCATCCCGAAGGCGTCGGCGCTGGCCGCTCGCGAACACGGCGACGCGCGCCAGGCCATCGACATCCTCCGGTACGCCGGCGAGATCGCCCAGTCCCGCGGCGCCGACCGCGTCACCGAGGAGTTCGTCGTCGACGCCCGCGAACGCGCCGAGACCGACCGATTCCGCGAACTCATCCGGGGGTCGACGCCCCACTCCCGGTACGTCCTCCAGGCGCTGACCGTGCTCTCGCTCAACGAGGACAACCAGGACGGCTTCCGGACCACCGAGGTGTACGACGTCTACAAGGAGATCTGCCGCCAGGAGAGCTCGGACACGCTCTCGTTGCGGCGGGTTCGCGACCTGCTCAAGGAACACGCCTTCCTCGACATCATCGAACAGTCCCGCCACAGCGGGGGCAGCGCCGAAGGGAGTTACACCAACCACAAACTCCTCGAAGACCCCCAGGTCGTGCGGGATGTCCTGGCCGACACTATCGAGTGAGGACCTCCGTTGCTCGTCACCGCGATCCCTGAGTCGCCAGGACCGCTTAACGACCCATCCTCCTCCGACGGTCTTCCCGTTCAGCGGGTTCTCGAGTTACTGTTCGCCCGCGATAACCTTGCATTACTGATCTGTTCACCGGAAACGCGGTGTGCAGTTCCGCCGAAGTAACGGTCCGTTACTCGTGTTTCACCGGAAATCTAGTGTGCCCGACGGTCGGTGACCGACTACGAGCGGTTCATCGGAAATCCGGTGTCCCGGGAAATCCGGTGTCCCGCGTAGAGCGGGGCCGGGCGGCTCCAGCAGGCGGTTCTTATGTAACAATTATCCTCCGAGGATCTCCGTTTGTTACATAAGACTGGGGGAGATCGACGCCGATCGCGGCCCGAAACTGGCGAGGCAGCGTGGTAGCGAGGCGGCGAGCCGTTCCCGCTACGGCACCGAGCGATCGACGAGGGGATCGTCACCGTCGAGACGCGAGATATCCCGTGGTCTGGGCGCACGCGGGGTGGTGGCCCTCGGAGTCTTCCCCCTCGGATCCCACTCGCCACGCGGCGATGTCGGAGGTCGCGCCCGAGACTCGGGTCGACTGTCGCTCCGTTCGGGACCGTCCCATCCGGGACTGCATCCCGATGCACACGTTGTCGGACTTGGATGTCGAGCCTCCGTCGGAGGACGCGTACAGCGAGACGGTCCGCTCGCTCGGGACGGCACCGGCCACGAGCCGGTCCGGGCTCGCCGATCCGTCGTCCGTGTCGTCGACCGCCAGCGAGCTGACCTGTCCGCCGCGTTCGCCGGCGGGCTCTTCCCCGTCCGGTGGGGACGGCTCGTCGGGTCCAGCGTTCGACGGAGGGACGTGGCGGGTCCCGTCGCGATCGCTTCGACCGTCGGATCTCGCGTCGATTCGGAGGTCTCTGTGCTCGCGGTTCGGATCCCGTCCGTCAGCGATTTCGTGTAAACTCATATGCTGATGTGCGTCGCCGAGTCGCGATCGGTGATAGGAGGCCGGTGATGATAAACGGACGATACCGTTCTTTCGGTTCCATCGGGCGAAAGTCGCCGTTACCGGGCCGAGCGGCGCACACGGTCCGATTACTCGACGGGCCGACCGCCGCGGACGGCCTTCTTCGAACCGTGTATCCGCCCGAGCGGAGTAAGGACACCGTCGCGAGGAGTAAGTAACTCTTGACAGTTCAACTGTCGAAATCCACGCCTCACAGGCCGCGACGACGAAGTAGGGGGCCCGAACTGCTGTCTCGATGCCTGCGCCGGTGAGCATACATAGTAGATTACAATGCTATCAGCGTAAGCGGACGGTGTAGCCCTCGTTCCAGATACTCACCAGCGTCGGCCGGACGTAGTCACCGCGATCACCACGCTCTGCTGGGAGACAACGGCAGTGAGCACCGCTTCGAGAAGTGACAAAAGTAACGTAGATCGTTGAGATCAAAACTGATACATCGTACTCGACGCCCGATTTGTAATGACGCAAACGAGCGACGGATCGGTATCTCTCTGGGGATGGAACCGAAGACCGATACGGATCGCCGAGTCGAAACCGGATAGTTGCAGGACAACGAACCGGATCTGAATCGCTGTCCACCATAGGGGAACAGGTCGATTGATCGCAGTCGTCGCTCGACCTTTGAGGGCTGGAGCAGCGGCGTGGACCGATTGGACGGCTCGAAAACCTCAATTATACGGTGTGTATGTGGTAAAATATACGACTAGTGTTGGCAAATGATGGCCTCTCCGTCGGGGTGGCGGAACGCTGGCGGTCTGGACTCCGCAGATTTCATGGCGGTCGGAGGAGAGGGGCGGGTATGGAACCCGTCTGGGTCGCCGCCGGGGCCGGCTGCGTGGCGGTGCTGGCGGCCGCCGCCGCGGTACGCCGTCGACGCTCCGGGGACCGGAAGGCGTCGGAGCGTGCCCACGAGGCCGCACAGCAGCGGGACCCGCCCGTCGAGATCGGGGAGGCCCACACGCTGGGCGTGACCGAGTTCACCGACCACCATTCGGGGGATCGGGTCGCCGTCGGGAAGGTCGAGGGGTTCGTCCTGTTCGTCGAGGACGTTCCGTCGTCGGTCTCCGTCGGGGACCCGATCCGGGTCAAAGTGTCGTCGTTCAACAGCGGACACACGTCCGCAGACGCCGTGTTCGTCGATCGGGCCTGACACCGCCGCGGTCCACGCTGTTCGAGCCCGACGGGTATCACCACCGTCCGGTCCGGGCACGGACTCGCACGACAGAATCACTGCCGTTCGGTCTCGGCGCGGACCCGCGGGTCGAGCGAGCCGTAGAGCACGTCCTGGAGGAAGTTGCCTGTGATCCCGATGAAGACAACGACCAAAGTCGTCCAGATAACGAGGGCGGTGTCGCTCTCGCGGATAGCGCGCAGGCTCGCCTCGGCTAGTCCGGGGATACCGACGACCGCCTCGATGATGTAGATGTTCAACACGAGGACGGCCAGCAGTTCCGTCATCGACAGCGAGACGATCGGGATGGCCGCGTTCCGGAGCACGTGTCTCGCGAGCCGGAGGCGGTCGGCGCCCTTGGCGCGGAGCATCTTCACGAAGGCCCGCCCGGTCTGTTCGAGCGCCGCCGCGCGGGCGAACCGGACCTGTCCCGCGAGGAGGCTCGCGGCGACGGCGGTCGTCGCGAGCGCCCAGCGGCCGAGGCCGACGGGGATGATCCCCTCCCCGGAGAGGTACCGGAGGTAGATCACGAACATGAACACGGGGACGCCGAACAGCGCGTAGGCGACCAGTCGGACCGACCAGTCGAAGGCGCCGTCCTTCGCGAGCGCGGCGAACAGCCCCAGGAGCACCCCCGCGAGGACGGCGAGGACGACGCCGGGGACGACGTAGCCGAGCGTCGCCTGGACGCGGCCGTCGAGGACGGCGATCACCGGCTGGCGGTAGGCGAAGGAGTACCCCCAGTCGAGCGTCGTCACGTCGACCAGCCAGCCGACGTACCGTTCGTGCATCGGCGTGTCGAGGTCCCGCGCGGCGACGAACCCCGACCGGATCGCTTCGAGTTCCCGCTCGGTCGCCCCGGCCCACTCCGCGAACGCGAGCCGCTGTTGCAGCCGCAGCCTGACAGTGCTCGCGATCACGAAGAAGGTAATCGTCACCACCAGATACGCCGACAGGACGGCGAACGCGGCGCGCCGGAGGAGATACCGGTGGTAGCTCATCGGACCCGCACCTCCCCCGAGAGCACCGCGGGGGCGGACAGACCGGCAGCAGAGCGCCGAGCGCGTGCGGAACCGTCGCGGGCGGGCGGTGGCGTGACCATCGGTCGTGCCGTGTTTTGTCATCGCACGGTATAAAGTTTGATTTGGGCGGCTGTGCCATGGGCGGGCATGCCCTCCAGCGATCCCGACCCTCCGGAGTTCGCGCGGGTCGACTGGGACGCGGCGGCGTCCGGTCGGCGTCGGCCGTCCGCGCGGACGGCCGGGTTCGCGCTCGCACTGCTCGCGGTCGCAGGACTGCTCGCCTACGATCTCGTCGTCGCGCCCGAGAAGACGATCCCCTTCCTCGAGTGGGACGTGAACCGGTCGGGCTGGCTGGTCGTCGCCGCGTTAGTCGTCCTCGCGCGGTACGTCCTCGTGCCGCTCGTGGCCGACCGCGAGCGGACGGCCCGCCACGTCCGGGCGTTTCTCGACCGACCGGCGGGCGTCCTCGCGCTCGGCTACCTCCTCGCGTTCGGCCTGCTCGGCGTGCTCGGCCCGGAGCTGTTCCAGTTCACCTACGCGAAACTGGACGCGCGGCTCCAGCCGCCGGTGTTCGCCGGCGTGAACGCGAGCGCGGCCGACGGCTACTCCTGCGTCGGCTCGGTCGTCGACGGCGTCTGTCGGGGGACCTGGCAGTACCCGCTCGGGACGAACTACATCGGCGAGAACGTCATCGAGGGACTGGTCGGCGGGATGCACGTCGCGGTCAAGGTCGGCGTCGCGACCGCGGTAGTGATGGCCGTCATCGCGACGACGGTCGGGACGGTCGCCGGTTACTACGGCGGCTGGGTCGACGACCTGCTGATGCGCTACGTCGACGTCCAGCAGACGATCCCCGCGATCGTCGTCTACATCGTCCTCGCGACGCTGTTTTTCGGCAACGTCGAGGGCGTCTCCGACGGCGGCGCGTTCGCGTTCGTGCTCGTGTTCGGCCTGCTCGACTGGGGCGGGATCGCCCGCCTCGTCCGCGGCGAGGCGATGCAGCGGCGGAGCGAGGGGTACGTCCGCGCCGCGAGGGCGGCGGGCGCGAGCGACCTCCACGTCATCCGCCGCCACGTCGTCCCGAACTCGACGGCCACCATCGTCACCGCGCTCACGCGGCGGATCCCCCTGCTCGTGCTCGCGCAGGTCGGCCTCGCGTACCTCGCGCTCAACTCGACGCGGCCGGCCTCGTTCGGCGAACTCCTCCGGGTCAGCTTGGAGGGCCGACATATGCCCTGGCACGTCCAGTGGTGGACCTCGGTTCCCGCCGTCCTCCTGCTGGTGGGGCTGGTCGTCGCGTTCAACGTCTTCGGCGACACGGTCCGCGACGTGCTCGACCCGCGGGAGGAGGTGCGGTAGATGGCGGACCCGCTCCTCGACGTCCGCGACCTGCGGGTCCGCTTCGGGACCGCCGACGGCGTCGTCCGCGCGGTCGACGGCGTCGACTTCGACGTGCACGGGGGCGAGACGGCGTGTCTCGTCGGCGAGTCCGGGTCGGGCAAGACCGTCGCCTGCGAGTCGATCACCCGGCTGCTCCCCGACTCCGCCGCGATCGACGGCGAGATCCGCTTCGACGGGACCGACCTCACCGACTGCTCGGCGTCGGAACTCGAGTCCTACCGCGGCGGGCGGATCGGCCACGTCTTCCAGAACCCGCAGGACGCTCTGGACCCCGTCTACACCGTGGGCGAACAGGTCGTCGAGGCGATCCGCATCCACCGGGACGTGTCGAAGGCGGCCGCCCGGGAGGAGGCCGTCGCGCTGCTGGACCGCGTCGGGATCGGCGAGGCCGAGGCGCGCTTCGACGACTACCCCCACCAGTTCTCCGGCGGGATGAAACAGCGAGCGGTCGTCGCGATGGCGCTCGCTCCCGACCCCGACCTGCTGATCGCCGACGAGCCGACGACGGCGCTCGACGTGACCATCCAGCGCCAGGTGCTGGAGCTGCTCGCGGACCTGCAGGACGAGCGCGGGATGGCGCTGTTGTTCGTCACCCACGACCTGGGCGTCGTCGCGGAGATCGCCGACCGCGTCGTCGTCATGTACGCCGGGAAGGTGATGGAGACGGCCGGCGTCCACGAGCTGTTCGACGACCCGGCGCATCCGTACACGCGGGCGCTGCTCGCCTGTCTCCCCGGCCGCGGCGAGGGGTTCGAGACGATCGGCGGGTCGATCCCGGAGCCGACTGACCCGCCCGACGGTTGTCGGTTCCACCCGCGCTGTCCGCACGCGCTCGACGACTGCGTCGGGGGCGACCAGCCCGCGTTCCGGGCCGTCGACGGAGACCGTGCCGACACCGACAGCGGAGGACCGGGAGGTCCGGAGGGGGACACCGATGCGGGTGCGACCGACCACGAGGTCTCCTGCGTGCTGTACGGGGACGACCACGTGCTCCCCGCGGAGCTGGGGGTGAGCGATGACTGACGCGCCGCTCCTCGAAGTCCGGGACCTCGAAAAGCACTACCCGGTCCGGTCGGGGCTGCTCCGGCGAGTGACCGGCCACGTCGAGGCCGTCGACGGCGTGAGCTTCGATGTGCGCGCGGGCGAGACGGTCGGGCTCGTCGGGGAGTCGGGTTGCGGCAAGTCAACGACCGCGACGACGCTGCTGGGCCTCGAAGAACCGACCGGCGGCGAGGTGCGCTTCGACGGCCGGCCGGTCGCGGAGCTGTCCGGCGACGAGCGCGACCGCTTCCGCCGGCGCGCCCAGGTCGTCTTCCAGGACCCCAACTCGGCGTTCGATCCCCGGCTCACCGTCGGCGAGTCGGTCGCCGAACCGCTCGCGATCCACGGCCTGCGCGACGCCGACCGCCGCCGGGAGATCGTCGTCGACACGCTCGAACGCGTCGGACTGACGGCGGCCGACGCCGACCGCTACCCCCACGAGTTCTCCGGCGGGCAGAAACAGCGGATCGCCCTCGCCCGGGCGCTCGTGCTCGACCCCGACCTGCTGGTCGTCGACGAGCCCGTGAGCGCGCTGGACGTGAGCGTCCAGGCGGAGATCCTCTCGCTGCTCGACGACCTGCAGGCGGACCTGGGCCTCGCGATGGTGCTCATCAGCCACGACCTGGGGGTCGTCCGCCAGGTCTGCGACCGCGTCTGCGTCATGTACCTCGGCGAGGTGGTCGAGCGCGGGCCGACCGAGGCGCTGTTCGACGACCCGCGCCACCCCTACACCGAGGCGTTGCTGTCGGCCATCCCCGAACCGGAGCCGGACCCGGACGCCCGCGACGAGGCGGTCGAACTGACCGGCGACGTGCCCGACCCGTCGAACCCGCCCGCGGGCTGCTCGTTCCACCCGCGGTGCCACCGCGTGATCCCGCCCGAGGAGTTCGACTTCCGGGAGGGCGCGTTCCGCGCGGTGCTCGACCTCCGGCTCGCCGTCGAGCGCGGCGACGTGGCCGCCGGCGAGTTCGACGACCCGACAGCCGTCCGCGAGGCGTTCGGCGTCCCCGACCGGCTGTCCGGCGACGAGGCCGAGCGGCTCCTCGCCGAGGCGGTCGACGCGGTCGCGGCCGGTCGAACCGACGAGGCGGCCGACCGGCTCGACGCCTTCGAGAGCGTCTGCGAGCGCGACGACCCCGCGCTCGAACCGACTGGCGGCGGGGGAGAGGAGGGGAGCGAAAGGGCGGTGGACGGAGGTGACAGCCATCCTGCTGCGTGTCTGCGGGCGGACGAGTCGGTCGAGTCTGGGTCCCCGACGAGGGAGTGACTGTGGGCGTGCCCAATCGGGGGTCGACGGCGCGGAGCGGCCGCTCCTCCGACGTTTCGCCAGCGGGTCAGACGAGGAGCTGAATGTCGGCGTCAGCCATGTCCTGGAGAGCAGTCGCCGCGCCGACTCCCGTGGTGACGCCGTCGTAGAAGTCGTCTTCGTCGTAGTCCATCAGGTCGATGGTCATCTGACAGGCCTGGAACTCCACGCCCATGTCGAGGCTGGTCTCGATGAGTTCCTCGACGGTGGCCGTGTCGTTGTCGGCGATCCGCTTCTCCATCAGCTTCGTCGTCACGCGATCCATGCCGGGCAGCGCGGCGACGGCGTTCGGAACCGGCATATTGGGATTGCCGACGGAGCTCAGCTTGAGGTCCTTGGAGCGCTCCTCGTGGAGGATATCCAGTCCCCAGAACGTGTGGAAGACGGTCACCTCGTAGTCGAAGGCTGCGGCCGTGCTGGCGAGGATGAGCGGCGGGTACGCCATGTCCAGCGTCCCCTTCGTCGCGATGATGCTCATCTTCTTGCCGTCGTCCTCGCCGGTCGCCTCGGCGAGCGCGTCTTCCAGTTCGTCGACGCGCGCGGCCAGCGCCGCGCGCGTCGGGACATCGCCGTCGGTCGCCACGAGGGCTTCGTCGGCCGCCTCGTCGGATGTGTCCGTGCTCATCGTCACTCCGTCTTCCGGACGTAGTGTCTATACACGTCGTCGCCCTCCTCCTGTTCGACGAGCTCGACGCCGTCAGTCCCGGACGCCCAGCCGTCGATGTCGCTCGTGCTCCCCGGATCAGTCGCCAGCACTTCGAGGACCTCACCTTCGGCGAGGGCGTCGATCGCGGACTTCGTCTTCACCACTGGCATGGGACACGATGCGCCTCTGACGTCGAGCGTCTCCGTGATGTCGAATTCAGCGCTCATTGGGTATCCGCTCCGTTAGTCTGTATTGGAGCTATCGCACAATACCCTCCACCCGAATAAAAGATTGTTGATCCTTGTGGAGATTACAAACTACTAGAAATCGACAAAATCCAGTAAGACCCTCTAAAACGATATATGCGCCGGTGATACTATATCAGAGGCGGTTTTTCAGATACAGTATTGTCTAGAATTAGAATTACTATGCAAATCCTTTTGTGCGTCCATCCGGTAGAAGCGACTGCACAACATGAACGCCGACGACTTCCCGACTCCGGCCGTCGACGTGGAATCCGTCGATCCGGAGACACTGAAGGACAGCATCGACGCCGGCGGGGACGTCACACTCCTCGACGCGCGGATGCGATCGGATTACGAGGAGTGGCGCATCGACGGCAGGAACGTCACGTCGATCAACGTCCCGTACTTCGAGTTCCTCGATGACGACATCGACGAAGACGTCCTCGGGCGGATCCCCGACGACCGCGAGGTGACCGTCCTGTGCGCGAAGGGCGGGGCCAGCGAGTTCGTCGCGGGCACGCTCGCGGAGCGGGGTTACGATGTGGATCACCTCGAGGACGGCATGAACGGCTGGGCGAGCATCTACGAGGCCGTCGAGGTCGACCGCTACGACGGCGCGGGCACACTCGTCCAGTACCAGCGGCCCTCCTCGGGTTGTCTCGGCTACCTGCTGTACGACGGCGGCGAAGCCGCGGTCATCGACCCGCTGCGGGCGTTCACCGACCGCTACCTCGACGACGCCGACGAACTCGGTGTCGACCTACAGTACGCGCTCGACACGCACATCCACGCCGACCACATCTCGGGCCTGCGCGACCTCGACACTGAAGGCGTCGAGGGCGTTATCCCCGAGGCCGCCGTCGATCGCGGCGTTACGTACGCCGCGGAACGAAGTTCTGCGAGTCCTGCCTCGCAGGCTCGACAGGACGCGGACGAGCTGACGACGGCCGCGGACGGCGATACCTTCGAGGTCGGCGACGCCACCATCGAGACCGTTTACACGCCCGGCCACACGACCGGGATGACCTCGTACCTCGTCGACGACAGCCTGCTCGCGACCGGCGACGGGCTGTTCGTCGAGAGCGTCGCCCGTCCCGACCTCGAAGAGGGCGACGAGGGCGCGCCCGACGCCGCCCGGATGCTCTACGAGTCCCTGCAGGAGCGCGTCCTGACGCTCCCCGATGACACGCTCATCGGTGGTGCTCACTTCAGCGACGCCGCCGAGCCCGCCGCCGACGGCACCTACACCGCGCCCATCGGCGAGCTCGTCGCGGAGATGGACGCGTTGACGCTGGACGAGGACGACTTCGTCGAGCTGATCCTCTCGGACATGCCGCCGCGGCCGGCCAACTACGAGGACATCATCGCGACGAACCTCGGGCAGAACGCCGTCGACGACGAGGAGGCGTTCACGCTGGAGCTCGGGCCGAACAACTGCGCCGCCAGCCGGGACTCCCTCGCGGGTGACTGACGACGCCGATGGTCACTGACCCAGTCCCCCTCCAGGCGGCCGCCGACCTGTTCCCCGACGGGATCAGTCGGTACGCCGTCGGCGGCCTGCTCGTCGGCCTCGGGACCGTCCTGATCTACGTCGGGACGGGCGTCCCGGCCGGCGCCAGTACGTTCCTGGAGTCGACGCTGTCGTACGTTTCCGACCAGTCGCGGTTCCAGCAGTACGTCGCCTCCCGGGACTGGCGGCTCGTGTTCACAGCCGGCATCGTGCTGGGCGGGCTAGCATTCGCGGCGACGTTTCAGTCCGGTCTGGTCACGAGTTCGCTGTACGAACCCGGAACGACCGGCCAACTGTACGAGGTCGCCGGCGTGACGCTGTGGACGACCGACGTCCAGCCGTGGCGGCTGTTCGTCGGCGGCATCCTGGTCGGTATCGGCACCCGGATCGGCAAGGGCTGTACGTCCGGCCACGGCGTCTGCGGCGTCGGCTCGGCGTCGAAGACGTCGCTGGTCGGCGTTGTGACGTTCCTGACCGTGGCCATCGGCACCGCACAGGTCGTCGCTGCGCTGGGGGTGAACCCATGAGCGACCGCCACCCGCTGTTCGAGCCGCTGGTCTTCGTCGGCGGCCTCGTCTTCGGGTTCGGGCTCGGGTTCAGCCACATGGCGCGCCCGGAGGTCGTGCTGAACTTCCTCCAGTTCGAGGATCTGGGCCTCCCGTTCGTGATGTTCGGGGCCGCCATCGTCTCCGGGGTCGCGTTCGCGCTGTTGCCCCGCATCCGGGACGCAGCGCCGCTCACGGGCGATCCCTACGAGCGCCGCCTGAAGCCCTTCGACCGGAACGTCCTGGTCGGCGGCGCCGTCTTCGGCGTCGGCTGGGGCCTCTCGGGTATCTGCCCGGGCGCGGCGTACGCGAGCCTCGGGGTCGGCAACGTCACCATCCTCTGGGCGCTCGCGGGGATGTTCCTCGGCGCGTACGCCCAGGGCTACTGGCGGAGCCGCAGTCAGACTCCGGGCACCGCCGCGACGGGCGCGGACTAACCCGCTTCCATGGACCCCGCTCTCATCGCACTCTTCGCCGGTGCAGCGCTCGCCAGCCTGTTCATGGCGTGGGTGATCGGCGCCGGGTCGAGTGGTGCAACGCCGTTCGCGCCCGCTGTCGGCGCGAACGCTATCACGACGATGCGGGCCGCGTTCCTCGTCGGCATCTTCGGCTTCGCCGGCGCCGTCACCCAGGGCGGCAACGTCTCGGAAGCCGTCGGGAGCGGCCTCGTCGGCGGCATCAGCCTGCCGATCGCTGGCGTCATCCTCGTGCTCGTGCTGGGCGCGGGGCTGATGGCGGTCGGCATCACGACCGGCTATCCGATCGCGACGGCGTTCACCGTGACCGGCGCCGTCATCGGCGTCGGCCTGGCGCTCGGCGGGACCCCAGCCTGGTCGAAGTACCAGCAGATCGCCGCCGTCTGGGTGCTGACCCCCTTCGTCGGCGGCGGGGTCGCGTTCACCATCGCGAGTCTCCTCCCGCGTCCAGACGTCCCCGAACGGTACAGCGTTCCCGTCCTCGCCGGCCTCGTCGGGGCAGTCCTCGTGAACGTCCGGTTCGGCTTCCTGGGCGAGGGGAGCACGTCGGGAACCGTCCGCGGGCTCGGGCAGCGGGCGCTGGCAGCCGACGGACTCGCGTCGGCGGTCGGGATCACCGGCCTCGCGGCGCTGGCCGTGGCGGTCGTCGTCTGGTGGGACGTCAGTCGCGACGAACGCGGCGGCTTGCGTCGGGTACTACTGGCGCTGGGAGCGCTCGTCGCGTTCTCCGCGGGCGGGAGTCAGGTCGGCCTCGCCGTCGGGCCGTTGTTGCCGCTACTCGACGAGGTGGAGGCGGTATCGACGTTCGCCGTGCTCGTCGGCGGCGGTCTGGGGATGCTCGTCGGCTCGTGGACGGGCGCGCCGCGGATGATCAAGTCGCTCGCCCGGGACTACTCGTCGCTCGGGCCGCGACGCTCCATCTCGGCGCTCGTGCCGTCGTTCCTGATCGCGCAGCTGGCAGTCCTTCTGGGCGTCCCGGTCTCGTTCAACGAGATCGTCGTCAGCGCCATCATCGGGAGCGGCGCGGCAGTCGGGGGTCGGGAGGCTGTGGATGCCCGAAAAATCATCCTGACGGTGGGGGCGTGGGCCGGGTCGTTCGGCCTCTCGTTCGCACTCGCGTACGCCGCCGGGTTCCTCTTACTAAACTGAACGCCGACATCACCGAGCACGGCGACTGACCCCGACCGGAATCCGCGAACGCCCCGGGCTATTCTCGCCCCACGTCCTTCGGTGTTCGCAACCGGGCCGGCTGTCGGACCCGGGCGTCCCGTCGTCCCGTCCTGAGATGGACTCCTCGACGTCGAATCGTCCCACGTGATCGGGTCGTTCGCCGTCTCGTGTTCGTGAAGTCGATCCTCGACCTCTCCAGGCGGACCGGGCGTCTCGGGGCCGGCCCCGAAGCGGCCAACTCCATGTGCAGATATCCAGACGGCCTGTGCGTGCATTTGTGCGTTCTATGCACAAATCTTTTAACAGCAGGGTGTCTACGGAGACGTGATACCGATGCCAGATTCGATGTCCGAACAACTCCGCCGAGACATGGAGTGCGAGGGGCTGCTGGAGTGTTTCCACGGGCTCAAGGAACTGGACAAGGAGTGCTTCCGGGCGCTCGTCGAGGCCGAAGAACCGCTGACCGTCGACGAGATCGCCGAATCCGTCGACCGCGAACGCTCGACCGCGTACCGCGGCGTCCAGCGCCTGCTCCAGGCCGGGTTCATCGAGAAAGACCAGGTCAACTACGACCAGGGCGGCTACTACCACGTCTACTCGCCGGCGGACCCGTCGCAGATCGCCGACGATATGCAGCGGATGCTCAACGACTGGTACGCGAAGATGGGCCAGCTCATCCAGGAGTTCGAAACCAAGTACGAGCAGTCCGAGACCTCGGCTCCGCCCGCCGAAAGCTAACGCCGTTGTTTCTCTGCGTGGATCTCCGGTCCGCTCACCGATGAGCTGATCTGCGCCGGCCGTTCGTACCACCTCTCGGAATCCTGGTTTCGACTCATATTGGTTAGTATTGTAAATATAACCCAAAGCTCTTAACTGGCGCTGGTGCGTACGGTATGGTGATGGCAACTGATACTGCGACCGATACCGACACCGGGCCTGCGAACGAACCGCTCCACGTTGATGGCGAAGCCCATCTCGACGAAGTCGTTGCTGAAAACGAGGTCGTCCTCGTGGACTTCTACGCCGACTGGTGTGGCCCCTGCAAGATGCTCGAACCGGTCGTCGAGACGCTGGCCGCGGAGACCGACGCGACCGTCGCGAAGGTCGACGTCGACGCCAACCAGCAACTCGCACAGTCCTACGGTGTCCGGGGCGTCCCGACGCTGGTCCTGTTCGCCGACGGCGAGCAGGTAGAGGAGATCGTCGGGGTGCAGGGCGAAGATCAGTTGCGGTCCCTGGTCGGGAGGTACACCGAGTAAATGACCGAGGAACGACGGGACCTCGTCGTCGCCGGATCCGGGGTCGCCGGCCTCTCGGCGGCCGTCTACGCTTCCCGGGCCGACCTCGCCCCGCTCGTGCTGGAGGGCGACGAGCCCGGCGGCCAGCTGACGCTCACGACCGACGTCGAGAACTACCTCGGGTTCCCCGAGGGCGTCGGCGGCATGGAGCTGATACGGCGCGGGAGAGAACAGGCCGAGCAGTTCGGCGCCGAGTTCCGACACGGTAGTATCGAAGCCGCCGACCTCGACGGACAGCCGTTCGAGCTGTCGCTGTCGACCGGCGAGACGCTCCGGACCCGCGCGCTGGTCGTCGCGACCGGCGCGAGCGCTCGCTGGGTCGGCGCCGACGGCGAGGACGAGCTGATGGGGTACGGACTCTCGACGTGCGCGACCTGTGACGGCGCGTTCCACCGCGGCGACGACGTCCTCGTCGTCGGCGGCGGGGACAGCGCGATGGAGGAGGCGCTGTTCCTCGCGAAGTTCGCCGACTCCGTGACGGTCGTCCACCGGCGCGAGGAGCTCCGCGCCTCGGAAATCATGGCCGACCGGGCCCGCGACCACGGCGACGTCGAGTTCGCCTGGAACACGGAACTCGAAGCGATCCGGGGTTCGCAAGCGGACGGCGTGACCGGCGCCACGCTCGTCTCCCACCCCGACGGGTACCCGGGCGAGAAGTACGAGGCCGGCGAGGACGTCGCAGTCGAGAAGGTCGACGTCGGCGGCGTGTTCTACGCCATCGGCCACGAGCCCAACACCGACTTCCTGCGGGAGACGGCCGTCGAACTTGACGACGACGGCTACGTCCGGACGGCTGACGCCGACGGCTGGGCGACGACGGCGACCGCCGTCGACGGCGTCTTCGCTGCAGGCGACGTGATGGACCGCGACTACCAGCAGGCGGTGACCGCTGCCGGGACGGGCAGTATGGCTGCGCTGGACGCGGAAGCGTGGCTCGAATCGACTGCTGCAACCTCGGGCGACACCACGCGCCAGATCTCGGTGGAGGCCGGAGACTGATGGACACGACCAAACAGCGAACCGTCAACAGGACCGACCCGTCGACGGTCGAGGACCAGGCCGACCGGGTCGTGGTCTCGTTCCGGTCGCCGGAGACCGACCCCGACGAGGACGAGGGGTGGTGGGTCGCCGACAGCGAGTGGCTCCAAGAGAATATGACGGAACACACGTACCGACGGTACCTCCGGTGGGCCCACGCGGGCCCGGTCTCCGTCGGCGACGAGTGGGAGGAGTTCGTCAACTGCGGCTGTGCGAACCCCGAGGACGTGATCCTCCGCGTCGAGGCGGTCGACGGCGGAACGGGGATCGGCTCGGAGACGACGATCGAAGTGGTCCCGAGGAAGGCCGTCGTCGAGGGCTGTGGCGCCGAGGCGTCAAGCGGCGGCGAGCCGTGAGGGCGGAGTCCTCGCGGCAAGTAGCCCGACCGGGAGGCGACCGAAGGAGTCGCGGCGGGACTACGCCACCGACTCGATCTCCGACAGCGCCGACCGCAGTGCCTGCTCGACGATGCGCTCTTTGACGGCCGCGCGGTCGCCCTCGAAGCGGTGGTGCTCGACGGTCGCGTAGGGGTCGCGGCCGTCGCTGCCGGCGTGCGCGATGCCGATGTAGACGGTGCCGACCGGCGTGTCGGTGTCGCCGCCGGTCGGGCCCGCGTAGCCGGTCGTCGAGACGCCCCAGTCGGCGCCGGTCTCGTCGCGGATGTGCCGGGCCATCGCGCTCGCGACCGGCTCGCTCACCGCGCCGTGGCGCCCCAGGCTCTCCCGGGAGACCGCGAGCAACTGCCGTTTCGTCCGCTCCGTGTAGGAGATGACGCCGCCGACGAAGTAGTCGCTCGACCCGGCGACGCCCGTGATCGTCGACCCGAGCAGCCCGCCGGTACAGGACTCGGCGACGGCGAGCGTCTCCCCGCGCTCGCGCAACGCGGCGCCGATCCGCGCGGCCGGTCGGTCGTCGTCCATGCGAGCGAGTACGGGGCCGGGCGGGAAAACGCTCCCCCTCGGCGCCGGTCGGAGTGGCTCGCGCCGCGGTCTTATGTAACGATTTGCGGCCGGAAGCGCCGGTTTGTTACATAAGACTCTCCGATCGGTCCGTCGGCCCGTCCCGGTGGACTCGAAAAGCGGGCGCCCGCGGCGAGTCCGACGCCTGCTCGGGTCCTACGCTTCGGTGATCCCGAAGTCCTCGATCGACCGGCCCTCGCGGACGACCCGGTCGCTGACGAGGAACTTCTCGGCGCGGTCGAGTCGGTCCCAGTCGAGGTGCTCCGGCGGCGAGTCTTCGAAGGCGCGGTACTGCTCGAACACGTCGTCGTTGACGAACCGGGCGAACTCGCCGCAGTCCGCGCAGGTCACCGAGAGGTGGGACACGTCGAACCCCCGGGTGACGGTGCTGTCGAGACAGCTCGAGCACCGGTACGTGCGTTCGGTCATTGTGCGGGCTACGGACGCGACGCGGTTGAATCGCTCGGTCCGTCGTGGCGCGAGCGGGGTCCGGGTCGATCCGCGGAGCAGTCGGCGACGGGTACCGGGTCCCGACGCTTTACGTGGCTGGCCGCGCGCCACAGCCCATGCACGACACAGCGGACGACCGGACTGCGCCGGCGCCGACGGCCCTGACCGTCGAGTACGAGCGGGCGCCGGGCAACGTCGACCCGACGGACTCGCCTCGGTTCGGCTGGCGGGTCACGACCGACCGCCGCGGCGCGCGTCAGACCGCTCACCGGGTCGTGGTCGGGCGCGACCGCGAGCGGGTCGCGGCCGGCCGCGGCGACCTGTGGGACTCCGGGCGCGTCGACTCGGAGCGCGCGACGAACATCGCGTACGGCGGTCCCGACCTCGCTGCGGACGCGACCTACTACTGGTCGGTGAAGCTGTGGACCGACGCGGGCGAATCGCCGTGGGCCGACCCCGCGGAGTTCGCGACTGCGCTGGCACCCGAGGACTGGCGCGGCGAGTGGATCACCCACCAGCCCGGCGAGGGCGACACGAACGGCTGGCGTAGCCGGTGGCGTGACCCCGACGCGACCGCAGACCCCGACACGACCGCCGACACCGACGCGACCGCCGACCCAGACGCGGCCGCCGACTCCGACACGGGCGGTGCGGACGATGGGGCCGACCCGTGGGTCCAGGTCGACCTCGGGGAGCGACGCGAGATCGCCGGGATCGAACTCCACCCCGCCGACCCGGTCACCGTCGTGCGGACGCCCGACGACTACGCGGTGACGACCTCCTGGGACGACGACCCGCTCGTCGGGTTCGGCTTCCCGGAGACCTACCGCGTCGAGGTCGCCGACGACCCCGACTTCGAGACGGCGACCGTCGTCGCCGAGGTGTCGGCCGACTCGGCCCCCGGCGGCGAGTCGGGTGGCGGCGACCCGCCGGACGGCCAGCCCGAGCGGGCGGTCCGCACGCGGACCCACGACGTCGGCGGCGCGCGCGGCCGGTACGTCCGCGTCACCGCGACCGACCTCCCCGCCGTGACGCCCGCGTCGGGGGACCCGTCCTCCGCAGACGGGCCCGACCGACGCGTCGAATCCCACGACGAGTGGGCCTGTTTCGCGCTCGCGGGGCTCGCCGTCGAGGGGCCGGACGGGGGCGACCTCGCCCGGGGCGGCGACGTGACCGCCTCGTCGAGCGTCGAGACCGAGGCCTGGGGCCGCGAGCACCTCGTGAACGGCGTCGCCGAGTCGCGGATGGCCGCCGCCTCGCCGCTGGTCCGCCGGGAGTTCGACCTCGACGGCGAGGTCGCATCGGCGCGGGTCCACGTCGCCGCCGTCGGCTACGGCGAGCTGTACTGCAACGGCGAGCGCGTCGGCGACCGCCGGCTCGACCCCGTCTGGACCGACTACGAGTCCCGCGTCCCTTACGTGACCCACGACGTGACCGACCGGCTGACCGCGGGCGAGAACGCGCTGGGGATCTGGCTCGGCCGCGGCTGGTTCGCCAAGCGCAGCGCCCACTGGGTCGCGGACGGGTCGCCCCGCGCCCGCGCGGTCCTCACCGTCGAGTTCGCGGACGGCCGGACCCGCCGGATCGCCACCGGTCCGGACTGGGGTGCGGCGGAGAGTCCCATCGTCGGGAACGACATCTACGACGGGGAGACCTACGACGCCCGGCGCGAACGGCCGGGGTGGGCCGCTCCGAAGTCGGACGGCGACGACGGAAACGGCGACGCCGACTGGGACCCCGCCGCCGTCGTCGACGCGCCGGGCGGTACGCTTCGTCCCCAGCGCGTCGAGCCGATGCGCGTCGTCGAGACGTTCGAGCCCGAGATTGTCCACGAGCACCCGGAGGGACCGATCCTCGACTTCGGACAGAACCTCACCGGCTGGGTCGAACTCGCCGTCGAGGGCGCCGACGCCGGCGACGAGATCACGGTCCGCCACGCCGAGGCGCTGACCGAGGGGGGCGACCTCTCGACGACCGACCTCCGCAGCGCCGACGCGACCGACACCTACCTCGCCCGCGGCGCGGACCGCGAGACCTACGAACCCCGCTTTACCTACCACGGGTTCCGCTACGCGCAGGTGTCGGGGTATCCGGGCGAACTGAGCCCCGCGGACGTGACCGCGAAGGTCGTCCACACGGCGATGGACCGCCGCGGGACCTTCGACTGCTCGAACGAGGACCTCGCGGGCGTCCAGCACAACGCCGTCTGGGGCCTGCGGGGCAACACCCACGGGATCCCCGAGGACTGTCCCCAGCGCGACGAGCGGTTCGGCTGGACCGGCGACGCCCAGATATCCACGCGGGCGCTCCTCTTCAACTTCGACGCCGTCCGCTTCGAGGAGAAGTGGCAACGGGACCACGTCGACGCGGCCTCCGAGATGGGCTACGTCCCCGACGTGATCCCCGACAAGTCGCCGGAGGACCCCGCTGACCCGACGTGGTCGGTCACCCGCGTGATGCTCCCGTGGTACTGCTACCGCCACGACGGCGACCTGGGGGTCCTGCGCGAGCACTACGAGGGAATGGCCGACTACGTCGACTACTGGCTCGCGGTCGCCGACGACGGGGTCCTCGGCGGCGAGTACGGCAAGTACGGCGACTGGCTCGCCTTCGAGAATACCGACCCCGACGAGCCCCGCCGCGGCCTCCCCCACGACCTGTTCAACACCGCCTTCCTCTATCAGGTGACCGAGACGTTCGCCAAGATCGCCGGCGTGCTCGGCAACGACGCCGACGCCGAGCGCTACCGCGACCGGGCCGAGGATGTCGCGGCGGCGTTCCGCGACCGCTTTTTCGACCGCGACGCGGGCGAGTTCGGCCCCGGCACGCAGTCGTCGTTCGCGGTTCCGCTCTTCCTCGGTCTCGTCCCCGACGAGGAGGTCGACCGCGTCGCCGCCAACCTCGCGGAGAAGGTGCGCGCCGACGGGGGCAAACTGCGGACGGGCTTTCTCGGCACGCGGCCGCTGATCCACACGCTCGCGGCCCACGGCTACGCGGATCTGGCCTACGAGGTGGTGAGCCAGCCCGAGCGCCCGGGCTGGGTGTACATGGACCGCCAGGGCGCGACGACGATGTGGGAACGGTGGGACTCCGACGACAGCGTCGGGTCGGGCATGAACTCGCTCAACCACTCGCCGTTCACCCACGTCTCGGAGTTCTTCTACGAGGCGCTGGCGGGGCTCCGGATCGGTGACGACCCGGTGACCGACCACGTCGAGATCGCGCCGGCGTTCGTCGACGGCCTGGAGTGGGCCGAGGCCAGCGTCGACACGCCCAACGGCGAACTCGCGAGCGCCTGGGAGCGCACCGACGACGGCTACTCGCTGTCGGTGACTGTCCCCTGGTCTGCGACGGCGACGGTTCGACTCCCCGAGGCCGCCGACGCGACCGTCCGCGAGTCCGGGACCGCGCTGGCCGAGTCCGCCGACGGGACCGACTCGCGGCCCGACGGCGTCACCTCGGTCGCGCGGGAGGGGGACGCGCTGGTCGTCGCGGTCGGCGCCGGGACCTACGAGTTCGCCGTCGCCTGAGCGCCTTCGACGGGACCCCTCGTTCGGTCCCCCGGGCAGGTGCTCCGCGGGTCGACGCCGATACTCGTCGGTGCCCGCACCGCTGGCGACTACGTCCCCCCGTGGCGCGACCGTCTTAGGTAACAATCCGGCCGGGTGGATGGCCGGATTGTTACCTAAGAACGGCCGATCGGCGCCGGTCGGCGAGGTCAGTCGGCCAGCGGCTCGACGTACGACTCGACGAAGGCGACCAGGTTCTCGACGAGGTGGTCCCGGGAGGTGAAGTAGCCGAACCGGATGTCGTAGGCGTCGTCCATCTCGTTGATCGACGCGCTGGAGAACTTCGGCTCGTAGGTCCGCCTGTCGTCGTCCGAGGGCTCCGCCTCCGAGAGTATCTTGAACGTCCGGGGGTCGCGGCGCTGCGCAGCCTCGTCGCGCAGCCGGAAGTACTCCGGGATGGCGCCCGTCTCGGCGCCGACGCCGGTCGTGAGCCCCGCCTTCGTGAACACGAACGCGTTTCCGGCGCTCGCCTTCGCGAACGCGACCGACTGGTCGATCACGGACAGCCCCGGCTCGGACAGATCGTCCCGTTGCACCTCGGTCCGGGTCGGGATGTCCACGTCACTCGCGATGAACGCGGTCGTGTCCGTCTCTCCCGAGATCCGTTCCGCGACCGTTCGGAGCGTCGCCTCGATGCGGTCCGGTTCGACTCCCGCGCTCTCGGGGGCGAGCGGGTCGGGCGGGAGCGAGTAGTCGCCCTCGTCGTAGAGGTAGTCCGGGTCGAGCAGCCGGTACGGCCCCATCAGGAACACGAGCGGGTCCGACGGATCGCCGTATGGGAGCGACTCGTGGATCCGGTCCCGGATCGGCTCTCCCCGATACGCGTCGAGCGTGCCCATTCCTGTCCGTACCGCCACGCGGCGGCCACTTATACCGCAATCTAACCGATCTGTCTTAACTCGCGTTAAGCCTAAGTGGGCGCAGCCGGTAGGTGCGACCATGAGCGAACGAGAGATCGGCGGCGAGACCCGGCCGGCCGCGTACGACCGCGTCGAGCGGGAGTTGCTTGGCGACTCCCTGGACTTCGACCGGGAGGTCGAGCGGCTCGACGCGATGGGTGACAGGACCCGGTTCGCGATCCTCTATCTCCTCTCGCAGGAGGGGACCGTCGCCAGCGGCGACCTCGCCGACGCGCTCGACCGCCGCCAGAACGACCTCTATCACCACCTCAACGTGCTGGAGGAGGCGGGACTCGTCGGGAAGTTCCGCGACGGCGGCAGCCGGGTCTACGAGCTGTCCCCGCTCGGCGAGGGGACGGTGTCGCGGGTCTTCGACGCGATCGAGGCCCGTGCAGAGGGATAGGGGCGGCCCCGAGTTCACTCCGCTCCTGCCCCGTCGGCGGCCGCCTCGCGGGCCGGTGGCGCCGCGAACTCGCCGTCGTCGAACTCGATCGGCGACGGCTCCGCGACCACGCGGAGGTCGTCGCGGTCGCGCGCCTCGGCGACGAGCGCCGGCGAGGCGTACAGCCGCTGGAGATGCATCGTATCGGGCGCGCGGACGACCCGCACGTCCTCGGGGTCGACGATCCCGATGGTCGATAGCGCGGCGATCAGCCCCGCGCGGTCGGTCTCGACGGCCGGCGGGAGGCGAACACCGCGGGTCGTGCTCGCCGTCAGCGCGTTGATGAGTGTCGTCGGCATATCGATCCCCGAGAGGAGGTCCGCGTGGACGAAATCGGCGGACCCCATCCCCATCGCGTTGCCGTGGGTCGTCTCGGTCAGCCCGCGGGTGTAGATCCGCTTGATGTCGGGCGCGTCGGGCTCGGGCTCCTGGATGGCGAACGGGCGGCGGCCGATGACGTTGGTGTCCATCCCCTGGCCGCTGACGTCCTTGCCCTGCCGGTCGAGGACGAGCACGTCGATGTCGTCGAACGGGAGCGTCGGCATCTCGTCGTAGGCCCGTTCGAGCAGTTCGGCCTCGCGGTCGAGGAAGCCCTCGGGCGGGACGCCCTCCAGCAGCGCGGTGTCGTCGCGCTGGTCCTCCAGGATCGCGACGCCGCCGACGACGGGGAGTTCGTCGAGCAGTCGCTCGGTGATCTCGGGGATCATGTTCCGCAGCGACCAGTCGACCGCCCAGTCGTGGGCGGTCTTGGCGCCGCGCTGTTTCCCCATGCCGATGACGAGCATCTTCGAGAGCCCGCTCTCGACGCGGCCGTCGAAGTCGGTGTGGGGCTTGACCCGGTTGATCGGCACGATGGCGTCGGCCGCGACGGCCCCGGCGTCCGCCACGACGGGCACGTCACGGTCCGCGGTCCGCCCCACCTCGACGGTGTCCATGCTCGACCGGACCTCGCAGCCGACGGTCCCCTCGTCGACGCCGAGCTCGGCCAGCATCTCCCGCTGACCCTCCGCGGTCGCGCCGCCGTGGCTGCCCATCGCCGGGAACACGAACGGTTCGTACCCGCGTTCCCGCGCCTCCGCGACGACGCCCGCCACGATCTCGGCGAGGTTCGCGATACCGCGGCTACCGACCCCGAGCGCGACCTCCCCGCCGTCGGGCACCTCGTCGAGCGGTAGCGACGCGAACGCCCCGCCGGCGCTGTCGGCGATCTCGCCGGTCGGTATCGGGTCGGTCTCCCAGACCTGTTCGATCACGCCCAGGTCCGGCAGCGGCGTCTCGCCGCAGGCCTCCCGGATCGCCGACTCCGGGACCACGAGCGAGTCGATCGGTCGGTCCGAGTCCATACCCCAGCGTGGCCCGGTCCCGCCAAAAAGGTGCCGCGGGCGGTTCGTCCCCGCCGTCGGAACCCCGACGGCTCAGACCAGGCCGGCCGAGACGGCGAGCGCGACCAGCGCCAGCAGCGCCGTCGCGACGGCGCCGACGGCCAGCGGCACGTTCTCCCGGGCCTTCTCGTGGACCGGCATGGCCTCGTACTCCTCGCGGAAGGCGTCGCGGTTGGCCTCGTCGTAGAAGTACTTGGTCTTCAGCGCGAACCGCTCGGTGACGGCACAGCCCGTACACACCGGCTCGCCCTCCAGGCGCTCGGTCCTGGTGTGGCTCGGACAGCTGATGCTCCCGCAGTTCTCGCAGTAGGTGTAGGTCTCGTCGTCGCCCGCCGTCTCGCAGTGGACACAGCGGTGGATCCCGTCCTCGACTGTGACCCGCGAGGGACCGGCCGCGTAGTACTCCAGCGGGTAGGTGTACTCGCCGGCATCGACGGTCTGACGGACCTGCGGCAGGTACACCGGGTCGATGGAGCGGACCGAGATGTCCGACTGGTTCGGCTCGCAGGTCTTCTCGTAGGTCACGTTGTTGTCGCCGGTGTAGGTGACCGTCGTCGCGTACCGCTCGCGCAGGCGGTCGACCGTCCACTCCTTGTACTCGGTCTCCGTCTGCCCGAACCGTCGCTCGGTGACCGCGTCGAACGCTTCGGTCAGGTCGTCGTCCAATTCGACCCGCGCGTGGGAGTTGTTCTCGACGAGTCGGGCGACGGTCCCGCCCGCGACCTCCGGGTGCCCGCGGTCGGCGTGGACGACGAGGGTCGTCCGGTCGTCGACGCGGTGGATCACCCCGACGGCGGTTTCGAACACGGCGTCGGCGTCGGCGGTGACCGACACCACCGGCCGGAACGTCACTTCCGCGTGGGGCCGCGGCAGCGTCGCCGGGTCGAGGTTCTCGATGTCCCGCAGCGCGGTCTCGACGGGCCGGTACACGCCGCCAGCGGGGTCGAACGGCCGGAGCGTCTCGTCGCAGAGGATCTCGATCCGGCCGTTGTACAGGTCCAGCCCGACCTCCTCGGCGATCTCCCGCAGGTCGGTTCCGTCGACCAGCTCGATCGGATAGGGGTCGCCGGTCCGCTCCAGCTCGGCTGTGTATTCCTCGGCTGGTCCCGTGAACCGCCCCGTCGTGACGACCATCCCGCGTTTCGGCCCGTCGAACTCGAACGTCGCGATCGCCGAGTGGAGCTTCTGGACGACCGGCCGCCCGACCGACTCCGTGTGCTTGCACTCGACGACGACCGCCCGGCGCGTCCCGTTCACGACCTCCTCCATGAGGATGTCCCGCCCCTCGTCGGCGGTCTTCGCTGCCTGGCGCACCCGCTCGTACCCGAGGTTCCGGAACACGTCCTCCATCAGGTCCTCGAACTCGAACCCCGAGAGGTCGTCCAGGACTGCCATCTGCTTACCGATCACTGCGTGTCGGTCCACAAATACGTTCCCCTCGGAGATCCGCGCTCGGATCCCGGTCCGACCCCACACCGCGTTTCCGGTGAACGACCCGTCGACTGGCCGGCCCGTCGGCCGAAATCCGACCGTACTCCCGCTCGCTCCGCGCTCGGCGCCGTCGCGACCACCGCGCTCCGGCGGTGTTCCGGCACTCCGGATCCCGACGCTCGAAACCGGGAGTTACCGACGGAAAATCACTCCCTACGGCTCCGATATCGTCACGTATCACGCCTCTGTGGCCTGTCCTCGGAGGGGTCCCGCAACGGCGCTCTCCGAACGTCTCCCGCCGGATTATGCGCCCCCCATCGCCCGGTGGGACGGTTCGAACTATTCGGAATCCGAGCAACGTCGTTCCCCATTCAAGGGGGTCTGAGACAGTGATGTAGCCATGCGCGAAGTCGTCTGCGAGGACTGCCAGCACGTACAGCAGGTCACCGACCTCGAAGCCCCGGAGTGCAACAAGTGTGGCTCCCGGTCGCTGACCGCCACCGCCGGCTACGAGTCGTTCGGATCGCCGACGGCGTGAAACGGAGAATATAAAGGAGATGTCTGTTGTGGAATATCCCGCCCTGTCAGTATCGGTGGACGGGTCACTGAGTGACGGCGCGTATCCACGGCCTTCAGGCCGTGGTATTGCCCCTGTTCAGCGTATAAACTAGGCCACGTGAACGCGGCGGGTCTGAGCCAGTCATCGGAGGCCGCTGGACCGGCGTGACTGAAATATCTGAAATGAGACTGATTCTCACTTCTTACGAATAAATTATGATTTAGACACTGTCGTGATCTCCGTGGCGTTCGTATCTGAGCAGGTCGGATCGTCAGATCGCGTTCAGGTGAGCTGATTCCACGCGATCGTGACGGATCTGAGCCGGTTGTCGGTGGGTTCTAGATATCGTGACTGAGACGGTTTGAGACCGCATTCGTACGCACTTATCTCTCGAGAAGTCCATTCAAGCTGTTCTGATTTCTACTGCGTCCGAATCAGAGATCGAGACCGTGTCGGTGACGGGCTTCTTTCAGCGGGGTGGCGTCGTGGACCGCAACGAGACTCGGTGATCGATCGGGCTCTACCCGGTCATTATCTCTCCGATGCTGCAATACAGTCAATTCAGCATTCATAACAATATTATTATATAACCTCTCGTCGAGGGTCTTTGATCCGGCCTGGACCGCCCTCGACGGACGACCATCGGCGACCCGATCGGTCGAGGGAGAGCGGGGGTCGCGTCCGGGGCTCGATCCGTGGTATCACGGGAAACGGACCGTCGGGGGCCGATCGCCGGAGCGTGGAAATCGGCCTCCGGCGCGTTCGCTCGGGCGGGTTCGCTTCGAACCGCCTCCAGGAGGGGAACGCCGACGGCGGACGTGGTGCTCACGCAACTCGGTGGGCACGGAGTCTGTCCTCGTCTACGCTGACTCCGAGGCCGGGTCCGTCGGGAACGACGATGCTCCCGTCTCTTATCGTGAGCGGCTCCTCGAGGATGTCGTCGGTCCAGGCGTAGTAGACGGTGTCCATCGGGAGGGTGAAGCCGGGGATCCCGCTGACGGCGTGCGCGATAGCGGCGGTCCGGATCCCGAGATCGAAGGCGCAGTGGTGGGCGGCAGGAACACCGGCGTCCTCCGCGATACCGGCGAGTTGCCGAACGGCGGAGATACCGCCGGCCGGTGTCATGTCCAGCACGGCCACGTCCAGCGCACCGCGCTCGATCATCTCACGGAGGTTCCGGGCGATGTAGGTGTCCTCGTTGGGCCCGATCGGCTGTGTCGTCCGCTGTCGGAGCCGCGTGAGGGAGGCGTGGGCGTCGACGCGGATCGGCTGTTCCATGTACTGGAGATAGACGCCCTCGTCCTGGAGCGCGGCGCCGACGCGCACCGCATCCTCGAGTGACCACCCCTGATTCGGGTCGAGCCTGAAGTCGAGTTCGCCGTCGACGGCGTCGTGCATGGCCACGATCCGGTCGACGTCGTCACGCCAGTCGCGTCCGGCCTTGGTTTTCAGGACGGAGTAGCCGTCTTCGAGTGCGCGTTCCGCGTGGTCACGCGACTCCTCGGGCGGGAGGATCCCCAGACAGTACGCCGCGTCGACGCGCTGGGTCTCTTCCCGGGCCGGCGCGTCGGTCCGCCCGGTGGCGTCGGGCGCCGTCCAGCCGCCGAGCAGTTCGTAGATCGGTTTCCCCAGGTCCTTCCCGACGATGTCCCAGCACGCGATCTCGACGGGCGCGAAGAACATGTCGGCGTTCGTGTACTCGATGAACAGCTGGCGCCTGAGGCTCTCCACCTCGAACGGCGAGCGGCCGACGACCCACGGTTCGATGCCGTCTTCGAGGATCGACTTCGTCGCCTCGGGCGAGAGGAACGTCCGCATCTCGCCCCAGCCCGTGATACCGGCGTCGGTGCCGACCCGCACGACGACCCTGTCGACGTCGGTTACCTGGCCGTGGTTCGTGACGTACGGTGCGATCCCGCCGTCGGCGCGGTCCAGTACGTCGACGTTCACCACGAACGCGCTGAGATCGGTGATCTCCATTCGACCGTATCTGACTTCGGCGCGGATTAAAGCTACCGACGCTCGGGATCGCGTCGTCCCGGGAACGGTGGCACCGCTCGTTTCGACCGAGCAGGCCGCGATCACGGCCGTTCGAACTGTTCGAACGATATCGGCAGTCGGTGCTCCCTCTCGGAACGACGCCCGCGAAACACAGACATCCAGGACAGGTCGGGTATTCAATTACAGTCCTAATATTGTAATATCAAATCGGGCTGCGGTCGAATCGGGGAGAGACGAGAAATTACAAAGCTATCACTGTAATTTACTGGCGTGGTCGTGCCACGTGATCTACGCGAACGCGACGGATCGTCCGCCGACGGACCTGCGGTTTATTCACTCCCGAACGCGTGGGTCGACCGACAACCGACAATGAATCCGATGCGCGCGCTCCGACGGCTGCTCGGGCGGTCCGATACCGACGAGACGACCTATCGATGCATCCGCTGTGGCGACGAGTTCGAGTCCGACTACCGGGACTGTCCGACCTGCGGTCAGCCGTACGTCACGGAGCTCGAGGAGTAGCGCCGCACGCGGCCCGCGGTCGCGTTCACGAGGAGAGTTCGTACTCGATCCGTTCGGCGAACCGTTCGACGAGGTGCGGGAGTTCGTGAGCGAACCGATCGCTGTACAGCCGCGAGGACGGGCCGACGATACCGACGGCGCCGGCGACCGAATCACTCTCGTCCATCACCGGGGCGGCGACGCTGTGAATGTCGGGGTCGAACTCGCCGCGGTCGAACGCGTGCCCCTCCGACCGGACCGTCTCCAGTCGGTCCCGCAGTTCGGCCTCGGACGTTACGGTCTCGGCGGTGTGGGCCTCGAAGCCGTGGTCGGCGAGTATCGCGTCCCGCCTGTGGGCCGGCATCGCTGCGAGCTGCGCTTTCCCGACGGCGCTCCCGTGTACCGGGAGATGCATGCCGACGGAGACGTCGACTGCGGTCGTGAGCCCGGTGGGCCGTTCGACGTGGAGGAGAACCGGTGTCCCTCTCTCTTCGACCGCGAAGACCGCGATCTCGTTCGTCTCCGTCCCGAGCCGTTGCAGGTTGGGCTCGACGACGCCCGTTAGCTGCCGCCGATTGCGGGCGCGTCCGCCCAGCTCCAGCACGCGGAGCCCGATCTCGTACCCGTCCTCCCCGTCGGTCACGTACCCGTGGTCTTCCAGCGTCTGCAGGTGGTAGTAGACGGTCGCCTTCGGCGTGTCGAGACTGGCCGCGAGTTCCGTGACCCCCAGCGGCGCGCGCTCCTCTAGTTCGGCCAGTATCCCGAGGGACGTCTCGACCGCGTCGACCGGCACTTTGCTCATACGCGTGTTTCACCGAGGAGACCGTGATAAATCTGTTCACCTTGTTCGAACGTCGCGCAAGAATTGGGGCTATCTAGCCGAACACACGTGTTCAATTCAGTATATAATGTACGTTCATTTCAGATCCGCGGGCGCATTGCGGCCTCCCCCGCAGTTTCGTGAGACGCCGGATCCGTTCACCCTGTTCGAACGTCCTGGCCTGAATCCGGCTCGGTCGTCCCTGGAGTCACGGGGTTCGGTTCCCACCGAGAGCCGGCGACAGGGCCGTCGGAGCGGGCCCCGTTCGCGGCCGCGCGCTGGTACCGCCCGCCGGCGGAGTGAACTCGGCCGACGGCCGTCGCCGCGGCCGGGGATAATCCTATGGTCGTCCGCCTGCCACGCGTCTGCATGGCAGACGACATCGACGGCGGCCCGGGCGAGACGGAGAGCGGTCCCGGCGACAGCGATCCGGAGGTCGAAGAGCGGGACTCCGGGGACGACCCGGACGGTCGGGGCGACGCCGCGGAGCCGAGCGAGCGAGCGGACGCCGACGCCGCGTCCGGTGGCGTGTCGGACCCCGAGGAACCCGACGGGGAGGCCGGTCGTGGGGGTGGTCCTGCCGGGGGGGCCTCCGGATCGCGTTACTCGGGCCCGGAACCCACGGTATCACTCACGATAGAGGGCACGTACGCGAGCGTGTTCGAACGCGTCGATCATCCCGAGGCCCGCCAGCACAGCGAGGTCGACAGGATCGTCGAGAACCTCGAGAGCACGCTGTCGGCGGTCAATCGCACGGGCGGCGGGATCCGGAGCGAGATCTACGACGCGGTCGAGTTCGAACTGGACGACCCGTGGGAGATCCGGAAGTATCTGGAACTGCTCGAGATGCACGACCTCATCCGTATGCAGGACGACCGCTGGGTCCCCCCGGACCACGCGGAACAGTCCGAACGGAACGGGAACTCCGGGTAGCGGGCTCGACGGCGTCGCTCTCCGCGAAACTGTTCACGGATACAGTAATTTTAAATGCCAGGTGGCAGTATTTTCCTGTGGAGTATGTTAGCAAGCACTCCACCAGTGGCGACAGTTCCGAATCGCTCGCGGCGAGCGGAGGGTCGCTCGTGACGCCTCGCCGCCGAGACGTTCTCAAGGGGGCCGCCGCCGGCTCCGCGCTCCTCGTCGGGGGGAGTGGAACCGTGGCCGCGGACACGGACGCGGGCGACGGCTCCGACGGCCAGTTCCGCGGCTACTGGGTCGACGCGTTCAACGACGGGCTGTACACCCCCGAACAGGTGTCGACGCTCGTCGACGAGGCCCGGGATGCAAACCTCAACGCTATCGTCGCCGAGGTCGTCCGGCGCGGCGACTTCTTCGGCGACGAGGCATTGCCGCCGCGGACCGAGGCCGACATCGCCGATGACTTCGACCCGCTGGCGGCGCTGATCGAGGAAGCCGACGAGGCGGGCATCGAGGTCCACGCCTGGATGGTCGTCAACCAGATGTGGAACCGGGCGGAGCCGCCGGAAGCCGACGACCACGCGTTCAACCGCCACGGGCCGGACAGCGACGACCCGTGGGTCAGCGTCCGCGAGGACGGCGCCGTCCACAGCGGCGACAACCAGTACTTCTTCGACCCCGGCCACCCCGGCGCGGCCGACTACATCGCCCGCACCGCCCGGAGCATCGTGGAGAACTACGACGTCGACGGTATCAACCTCGACTACATCCGGTACCCGACGCCGGAGGAGGAGCTCTACCAGGTCTGGGGGTACAACGAGGTCGCGCTCGACCGGTTCCGGGACGCCACCGGCCGCGACGACCGCCCCGAGTACACCGACGACGAGTGGGAGGCCTGGCGGCGCAAGCAGATCACGAACCTCGTCCGCCGGATCTACCTGGAGTGTTACGAGGCGGACCCGGACGTCCGCCTCACCGCCGACACGATCACCTGGTGGAAGGGGCCCCAGGAGCGCGACGGCGGGTTCGCCGCGACGGGCGCCTACTTCCAGGTCCTCCAGAACTGGCCCGCGTGGATGGAGGAGGGGATCCTCGACACGAACATCCCGATGAACTACAAGCGGGGCGGCGACTCCGAGATGTTCGCCGACTGGGCGGACTTCGCCGTCGACCACCAGTTCGACCGCGACGTGGCCGTCGGGTCGGCGCTGTATCTCAACGACAGGGCCGACAACGTCGCGCAGATCCGCACCGCCGTGGACGCCGGGACCGACGGGAACGAGTCGATCGGCTGGAACGGCTACTCGTACGCGAACCCCTCGAACGCCGTGCTGTCCGGCGAGGAAACGCCGACCGAGGGGCGCTCCGCGCTCGAGGAGGCGCTGACCGAGTCCGACCCGACCGGCGCCGACGAGCCGCTGTTCGCCGAGCCGGCCGAGGTCCCGGACATGCCCTGGAAGTCCGAGGAGGCCCACGTCGCCGGCGTCGTGGAGACGCGCGACGGCGACCCGGTCGACGACACGACGATGCGCGCGAAACGCCGGGGAGAGGTGGTCGCGACGACCGAGACGACCGGCAACGGCTGGTTCGGCTTCGTCGGCCTCGATCCCGGGCGGTATCACGTCTCGGTGGAACCCGGCGAGGTCGCCGGTCCGCGCAACGAGAAGGTCCGCGTCGACGCGGGCTCGCTCGCGACGGTCGACTTCGAGGTCAACCGCGAAGTGCCCGACGGGGACGACTAGACCCGCCGGATGGCTGGTCCCGCGCGACGGTAACCGATAGTCTCGGATGCGCCGGCGTCGAACTACCCATCGAACGTTCGATCTTTTTTAAGTACATCGTCCACACAGCGGAAACGCCGACGTGACGAGCAGGGCGGCGGGGCTCATCGTCCGTCCGCGGCGTCGAACGCGTCCTCGACGGCGTCTTTCGACCGCAACAGCAGTCCGGGGAGGTGTTCGTCGAACCGCTTGCTCGTCAGCCGATCCGCCGGTCCGTAGACGTATAGCGCCCCGACCGGTCCGCTCGCTCGGCGCTCCAGCGGGGCCGCGATACCGCGAACGCCAGGTTCCTGCTCCTCGCGGTCGAACGCGATCCCGCGCTCGCCCACGCGCCGGAGGTCCTCCCGCAGGACGGCCGGGTCGGTGATCGTGTTCTCCGTGAGCTGTGGGAGTTTCTGTGATGGGAGCAGTTCGTCGACCCGACCCTCGGGGAGTCGGGAGAGGATCGCCTTGCCGGGCGCCGTCGCGTGGAGGTGTTCGGAATTCTGGAACTCCGGGTCGTCGCTGTCCTGGCCGGTCCGGTACACGTCGACGCCCCGTCCGTTCTGGACGACGTGGATGCCGGCGATCTCTCCGGAGGTCTCCGACAGCCGGTCGACTTCCTCGGTGACTTCCGGGCGTTCCGCGTCGGAATCCCCGCCCTGGGCGACCGTCGCCAGCTTGTCCGTCAGGTAGTAGTCCCCCTCGTCGGAGTCCACGTACCCGATCTCCTGCAGCGTGGCGAGGTGCTTGTAGACGGTGCTCTTCGGCAGGCCGGCGTAGGTAGCCAGTTCGGTGACGCCGGCGCCCCCCAGTTCGCTCAGTGCTTCGACGACGCCGAAGGTCGTCTTCGACGCCTGCACCGTTGAGACGGCCTCGCTGTCTCCTGTCATGGTCGTGACTTCTCGAACCGCGGTTATAGTGTTTACTCCGCGTGAACGTTCGGTATCGCCAGTTCGGTCCGGCGAGCCGCTGGCCACGCACGCGCGAGCATAATATATGTTCCATACCGTGAGCCGGCGACGCGGGGACACGCGCGCCAGTGGTCGAGTCCGGCCGTCACGGGGCCGCCCGCAGGGCCGGGACGTTCGGGTTCACTGCCGAGGCGGAGATGCGATACCGGCGGTCTATATCTCGGCGTTTCGACGTGAGAAACGAACCGGTGTCACCGAGGGACGTCGACGTGGACGGGCTCCAACACTTTTCTCGGTCGCCGCGAATGACGACGCATGGAGATCACGAGCTTCGACCTGTTCGAGGTCCCGCCGCGCTGGCTGTTCCTCAAGGTCACCGCGAGCGACGGGACGACCGGGTGGGGAGAGCCGGTCGTCGAGGGACACACGAGAGCGGTCCGCGCCGCCGTCGAGGAGTACATGGAGAGCGTCGTCCTGGGCGAGGACCCGCTCGCCATCGAGGACCACTGGCAGGCCATGTACCGCAGCGGGTTCTACCGCGGCGGGCCCGTCCTGATGAGCGCCATCGCCGGCATCGACCAGGCGCTGTGGGACATCAAGGGCAAAGAACTGGGGAAGCCGGTGTACGAGCTGCTCGGCGGCGCCGCTCGCGAGCGGATCCGGGTGTATCAGTGGGCGGGCGGCGACCGGCCCGACGAGATCGCCGCCGAGGCGAGGGACCTGGTCGACAACGGCTACACCGCGGTCAAGATGGACGCGAGCGAGCCGCTCGAACACATCGACAGCCCGTCCGTCGTCGACAGGATCGTCGACCGCGTGGAGACGGTCCGGGACGCCGTCGGTCCCGAGGTCGACGTCGCCGTCGATTTCCGGGGCCGCGCGTCGAAATCCATGACGCGACGGCTCCTCGACGCCCTGGAGTCGCACCGGCTGCTGTTCGTCGAGGAACCCGTGCTCCCCGAACACGGGCATCTCCTCGGCGACGTGGCCCGCGAGACGGTCACGCCGGTCGCGACCGGCGAACGGCTGTACACGCGCTGGGACTACCGCCCGCTCTTCGAGGAGAACGCCGTCGACGTCGTGCAGCCGAACGTCTCCCACGCGGGGGGTATCTCCGAGGTCGTGAACATCGCGCGGATGGCCGAGACCTACGACGTGGCCGTCTCGCCGAACTGTCCCATCGGACCGATCGCGCTCGCCGCGTCGCTGCAGGTGGCGGCGCACGTCCCGAACTTCCTCATCCAGGACCACGGCTCCGAGACGCACGAGACGGCCGACACGTACGAGTACGTCGCGAACACCGACGCCTTCGACTTCGAGGACGGCTATCTCGACCTGCCGTCGGATCCCGGGCTCGGGGTCGCCATCGACGAGGAGCAGGTCCGGGACCTCGCCAGCAGGGAGTCCGTCTGGGAGTACCCCGTCTGGCGGCTGAACGACGGCAGCGTCACCGACTGGTGAGCGCCGGCGCCGCGGGTCGCCGAAGTCGAGCCCGCAGAAAGCTATTAGACCCGCCGCGCAGACTGGGGATCCGTGTCCAGATGAGCGACTTCCTTCCCGTCTCGGTGTGGTACGGCGAGAACCGGGCGCGCGCCCCGATGATGCCGACCTCGACCGAGGAGAGCCGACGACGCGCCGGGCGCGACTTCGAGTCGATCAGCGAGCAGGGGTTCAACGCGGTCCGCCTCTGGGTCGACTGGGCGTCGCTCGAACCCGAACCCGGCGAGTACGCGGTCGACCGGGTCGACCACCTCCTCGACCTCGCCGCGGACCACGACCTCCGGGCGATCTTCCAGCTCTACGTCGAGTCGGCGCCGAGTTGGGTCCACCGGCGGTACCCGGAGGCCCGCTACACGGCCCAGAACGGCGACCAGATCGACCCGCAGGCGTCGCCGGGGGTCACGCTCGACCACCCCGAGGTGCGCGAGCGGGCCGGCGAGATGCTCCGCCGCGTGGCCGGCCACGTCGCCGACCACCCCGCGTTCCACGCCTGGGACCTCTGGAGCGAGCCCCACATCGTCCAGTGGACGTGGCTGGAGTGGCTCCCGTTCGACGTCGCGTGGTTCGACTACAGCCCGGCCAGCCGGGAGCGGTTCCGCGACTGGCTGCGCGAGCGCTACGACGACGTCGACGACCTCAACGAGCAGTGGTACCGCACGTACGGGAGCTTCGACGAGGTGACGCCGCCGAAGTACGTCACGCTCTCGACGTACGCCGACCTGCTCGACTGGCAGGAGTACACCCTCGAGAAGATCGCCGACGACCTCGCCTGGCGGCGCGAGACCGTCCGCGAGGTCGACGCCGAGAGCGTCCTCTCCAGCCACGCGGCGATCACGTCGGTCTTCACGCTCCCCCTGTCGTGGTACGGCAACCCCGACGACTGGCGCGTCGCCGACGAGGTTGACGTCTGGGGGACCTCGATGTACCCCAAACACACCGGCGACGCGATGCCGCTCGACCCGGCGACCCGCGCCGCGGCGCTCGACGCGACCAGGAGCGCGTCCGAGGCCAACGACGCCGACTTCTGGATCGGCGAGCTCCAGGGCGGCCACGGCACGACCGGGATGCGCTTCGGCGAGCCCGTCACGCCCGAGGACGTCGCGCTGTGGGGCTGGACGGCGCTGAGCCGCGGCGCGAAGGGGCTGAACTACTACGCCTGGTACCCGATGAGCTGCGGCTACGAGACCTCGGGGTTCGGGCTGGCCGACGCCGACGGGTCCGTCACCGACCGCGTCCGGTCGGCGGGCGACCTCGCAGCGACCGTCGACCGCGAGATGGACCTGTTCGCTGCCGGTCGCCCGGTCGACGCGGACGTCGGCCTCGTCTACAGCGTCGAGACGCTGAAGATGTTGCTCGCCTCCCGCGAGCCCGCCCGCGACGACGGGGACCCCGCGATGTACCGCGACGCGCTCACCGGCATCTATCGCGTGCTGTTCGACGAGAACGTCCCCGCCGACTTCGTCCACGGCAGCGACCTGCGCGCCGGCGACCTCCCCTACGACGCGCTGTACTTCCCGCTCCCGATCATGCTCTCCGAGGCGACCGCGGCGAGCCTCCGCGAGTACGTCCGCGACGGCGGTCACCTCTACGCGTCGGTCCGGCCCGCCTGGAACGACGTGGACGGCACCCTGAACGACGCCATCCCGGGCCACGGCCTGGCCGACCTGTTCGGCTGCGAGGAGCGCTGGATCCGCGAGGTCGAGCGACCGACCGCCACCGTCACCGCGGACCACGACGTTCTCGGGTCGCTGTCGGTCGGGGACGCCGTCACCGGGTCCGCGTTCCAGGAGGCCCTCGACGTGACCGACGGGACGGCCGTCGCCGAGTTCGACGACGGGACGCCCGCAGTCGTGACCAACGAGTACGGCGACGGGCGGGCGACGCTCGCCGGCAGCCTGTTCGGCAAGGCGAACGACGCCACCGGGGGCGAGGCGGACGGGGCCGCGGCGCTCCTCGACGGCGTGCGCGAGCAGGCCGGCGTCCGCGCCCCCGTGTCCGTCTCCGGCGTCGGCGACGACCGGACCGTCGAGGCGCGGCTCCAGACCGCGGCCGAGTCCCGCCTCCTGTTCGCCTTCGACCACGACGGGGCGTCCGCGCCGTCGTTCGCGGTCGACCTCGACGGCGCCCACGCGGCCCGGGACCTGGTGGCCGACGAACCGGTACCGTGCGACCGGCGGGACGGCCGAGTCGTCGTCGATCCGACCGGCGAGGACTCGCTCTGGATCGTGGAACTCGCGCCGGAGTGACGCCCTGCGACGAGCGCCGTTCGACCGGGAACGCCGACAGCCGACCCAGCGGCGCCCCGTCGCGACCGAAATTTTATGGCGCTCGTCGGTGACGGTCCGGTAGCCATGGAGCGAGGGACGAGTTACTTCGGCGTCAGAGACCGGAATCACGTGGAACGGGACCTCGACCGATTCGTCGACGAGGGACTGAACGCCGTGTTGCACACGTTCAGCGAGCGCGACCAGCGGTACTACGAGGGGACGATGGCGGACGTCGTCGACGCCAGCCACGAGCGGGACCTGACGGTGTACGTCAACCCGTGGGGCGTCGGCCGGGTGTTCGGCGGCGAGGCCCTCTCGGAGTTCATCGGCCGCAATCCGGGTGCCCGACAGGAACTCTCGACCGGTGACGCGGTGCCGGCGGCCTGTTTCAACCACCCGGAGTTCCGCGCGTTCATGCGCGAGTGGACGCGCGACGCGGCCGGGCTCGGCGCCGACGTGCTGTTCTGGGACGAACCGCACTGGTACATCACCGGCTGGTACGACGAGGACTACCCCGACGACGCGTGGGGCTGTCGGTGCGAGCACTGCCGCGAGCGCTTCGCGGACCGCCACGGCGAGCCGATGCCCGAGGAACACACCGAGGCGGTCGCCGCGTTCCGGGAGGAGTCGCTGCTGGACTTTCTGCGGGAGATGATGGCCGTCGCCGGCGAGGAGGGCGCCGAGAACGCCGTCTGCCTGCTGCCCAGCGAGGACGCCGACCACGGCCTCCGCGACTGGTCGGACCTGGCCGCCAGCGACGACCTCGACGTGCTGGCGACCGACCCCTACTGGGGCGCCTTCGAGGAGGGGAGCGTCGAGTCGTTCGTCGGCTCGTTCTCCGAGACGGTCGCGGACCTGGCCGACGACCACGGCATCCGGAGCCAGATCTGGATCCAGGGGTTCCGCCTCGACGGGGACCCCGAGCGGGTCGAGGAGGTCCGGACGGCGACGCGGACCGCGTGCGACAGCGGCGTCGACAGCGTGTTCATGTGGGGCTACGACGCCTGCCGCTCCATCTCCAGCATCGCCTGCGAGAACCCCGACGCGGTCTGGGAGGCGTACCTCGACGAGCTGCCCTGAGTCAACTCCCGAGTCAGTTTCACCTGTTCAGTCGCGGCTCGCCCACCACTCGACGACCGCGTCGACGTCGTCGACGCTGCGGAGGACGGCGACGAAGGCTCCCAGGCGGCCGTCGATACGGTCCGCGTAGCCGGTGACGTGACGGGAGAGCGCCTCGCGCGTCTCGACGGCTGGCGTGCCCGGTCGCATACCCGCCCCGAGGCGCGGGCTTGCCTCAAACCTTTCCACGGCGGGTGGCTGTTCGGTATCTTCCGCGGCGGGGATAGCTTTTCGTGACTGGTGGCGCCACGGGGAGTATGGACCAGGACGCCCGCGAGCGTCGTGAACGGCTGGCGGAACGCGAGCCGACCCTCTCGGAGTACGGCAGCCCGCTGTTCGTCTTCTTCGAGGCGGACCTGCGGCGGAACTACCGCGCACTGCGGGGCGCGCTGGACGACCACTACCCCGATTCCCGCGTCCACTTCGCCGCGAAGGCGAACTTCAACCTCGGCGTGCTCTCCGTCCTCGCGGACGAGGGCTGTGGCGCCGAGGCGTACTCCGGCTGCGAGCTATCGGCGACGCGACGGGCCGGGTTCGACCCGGGGGACACTATCCTGACAGGGATGAACCGGGACGCGGCGGCGATCGAGCGCGCGCTGGCGGCGGGCGTCGGCCACCTGCTGGTCGACAACGCGGCCGAACTCGACCGGATCGAGGCGGCCGCGAGCGCGACCGGGACCGTCCCGCGAGTACTGCTCCGGGGCAACCCCGCGATAGAGGTCCCGACGCACCCGGACGTGGCGACGGCGACCCGCGAGAGCAAGTTCGGCCTCGACATCGACTCCGGGCGAGCGATGGCGGTCGCCGAGCGGATCGCCGACAGCGACCGCGTGGAGCTGGCGGGCGTGCAACTTCACATCGGGAGTCAGATCCGGGGAGTCGAGCCCTACGCGGTGGCGACGCGGGCGATGCTCGACTTCGCGGCCGACATCCGCGACGACCTCGGCGTCGAGATCGACGTGCTCGACATGGGCGGCGGGCTCCCGGTCCGATACGACGAGGCGGTGCCCGAGACCGACGCCATCGTCGAGGCGATCGCGGCCGCGGTCGAAGCAAGCTGTGCCGAACACGGGCTGTCGCGTCCGAGGCTGTTCCTCGAACCCGGGCGCCGACTCGTCGGGACTGCGGGAGCGCTGGTGGGGACCGTCGGCGCGGTCAAGGAGACGCCGGCCGGGGCGTTCGCGGTCCTCGACGTCGGCACCAACGCGGTCGGGTCCCACTGGCAGTATCCGATATACGCCCTCGACGGCGGCGAACCGGCGCGGACCTACGACGTGGCCGGGCCGCTGTGTTACACCGGCGACGTGATCCGGGAGGACGTCGCCCTCCCGGAACTCGGGGTGGGTGACCGCCTCGTCGTCGACCGCGTGGGCGCGTACTCGCTCGGGTCGGCCTCGCACACGAACGCGACGCCGAAACCGCCCGTGGTGCTGGTCCGCGAGGGTGGCGGCGTCGACCTGGTCCGCCCGGGCGAGACCTGTGCCGACGTGATCGGCGACGACCGGGTCCCGGACGACCTCCGCTGACCCCCGGACCCTCGACGACCGCTGCGGTCACCCCGGTGGACGGAAAAGTATTTTCGCCCCGTCCGACAACGGTGTGCCATGGCCTACGACTGTCTGGGAGCGGCCGATAGCGCCTGGGCCGGACGGACGGCACCCGAGATCGTCGAAACGGCGGACGCCGACGGCTCGGTGCTCGTGCTCCCGATCGGCAGTATCGAACAGCACGGACACCACCTCCCGGTGGCGACCGACACCATCCTCGCCGACGCCGTGGCACAGGAGGGCGTCGAGCGGGTCGCCGACGACGTGCCGATCCTCTGTGCGCCCCCCTTCTGGGCCGGCTACTCGCCCCATCACCTCGCGTTCGGTGGGACGCTCACGCTCGAGTTCGAGACGATGCGCGAGGCCGTCGAGGACGTGGCGGACGCGGCGCTGTCGAACGGGTTCGACGCCCTCGTGCTGGTGAACGGCCACGGCGGGAACAAGCCGCTCGTCGGGGCGGCGACCAGCACGGTCGGCGCCGACCACCCGGAGGCCGAGGTGCTCGGACTGACCTACTTCGACCTCGCCGAGGGATTCGTCGACGAGGTCCGCGACAGCGAGACGGGCGGGATGTCCCACGGCGGGGAGTTCGAGACCTCGCTGATGCTCCACCTCCGCCCCGACCTCGTCCGCGAGGACGCGATGGACGCTCCAAATCTGGACGAACCGTACGACCGGGGCCTCCAGGACCTCTTCGGCGGGGGGGCCGTCTCCGTCTACCGCGGGTTCGACGAGTACTCGGAGACCGGCGCCATCGGAGCGCCGTCGGACGCGAGCGCCGAGAAGGGCGAGCGCCTCTTCGACCGCCTCGGGGACGAACTCGGGTCGCTCCTCCGGGAGGTCCACGCCAACAACCGCTGACCCCGGCCACCGGTACTTTTACTTGACGTGTGGGAATAGTTGGCCACCACCTGACTCGCATGAGCAAGACCCGACACACGACCGAGGGCGGCGTCGGTTCGGCCGACGCCGGTGACGACGTGATCCTGGAGGTACGGGACGCGTCGGTGACCTTCGGAATGGAGCGAGGTGAGTCGAAAGTCCTGGACGACGTGGACCTCGACGTCAGACGACAGGAGATCCTGGGGGTCGTGGGCGAGAGCGGGAGCGGCAAGTCGATGCTCGCCTCCTCCATGCTCGACGCCGTCGTCGACCCCGGACAGCTCTCCGGGGACGTGATCTACCACCCGGACGACGGCGAGCCGGTGAACGTCGTCGACGCCGACCGGGAGGAGCTCAAGCGGCTCCGGTGGGAGGAGATCTCCTTCGTCATCCAGGGCGCACAGAGCGCGTTCAACCCGACGATGACCGTCCGGACGCACTTCGTCGAGACGCTCCGAACTCACGACTACGACATCGACGAGGGGATCGAACACGCCCGCGAACTGCTCTCGGACCTGTATCTCGACCCCGACCTCGTGCTGGAGTCGTACCCCCACGAGCTGTCCGGCGGGATGAAACAGCGCGCGCTCGTCGCGCTCGGCCTGATCCTCGACCCGGAGGTGCTCGTGATGGACGAGCCGACGGCGGCGCTGGATCTCCTCATGCAGCGGTCGATCATCAGCCTCCTCTACGAGATCAAGGAGAAGTACGACCTGACGCTCGTGTTCGTGACCCACGACCTCCCGCTGGTGGCGGACATCGCCGACCGGATCGCGGTGATGTACGCGTTCGACATCGCGGAGGTCGGGCCGACCGACGCCATCCTCGAGGACACCGCCCACCCGTACACGCAGGCGCTGCTCGACGCCGTTCCGGACCTCTCGACCGCGGCGGACGACATCCGACCCATCGAGGGGTCCAGCCCCGACCCGGTGGACATCCCGCACGGGTGTTCCTATCACCCCCGCTGTCCGCTGGCGACCGACGAGTGCACGTCGGAGGACCCGCCGTACTACGACGTCGGCGACGGCCACGAGTCTGCCTGTCACCACTGGGACGAGGTCGACGACGCCTTCGAGAGCGACGACGCGGAGGGCGAGGCATGAGCGCGGACACCGACCACGTCGTCGCCATGGAGAACGTCGAGGTCCACTTCGACAACGAGCGGATGTTCGGCCTGCTGGGGTCGGACACCGTCCGCGCCGTCGACGACGTCTCGCTGACGATCCCCGAGAACGACGTGGTCGCGCTGGTCGGCGAGTCCGGCTGCGGCAAGACCACGCTCGGCAAGACCGCCATCGGCGTCCAGCGGCCCACGGACGGGACGGTGCGATACCGCGGACAGGACATCTGGGCGACCAAGGACGACCAGGGCCTGCTGAGTCGAAACGGGAGCGCGGACCGGATCGCCTGGTCGGAGATCCGCCGGTCGCTCCAGATGATCCACCAGGACCCCGGCAGCTCGCTCAACTCCAACTACACCATCGAGTCGGCGCTCTCGGACCCCCTCAAGAAGCAGGAGCCCGGCATGAGCCGGGAGGACCGCCGCGCGCGCATCTACGGGCTGCTCGAGTACGTCGGGATGACGCCGCCCGAAGACTACGCCAGTCGCTATCCCCACCAGCTGAGCGGCGGCGAGCAACAGCGGGTGGCGCTCGTGCGGGCGCTGATGATGAACCCGGACCTCATCCTCGCCGACGAGGCGATCTCGGCGCTGGACGTGAGCCTCCGCGTCGAGATGATGGACCTCATGCTCGAACTGCAGGAGCAGTTCAACACGTCCTACCTGTTCATCAGCCACGACCTCGCGAACGCGAAGTACCTGACCGAGAAGAGCGACGGCCGGATCGGCATCATGTACCTCGGCGAGCTCGTCGAGGTCGGGCCGGCCGAGGAGGTCCTCCGGAACCCGAAACACCCCTACACGAAGGTGCTGCTGTGGGCCTCGCCGGACCTCAACGACCGCGGTGAGCTGTCCGACCCGCCGATGCGAGCCCTCGACGTGCCGGACCCCTCGGACCCGCCCAGCGGCTGCCGGTTCCACACTCGCTGTCCCGAGGCGCGGGAAGTGTGTCGGGAGGACACCCCGGAACTGGTCGGGGACGACCACCGGGGGGCCTGCTTCCGCGAGGAGGACGACCATCCCTACTGGAACAGCCCGCCCATCGAGGACGACAACGAGTTCTCGCTGACGACCCGGTGAGGGCGGTCCCGCGCCACCGCTATCGCAGGACCCGCGGCCGGCGGAGACTCGGACGATGCCTGTCTGCGGATGACGGAGCAGTCGACGACGAGCGCCACGGCGAACGGCTGAAAACCGATGTTCGGAGCACGAAACGGGGCCGTTGGCGCGACCCTGACGCGAGCGGCGGTCAGCTGTAGCCGATGAGTCTGAGCAGGCCGTAGCCGGCGACGGCGTAGATGTATGCGCTGACGCCCCAGACCAGGCACATCGCGGCGAGTATGCCGTGGATGAACCCCGGTAGCACTAGGCCCGAGAGCAGGAGGCTACACAGCAGGAACACGGTCCCGAGGGTTCCGACGAAGGCGATGAACGAGCTCCTGATCCAGATCAGTATCGACGCCCCGATCCGGACGAGCGGGTTCGAGCGCCCCTCGCGCTGGGAACGCTCGGCTGCGGCACTGTCCTCCTGAACTTCACTCATAGCCAATCGATCCCATGCATCACACTTAATGCTGGCGCCGCTGCGGGGACCACCGGCGCCGCGCTGACCCCGACTGCGACTGGTCGCCGTCGTGACTCGGCGTGGCGTGCGGCCGGCGACCGCACCGCGGCTCGCGAGCCCCCGTGCTTTATCCGGGTCGAGCGAACAGTCGGTGTATGGGCGATTCGCATCCCGCCACGGACGTGTACGAGGAGCTTGGCGTTCCGACGGTCGTCAACGCCGCAGGCACGAAGACGCGGATCGGCGGCTCGCTGATCAGGGACGAGGCCGTGGAGGCGATGGCCGCGGCGGCGGAGTCGTTCGTCCGTATCTCCGACCTCCAGGCGCGCGCGAGCGAACTGATAGCCGAGGCCACCGGCGCGGAGGCCGGGTTCGTCAGCTCCGGCGCCGCGGCGGGCCTCGAACTGGCGGCCGCGGCCTGCATCGCCGGCGACGACCCGAGCGCGATGGCGCGGCTCCCGGACACCGAGGGCGTCGCGAGCGACGTCGTGATGCCGCGCACCCACCGGACGGGCTACGACCACGCGCTCAGAGCCGCCGGCGCCGACGTGGTCGACGTCGGGACGAACGACCGCCGGCTCGGGACGGGCGCGACCGACGTCGAGCCGTGGGAACTCGACGCGGCGATCGACGAGGAGACCGCCGCGGTCGCCGTCGTCCAGAAGGAGTACACCAGACCGTCGCTCCGCTCCGTCGTCGAGGTCGCCCACGACAACGACGTGCCGGTTATCGTGGACGCGGCGGCGGAACTCCCGCCGGTCGCGAACCTCGAACGGTTCGTCGCCGACGGGGCCGACCTGGTCGTCTTCAGCGGCGGGAAGGCGGTTCGCGGCCCGCAGTCGACCGGCATCGTCGCCGGTCGCGAGGACCTCGTCGGCTCGGTCGCGATGCAGCAACTGGACATGCACGCCGAACCGTCGGTGTGGGAGCCGCCCGAGGGGATCTTCGGCGGCATCGAAATCGAGGGCGTGCCGCGACAGGGGATCGGCCGGTCGCTGAAGGTCGGCAAGGAGGAACTGGTCGGGCTCCTCCGCGCGCTCGAACTGTTCGTCGAGGCGGACCACGACGCGCTCGCCGCCGCGTGGCGCGAGCGGGCCGAGACCGCCTCGGCGGCGCTGTCGGAGATCGAGGGGCTGTCGACGACGGTCGAGGGCGGCGCGAAATCGGTCGCGCCGGAGGTCGTCGTCACGGTGGACCCGGACGCCGCCGGGACGACCGCCGAGGCGGTCGTCCGGACGCTGCGCCGGGAGGACCCGAGGGTGTTCGTCGGCGCCGACGACGTCGCCGAGGGCCGGTTCGGCGTGAACCCGATGTGTCTGGACGACGGCGAACTCGAGTACGTGCTCGAACGCGTCCGGGCGGCGGTCGAGACCTGAGCCGGTCGATCGCGGTTCGTAGGTTCTATTGGGTCTGTGCGGGAGCGGTCGAAGCGACCGGAAAAGAGCGGCGGGAGTGGACGTTACTCGACGGATTCGCCTTCGCCTTCGTCGGCGCCGACGGTCTTCGCGTGGCGGGCGCGCAGTCGGACGTTGAAGACGCGGTCGAGGCCCTGCGCGAAGAGGATGAACCCGAGCGAGACGAGCGTGATGACGAACATGGGGACGAGGACCCAGTGGAGCTGGCTCATGTCGGTCATGTTCCCCTGGTTGTAGGCGGTGTTGAGCATGACGCCCCAGTTGAGGGAGCTCGTGACGCTCAGGATGCCCAGGAAGTACAGCCCGACGGACTCGAAGATGATGCGCCGGGAGCTGTTCGCGAAGTTGACGGAGATGTACGGCATCAGGTTCGTGATCACGTCCTTCCGGAGGATGTGCCACTGGGAGAGGCCGAGGATGCGCGAGGCCTCCGTGAACGCCTCCTCGCGGATGGAGAGCACCTGCGAGCGGATGGTCCGCGCCAGGCGCGGCCAGTTGTCGATCCCGAGGAGCAGGCCGACGACGAAGGGGTCGGTCGGGTCGTAGATCGCCGTGAGCACGATGATGAGCACGAGTCCGGGGATGGTCAACACCACGTCGGTGATCGTCATGAACACGGAGTCGACGGCGCCGCCCTTGTAGCCGGCGACGGTGCCGATGAACGTGCCCAGGCCGACCGACAGCAGCGAGCCGGCCATGATCATCTTCAGCATCGCGGGCGACGCGTGGACGACCATCTCGAAGATGGACTGGCCCATCACGTCGGTCCCGAGGGGGTACGCCCAGTTCTGGAACGGCGGGACGAACGTCGGTCCGTCCATGATCGACGGTTCGGGGACGATCCTGACACCGATCGTCGCGGTCAGCACGAACAGGAGGAGGATGCTCGACCCCAGTGCCGCCCGCCAGTCACGCATGGCGATGGAGACGGGAGCGTAGATGTAGGCGTCGAACCCCCGCCGGACGCGCTCGAAGAGCGTCGGTTCGGGAACGTCGGCCGTGCGGGTGAAGATCTCCTCGTTGATCTCCCGTCCGCCGTCGGTGGCCGCGGCCCCTGCGTCGCCGCCTCGACCGCCGTCCGACGCCGCGGGCCCCGTCGGTTCGTCGTCAGAAGGACTCACGGTCGGCACCTCCCTTGACGCGGGGATCGATGATTCCGTAGGTCAGGTCGGCGATGAGGATGCCCAGCAGCGTGATGAACGTGAAGAAGATGAACGCACCCATGATGACGGGGTAGTCCCGGTTCATCAGCGCGTTGAACGTGACGAACCCCATCGCGGGGTAGTTGAAGATCGTCTCGAGGATGATGCTGCTCCCGAAGACGCTCGCGATACCCATCATGAGGCTCGTGTAGACGGGCAACAGCGCGTTCCGGCCGACGTAGCGGATGGAGATCCGACCGCGGCTCAGCCCCCTGAGCCGCGCGACGCGGATGTATCCCTTCCCCATCTCGCGGATGCAGTTGCCCCGGTAGGCGAGCGCGCCGCCGAACCCGGCGACGAACGACGAGAGGATCGGGAGCGTCGCGTGCTCGATCAGGCCGGCGATGAAGGGGTAGTTCAACCCGGGCGTCGTCCCCTGGGTGACGCGGCCGCCGGTGGGCAGCCACTTCAGGTTGAACGCGAAGATGATGAGCAGGATGATGGCGACGATGTAGTACGGGACGCTCGTGTTGAAGATGGAGAAGACCGTCATCCCGGTGTCGAACCGGCTCCCCTCGGTGTAGGCCATCGCCGCGCCCAGCAGGAGACTGACGGTCGTCCCCAGCGCGAGTCCGTAGACGCTGATGAATATCGACCACGGCATGGCCGAGAACAGCATCTCGCCGACCGGACGGCCCTTGAAGATGGACTCGCCGAAGTCCCCCTCGAGGAAGACGCCCGACATGTAGTTGAGATACTCCTTCCAGAGCGGCTGGGACGGGTTGATCCCCGTGTGGATCTCGACCATGCGGTTGATGCGCTCCATCTGCTGGGGTGAGGGCGAACCCCCGCCCTGGGCGTACTGCTGCATGAACTGCACCCGCATGATCTCGACGGGACCGAACGGGAGCATCCGGTACAACACGAACGTGACGGTGACCGCGAGGAAAAACACGAGCACCGTCTGTCCGATGCGCTTCAGATAGTACATCCGTCGCCGGGAATTCCACAGTCGCTCACAATAAATCTATGGGACGACTACCCGTGGCAACGGCCAGCACGTGCCGCTCGCTCCAGCGTGTGGCCCCGATCTGTCGGGTGACTCCCGACGGGCGTGTAAACACTCAAGTGAGTCGCTGGATACCCTCGGAGTGGAGATGATGGAACACCTGCGCGGGATCCTGGTCGAACTCTGCAGGAACGTCGACAAGCTGCTGATGCTGTTCGTCGCCGAGGCGCTCGCGCTCCTGCTCCTGGTCCCGTCGCTGTTCTACGTCGAACGGGGGACCGCGACGTACGTCGTCCTCCTCCTCGATTTGGTGGGGCTGGTCGGGCTCATGTCGTTCACGGGCGTGATTCTCGTCAAGTGCTATCGGATCTAGAACCGTCGAGCGGAGCGCGACCGGGATCCCGCGGGCGCCCCGTGGTCGGGCGTGCCATTTTTCCGTGTGTCGGGAGAGCGTCCGTCCATGACGGATGCCAGTGACGCCGCCGGGGAGTTCGAGCGCCTCGCCGACCGCGCCGTTTCGGACCCCGACGCCGTGTCGGTCGACGCGCTCGTCGACGCGCTCCGGCGCGACCCGCCCGAGGGAGCCGAGCCCGTCAGGCGGGCGTTCGCGTCGGTGACCGAAGCCGACCCGAGTACGGTTCCGGACGCCGTGGCCGCGCTCGGGTCGTTCGCAGCCGATCACGAGGGGGCCACCGCGGCGCGCGTCGCGTACGCGAGTCTGGTGGCGGCCCACCCCGAACGCGTCGAGGGTGTCGCGCCGGAGCTGCTGGAGGCCGTCGAGGGCGACGACCCGGACGCACGCGACCACGCCTTCCACGCCCTCGAGTCGCTGGCCGGGACGCGACCGGCGGAACTGCTCCCCGAGGCCGTGCCGGTGCTCCGCGCGAAACTGGGCGCGGAGAGCGCGACCGAGCGGAGCGCCGCGCTGGCTGTCACCGCCGAACTCGCCCGACAGCGACCGGCGGCCGTGGCTGCGGCGGCCCCGGAACTGCTCGCCCTCGCCACGACCGAGCGCGAGTTCGACACCGGCGAGGAGTACTTCGACGAGCTCCCCGACCAGCTCAAGTCGCAGCTGGAGGAGGAGAAGCGCCGAGCGATCCGGACCCGGATGGTCGCCGCGCTCGCGCTCGTCGAGGTCGCCCGCGCGGATATCGAGGCCGGCGTCGCGGTGGTCGACCCCCTGGTCGAGCGGCTGCCGGACGAAACGAACCTGACGGTCCGCGAGGCCACGTACGACCTGGTCTGGTTGATCGGCCAGCAGCGTCCCGCGGCCGTCCGGTCGACCGTCGAACCGCTGGCGGCACGCCTGTCGGCGGAGGACGACACGGCGATTCGGGGGAAAGTCGCGCGTGCGCTCGGGATCCTCGCGGACGAGCACGACGAGGCCGTCGCGGCCGCCGTCGCGTCCGACGCGTCGACGCTCCGTGACCTGCTCCGCGCCGGGGAGCCGGTCGCCCTCGGCGGCGCGGTCGGGCTCCTCTCGTACCTGGCAGAGCGACGGCCGGAGGTCGTCGAACCCGTCGCCCCTCGTCTCCGTGAGCTCGCGGCCGACGGCCCTACCTACGTCCGCGGGAACGCGATCTGGGCGCTCTCGTACGTCGGCAGCGACGCGGCCGCCGAGACGCTGGACGATATCGCCGCGACCGACGACGACGAGGACGTCCGGGCGATCGCGGCCGAAGCGTCCCGCCGGCTCGACGACGCGTAGCGCCGGAGGGCCGCAGCCCGGCCCGTTTCCGAGGCATTAATAACAAATCAGACATAATTTTTATAACCCTGATACTGTTTGACGTGCATATGGTTCGTCAGGAGGACCCACCGGAAGGTGACGAGCGATCCCGCATCTCGCGGCGGAAAATACTCGCGATGACGTCATCAGCGGCGGCAACCGGGTTGGCCGGTTGCGGCGGTGGTGGCGAGGAGACGCCGATGGGCGGCACGGAGCCGGGCGGCGACGGCGGCAGTGGTGACGGGAGCGACGGTGACGGCGGCGACGGCGGCGACGGTAGCTCGACGGACGATACGGGTACCCCGGCCGGAGAGCCGGTGACGACGGAGATCGCCCATCGCGCGGCGGTCTCCTGGCAGCCGGGCAATTCGAACCTGAACCCGTGGGCCGAGGCCAGCAACATGCAGTACTGGATGGACTACATGTGGTGGGAAGGCGTCACGTATCCTTCCGACGGTCCGTTCATGGGTGAGGCGGTCAAGTGGATCGTCGACGAGGTCGAGTTCCAGAACAACGGGTGTGAAGTCCTCCTGCACTTCAAGGACGGCTACACCTGGTGGGACGGTTCAGACGTCACCGCGCGCGACTACATGACGCTGCGCGAGATCAGCGCCTACCAGACGTGGGGCGCGAGAGAGAACTGGGAACTCGAGTTCGAACTCGTCGACGACTACACGTTCAAGGAGATCCACACGACGCCGCAGAACCCCTCCGCGCAGCGGAGCGGGTACCAGACGCCGGTCCACACCAAGCACAGCTACTGGAAGTCCTGGCTCCAGCAGTACCAGGATGCGGGCTCCCAGAGCGAGATCGACAGGATCACCAAGAACCTGACCGAGGAGCAGATCTCGATGCAGGAGATGGTCGACGAGGGACTCGGCAACGGGTTCTGGATCCCCGAGGAGTGGGGCCCGACCGAGGTCACCCACAAGAAACACTCCGGGCATCCACGGGCCGATCAGACGAACATCGAAACCGACCGCTGGGCCCTGATGTCGGAGAAGCAGAAGGCGATCCAGGCCTTCCAGAACGACCAGTTCGACGTGGGCGAATCGCTGTTGCCCCAGGTGAACTCGGGTTCGAACCCGAACGTCGAGGTGTTCCAGAACTTCCCGCAGGGCGGCGTGCCGAAGCTGACCTTCAACCAGCACAACAAGCACCTCGCCCGGCGCCACGTCCGGCAGGCGATCTCCTACCTCATCGACTACAAGGAGCTCCGGACGGTCATCAAGAGCGCACACGGGACGAACTACCTGAAACACCCCCACGCCGTGGGGATGTCGGCGCCGCTCGCGAAGAACTCGATGGGGGATGACTTCGTCGGCAATCTCATCGACTACGGCGACCGGGCCAAGACGGACAAGGCGGCGCAGGTCCTCGAGGAGGGCGGCTACTCGAAGCAGGGCGACGTGTGGGTCGGCCCGGACGGCGACGAGTTGAAGGGACTCAAGTACATCACCCCGCCGTGGCCCATCTACCAGACCATCGCGAAGTACGTCGGGCCGAAGCTGGACGAGTTCGGCATCAAGAACGACGTCAACATGCCCTCGGGCAGCGCGTTCTGGAAGAACTGGCTGAACAACTTCGACTTCGACCTCGTCAACTGGTGGGCCAACGCCTCCCACCCCTCGGCGGCGTACACCACCGGATCGGCCGCCGGCATCGACAACTTCGTCGGCGGCGCCGGCAACATCCAGGGCATCATCGAGGACCGCAACACGCCGGGCGACTGCTCGGTCAACCGGAACGAACCGGACTACTCGGCCGACCACACCGAGCGCCTCAACATCCCCGTCAACGCGGAGTTCCCGTCGGAGGTCGGCGCGACGGACCTGTCCGGCGGTAGCCAGCAGCTCAGGCCCGTGAAGTGGGGCAACATCCTCTCGCAGACCCAGGACGAGGCCGAGATCCAGGAGTACTCCCGGAAGCTCGGCTGGTGGTACAACTGGTACCGCCCGCACGTCGGGCTCTACGAGGAGAAGTGGACCTACTGGGGCGACACCACGGACTTCAACATGCCCGACGGCTCGAAGCCCGACCACTACGTCGCGTTCTTCGAGAACCTCACGCGGGGGGAGATCACCGCCAAGACGGAGTGAACCGCCCCGAACGCTCCCGTCTCGACCGCCTCGCCGTCGGAGACAACGCTCCGGCCGTCGGATACGGTCGCGCGCTCGCCGACGGCGCGAATCGCTGTCAGGTCTGCAACGCGCCCGAGGTCCGCTGTGGTTCCCGCTGACGCGTCCTTCACCCGTCCTCTCCCGCAGTCGACGCCCCCA
>NZ_JBLKNY010000008.1:0-161622 GCF_051414075.1 Halosimplex marinum | reverse complement strand
AAAACGCTCTCAGCAACCGGTTCTTCGACTCGCTTGAGCAACTGACCACCGCGATCGATACTGCTCTCGACCAACTCTCGCTTCCAACAGTGAGCAATTATTTCTAACGACTACTATAGAGAAGGTCCTGCTCGTCGAGCTGCTCCATGATGTCGTCGACGAACGCGTCGACGTTGTCGTACGGGAAGTTGCCGCTCCCGAGCTTCGTGTTGAGCTCCATCGCTGTCATGGAGAAGTCGCCGGACTCGAACTTCGTGCCCGGGCCGTTCGGCAACGCCGGCACCAGGTCCATCGGGCTGGAGATCGGGTAGTCCGCGCCCTCGAACGCCTCGGTGAACTGTTCGCGGAGGTCTTGCCTGTCAACCATACGCGTACCATGTCCGTTTGACCGTAAAAAAGGTTCGAGATTCACATTTTCAAACCAGTTGCTCGTTTATCGCTCCGTCGGTCTGCTGCCCGTTCTCCACCTCTCCATCCGAACCCAAGATACCTATCACTGGGGGACAAATTCGGCCCATGGCCGACGACGACAGACTGACACGGCGACGCGCACTCGCGGTGAGCGGGCTGGCGCTGACCGGCGGGCTCGCCGGGTGCGGGAGCGACTCGAACGGCGGCGGTCCGGGAGACGAAGCGTCGAGCCCCGACGATACAGCGACCGAAGACCCGGACGACGACACCACCGGCGACACGGACGGCTCGACGGACCCCGGCGGATCGGAGACGGACGGCGACGACTCGACCGGGACATCAGACTTCGGGGACCTGACTGTCCGGGCCGAGCGCGTCGCCTCGGGGTTCACCTCGCCGCTGGCGCTCGCCATCCCCGAGCCGGGGCGACGCTTCGTCGTCGACCAGAGCGGGCAGGTCTACCTGCAGGAGGACGGGACCCTCCGCGAGGAGCCGTTCCTGGACGTGTCCGACCGGATGGTCGACGTGAGCGGCTACACCGAACAGGGGCTGCTCGGCGTCGCCTTCCACCCCGACTTTTCGGACAACGGGCGGTTGTTCGTCCGGTACAGCGCACCGGCCCGCGAATGGGTGCCCGACGACTACTCGCACACGTTCGTCCTCTCGGAGTTCCGCGCCGACCCCGGCGCGGCGACCGCCGACCCCGACTCCGAGCGGGTCGTCATGGAGATCGCCGAACCCCAGTGGAACCACAACGCCGGCGCCGTCGCGTTCGGCCCGGACGGCTACCTCTACGTCGCAACGGGCGACGGCGGCGGAGGCAACGACCAGGGCGCCGGCCACGTCGACGACTGGTACGACGCCGTCGACGGCGGCAACGGGCAGGACATCACCGAGAACCTCCTCGGGAGCATGCTGCGGATCGACGTGGACGGCGAGGGATCGACGGCGGGGACGCCGACGGGCGACGGTGGGGGCGGCGCGGACTCCGACGGCCCGGCCCGGAACTACGCGGTCCCCGACGACAACCCGCTCGTGGGGAGCGAGGGGCTCGACGAGCACTACGCCTGGGGGTTCCGGAACCCCTGGCGGTTCTCCTTCGGCCCGGACGGCCGTCTGTTCGTCGGCGACGTGGGTCAGAGCGCCTGGGAGGAGGTGTCGGTCGTCGAACGCGGCGGCAACTACGGCTGGAACGTCAAAGAGGGGACCCACTGCTTCCGGGCCGACGACTGTCCGTCGGAGAGCCCGCGCGGCCGACCCCTGCGCGATCCGGTGATCGAGTACCCCCACGGCGGTGCTGACGTGAGCGGTATCGCCGTCATCGGCGGGTACCGCTACGACGGCGACGCGATGCCCGACCTCCAGGGCCACTACCTGTTCGCTGACTGGCGGGCGGGCGGGCAACTGTACGCCGCCCGCGAGACCGACGAGGAGCTGTGGCCGACGACGACAGTCTCCGTCGACGCGGACGAACAATTCGGCCCGATGGTCCTCTCGTTCGGGCGCAACCCCGACGGCGAACTGTTCGTCTGTACGACGGCGCAGGGACAGGTGTCCGGCGACAGCGGCGCGGTGTTCCGACTGACGGATGCGTGACGGAGTTCCGGCTGGCGGAAGTGTGGCGGAGTTCCGGCTGGCGGAGGCGTAGCGGTCGAAGAAACGGTGGGTGACGGGGCCGCGGTCAGTCCGCGGTGACGGGCTGGCCGTGCTGGATATCGGTGCCGAGCACGTCGAGGAACGCGGCGATCCACTCGGGGTGGTCGGGCCAGGCCTGCGCGGTGACGAGGTTGCCGTCGGTGACGACACCTTCGGCCCACTCGCCACCCGCGGCGCGCACGTCGGCCTCAAGTGCCGGGTAGGCTGTACAGGTCCGTCCCTCGACGGCGTCCGCGGCGACGAGGATCTGCATCGCGTGGCAGATGGCCGCGACCGGCTTGTCTTCCGCGAAGAAGTGCTCGACGGCGTCGATGACGGCGTCGTAGTTGCGGATGTACTCCGGCGCGCGGCCGCCCGGGAGGACGAGCCCGTCGTAGTCGGCGGGGTCGACCTCCGACAGGGTCGCCGTCAGCTCGAAGTCGTGACCGCGCTCCTCCAGGTAGGTCTGGTCGCCGCGGAAGTCGTGGACCGCGGTCTTGACCGTCTCGCCCGCCTCCCTGTCCGGGCAGACGGCGTCGACCTCGTGGCCGACCGCCTGCAGCGCCTGGAACGGTACCATTACCTCGTAGTCCTCCCCGAAGTCGCCGGTGATGAGCAGTAGCTTCGCCATGGTTGTGAACCCCCTCGGAGTCCACGTAGTGGTTAGTCTCCCGACAGCATAAGCGTATCTCGACCTGTCGGGATCCGGACCCGAGCGCCGTCGGTCCGGGGACGAGAGCGGTTCTCTCGGTCAATCGAGCACGGCGGGCAGGTCGGCCAGCGAGTCGAGGACGGCGTCGGGGTCGACCGCGCCCTCCGCGGCGTCGCCCCGGGTCGAGACGCCGGTGAGCACCAGGGCCGTGGCCATCCCGTGGTCGGCGCCCATCCGGAGGTCCGTGTCGAGGCGGTCGCCGACGACCAGGCAGTGCTCGGCGGGCACGCCCAGGCGTGCGAGCGCGTCCTCGGCGGTTTCGGGCGAGGGTTTGCCGAGCACCCGGTCCGGTTCCCGTCCCACCGTGCGGGCGACGGCGCCGATGATCGCCCCCGACCCGGGGACGAACCCGTCTTCGGCGGGGATCGTCCGGTCGGGGTCGGTCCCGAGGAAGGCGGTGTCGTCGTCGATGGCGGCGAGCGCGTCGCGCATATCGCCGTAGCCGAACCGCTCGTCCCACGAGGCGACGAACACCGAGGCCGCCCGCGGGTCGTCGACGAGGTGCTGACCCGACTCACGGAGGTACGCTGCGAGCGAGTCCGACCCGAGGAGGTAGGTCGGTTCCTCCGGGTGGTGGTCGCGGAGGTAGTCCCGCGTGACCGTCGACGCGGGGAGGATCTCCGACTCGTCGGCGTCGATCCCCATCCCAGCGAGGCGGTCGACGTACTCCGCGGGCGTCTTCGTCGGGTTGTTCGAGCAGAAGCAGACCGAGATACCGCGCTCCCGGAGCGCGGCGACCGCCTCGGCCGCGCCGGGGACGGCCCCCTCGCCGCGGTAGACCGTCCCGTCGAGGTCGAGGACGACGCCGCGTACGTCGTCGAAAGTCTCGGAGTCGGACGTGGTGGACATTCGGTAGCTCGGCCGGCGGTTGGGACCGTCGCGGCAAAAGGGGGCCGGTCGGGGGCCGACACCGCGCGACGATCGGCGGTCAGCGGTCGGTCACGGCCGCCTCACCGCAGTTTCCGGCCCCAGCGCGGCCCGGCGCGCCGCGAGAGTCCGACGCCGACGGCGGCGGCGACGCCCGAGACACCCACGGAGACCCCGACGGCGACGGTCGGCGCCTCGGTGTAGGCGAGCGCGGCGACGACCAGCGGGACGGCGACCGCCGCCAGCGCCGCGCCGAAGGCGACGAACAGCGGCGTGTCGAAGAGTAGCTCGTTCGGCGAAAAGCCCGTGACGTAGGCCGTCACGCCGAAAACGTAGACCGCGACGAGCGGGAAGACGACCGCGCCGACCGCGACCTGGACCGGGGAGAGCCAGGCCAGCGACCCGAGGAGGTAGACCAGCCCGGCGGGCACCGAGAGGACGAGGAACGCGGTCCGCTTGCCGGCGAACGCGGCCGACAGCGAGAGCGGCAGGCGCAGGTACTCCTCGGCGGAGTCGAACTGCGTGACCCAGCTGTAAGTCGTGAACGCGCCCAGTCCGAGCAGGGTCCCGACTGCGATGCCGTAGGACGGCGCGAGCGTCGTCGCCCGTGCGACCTCCCGGACGAGCAGGACCGTGACGCCGAACAGCACGCCCATCGAGAAGAGGACTTTCCAGACCGACCCCGACGAGCGGACGACCTCCAGCAGCGTCCGCGTGGCGACCCCGTCGCGGTCGCGGATGGCCGACCGGACCCGCTCGTACCGCTCGGGCGCAGACCGCGCGCCGCCGCTCTCGACCGGCTCGAACGCCAGCGGCCCGGCGACCGCCAGCGCGAGGGCGGGGCCGAACCCGGTGACCGCCGACCGGAACGACGGATCCAGGTAGAAGCCGTAGGGGGACAGCGCGACGGCGTCGAGTCGGCCGGTAAATATGCCGGCGGCGACCGCGAGGACGAGCGCGAGCACTGCCGCTCTACTCCGGGTTCCGACGCCGGTGAGCGTCAGACTAGTCCCGACGCCGAGCCCGAACGCGCCGGTCGTCGTCAGCCACAGCAACGCGACGCGGGCGGCCGGCTCGCCCGCCGAGAGCGCGACGGCCGCGTAGCCGACCGACAGCGGCGCGAGGAACAGCGCCGAGTAGTACAGCAGGTCCTTGACCACGAAGACCGCGAGTAGCCGCCGCCAGGTGACCGGGAGCGTCCGCGCCGAGAACACGAGGAGGGTCACGTCGCCCAGCACGTCCCGCAGCGCGTCACGCCCGACGAGGCCGATGGTGCCGGTCTGGAGCCCGAAGAAGAAGACCAGGCCGTGTAGCCCCGCCGCGACAGCGTCGATGGAGGTGCCCGCCACCGTCAGCAACCAGACCCCGAGGCCGCCGAAGACGGCGATCACGAACGGGAACGCGGCGAACCGGTCGCCGAACAGCTCGGCCTGGAGGCGCCACTCCTCGCGGATCATCCGCACGAGCAGGCGGGTCGACAGCCCGCCGCGGCGGTTCGGCGCCGATGAGTCCGTCGCCCCCGGGTCCGCTGTCGGAGAATCCGCGCCGCTCATGGCTCGGACTCGCCGGAGGCCCCCCCGGCCGAAGTCGCCGCCGGTCCGGCGGTTGCGCCGCGGTCGGCCCGTTTCTCGTCCGCGCCGGATTCGACCTCTCGACGGAAGTAGTCGAGCAGTTGCTCCCCGTTGTCGAGGTCGCGGGGGTCGCGCTCGGCGACGAGTTCGCCGTCGCGGACGATGCCGACGGAGGTACACAGCTCCTCGGCGACTTCGAGGAAGTGCGTCGAGAGAAAGAGGGTGTTGCCCCGCTCGCAGTAGTCGCGCATGTGGTCTTTGACCTCGGCCTGCATGATCGGGTCGAGGTTGACCAGGGGCTCGTCGATGAACACGAGGTCGGGCTCGTGGATGAACGTCTGGGCGAGCATCACGCGCTGGCGCTCGCCCTCCGAGAGGTCCGTCGAGATGGTGTCGAGCGTGTCGGCGAAGCCCAGCCGGTCGGCCCACTCGGCGATGCGGTCGTCGACGGCCGACAGGTCGCGCACGTCGCCGACGAACTGGAGGTACTCCCGCGGCGTGAGGAAACTCGGCGGATCCTCGCGCTCGGGGAGAATCCCGACCGCCTCGCGGACGGCCAGCGGGTCGTCGACGGGGTCGTGGCCCAGCACGCTCGCGGTCCCCCCGGTGGGGTCGAGCTGTCCCGTGAGTATCTCGATGGTCGTCGTCTTGCCCGAGCCGTTGGGGCCGAGCAGGCCGAACAGTTCGCCCTCGGGGACCGACAGCGACAGCCCCTCCAGCGCCGTCACGTCCCCGTATCGCTTCGTCAGTCCGTCCGTCTCGATTGCGCCCATAGTGGTGTCCTCCGGCCGCTCGACGGCGCGCCCGCCGGGCGGTCCCTGCGTCTGACGTACCTCTCGCGGCCGCCCCCTTAGTGGTTCTGTCGGCGCTATCGCCGACGAGACCCGGAGGCGGACCGTCGAACGCCGACTGCGTGACGCCGACGGCGGCCGACCGGGGACATCGACCGCGGGACGCCGACCGCGTATCTCCGTCTTCAGCGCCAGTCGATCCCGGGAGACGGCGACTCGTCGGCCTCACGCCAGGAGTAGGCCGGCTCCCAGCCGAGTCGCGCTTTCGCCTTCGCGTTCGAGAGGGCGGCCTGCTGGCCCTCCAGGTCGCACTCCTCGGGGAGTTCGCCCGCGACGGCCTCGATGATCTCGGCGGTGGGCTGGCCGAGGTAGTTCTCGTCGGCGACGCAGTGGTAGACCTCGTGGCCCCGCTCGTCGGCCGCCAACGCCGCCTCGACCATCCGGGCCACGTCCCGCACGTCGACGTACGACCAGAGGTTCCCGCTCAGTTCGCCCTCCTCCAGGTCGAACCCCTCGCGCTGCGGGCGGGCGCGCTCGGCCTCGGGCCCGTAGACGCTCGCCGGCCTGATCGTCGTGACCGGCACGTCGTAGCGCCGGGCGACCGTCCCGGCGACCACCTCGCCGCAGTACTTCGAGGCGCCGTAGGGGTCCTCCGGGCGTCGCTCGTGGCCCTCCGTTATCGGCAGCGAGTCGGGCAGCCACGGCTCCTCGGCGAACAGCATCCCGTAAGCTGCCTGCGAGGAGGTCCAGACCACCTCGGCGTCGGCCCGCCCGGCCGCGACGAGCGTGTTGTACGTGCTCGTCGTGTTGTTCTCGAAGACGCGCGTCCCGGGGTCGTCCAGCGGACCGGAGATGGCCGCCGCGTGGACGACCGCGTCCGGGTCGACCTCGTGGACCGTCTCCCATGTCTCGCCCATGTCGGTCAGATCGACCGCGCGGAACTGCGCGTTGGGCCTGTCGCCCTCGGGGCGCTCCAGGTCGACGCCGACGACTTCGACGCCGTCGTCTGCCAGTCTGTCGACGATCCACGCCCCGACGCCGCCGAGCGCACCGGTCACGACCGCGCGGTCGACGCCGTGGTCGAACTCGCCTGGCCCTGCGTGTGCCATGCGGTACCGTGGAACGCCCACCTCCGAAACCCTTTGGCCGAACGGGGGTCAGTCGTCCGCCGGCGTCCCGCCCGGGTCCAGTTCGCCGGAACGACTGTCGGAGCCGGGGTCGGGACCGCGCCCGTGATCCCCGCGCCGGCGGCGTGCGAGCGCCCCGTAGAGTTCGTCGGAGACTTCCTCGCGGATCTCCTCGGCCCGCTCCGCGTCGATGTCGACGGCCTTCGCGTCCTGGCCGGTGAGGCTCTGGGACCCGGCGGTGTCGACGGTGACCGTCGCGAGGTCGCGCCGCCGCTGGAAGATCGTCTGGGAGCTGAAGACCGTCTGGACGCGGTGGTAGGGGACCACTTTCTGCCGGCGGACCCAGAAGCCGTTGCGCGTGATCACGTGCTCGTCGCCGAGCGCGTAGCCGCGATTCTTCCACTTGTAGTGGGCGGCGACGGGCACGAGCGGCGCGGCGACGAGCGGGACGTACCAGTACAGCTGGAACTCGGTGAGCACGGACCCGGCGTACAGCAGGGCGACGATGATTGCCAGGCCGATCGCGTAGCGGAAGCCGTAGCGCAGGCGCGCCCGTTTCGGCGGCCGTTCGAGCGCCGAGTCGTCGAACGCCTCCAGCGAGCGGGCCAGCGAGACGACGCGGTCGCGCTCGGCGACCGGGATCGCCGACTGGGAGCCGTTCGACTCGCCGCTCGTCGGCGTGTACCCCGCCGTCTCGATGGTCAGCGCGGCGTACCCCAGCGCCCGCGCGAGGACGTTCTCCTCCAGCGTCAGCGTCTGGACCTTCGAGAGGGGGATCGTCCCGCGGAACTTCTGGAGCAGTCCCCGCTCGTAGCGCAGTTCCTCCTCGCCGCGGTCCAGGCGGAACCCGTAGTAGCGGGCGGCGTTGAGCACCCCCGAGACGAGCGCGAGCAGAGCGATAGCCCCCAGCGCGGCCAGCGGCCCCAGGAACGCGCCGACGAGGCTGTCCAGTCCGACCCCGTACTCCCACCAGTTGTCCGGTTCGGCCATCGAGACCGCCGACGGCGCGAAGATCGACGCGCCGAAAAAGAGGAACGAGGCGATCCGGAGGTCGACGGAGATCAGCGCGAGGATCCCGAGCTCGCGCTCGGTGATCGAGAACACCGTCTCGAAGCGCTCCTCGTCGGTCGCGGTCGTCTCGCCGTCCTCGGCCTTCGCGGCGCGGCTCAGCCGGCTGATCTCCGACTGGAGCCGCTCGGCGTCGTCGACGCCGACGTACTGCAGTTGCGCTTCCGTCCCACCGCCGCCGGCTGTCTCAAGGCCGACCTCGGCGATCCCGAGGACGCGCTGGACGACGTTCTGACTGATGTCGACGTTCTGGATGCGCCGCAGCGGGATCTCCCGCTTGCGCCGCGAGAGCACACCCGAGCGGATGTCGAAGGTATCGGCGGTGAGTTCGTACTCGAAGCGGCGGTAGCGGGCGACGAAGTAGCCGACGAACGCCGCGATCCCGAGGACGACGGCGACGATCGCGCCGATCGCTAGCAGGCTCCGTCCCGAGCCGAACAGCGCCGAGGCGCCGCCCCCGCCGAAGACGAAGATGGCGATGACGATGCTGATCCCCTGCTGGGCGATCTGGTAGGGGACCGTCAGCACGTTCAGTTTCTGCGGCCCCTCGATGCGGGGCGTCGCCGCCGAGGGACCGGCGCTCTCGGCCTCCTCGGCGGCCGCCTCGCTGACCGTCTCGCGGTCCGTAACGTCAGCTTGCGAGTCGTCGGTCGGTTGGTCGTCGGGGTTCGACGCCGGGTCGTCCCCCGTGGAGTCGTCGCTCATTGGCTACACCGCGTCTTCGTCCTCGGAGGCGATCGCGAGCCGTTCGAGCCGGGACTGGAGGTCCTCGGCCGTGTCGGGCGTGAGTCCGGGGACCGTCACGTCGGCGCCGCGGGAGCCGGCGGTGTAGACGACCAGCGTCGAGAGGCCGAGCACCCGCTCGAACGCCGAGCGGCGCGTGTCGATGTGCTGGACCCGGACGTAGGGCACCACGGTCTGGACTTTGGTGAGGACGCCGCGGGTGAGATACAGCGACTCCTCGCGGACGACGTAGCGCCACGACCGATAGAGGAAGACGGCGCGGACGGCGCCGTACACCGCGAACAGGAGGAACAACCCTGCACCGACGGCGACCGCGCTCGTCGTCCGGTCGACGGGGAAGTACTCGAAGACGACCGCCCAGGTGATGAACCCGGCGACGGCCGCCGTCAGGAGCGCGCCGACGAGCGGGCCGACGATCCACTCGACCCGGACCTTCGGGTCGAGCGTCCGCGGTTCGCCCGGCGTCTCGACCGACTCCGCGACCGGCCGGTCCGTCCCGTCGGCCGCAGGTTCCTCGGCGGGGCTTTGGGGGTCGTCCGACGGCGACCGATCGGCGCCGGCCGCCGGGTCGCCGGCCGACTCCGCGTCGGCAGCGACGCCTTCTGTGGACGGGTCGGCCCCGTCGCCGTCGTCGCGGGGATCTGTCATCGCCTCAGTCGTGGGCCGGGCGCGGTTTAGTGGTATCGCCACCGCACGCGGACGCGGGTCGCCCCGGCCGACCGGTCCGGGTCCCAACTCGTCCGGACGGCCGGGCCGCGGTTCTCACTCGTGGCCCGACACTTGGACCGGCTCGTACGGCTCTTCGAGGTACTCGGTGTCTGAGTCCGACAGCGAGATGTCCAGCGCCTCGACGGCCTGTTCGAGGTGTTCGACGCTCGTCGTGCCGACGATGGGGGCATCGACCCACTTCTTGTCGAGCAGCCACGCCAGCCCGATCTGGGCCATCGTCGCGCCGTACTCGTCGGCCAGTTCCTCGACCCGTTCGTTGATCTCGCGGCCGCCGCCCTCGAAGTAGGGGTGTTCCCGGGCGTAGTCGTCGGTCTCGCCGCGGGTCGTCGCGTCGTACTCCTCGTGCGGACGGGTGAGGTAGCCACGCGCCAGGGGACTCCAGGGGATGACCCCGACGTTCTCCTGCTGGCAGTAGGGTAGCATCTCCCGCTCCTCCTCGCGGTAGAGGAGGTTGTAGTGGTTCTGCATCGTCTGAAACCGTTCGAGGCCCAGTCGCTCGCTCGTGTGCAGCGCGTCCGCGAACTGCCGGGTCCACATCGACGAGGCGCCGACGTACCGGACCTTCTCCCGGCGGACGGCGTCGTCGAGCGCCCGCAGGGTCTCCTCGATGGGCGTGTCGTAGTCCCAGCGGTGGATCTGGTACAGATCGACGGTGTCCATGCCCAGCCGTTCGAGTGAGTTGTCCAGTTCCTGCTCGATGGCCTTCCGCGAGAGGCCCCCCGAGTTCGGGTCGTCGTCGTCCATCTGGAAGAACCCCTTCGTCGCGACGACGCTCTCCTCGCGGTGGCCCTCCAGCGCCGTCCCGAGGACGCGTTCGGACTCGCCCCGCGAGTACATGTTCGCGGTGTCGAAGAAGTTGATCCCCAGGTCGCGGGCTCGCTCGACGAGTTCGATCCCCTCCTCCTCGTCCAGGACCCACTCGCGCCAGTCCGACGAGCCGAAGCTCATGCACCCGAGGCAGATGCGGCTGACCTCGACGCCGGTCGATCCCAGTGTGGTGTACTCCATACGCTCGCGAGGGTCGCGCGGCGCAAAAAGGTGGGTTCCCCGGGTGCTGTCGCCGGCTCTCGGGCTGTGACCGGGAATCGGCCACTTCAGCGACTCAGAGCCCCTCGGGGTCGGTCCGGGCGACGAGCCGCCGGGCGCCGACGAACAGGGCGACCGCGGCGACGGCGTAGGCGGCGACGTGCAACGTCGTCGTCGTGGTCGGGCTGTCGACGGCGAGTTTCGCGACGGTCGTCGCCGGGTGTTCCGGCACGAAGGTCAGCAGGCCGAACCCGAAGATCACAAGCACCGAGTACAGCAACTGCGCCTGTCGGCGCTTTGCGGTCAGGACGCCCAGCGAGAGTCCGAGCGTAACGACCAGCGTCGTCAGCGCGGTCACGACGAGCAGGATCCCCGGGACGTTCGAGACGGCGATGCCGTTGAACCCGAGCAGGCCGATCCACAGCGCGGCCTGGGCGGGCGCGATGAGGACCATCGCCAGCGCCTTCCCGTCGACGATGTCGACCAGCGACAGCGGCGCGACCCGCAGGAGATCGAGCGTGCCGCGCTCGATCTCCTCGGTCAGCGCGTCGACGGCGACGGAACCGCTGATGAACGGGGGGAGGAAGAGCAACAGCGGGACCAGCACCGTGTAGGTGAACCCGAAGTAGGGGCTTGCGTCCACGTCGTCGGGCAGCGGCACCGGCGAGCGGTCCAGCGAGTCCGCGCGGGCGATCCGCTCGGTGCGCTCGACCGACTCCAGCAGTGTGCGCACCTGGTCGACGATCAGCGTCGTCTCGATGCTCTCCTGGGGCGCGATCACCTCCACGTCGATCCGGTTCCCCGAATCCCCGGCCAGCAGCGTCGCGTGGACGTTCCCGTCGTGGTAGGCCTCGCGGGCGGCCTCGGCGTTCGGATAGACGATCGTGCGGACCCCTTCCTGGTCCTCGGCCGCGCGGACCAGCGCGTCCTCGTGCTCGCCGGCGACGCCGAGGACGACCTCGCCGGCCGAGACGGAGCCGGGACTGTACAGCGAGGTGAGCCCGACGACGAGGAACGACGAGAACGCGGCGACGAACAGCTGGATCAGCAGCGCGAGGACGATCGTCTTCTCGCGGCTGAGCGACGCCAGGTCCCGCTTCGCGACGGTGAGTCGCGGGTCCGAGAGCAGCGACCGCGCCGCGGAGTCGTCACCGCCGCTCGGTCCGCCGCCTCTCGACTCGTCGCCCGATTCGGCGGCCGTCGACCCCGGTTGCGGGGCGGGCGCGTCCTCACCGGACAAGGGTACTCACCACCGTGAGGTTGTAGGCGACGTGAACGACGACTGCGACCGCGAGCGCTATCGCGTACGAGCGCGGCCCTCGTCGCGCGCCGAGCGCGGAGATCGACGCCGTGACGACGTGCAGCGCCAGCGGCGCCAGCAACAGCGCCGCGACGAGTATCGGAATCGGGACCCCCGTCGCCACGAGCGCCTGTTCGCCCATCGCGGCCTGGCCGACGGGGAGCGTCTGCAGGTCCGCCAGCCGGACGATCAGCGTCAGCTTCTCCGCGAGGAAGAACCCGAGGCCGCTGAAGGCGCCGACGACCAGCGCCGTCCGCAGCCGGTCGTCGAACAGCGCGTGGGCGTAGCCGGCGTAGACGTGCAGGCTCTTGGCGAGTTCCTCGACGACGGCGATGCCGGCGAGCAGCGCGATGACGATGATCCCGACCGGGAGGTCCGCCTGCCAGAGCGGGTAGGCGAACGCGACGACGACGAGTTCCGCCACGAGGACGAACGGCAGCAGGACCGCGGTCACGAGCGCGACGCTCCGGCGGCGCTCGATCGGCCCGGCCAGCGCGTCGAGCACCTTGTAGGGGATCGGCCGCTGGGTGAACATGTCCTCCTCGCGGTAGAGGCCGGCGCCGAGGCCGAAACAGACCAGCGCCGTCAGCGTCGGCGGCAGCGTCGAGAAGACGAACTGGCCGAGGCCGATGGCCTGGCCCTGCAGGTCCCGGACGACGAGCGTCAGCGGCGAGATGAGCGCGATGGGCGTCACGTCCGTGAAGATCGCCGGCACGAACGCGTAGGAGGTGAGCGTGACGGTGATCGTCACGGTGACGAAGGTCAGCTCCTTGAACGACCGGGCGAACATCGCGCCGAGGAAGGTCGCGGCGAGAAAGAGGAGCGCCAGCGGGACGATGGCGAGCACGGAGACGACCGAGCCGGCCAGCCCGAGGCCCGCCTGCAGCGCGACGGTGATCGCCGCCGCGACGCCGACGGCCGCTGCGAAGTACGGCAGTGTCTTCCCGACGATGATGTCACCGCGGGAGACGGGCGCGACCAGCAGGAGTTCGCCCCGGCGGTTGATCCGCTCGCTGAGGATCGTCGACCCGTAGGCCTGGATGACGAAGTTCAGCGGCAGGACGAACACGAACGCGAGCACGAGCGACCGGAAGGGGAACGGGGGCGTGATGTCGGAGGGCGCACCGGTAGAACTCCCGCCGGTCAGCCGCGCGCCGATGCTCGACCCGGCGACGTTGGAGCCGTCGCTGGGTCGGCTCACGTCCGAGGAGCCGTCGCCGCCGCTCCCGCCGTCGTCCGACCCGTCGCTCGCGGCTCCGTCGGTCCCGTCGCCCGCGGACCCGTCACCGGCCTCGTCGCTACCGTCCCCGCCGTCACTGGCCGTTCCGTCGCCGCCCCCGGCCTCGTCGCCGTCGTCGCTCTCGATCGGGATCGTCCGCGTCTGCGAGGCCGTGACCCGGGTTGACTCGCGGTCGACGTAGGTCAGGTTCACCACGACCGGGAACGCCGCCGACTGGTTGTCCTCCAGGTCCATGATCCCGTCGTTGTACCGCTTGACGGTCGACCGCAACTCGGAGACCGCGGCCCGGCCCTTCGTCGAGTCGGCGTACTCGCGGACCTGGGGGCCGACGATCCTGATCTCCTGATAGCCCGCCTCCACGGCGGCCGAACTCGGGTCCTGTACCCGGAAGGTCGGGTCGAGGTAGGCGGGGTCGTAGAGGGGGTCCTCCTGGACGACGCCGACCCGGTAGATCCCCTGGTCGAGCGCGACGCCCTGGCTGACGGCCACCGGGGCCATCGCGCCCAGCCCGAGCACCGCCAGCAGCGCGATGGCGGCCGTCCGCCGGTCGACGCCGCCGGCGTTTTTCGTCACCTCCCAGCGGGCGATCCGGGCGACGTTCTCGACGCGCGTGCGGAGCCAGCGGGCGAATCGACGGCCGCGGGACCCGCCGTCGGTGCCGCCCGCACCCGGCTTGCTCCGGGAGCCGTCGTCGCCGTCGACCGGCGGTTGGCCGCTCACGGCCGCGGCCCCGAGGTCCGCTCGGCCTCGGGGTCGGACTCGGCCACGTTGAGAAACACCTCTTCGAGACTCGACTCCTCGGTCCGGATGTCGACGACCTCGCCGCCGGCCTCGCGGGCCGCCTCCCGCGTCTCGTCGACCGCGTCCATGCTCTCGACGACGCGCCGGTAGTGGCCGTTCTCGCGGGCGCTGTCGGGCACCTCGACGGTCGTGTAGACGTGGTACTCCGTCCGGCCGTACTCGGCCTGGAGTTCGTCCAGGTCGCCCTTGGCGACGACGCGGCCCTCGTTCATGATGGCGACGCGGTCGCAGATGCTCTCGACGTGGTAGAGATTGTGGGCGCTGAAGACGATGGTCTTGCCCTGTTCGCCCAGCTCGCGCGTGAAGTCGATGATGTAGTTGGTCGTCAGCGGGTCGAGGCCGCTACCGGGTTCGTCGTAGACCAGCACGTCGGGGTCGTTGATGAGCGACCGGGCGATTGCGACCTTCCGTTTCATCCCCTTGGACATATCGCCCAGCGGGCGGTCGCGGTGGTCGAGTTCCAGCCGTTCGAGCGTGTCGTGGATGCGCCGGTCGGCGACTCCCTCCGGGACGTCGTAGAGGTCCGCGAAGAAGTGCAGATATGAGACGGGCGTCATCTCCTCGTACAGCGGCGACTCCTCGGGGAGAAAGCCGAGGCGTTTCCGCATCTCGGTCTCGCCGGCGTCGTAGCCGGCGACCGAGACCTCGCCGTCGGTCGGTTCGACGAGGCCCGCGAGCATCTTCAGCGTCGTCGTCTTCCCCGCGCCGTTGGGGCCGATGATGCCGAAGACCTCCCCCTCCTCGACCGTGAACGTGCTCCCCTCCACCGCGACGAAGCCGCCGTACTCCTTTCGCAGGTCGCGGGCCGTGATCATTCGACCGACCCTTGCGGGTGGGGGATTGTATAGGTTCGTCCCCGGTTATCGTATCTGGAGACGGCCCGACCGTCGACCGGCGGGCTCCCAGTGGGACCGACGACTGAAACGGTTCCGGCGCAGTGGTATCCCCGGCTACTCCGAAGTCGACCTGGCTAGCGGTCCTCGCCGTCGGAATCGTCGGTTCGCTCCCCGTAGGCGTGCTCGATGGAGCGGAACACCGAGAGGGCGACCTTCTCGCGGCTGGCCGGGTCGCGCTGGCCGTAGCGGACCTCCTCGAACAGCCGGGTGAGCTCGGCCACGTCGTCCTCGGCCATGCCGGCGGCGACGGCGGCGTCGGCGAACTCCCCGGGCGTCGCGGTGTCGGGGTCGGGCACGTCGAGCATGCTCGTCATCTCCCACCACGCGCGGTAGACCTCGTTGTCCACGTCGGCGTTGTGGTCCTCGAGCCGGTCGGCGGCGCGGCCGGCCGCGGCCGCGAGATCCCGCGGCGTGAACGGGTCGGCGTCGTCCGCCTTTGCGTCGCGCTCCTCGATGTTCGAGATGGTGTCGCCGCCCGACGCGCGGTACAGCGCCGCCGCGGTCCCGACGAGGACGACGCCGAAGACGCCCAGCACCGCCTCCGCCGGGAGGTTCGTGACCAGCGGGTCGCCGCCGTTGCCGGGGAAGGTATCGCCGGTGACGTTCCCCGGTCCGATGCCCGGGCTGTCGTAGCTCGGACAGTCCGTCGAGAGGAAATAGGAGAGCAGCGCGGGCGGCGCGAGCGCGTACAGGCCAAGGAACGAGGCGCCGAACGAGTAGCGGCGCTTGATCATCCCGACGGCCGCCGCGAGCGCGCCGAAGTAGGCGAGCCCGCCCCACCACGTCGTCAGCGGCTGGACGCACCGGGTCAGTTCGAGCGGCTCACCCTCCGGTTCCTCGGGGTATCCCGGGTCGTCCGGCGGCCCCTCGTTCGGATCCGACGGCGTCTCCAACGGCGGGTCACCGGTCACCTCGGGCGGTTCCTCGTCCGGAGCGTCGGCTACCGGCGTCCCGGCGTCCAGGGCCGACGCCACGGTCGCCGCGCCGACGGCGACCGCCGCCATCGCCACGACGCCGACCACGACCACTCGCAACGACGTCCGGTCGAAGTAGTCGTCCATGGGTGTGTCATTGGCTACCGATTGTAAATGTCTTTCGTACACATAGACTACCTAACACGACAGTCAGGACGGAGCTACGCCGTCGAATCGACCCGCTCGACTGTCAGCGTCTCCGCCCAGTAGTCCCCCACCGCGTAACTCAGTCGGTAGGCCTCTCCGTCGTATCGGACGTGTGAGGTTTCCTGGAGTTCCTCGGGAAGCGAGTCCCACTTGCCCATCGGCACGTCGTGCGAGCCGTTCTCGACGGCCCACCGGACCTCGTCGCGGACCTCGGTCGAGAGGTTTCCGTAGGCGGTCACGGTGGCGTTCTCGTCGGGCGAGGCCCGGTCGGCGTAGATGCTGTAGGAGGCGTACAGTCGCCCGTCCATGGCCGTGTCGATCCGGTAGAGGTGGTCGCCCTTGCGGACGAACGCGTGGCCGCGGAACGGCCCCGCCGCCTCGACGGTGTGGTTGCCCTCGACGTACGGCGAGTCGGGGACGAAGGAGATCTCGCCGTCGAGCGCGTCGTCAAAGGCGGCCTGCGACGCGGGCGGCAGTGCGGAGTAGTCGACCGTGTTCGCGTCCGTCGGTTCGCTCGGCGTCGGCGACGCGCTCGGCGGCGCCGGCGTCGGCGTGTCAGTCGACGCGGCCGGATCTGTCGTCCCGGTCGGCGACGAATCGGTCGGCGTGGCGGTCGGCGACCCCGCGGGCGCGTCGGTCGGGTCGGCGGAGTCGGTCGCCGTCCCGCCGTCGCCGGGGCCGGGCGCGGCGAGACAGCCGCCGACGGCCACCAGGGCGAGCAACGCGGCGATCAATCGGATCCGTTCCATACCCGGAGGGCGGTCCCAGACGGGAAAGGGCCTTGTCGTGGCTCAAAGGGGCCTTTGATCGGTCGGCGGCGGGGGCGGTCCGGGACTGGTCCGGCCGGTCGGTCCCGACCCGGTTCGGCCCGGTCGCGTCCTCACTCGGACGCCATCCCCTTCGCAGCGAGTTCGTCGAGCGCTGCGTCGGTCTTGTCCAAGTCGAGGTCCATCCCGTCGAGGACGCCCTCGGCCTTGGTGAACTGCACCGTGTCGTACTGGACGACCTGGATCCGGTTGCCCCACGGGTCGCGGAAGTCCAGCCCGCCCTGATCGAGCCGTTCGACCCCCTCCTCGGCGAGACGCCGCTCGACGAGTTCGGCGTCGTCGACGACGAGCCCGAAGTGGCGGTGCCCGTCGGTCGTCTCCCCGGCGTCGTCGTCCTCCGAGAGCGCGAGGAACTGGTCGCCCATGTCGAGGAACACGGCCGAATCGGTCTCGCCGCGGACCGGGAAGTCGAATATCGACCCGTAGAACTCGCGGGCCGCCGCAGCGTCGCCGACCGACAGGGCGACGTGGTTGATCCCCACCATCCGGGCGCGGTCGCTGTCGTCACTCATACCTGGCCGTTTGAGCGCCCGTCAAATCAACTGTCGGGGACGAAGCGGCGCTGTTCGGTCTTTGTGCGTATTGACCACTGTGAGTTCTTCCAGTTCAGCGAGGTATTTCGACACCCGTGCGAGATACAGGGCGCGTCTATAGCACAACCACGTCGATCGCCTCGGCCCGGACCAGGCAATACTGAGCGGTAGGGCAGACTGCTTTGGTGAAATCCTCAAAAAGAAACAACTCCAGCCAGTCATTCAACGAGGTGGGGTCCCTCCTGATGTCGGAGTTACCCCTTCTCACTCGCTTGGCAGACTCTCGATAATCGATTCGGTGAGAGCCGGCTCTAGTCCCGTGTCCCGGTATCCAGCCGCGAGGTTGACATCGACAGCCCAATACTGGCCTTCGTCATCCTTGACCAAGTCCACCCCCACACCCCTGAGGTCGAACCGTTCAACAAGTGCTCGGAGCGACGCCGCAAGCGCTGGCTGAATCTCTATCTGGCCGAGGAACTGCTTCTCCATATAGAGCTTCGAGGTGACGCGCCTCCCCGCGACGTGTATTTGTGACCCGTCGTTGACGGCGTAATACTTGTAATCGACTGGCTCCGTCGGGATCAGTTCTTGATAAAAATCTCCCTCGCCGTTGAGTTCGGGTTCGTCGTTCCAGATATAGCAACCTTTTGCGACGTACTCACCATCGGGTTTCTCGAAGGTGACTTCAGGTGTACGAAATCCCATCTCCGAGAGTGCGCGAAGCCCGACCAGCCGTGAACTGAACAAAATCGTCGCCTGAATGTTGTTCCACAGTGGTGTCCCCGTCCGTCGAGCATGCCTGAGAGTGGGGAACGCACTCGGGAGTGTCTTCTTGTTAACGATCAACGAGAGATCGGCGATGTGATCTGGTGAGAACGTAGATTGAGGATGAAAGAATCGAACCTGAATGCCTGCGTTCTGAAGACGCTCGGCTACGTCGCTAAACACTGGCTTATTCCTTTTGCACAGGATACCGATACTGCGATCACTTCCCATCAGGATCTACGTTGGTGTTCGAGCGTGAGTCTGAATAGCATTCTGGTGTCTGGTTGAACAAGTTCGGTAACCCGTAAAGAGTGTCGCGGAGAGTGGGAGATGGCCCGACGGATGTGACACACACTGAACAGTCCCCTGTACTCAATATGGCTGGCGAACTGGACAGTACCCAAAGATAGATAACAACCCACTGAAGGTGTTATATAGTGCAAAAATCGGTTTCTGGATATCTCGGAACACAACATGACGTAATTGGGGGCCGAGTTATCGCATTCATCATTGATCACATATTATCGCTCATCCTCGCAACTGTGCCCGGATTCGTTGCAGCAGTCGCAACCGAATCGACGTTCATTATCTACCCTGTATTTTTCGCAACCGTGTTTGGGTACTTTACTATCTTGGAAGGGTTGTATGGACAAACAGCCGGAAAGCGTTTGGTAGGTGTTATTGTTGTGAGCAGCGATGGGAGTCCGGTTACCTTTCGTCAAGCTCTATCCAGAAATCTTTGGCGACTAATTGATGGGTTGTTCAGTTATGCTGTCGGATTAGTTGTAATGCTGGTGAGCGAAGATCGGCAGCGAATTGGAGATCACGCTGCAGGGACACTCGTCGTTCGAAGGAAACGTGAGGGACACGATACGGACAATCAGCAAAATCAATTCGGAGATAGCGAGGGTACTACTGGACAGAATAGTGGATCCAGGCGAAAAGATCCAAGTCATGTCTGTCAGTCTTGTGGCGAGAAGTATTACAGTGATCCACTGTCTGAAATCAGCACATGTAGAAATTGCGGTGGTATTAAAGTTGAAAAACAATGATGTGATGAGTACTCGTTTAAGCCACTACCCCGATATTTGCACCTACTATACTGAGCATCCTCGCGAACGCAGTGAGCGGGATCCACTGGCAGGACAGAGCTCTGCCGAGCCCACGTCGTTCGCGGTGCTCACTCCTTCGGATAGCGGGATCTCGCTTCCTCGATTCCGGCCTCTTTCCCCGAGTTTTTCGCGGAGGGCTACCCGCAGGAAGCGTGCGAGGTCAATCGAAGGGAGACCTGACGCGAACGGCGAAGCCGTGAGCGTCGCGACCGATGACACCTCTCGCGAGAAAGTGGTTACATGTCGGGCCAGGCATCGATGGCGTTGCCGACCGAGGACACGTCGGCGATCCAGCGGGCGGCGATGCCCTTCTTGAGGAGCTCGGCGGCCTTGCCGCCGAAGGTGGAGACGGGGAGGAACTTCACGTCGTGGGCGACGGCCTCGTCGCCGACGGAGACGACGGTGCCCTTGTCGTCGTAGGTCCACTCGCGGAGCGGCTGGCCCTTGACGCGCCGGGCGAGGTTCTCGCCGGCGACCTCGGCGGCCTGCCAGGCGGCCTGGGCGGTCGGCGGCGCGGGGTCGTCGCCGGGCTGGTCGACCAGGGCGGCGTCGCCGATGGCGAACACGCGGTCGTCGTCGGTCTCGAAGGTCATGTCGGCGAAGATGCGGTTGGAGCGGTCGTCCTTGTCGACGTTCGCGTCGGCGACGGCCTCGCGGCCGGTGATGCCGCCGGTCCAGACCAGCACGTCGTAGTCCATCTCCTGGTCGTCGCCGATGTAGACGGTCTCGGCGTCGACCTCGCCGATGAACTCGCCGGTGTGGATGTTCACGTCGGCGGCTTCGAGGCGCTTGCGGAGCGCCCCCTGCAGTTCGGGGTCGCTGTTGGGGAGCACCCGGTCGAGCCCCTCGACGAGTTCGATATCGACGTTGGCGCCGTAGTCGTCGCGGTACTCGGCGATCTCGCCGGCCGTCTGGATGCCCGAGAGGCCGGCGCCGCCGACGACGACCGTCGCGGGGTCGTCCCGGGTTGCGGCCGCGGCGGCCTCGGAGACCGCGTCGTGGATCGAGAGGGCGTCGTCGAGGCTCTTGAGCGTGTGGGCGTGCTCGCGGAGGCCCTCGATGCCGAAGAAGGCGGTGCGCGAGCCGATGCCGACGAGGAGGTAGTCGTAGGCCACCTCGTCGCCGTCCGCGAGTTCGACGACGCGCTGGTCGGTGTCGACGCCCTCCACGGTGGCCTGGCGGAACGTCGTCGACGGGGACTTGACCTCCTCGACCGGGATGGTGACCTTCTCCCGGACGCTGGGGTCGCGGATACAGCGGTGGGACTCGTGGAGCACGAGGTGGTAGTCCACGTCGGAGATCCAGGTCACGTTGGCCCGCCCGTCGAGGTGGGATTCGAGGCTCTTGACGGCACCCGCGCCCGCGTAGCCGGACCCGAGCACGACGACGTTGTCGCTCATGCCGACGACTCGGGAGGCGGGTGATACAAACCCTACGAATCCGTCCCGCGGATCCGCCGCTTCGACGGTTGTCCTTCACGAAAATACAGGATCGACGCCCGCTATCGAGTCAGCCGAGGGGAACGACGGGCGGGAGTCCGGGCGGATCCGCGCCGCGGGTAGGTGGGCGGGAGTCCGGGCGGATCAGTGCTCGGGCTCGCCGGCCGGCGCGCGCATGTCGTCGATGGTGAGGATGAGCTTGTTGTTAGTGTCGTCCTTGCCCTCGAGCGTGCCGATGATCTGGAGCTTCGAGAGCGGCGTCGGGCCGACGGTGATGGTGTCGCCCTCGTGGAAGTCGGCGATCGACCCCTGGAGCTTGATCTCGGCGCGGCACTCCTCGGGGTGGTGGACGCTGGTGAGGTCGATCTCCTCGACGTTGGCGTCCTCGATGTCGGACCCCTCGTGGGCCAGGGGCACGTCGGCGGCCTGGTCCATGTCCTGGATCTGGAGGGCGTCGTAGGCGGTCGCGGTCGGTTTGTACCCGCCTTTCGGACCCGGGACGCCTTCGACCAGCTGGAGGGCCTTGAGACTCTGCATCTGGTTGCGGATCGTCCCGGGGTTGCGGTCGACCTTCTCGGCGATGTCCTCCCCCTTCACCGCGCTCTCGGACTCCCGGTAGAGATTCACGAGCTCCTGCAGGATGTTTTTCTGACTGGGCGTCAACTCGATTGATGACATACACAGGTTTTGGTCATAGATTTTATTAAAGCCGGCGGTGGCCGGCCGCCCCGGCGGCAATTTCCGCCGCCACCCGCTCCGAAGTCGCGGCAGTCAGTCCCTCACACGACCGATCCGGTGGCCGGCCGGCGGTCGGTTCGGGACGGCCCGGTCATCGCGCGTGGCGCCCGGCCACCGAGTGGTCGGGCGATCGGTCGCCGCCCCCGACGGTTTTGTCGACCGGGGACGAACCGCGGGTATGGACCGACCAGTGCGCGTGTTCGGCGTCCCGATGGACCTGGGCGCGGACAGGCGCGGCGTCGACATGGGACCGTCGGCCATCCGCTACGCGGGCCTGGCCGACGAACTGGCGTCGCTGGGGATCGACTGCGACGACGGCGGCAACGTCGCCGTCCCGAGCCCCGAGCGGACCGAAGCGGACGCCGGCCGCCCGCCGGAGGGCCGAGCGAAGTACCTCGCCGCGACCGAGCGGGTGTGTCGCGACCTCGCCGACGAGGTGGCCGCGGCCGTCGCCGACGGGGCGGTCCCGCTCGTCCTCGGCGGCGACCACTCCATCGCCATCGGGACGGTGGGCGGCGTCGCCCGCGACCGCGACCTGGGGATCGTCTGGTTCGACGCCCACGGCGACTTCAACACCCCGACGACCACGCCCAGCGGGAACGTCCACGGGATGTCGCTGGCCGCCGTCCTCGGCCGCGGCGCGTTCGCCGACAGCGACTGGGCGGCGGCCCCCACGGTCGACCCCGAGAACGTCGCGATGGTCGGACTCCGCGACCTGGACGACGAGGAACGCGACGCCCTCCGCGAGAGCGACGTGACGACGTTCTCCATGACCGACGTCGACCAGCGGGGGCTCCCGGCCGTGACGCGCGAGGCCGTCGAGACCGCGACCGACGGGGCCGACGGCGTCCACGTCAGCCTCGACATGGACTTCCTCGACCCGACCGAGGCCCCCGGCGTCGGCACGCCCGTCCGCGGCGGTGCCTCCTACCGGGAGGGCCACACCGCGATGGAACTCGTCTCCCGAACTGCGGGGGCCGACCTCGCCTCGCTGGAGATCGTCGAGGTCAACCCCATCCTCGACGACCACAACAGGACCGCGGAACTCGCCGTCGAACTCGCGGCGAGCGCGCTCGGCAAGCGGATCATCTGACGCGGGTCGACGCCCGAGCGGGCGCGTCGACCTCGATCCCGGGCCGCTACTCCCGACGCGACAGCGCGACCGCGCCGAACAGGACGACGGCCACGACGACCGCGGTCACTCCGAACCCGGGACCGAACCCGTCCGTCGCACCGTCGGTGACCGTCGCGGTCCCGTTCGCGGCCGTGCCGTTCGGCCCGACGGTGCCGTTCGCGGCGGTCGGCGCGGCGGTCCCGTTCGAGGCGGTCGCCCCGGCGGGCGTCTCGGTCGGGGTGGCCGTGTCGCGCAGCGTCGGCGGCGGGAGGTCCGTCGTCGCGACCGGCCCGCCCGACCCCGTCGCGGTCGGCGTCGGCGACGGGGTCGCGGTCGGCGTCGGTCCCTCGGTGGCCGTCGGCTCGTCGGTCGGCGTCGCCGTCGGGACCGGCGTTCCCGTGATCTCCTCGGCCGGCGGGAGCCGCACGCCGAGGTACTGCGGCCTCCGCGGCGGGTTCGACCCGCCGTCCGCGAGGAGGACTCGGCCCACGCCGTAGACGGGGTCGCCGCCGATCCGGTAGGGGCTGTCGTCGGCCGGGTAGTCGAAGCGACCGTCGCCGTCGTCGTCGCGGTGGGCCGCGAGGACGACGTTCCCGCTCTCGGTCAGCGGCCGGTCGAGCGACACCGTCGGGTCGTGGACGCCGGGCTGGAGGTACTCCGAGCGGCCGATCAGGTCCTCGCGGGTCACCTGCTCGTCCGGCGGCACGAGGTAGACCGCGAGGAAGCCGCCGTCTTCGAGCGCGACGCGGGCGTCCTCGACCCGGTCGGCCTCGCTCGAACTCGCCGACTCGTACTCCTCGAAGAGGACGGCGGTCGCCTCGGCCGACCCCGTCGTCAGCAGCGTCTGCGAGTCGTCGATCTGGGCGATCGAGGCGGTGAACCGGCTCCCGTTGGGCGCGTCGCTCAGGTCGAGGTCGACGCCGAAGCTCCCGTCGTCGTCGACTGTCGTCCGCGCCCGCGTCTCGTAGTCGCTGTCGAGGCCCGTGACGGTGACCGTCAGGTTCGTCCCCGGCGCCAGGTTCGTCTCGCCGGCGACCCGCTGGCCGGGTTCGGCCGCCCGGACGAGGATCCCGTCGTCGGCGTCGTAGCTGTACTCCCTGTCGGCGACCGCGTACTCGACGGCCGTCGTCGCGTTCGACTCGACGACGTGGCTCGCTCCCGCGAAGGCGTACGTCGCTCGTCCCGGCCCGAGGAACCCGCGGTCGAGCCCCTCGCGGACGGCCACGCGGCGCAAGTCGGCGGTCACGTACAGCGTCTCGTTGGTCGCGTCGGGGATCACGCGCGCGCTCCCGTCCGCCACGCTCCCGCGAACGTCGACGGCCGACTCGCAGTCGCCCGAGGAGGTGATAGACAGGTCGAAGACGCCCGTTCGGCTCGTCGCGAGGAAGTTGTCCTCGCTGGTCGCGCCGCCCTGGGCGGCCATGACCCCGTAGAACCCGCTGGCGTTCAGCCGGTAGACCATCGTGTCGCCCAGCGCGGCCGCCGGGCCGCGGTCGGTCATCGGCGGCTCCGTGATCAGCCCCGCTTCGCGGGCCGCGACGATGTCAGCGTCGGTGTCGAACTCGCCGAACCGGTCGCCGGGCGCCCGCAGGAGCGTCAGGTCGCCGACTTCGGGCTCGTCGACGGTCAGCCGTTGCGTGGTCGTCCCCGACCGCGTCTCGACGGTCACGTCGTAGGCGCCGACCGGCATCGGCGCGCCGGTGACCGACTCCCTGTCGGCGACGGCCACGCGGTCGCTGTCGCCGGCGGTGTACGCGAGGCCGGCGACCGCCGTCTCGTTGCCCGCGAGGTAGGTGTTGACGTACAGCTCCGCCGGCTTGCGCCCGTCGTTGTTCGCGAACGTCAGCGAGACGTTGAACTCGCCGTCGACCGACTCGATCCGGACGGTCCCGGTCCGACCGTTGGGGATCCCGGTCTCGATGGCCGCAACGTCCCCCCGGGCCACGTCCATCTGCGGCGCGTCCGGATAGCTGGCGAGCGAGTGGCCGCTCGCGCTCCCGGATACGGCCGCACTCTCGCTCGCCCCCGCGTCGGCCGGTCCGGCCGCCGCGACGCCCGCCAAACACAGTCCCCCGTCGGCGTTCGCCGCCTGCGCCGGCTGTGGCCCCGTCCCCGCCGCGAACGCCGGTACCCCCGCGAGACCGGCGACCGCGACCGCGAGGACGAACAGTACTCCGAGCGTCGAACCTTCGCGTCTGTCGAGCATAGCGGTCGTGGCTTCCCCCGTGCTGTCCGGCACTCCTCCCGACTCCGGCAAAGTTCTTGTGCCCTTTCACGGGCGAGCGGCGCGCTCGACGGTGAGATCTCCGAGAGAAGGAATTCGGCGGGAGCTCGGCGCTCGACGGTGAGAGCGCCGGAGGGAGAGCGCCGAGGGTGAGAGCGCGACGCGAGGGCGGCGCTACTCGGCGTCGACCTCGTCGACGGACGCGGGCACCACGTCGACGCTGGCGACGCTGTCGCCGTCCTCCAGTTTCATCACGACGACCCCCTTCGTGTTCCGGCCGACCTCGCTCACGTCGCCGGCGCGGATCCGCATGATCTGCCCGCGCTCGCTCATGATCATCAGGTGGTCGTCGGCGCCGACGGCCTTGACCGTGCTGACCGGGCCGTTGCGCTCGTCGGTCTTGATGTCGATGAGCCCCTTGCCGTAGCGGGACTGGCGGCGGTACTCCGAGAGGCGGGTCCGCTTGCCGTAGCCGTTGCGCGTCACGGTCAGCAGACACCGGTCGTCCTCCTCGTCGGTGGCGACCATCCCCGCGACCTTGTCGTCGCCCTGGAGGTCGATCCCCCCGACGCCGCGGGCGTTGCGGCCCATCTCGCGGGCCTCGCTCTCGTCGAAGCGGATGGTCATCCCCTGCTCGGTGGCGATGACCAGGTCCTTCGTCCGGTCGGTCACCTCCACGTCGACGAGTTCGTCGCCCTCCTCGAGGTCGGCGGCGATGATCCCCGTCGAGAGGATGTTCTCGAACTCCTCGGCGTTGGTCCGCTTGACGTAGCCGTTTCTGGTGACCATCGCGATGGACTCCTCGGGCTCGAACTCGTCCGTGTTGACGACGGCGGTGATCTCCTCGCCGTCGTCCAGGTCGATGAGGTTCACGGCCGACTTGCCGCGGGCGGTCCGGCTCATCTCCGGGATCTCGTAGGTCTTGAGCTTGTAGACCTGCCCCTGGTTCGTGAAGGAGAGGAGGTAGTCGTGGGTGTTGGCCCGGAAGACCTTCGAGACGCGATCCCCTTCCTTGGGGTCGGCGCCGATGATGCCCTTGCCGCCCCGGCCCTGGGGGTCGAAGCGGTCGACGGGCATCCGCTTGATGTAGTCGTCCTCCGTGATGACGACGACGACGTCCTCCTCGGGGATCAGGTCCTCGTTGGTTATCTCGTCGCTCTGGACGAAGTCCGTCCGGCGCTCGTCGTCGTACTCGGCCTTCATCGCCTCCAGTTCCTCCTTGATGACCGCCAGGAGCTCGGACTCGTCTTCGAGGATCGTCTCCAGGCGGTCGATCTCCGCCTGCAGGTCCTCGTACTCCTCCTCGATCTCCGCCGACTCCATCGAGGTGAGCGAGCCCAGTTGCATCCGGACGACGTGGTCGGCCTGGTCGCCCGAGAAGTCGAAGGCGGTCTGTTCGTCGAGGTGCTCGAACTCCGCGTCCAGCTCGTTCAGGTCGACCTCGCCCTGCAGGGCGGCCTTGGCCTGGTCGCGGTCCTCGGAGTTGCGGATGAGGTCGACGACCGCGTCGACCTGCTCTAAGGCCTTCAGCCGGCCTTCGAGGATGTGCGCGCGGTCCTCGGCTTCGGCGAGTTCGTACTCCGAGCGCCGGCGGACGACCTCTTTGCGGTGGTCGAGATACTCCTCCAGGGTCTCCTTGAGCGTGAGCACCTGGGGCTGGCCGTCGACGAGCGCGAGGTTGATGACGCCGAAGGTCGACTCGAAGTGGTGTTTCTTCAGCTGGTTCTCGACCACGTCGATGTTGGCGCCCCGTTTCAGTTCGATGACGACGCGGACGCCGTTGCGGTCGGACTCGTCGCGCAGGTCGGAGACGCCCTCGATCTTCCCCTCGTTGACGTCCTCGGCGATGCGCTCGACCATCCGGGCCTTGTTCTCCTGGAAGGGGATCTCCGTCAGGACGATCTTCCCGTCCTCCCGGTCGAGTTCGTACTTCGCGCGGACGGTGACTCGCCCGCGGCCGGTCGTGTAGGCGGAGTGGACGGCCTCGCGGCCGACGATGGTGCCGCCGGTCGGGAAGTCGGGCCCCTTGATCGGGCCGGCGGTGCCGTTGCCGCGGCCGTCGCGGGTGTCGACGAGGTCGTCCACCTCGCAAGCGGGGTTGTCGATGAGGTGGACGACGGCGTCGACGACCTCGCCGAAGTTGTGCGGCGGGATGTTCGTCGACATGCCGACCGCGATGCCCGACGAGCCGTTGATCAGCAGGTTCGGTACCTTCGCGGGCAGGACCTCCGGCTCGGTGAGCCGGTCGTCGTAGTTGGACTGGAAGTCGACGGTGTCCTTCTCGATGTCCGCGAGCATCTCCTCGGCGATGGGGGCCATCCGGGCCTCCGTGTAGCGCATGGCCGCGGCGGGGTCGCCGTCCATCGAGCCGAAGTTCCCCTGGCCGTCCACGAGGGGATAGCGCATCGAGAAGTCCTGGGCCATCCGGACGAGCGTGTCGTAGATCGGGTTGTCGCCGTGGGGGTGGTAGTCACCCATCGTCTCGCCGACGATCGACGAGCACTTGCGGTGGGAGGTGTTGCTCGTCACGCCCATCTCGTGCATCGCGTAGAGGATGCGCCGGTGGACGGGCTTGAGCCCGTCGCGCACGTCCGGCAGCGCGCGGCCCGCGATGACGCTCATCGCGTAGTCGATGTAGCTCTGCTCCATCTCGTTCTCGACGCGGACGCGGTCGACTTCCGCGGCCGGCGTCGCGTCGGTGTCGGGTACGTCTGAACTCATTGTCGCTGTGTCACCTGGGTGTTTTCGACGGTGGTGTCGCTCGTTGCGACGGTCCTCGGGACCGCCGCGTCACTTCGAGGCGAACGGCTCGGGTCGCCCGGGCGGGTCGACATCAGATGTCCACCCACTCCGCTTCGGGCGCGTGGTCTTTGATGAACTGCTTGCGAGGTTCGACGGCGTCGCCCATGAGGACGGAGAACATCTTGTCGGCGGCGGCGGCGTCCTCGATGGTGATCTGCTTCAAGATGCGCTGTTCGGGGTCCATCGTCGTGTCCCAGAGCTGCTGGGGGTTCATCTCGCCGAGGCCCTTGAACCGCTGGACCTGGGTGGGGTTGCCGTCGCACTTCTCCTCGACGATCCGGTCGCGTTCCTCGTCGCTCATCGCGTCGTAGGTCTCCCCGCGGTAGCGCACCCGGTAGAGTGGCGGCTGGGCCGCGTAGACGTAGCCCGCCTCCAGCAGCGGCCGCATGTGGCGGTAGAAGAAGGTGAGCAGTAGCGTCCGGATGTGCGCGCCGTCGACGTCCGCGTCGGTCATCAGGATGATCTTCTCGTAGCGGGCGTCGTCGATGTCGAACTCGTCGCCGATGCCGGTGCCGATGGCGGTGATCATCGCGCGGATCTCGTTGTTCTCGAGGATGCGGTCCAGCCGGTGTTTCTCGACGTTGAGGATCTTGCCGCGGATGGGGAGGATCGCCTGGAACTCGGGGTTGCGGCCCTGCTTGGCCGACCCGCCCGCGGAGTCGCCCTCCGTGATGAACAGCTCGGCCTCGTCGGGGTCGCGGGTCTGACAGTCCGACAGCTTGCCGGGTAGCGCCGTCGAATCGAGCGCGGACTTCCGGCGGGTCAGCTCCTTGGCCTTCTTCGCTGCCTTGCGGGCTTTCGCGGCCTCGACGGCCTTCTGGACGATGACCTCGGCGGTGTCGGGGTGCTCCTCGAAGTAGGTGCCCAGCTGTTCGTGGACGGCCGACTCGACGATCCCCCTGACCTCGCTGTTGCCGAGTTTCGTCTTGGTCTGGCCCTCGAACTGGGGGTCGGGGTGTTTGACGGAGATGACGGCGGTGAGCCCCTCGCGGATGTCCTCGCCCTTGAGCGTGCCGTCGATCTCGCCCAGCAGACTGTTGTCTTCGGCGTAGTCGTTGACGACGCGGGTCAGCGCGGTCTTGAAGCCGGTGAGGTGGGTGCCGCCCTCGCGGGTGTTGATGTTGTTGGCGAACGCGTGGATCGACCCCTGGAGTTCGTTGGTGCCCTGCATCGCCACCTCGACGTGGATGTCCTGGTCCTCGTCCTCGAAGTAGACGACCTCCTCGTGGAGCGGCTCCTTCGTCTCGTTGAGGTACTCGACGAACTCCTTGATGCCGCCCTCGTAGCGGAAGGTGTCCTCCGTCTCGTCGCGCTCGTCGGCCAGGGTGATCTCGACCCCGGAGTTGAGGAAGGCCAGCTCGCGCAGCCGCGACTCCAGCGTCGAGTAGTCGTACTCGGTGGCTTCGAAGATCTCGGTGTCGGGCCAAAACCGGATGTTCGTGCCCGTCCCCTCGTCGGCCTCCATGTCGCGGACGCGTTCGAGTCCGTCCTGGGGGACGCCCCGCTCGAAGGACTCGCGGTAGACGGCGCCGTCGCGCCTGACCTCGACTTCGAGCCGCTCGGAGAGGGCGTTGACGACGGAGACGCCGACGCCGTGGAGCCCGCCCGAGACCTGGTAGGACTTGTTGTCGAACTTGCCGCCGGCGTGGAGGATGGTCATCACCACCTCGACGGCGGGCTTGTCGTACTTCTCGTGGGTGTCGACCGGGATCCCCCGGCCGTCGTCGGCGACGGAGACCGACCCGTCGTCGTGGATCGTGACCGAGATGCTGTCGCAGTATCCCGCCAGCGCCTCGTCGATAGAGTTGTCCACGACCTCGTAGACCAGGTGGTGCAGCCCCCTGTCGTCCGTGGACCCGATGTACATCGCCGGGCGTTTGCGCACGGCCTCCAGCCCCTCCAGGGCCTGGATCTGCTGTGCGCCGTACTCCTCAGACTCCCGTGACATAGAACTGTGTCCCGATAGTACACCGGCTCCCTTAAAGCTCTCGCACGCGCGCTCGCGCGCATCCCGTCGCAGTCGGCTTCACCACCGTCGCCCTCACGCCGCCCGGACCGCCCCCGGCCGACACCCCATCTCCGGGGTCGAACCCCCGGGGTTGCCCCGCCGGGTTTCACTTTCACCCTGCTGGCGAACGCCTTTTAAGCCGTCCGCCAGTAGGGGGTCGCACGGATGACATCGGAACAGTCGGAACTGGGCGAGGAGGAGGAGATCGCCGAACGGTTGGCCGAGAGCCAGCGGTCGATCTCCATCGCCGAGTTCTTCGAGAAGAACAAGCACATGCTCGGGTTCGACAGCGGCGCCCGGGGGCTCGTGACCGCCGTGAAAGAGGCGGTCGACAACGCGCTGGACGCCTGCGAGGAGGCGGACATCGCGCCGGACGTCTACGTCGAGATCCAGGAGGCGGGCGACTACTACCGGCTCATCGTCGAGGACAACGGGCCGGGGATCACCAAGGAACAGCTCCCCAAGGTCTTCGGGCAGTTGCTCTACGGGTCGCGGTTCCACAAGCGCGAGCAGAACCGCGGCCAGCAGGGTATCGGCATCTCCGCCGCGGTGTTGCACGCCCAGAAGACGAGCGGCAAGCCCGCCAAGATCACCTCCCGCACGCAGGGCGACGAACAGGCGCAGTACTTCGAGCTCATCATCGACACCGACGACAACGAGCCGGAGATCGACGTCGAGGAGACGACCACCTGGGAGCGGCCCCACGGGACCCGCATCGAGCTGGAGATGGAGGCGAACATGCGCGCCCGCAACCAGCTCCACGACTACATCGAGCACACCGCGGTCGTCAACCCCCACGCCCGCATCGAGCTCCGGGAACCGAACGAGCACATGAAATACGAGCGGGTGACCGACCAGCTCCCGGCCGAGACCGAGGAGATCCGCCCCCACCCCCACGGGGTGGAGCTCGGGACGCTCATCAAGATGCTCGAGGCCACCGATTCGTACTCGGTGTCGGGCTTCCTCCAGAGCGAGTTCACCCGCGTCGGCGGCAAGACCGCCGACTCGGTGATCGACAACTTCCGGGACCGGGAGTTCGGCCGCGAGATGGCCTGGACGCCGCCGAAGGCCCACGAGCCGGCCGACGTGGCCCGCGCGCTCGACGCCGCGGTCGCCAACAAGGGCGCCGAGGCGACCGCCGAGTTCGCCGACCGGGTCGCCGACGCCCTCGACGGCTACGACCGGGTCGCCCACCACGAGTTCCGCGACCTGGTCGACGACGTGGCCGACGACATCGAGGACAAACACGACGCCACCTTCGGGGCGACCGTCCGCGAGAACGCCGTCGAGGCCGGCTGGGCCGCCGTCGTCGGGACCGGCGAGGCCGTCGACCCCGGCGGGGACGCCGACGAGTACGACCACCTGCGGGGGGACCTGTACGCCGTCGTCGACGAGGTGACGACCACCCAGAAGGACGACGCGACGGTCCAGGGGGTCGCCGACCGGCTCGCGCCGAAGTTCGGTGACAGCGAGGACTCCCGTCATCGGTTCACCCGCGACGAGATCCGCGAGTTCGTCCGCCGCGCGGCCGACGCAACCGAGGAGTACGACGACGCGACCTTCGGCGAGACGGCACGCGAGAACGTCGTCGAGGCGCTGTGGGAGCGCGCCCGCCGCGTCCCCGACGACCCGCCGAGTGTGAACGAGATCACGGGTGACCGCGACGCCGCCAGCGAACTGCTGGAGGCGATGCGCGAGACGGACATCATCTCGCCGCCGACGGACTGCCTCTCGCCCATCCAGTCAGACCTCATCGAGGAGGGCCTGCGCAAGGAGTACGACGCCGACTTCTACGCCGCGTCGACGCGGGACGCCTCGGTCCACGGCGGCGACCCGTTCGTCGTCGAGGCCGGCCTGGCCTACGGCGGCGACATCGAGGCCGAGGGCAAGGCCGAGGTGATGCGCTTTGCCAACCGCGTCCCGCTGGTCTACCAGCGGGGCGCCTGCGCGACGACGGACGTGGTCAAGTCGATCAACTGGCGCAACTACAACCTCGACCAGCCCGGCGGGTCGGGCATCCCGAACGGCCCGGTCGTGGTCATGGTCCACGTCGCCTCGACGAACGTGCCGTTCACCAGCGAGTCGAAAGACGCCGTCGCGAACGTCCCCGAGATGGAGTCGGAGATCGAACTCGCGGTGCGCGAGGCGGCCCGCGAGCTGAAGTCGTTCCTGAAGAAGCGCCGGTCGATGCAGCAGCGCCGCCAGAAGCAGGACAAGCTGGCGACGATCCTCCCGGAGATGGCCGAGAAGCTCTCGACGGTCACGGACAACGACGAACTCGACATCGACGACACGCTCGCGCGGATCATGAACAACGTCCTGATCGAGCGCCAGCGCGACGGCGACACCGTCCGGCTGGTGGTCGAGAACAACTCCGACCGGACGGCGGACGTGGAGATCACCGACATCGTCGCCGGCAGCGAGCCCGCCCTCGCCAACGGCGACGCCAGCGTCGTCGAGATGGACGGGGAGTGGTTCGTCAAGTGGTCGACCTCGGTGTCGGCCGGCGACGAGGCCGCACTGGAGTACGACGCGGACACCGACGCGGAGTTCGACATCTCCGTCGACGGGATCGAGGACGAGCGGGTCACTATCGACGCATAACAATGAGTGCAGACACAGACACCGACGCCGACGCGCGAGAACAGCTGATCGACCTGGCCGAGGAGTTCTACGAACAGTTCGAGGGCGGCGACGTGCCGAAGATGAAGATTCCGACCCGGACGAAGTCCAACATCGAGTACGACGAGGACAAGAACGTCTGGGTGTACGGCGACCGCGAGAGCACGCGCACCGCCAAGACCATCTCCGGCGCGGAGAAGCTGCTGAAGGCCACCTACACCATCGACTTCCTGGCCCGCCAGCTCGACGAGGACCGCTCGTCGACCCTGCGTGAGCTCTACTACCTCAGCGAGTCGTGGGACGTAGACGAGGCGCAGTTTTCGAGTCAGGACGAGTCGAACAACCTGATCGAGGACCTGGAGATCGTCTCCGAGGTCAAGCGCGAGGACTTCCACATGCGCCCGGAGGAGTCGGGCGCGAAGGTGATGGGCCCGCTGTTGCTCCGCGAGCAGACCAACCGCGGGGATCGGGAGATCCACTGTCAGGACGACGTGGGCCAGGGCGGCTACCAGATCCCGAACAACCCCGACACCATCGAATTTCTCGACAACGACGCGGAGTTCGTCCTCTGCGTCGAGACCGGCGGCATGCGCGACCGCCTCGTCGAGAACGGCTTCGACGACGAGTACGACGCCCTCGTGGTCCACCTCGGCGGCCAGCCCGCCCGGGCGACCCGACGGCTGACCAAGCGCCTGCACGACGAACTCGACCTCCCGGTCACGGTCTTCACTGACGGTGACCCCTGGTCGTACCGCATCTTCGGGTCGGTCTCCTACGGCTCGATCAAGAGCGCGCACCTTTCGGAGTACCTCGCCACGCCGGAGGCGCAGTTCATCGGCGTCCAGCCCGAGGACATCGTCGAGTACGACCTGCCGACTGACCCGCTCTCCGACTCGGACGTCAACGCCCTGGAGAGCGAGCTGGAGGACCCGCGGTTCCAGTCCGACTACTGGGAGGAACAGATCGAACTGCAACTCGAGATCGACAAGAAGTCCGAACAGCAGAGCCTGGCCTCCTACGGCCTGGACTTCGTCACCGACACGTACCTGCCGGAGCGGCTCGACGAGATGGGCGTGCTGTGACGACAGGGACACCCCGTCTCCGACGGCGTTCGAATCCGCGCACGTGATGGTCACGCCGACCAAAGCCAGCACCGACCGGTCCCCCGAACGGAGACCGCATCACAAAGCCGACTGCACGGCGAGCTGTAACAGCTGTGGGAGCAGGACGCTGACTGCGATCTGACTCCACATCGTAAACGTTGCCGGATACACCCGCGTGTTCCGCACCTGTTCGAGCCGTCGGCGAGCATCCTCCAGTTGCTCCTGGTCGGCGATCCTCGAGTTGTTTATGTCGTACGGGTTCTCCAGGGCGGCGTGCAGTTCGCCTTCGAGTTCACGGATCCGTTCTTCCTTCTCGTCGGACATGAACTGATGGATGGAGTACATCGAATGACCGATCGAGAGGAGCCCGACGAACCAAGCAGTCGAGAAAAACACCAGCTCGAAAACCCCGGGGACGTAGCCGTCTGACGGGAGGAACACCGCACCGTATACGAGGAAAAAGAACAGGAGCAAGCCGACCGTGTAGAGATAGTACGACCGCTTCAACAGCTGTCCGACCGCGGCGAATCCGCCCATGTTCCGCGGGTCGTAGAAGAACATGTTGAGATCAGCTTTCCTGATCTGTCGCGGCAAACGGAAGTGGATACCGTAGTAGGTGAGCGCAAACTCAACGATGACCGGGAGAAAGACGAATTCCCACGTGAACAGGAAGTTAATCGCCGTGACCCGGTTCGGAATTCCGACGTTGAGAACGGTGTTCGCATACAGGACGACGACAGCAGTGACGTAGATGATCACCTTCGTTCGCCGGCTGACCGTCTGTCGAAACCGGTCGACCTCCGATCTGTCGATTCTATTGCGTATCCTGGCCGCGGAAAGAGCATCCTCGTAGCCGTTCGACATGTATCGGACGCCGTAAACCCCCAGTAGAACCGCGGCGTATCCGGCGACGACGTTCGGAGAATCGATCAGTACGTGCGTCCCGCCGTTGAAGTGGACGTACACCTGCAGGACGGCCAGGTCCAGGAAGCTAAAGAACCCGACAAACAGATACGGCGGATAGATATCTCTCGCAGGGAGCGCCGCCGATAGCTTCGAAAAGCCGAAGAAGTCCGCCATAAATTCGATCAGGTTCGTTTCCTCAGTTGCTTCAAAATCATCGGACATGGCAGAGGTTGTTGTTTAATTTCATCTTAGTTCTATCGCCTGACGCCGTGAAACACAACTGGAGCGTCCCCGCATGGCGTTCGGTCGGCGCGGGTCGAGGGTAGATACTGTCCGCGGATCCTGTCCTGGAGACTAACGAGCGACTCCCCGCCTGCCGAGGACTACCGCTCGTCCAGCACGACCGGGACGCCTCGCTTCGCGACATCTTCTGCGAAGGCGCCGCTGTCGGCTTCGAGCGCCTCGAAGGTGTTGTAGTGGATCGGGAGCACCAGGTCGGGATCCATCGCCTCGGCCAGGTCGGCGGCGTCGTGGCGGTCCATCGTGAACGACTGGGCGATCGAGGGGACGAACAGCGACACGTCGAGCGCCTCGTGGCCCTCCAGCGCGTCCGAGTCGCCGGTCCAGAAGACGTTCGTTCCGTCGACGGTGACGACGAACCCGCAGCCGATTCCCCTCGGGTGGATCGGCTCGCCGTCCTCGTCGACGTTCTCCCCGTCGGGGTCGTTGTAGGCAGGGACGGTCGCGATCGGTACGTCGCCGACGACGAGTTCGTCCTCCATCCCCACCTCGACGACCTCGTAGGGGAGTTCGTCGACCGGCGTCAGCTCGCGGTCGGTGTCTCCCACGTCGATGCCCTCGAAGGCGACGACCGTGGTGTCCTCGTTCGAGACGCGCTCGACGCCGTCGCTGTCGTAGTGGTGGATGTGGGTGACGCAGACCACGTCGGCGTCCTCGGCGCGGTAGTCCTGGCCGGGCGGGTGGCCGACGCCAGGCGTGTCGGGCTCCCACTCGCCGGTCAGCGTGCCGTAGCGGCCGGGGTCGAGGTAGACGACGGTATCGTCGCTCTGGATGCGCAGCGTGGCGTAGCCGAGCCAGTTGACCGTCAGGCCGTCGTGTCGGACAGTCATACCCGCGAGTTCCGCCGAGACGCGGTTAAGGGTTCGGCTTCGGGTGGCGCCTTCCGGCTCTCGGATCCGGTGGGGACGGTGCGGCGATCTCGACGACAGATTCATGCGTCGGCGTAAGGAATCCTTACGTGAGATGAGCACGGACGACCCGGAGCTGACGACGGTGACCTCGAAGGGTCAGGTCACGATCCCGAGCCGTCTCCGCGAGGAGTTCGGGCTAGAGAAGGGGACGAAACTGATGGTCGTTCCGACGGACCACGGGCTGGTCCTGAAGAAGGTCGAACTCCCGTCGGTCGAGGAGTTCCACGAGCGGGTCGAACGCCGTTCCGACGAGGTCGCTCTCTCGATGAGCGAGGTGAACCGGCTGGTTCACGAGGCGCGTGACGACGACGAATGAGGGCGGTTCTCGATACGAACGTCCTCATTTCGGGAGTGATCGCGACCGGCGTTCCGCACGACGTTCTCGTGGCCGGGTTCGATGGAACCTACGACCTCGTCGCCTCGACCGAAACGCTCGCGGAGTTCCGCGAGACGCTCCGCAAGTACCCGGACCGGTTCGGGATGTCCGACTCGGAGATCCGTCGCGAAGTCGAGACTGTCCGGTACTTCGCGGAGTTCGTCGACCCGGACCCGGACATCGCGGCCGTTCCGGCGGACCCGGACGACGACAAGTTCGTCGAAGCGGCAGTCGCGGGTGACGTGGCGTATCTGGTCTCGGGCGACCAGCACTTGCTCGACCTCGACGAGTTCCGCGGTGTCGATATCGTCACGCCCAGGACGTTCTACGAACGACTCGATATCGACTGAAATACGCCCTCACTGCCGCTCGGCCAGCCGCTCGACCCGCTCCAGCGAGTCGGCGTCGTCCGGGTCGATGTCCTCGCGGACGCCCAGAAACCGCGGGAACCGCAGGGCGTGGCCCGCCGCGTAGGTGGAGGAGGTCTGGATCTCCTCGTACCCCACCTCGAAGACGACGGCGGGGTCGACGTCCACGTCGGCACCGTCCTCGCTCAGGACGTGGGGTTCGAGCAAGGCGGTCAGGTCTTCCAGTTCCTCGTCGGTGATGCCGGTGGCGACCTTGCCGAGGGGAGCGAAGCCGTCGTCCGTGCGGGCCGATACCTCGAAGGTCCCCAGGAGTTCGGCCCGCCGGCCCTCGCCCCACTCGGCGCCGGTGACGACCAGATCCAGCGTCTCCACGTCGGGCTTGCGCTTCAGCCACTGTTTCCCGCGCCGGCCCGGGGTGTATGCAGACTCGGGGTTCTTCAGCATGATCCCCTCCTGGCCCGCGTCCAGCGCTTCGGCCTCGATGTCGGCGATCTCGTCGGGGTCCTCGGAGACGGAGAGGGTCGAGAGCGCCTCGGCTCCCGCCTCGCCCAGCACCGCTTCGAGCCGGTCGTGGCGCTCGGCGAGGGGGTCCTCCAGCAGGTCGTCGCCGTCGGCGTGCAGGCAGTCGAACGCCCGGAACTCGACGGACACGTCCTCGCGGGCCTTCGCCACGTCGTGTTTCCGGCGGAACCGCCGGAGGACCTCCTGGAAGGGGAGCGGCGAGCCGTCCTCGGCGACTGCCACGACCTCCCCGTCGAGGATGGCGGGGGCGTCAAGGCTCTCCTCGACGAATTCGACGACCTCCGGGAGCGGGTCGGTCACGTCCTCCATGTTGCGGGAGAAGAGGGCGGTCGTGGCTCCGTCGTCTATCCCGTCGGGATCGTGGTGCACCTGGACTCTCGCGCCGTCGAACTTCCACTCGACGGCGGCTGTCCCCCAGTCGTCCAGCGCGTCGGTGACGGTCCCGGCCTGGGCGAGCATCGCGCCGACCGGCCGACCGACTTCGAGCCCGAGCGATTCGAGCCCGTCGACCCCGTCGTCGCGGGCGACGACCGCCACCTCGCCGTGGTCGTTGGTGACCTGTAGTGCCCGTTCGACGGCCTCGACGGGCACGTCGAACGCCTCGGCGACCGCGTCCCTGACGGTCCCGTCGCCGACGCCGATGCGCATCTCCGAGAGGACGAGCCGGGCGAGATAGCGCGCCTCGTCGCCCTCCGTCCGGTTGAACAGGCCGAACAGGATGTCGCGCTTGGTGTCGTGACTGCCCGACCCCTCGGTCGCGGCGAGGTCGCGCAACTCGGCGTCCACCTCGGAGACGGTCAGGCCGTCGCTCCCGCCGTGTCCGTCCCCGCTGTCGTCGCCACCGCCACCGGCCCCGAACGCGGCGAGGCCCCGCTGGCCGCCGAAGTCGTAGCTCCCGGCGACCTCGCCCACGTCGCCCACGTCGGCGACCCGGTCCTCCACGTCGTCGGCGGTGACGTTCCGGCCGGCCGCTTTCGCGATGGCCTCGTAGCATAGCGCCGGGCCGATGTCGAGTTTCGTCGAGTCGTGGGCGGGGAACACCCGCCCCTGGACGTAGCGGGCGACGACGGACAGGTCCGGGCCCGCCGCCGCCAGCAGGTCGGTCACGCGCTCGCGCACGTCGGAGTCGGCGCTCTCGGCTTCGATCGCCCGGGCGCGCCCGGCGAAGGCGGCAAACTCCATCGCCTCGTCGGTAGGTCCCCCGCCGGTCTAAAAGCTGCCGACCCCGAGTCGACCCGCCAGTCCCGACCGCTCCGCCGACACCGCCGGTTCCGAGGTGGGCTGGAGTGACTGGGTCCCGCCGGTTCCGGGCCGCCGGACGGTCGCCACGTCGTAGATCCGCGTGCGCTCCTCGGGGTAGGTTCGGTCGACGGCCCCGCCGGTGTAGCCGAACCGCTCGTCGCCGTCGGTGTCGAGGTGGGGGACGGCGTACAGTTCCATCTCGTCGCTGTAGGTCGATCCGAGGCGTATCCGCACGTCCTCGTGGCCCCCCGCGGCGAGGTACTCGCTGTGGCCGACGATCTCGCCGTCGGCGCCCCGGGCGCGGACCGTGACGTAGCCGCCCTCCGAGAGCGACACCGAGTCGACGGTGACGGTCTCGCCGGCCACCGTCTGGTCGTCGAAGGTGACCTGCGCGACCGGGGAGGAGAGCAGCAGGAAGGCGCCGTAGGCGACCGCGAGCATGATCGCCGCGTGTTTGGCGCCGTGTTTGAGCGAGCCCTCGCCGAGCTGGCCGGCGATGAACCCCGAGAGGACCGCCTGGACGATGGCGGTGTGGAAGAAGACGAGGGTGTAGGCGGCCTTGTTCACCTGGCCGAAGCGGGCGAACGCGTCGACGTTGACCGCGAGGCGCTCGGTGTTCTCGGGGGTCGGGACGTTGTTCGGGAGGCTCGGCACGAGCACCTCCTGGACGGCAGCGATGATGACGAGGAAGACGAGGAAGGAGATGTAGATGACGATCAGGTAGGTGAACATCTGCTGGCGGCGCTTGCGCCGGAGCTTGAGCTCGGTGGACGCCTGCTCGCCGGCGATCCGCAGGACGGGCGCGAGGTCGCCGCTCGCCCGGAGGGCGTTCGTCAGCAACGTGACGACGCGGGTCGTCGCCGTCGTGCGGACGCGGAGGCCGAACCGCCGTAGCGCGTCGTCGACGTTCGCGCCGTAGGTGAGGTCCCGGCAGATGCGGTCGACCTCGACCGAGAGGACGCCCAGGTCGCTCTCGCGGACGCGCTCGAACCCCTCGACGACGGACATCCCGGCCTCGTTGAGGCTCGCGAGCCGTTCGAGCAGTTCCGGGAGCGCGGCCTCCATCTTCCGGATCCGCCGGCTGTACACCTCCCAGACGACAGCGAACGAACCGACCACCAGAAGCGTCGCCTGGATCAGCACGTCGTCGAGCGCCCTGATCTGGACGCCGGTGGTCCCCACCAGGTCCGGCGCCCGGAGCGCGATAGACAGCACCGCGATCGGGACGGTCACGTAGAGGATCGCGGTCGGCCGCTGCATGAGCCCGCGAAACGGCCGGTCGAACAGCGCCCGGACGCGGGCGAGCGAGTCGTACGCGGCCAGTTGCTCGCGGAGCGTCGACGACGCCGCGTACCCGCCGTCGGTCACCGCCCCGTCGGCCGCCGAACCGTCAGCGGCCGCCCCGTCGGCCGCCGGATCGGCCCCGGACCCGCCGGCGTCCGGGAGCCCGCCCCGTCCGCGGATCGACGCCGCGAGCGCCCCCGTCTCGCTCCCGCCCCCGACGCCCAGCAGGTCGAGCTTCCCGGAGAGGTATATCACGAACAGGAGATTTGCCAGCGGGATCATCACGTAGGCGAGCAGGCGCAGGAAGTTGATGGTCTGAGCCGTCGTCAGCCCGAAGACCAGCAGGATGGTCATCAGGAACAGCGTCCCGGCGACGAGGACGGTGACGTAGGCCTCGGCGATGGTCGCCAGCAGTTCGAGGATCTCCTCCTGGCGGTCGGCGGCCTCCTCGCGGTAGCGCTCGTACTGGTCGCGCAGGAACCCAGGGAGGTTCTGCCCGCTCTGGAGGACGCTCGCGAGGTTCTCGCTGAAGGTCTTGAACTCCTCGCTGGGCGTCCGCTTCGAGACGTTCCGGACGGAGGTGATGATATCACGGCCGAACAGATCCATCTCGCGGACGGCGACGGAGATCTCGTCGGCGCCGTGGCCGTACACGTCGCGGTTCTCGGCCAGCGTCCGCATCACCGCGGGGGTGGACATCCCGCCGCGCGACAGCGCGTAGACGAACGCGACCGTCCGCGGCAGCCCCTCGTTGATGCCGCGCCGGCGGACCTCCGCAGTACTCCGGGGGCTCTCCCAGCGGTACCAGTAGGTGAACCCGGCGACGGCCAGCCCGGAGACGGCCCCGCCGGCGGTCAGCACGCCGAACACCTGGTTCGGGGTCAGGTCGGGCTCCAGTTCCGGTCGCCCGAGCGTGTTCGCGATGGCGTCGGGCAACTGCTGGATGAACTCGCCGACGGCCGGGAGCACGAGCAGGACACCGCCGAAGACGTACACGCCGACGATGGCGCCGGCCATCGCGGCGAGGACCGTCACGAGGTACGTCTCGGCCGCGTAGGCGCGGTACGTCTTGTCGACGTACGCTTCCCTGAGCCGCCGCCGTCGGTCGGGCGCCTCGTCGGGGACGTACCGGCCGAAGTAGCGGCGGGCGACCCGGGTGAACCAGGTGCCGAGGCCGGGCCACAGCGACGACAGCGGGACCAGCGCGGCCAGTCCCAGCGCGACGACCAGCGGCGCGAGTCCGACGACTGAACTCATTGCTGGTCGCCGGTCGCCGGGTCGGTCCCCTCGCCGGCCGCCCGGTCGCCCCTCTCACCGACCGCCGGGTCGGCCCCGTCTCGGGCGCCCGGGTCGGTCCCCTCGTCGACGGTCACGTCGGCCTCGTCGATCATGGCGACGACCTCCTCGGGGTCGGCGTAGTACTTGTTGACCATCGCCGTGAACCGCCGGTAGTCGGTGATGTCGTTGTCCCGGAGGTACGTCAGGAACCGCCGGCGGTTGCGCAGTTCGCGGAGCAACTCGGCGCGAGTCCACCCCTGCTCCTCGCGGATCTCCTCCAGAAGTTCGCTGTTGTTGCGGGAGAACGTGTCGGCGGTGCCGTCCCAGTTGTAGGTGTTCGAGTAGTCGAGTTCGCCCGTCCGCTGGTCGATGCCCTCGATCTCCGCGATGGTCCTGGCTCGGCGGACCCGCTCGCCGCCCGAGCGCGTCAGGACCTGCACGCTCAGCACGTCCAGGCTCTGGACCATCGGCCGCGGGACGTTGATCGGCTCGTTCTCCAGCCGGTTGATGACCGTCTGCACGGAGTCGGCGTGCAGCGTCGAGAAGGTGGTGTGGCCGGTGTTCATCGCCTGGAACAGCGTGATAGCCTCCTCGCCGCGGACCTCGCCGACGACGATGTACTCGGGGCGGTGGCGCAGCGACGACCGCAGGAGGTCGTACATCGTGATGTCGCCGTCGCCCATGCGCTCGCGCGTCACCGACGAGAGCCAGTTCTCGTGATACAGCGAGAGCTCGCGGGTGTCCTCGATGGTGATGACCTTCGACCGCGGCGGGATGAACATCGAGACGGCGTTCATCGAAGTGGTCTTGCCCGCCGCCGTCCCGCCGGCGAAGATGAGGCTCTTGTTGTTCTCGATGCAGAGCCACAGGAAGGCTAACATCCGGGCGTCGTATGTGCCGTAGTTCATCAGGTCGACCGGCGTGAACGGCTCCTCGGCGTACTTCCGGATGGTGAACGCCGACCCGCGCGGCGTGACCTCCTCGCCGAGCGCCAGCTCGATCCGGGAGCCGTCGGGCAGCGTCGTCGAGACGACGGGGTCGGAGACGCTGACGTGACGGCCCGAGCGCTGGGCGAGCTGGACGACGTAGTCGTCGAGTTCCTCGCGCTCGAAGACGACCGTCGTCTCCACGTCGGTGTACTCCTCGTGGTAGACGAATACGGGGAGACCGGCCCCGTCGCAGGAGATGTCCTCGACGCGAGGGTCGTGCATGACGGGGTCGAGCTTGCCGTACCCCAGAAACGAGCGGTGGAGGTAGTAGAAGAGGCGGTAGAACGTCTCGGTGGCGACGGAGACGCCGTACTCCTCGAGGCGCTGGCGGAGTTCCTCGCGCAGGGCGTCGGCGGGGTCGTCGCTCACGTCGTCGCGGTAGAGCAGCGGGTCGCGGATGTCGTCGAAGACGCGGCCGAGCAACTCGCGTTCGGTCCCGTCGAGGGTCGGCTCGACGACGCGGTAGCGGTGTTCGTTCTCCTCGTCGTCGTAGGCGATGGAGACGTAGGCGAAGGGGGCGTTGAGCCAGTAGCGGTCGACCTCGCGGCCACCGCTCGGCGGGTCGTCGGCGACCAGCCGCCCGTGGCGAGCGGGGTCGTAGTCGGGGACGTGGATCCGCGACCCGGTGAGCGCGCCGGCCGCCCGCGAGAGCCACCGCTGGAACGCCGCGAGCCGCCCGTCCGCGCCCGGTCCGTCCGTCGCTTGCCGTGCCATGAGTACCCCGGAGGGTGTTACTCCAAGTCCCCCGGCGAGTCACTTAAACCCGAACCCCCAGGAATCACGGTTGAAATTCGCGAGGGTGCGGTGTCACACCGGACGTTGACTGACGACACGTAGATCGATGGGATCCGCTTCACGAAGGGCGCCGCGGAAGCGGGGAACCACGCCCCCTTGCTCGAACGTTTATTACCGTCGCCTGACAACGGACGGGCATGGAGCGGCGAGACGATATCTCCGGCGTGGATCTGGACGCCGTTCGCCGTGTTCTCGACGCCGCCCCCGTGTCGGTCGGGGTCCTCTACGGGTCGGTCGCGCGCGGCGATGCCCACGGTCGGAGTGACATCGACCTCGGAGTCGCATTCGAGGACGTGCCCTCCCCGTCGGAACGGACTCGCGAACGCCTGTCGCTGATCGACGCGCTGTCGGCCGCGCTCGGCACCGACGACGTCGATGTCGTTCCGATCACCGACTCGCCGCCCGAACTCCGGCGCTCGATCCGTCGTGACGGCGTGGTCGTGTACGGGTCGCTGGACCGGGCTCGCGACCTGCTCGCGACGCCGGACTCCGAGGCCGACGACGCACCGCTCGACTCGTTCGACAAAATTCTCCGGGACATCGAGCGAGCCGTCTGAGACAGGCACGTTCAGACTGTGAACAGATGGCCCTCATCGGGCACGTCGAACAGGCCGATCCGGGCGCCGGCGTCGAGCCAGGCGTGGCCGTAGGAGAACGACGCCAGCGCGTTGACGGGGTCGTCCTCCTCCCGGAAGTGGCGGCCGTCCTCCAGGTACGAGCGGGCCATCTCCTCGCACTCGGCGGCGGCGTCGGCCATCGGTGTTCCCTCGGGCGGCGCGACCTCGGCGGCGTCGAGCGCCTCGGCGAGCAGCCCCTCGTAGCGGTCGGTCTTCTCTTCGAGGTCGGCGGGCATACGCGACCCGAACGGCGGGCCGGTCCTAAGTGTTCGGTCGTCGGCCGGCGCCGCCCGGCGGCGCGTCGGCTGCCGAGAGCCGACCGCCCGACTGCCGGGTACTCGCCGGATGGTCACGTTCTCTGAGGAGTATTGGTCGTCGAGGGCGAACGGGAGACATGGACGACGACCTCGGCGACAGCCGACTCGACCGCGGCGACGAAGAGGTCGCCGCGGAGATCGCCGGCGACACGGAGGCGCTCCTCGGGGCGCTCCCGCACTTCTACCGGGGCGAGGTGAGCCAGGCCAACAGCGCCCAGGACCGGATCGACCGCACGACCAACTGGGCGATAACCCTCCTGGCGGCGCTGTTGTCGCTCGTGTTCGCCGGGCCCGAGATGCCAGCGTACCTGCTGCTCATCGGCCTCGCCGCGCTCGCCGCCTTCCTCTCCTACGAGGTGCGCCGCTACCGATTCTACGACCTGTATCGGTCGCGGGTGCGGATCCTCCAGGAGAACGTCTTCGCAAACGCGCTCTCGCCCGAAGGCGTCGAACACGTCGAGTGGCGCGAGGAGCTGAGCCGGGACCTGCGTTATCCGACGTTCAAAGTGTCCACCCTCGAAGCGCTCTCGCGGCGGCTCCGGCGGATCTACGGGTTGCTGTTCGCCGTGGTCGGCGTCGCGTGGGTGGCGAAGGTCACTCTGTTCACGCCGGAGAACCGCTGGACCGAGGCGGCCGAACTCCCGGGGGTCCCCGGCGTCGTCGTCGCGGGCGCGCTCGGGGCGTTCTACCTCGCGGTCACCGCGCTCGCGCTCTGGCCGATCGAACGGCAGGCCAAGGGCGAAGTACACGGCGAGCGGGTAGGCGAGTGGAAAGAGGAGTGAGGGGCCAGCTCGGGACCTCGATTCGAGCGCGCTCGACGGCGTGCCGCCGCCTCGCGGCCGGCCGGTGCGACAGCGCAAGGTAAATACCCCATCCTCCGCTATCGGTGAGCAATGAGTTCAGAGACGGCCGACCACCGACGACTTATCATCGCGGGATCGGGGATCGCGGGGCTGACAGCCGCCATCTACGCGGCGCGGTCGAACCTCGACCCGCTCGTGCTGGAGGGCGACGAGCCCGGCGGCCAGCTGACGCTGACGACCGACGTGGAGAACTACCCCGGGTTCCCCGACGGCGTCGGCGGGACCGAGCTGGTCAACGACATGAAGGAGCAGGCCAAACAGTTCGGCGCCGAGATCACCCACGGGATCGTCGAGGACGTCGACGACGAGACGCGCCCGTTCGAAGTCGAGGTCAACACGGGCGACACGTACACGGCCGACGCCGTCATCGCCGCCAGCGGTGCCAGCGCCCGCACCCTGGGGGTCCCCGGCGAGGACGACCTGATGGGCTTCGGCGTCTCGACCTGCGCGACCTGCGACGGCGCGTTCTTCCGCGGCGAGGACATGCTCGTCGTCGGCGGCGGCGACGCGGCCTTCGAGGAGGCCGACTTCCTGACGCGCTTTGCCGACACAGTCTACCTCGTCCACCGCCGCGAACAGTTCCGCGCGGAGGACTACTGGATCGACCGGCTGATGGACAAAGTGGACGACGGCGACGTGGAGATCATGCGCAACACCGAACTGCTGGAGGTCCACGGCTCCCAGGAGGAGGGCGTCGACCACGTCACGCTCGCGCGGAACGAGTCGGGCTACCCGAAGGACAACCTCGACGACGACGAGACCGAACAGTTCGACTTCGACGTGGGCGCCGTCTTCGTCGCCATCGGCCACACGCCGAACACCGACTACCTCGAAGACACCGGCGTCGAACTCGACGACGAGGGGTACGTCAGCACGCTCGGCGGCGAGGGCGGCAACCAAACCGCCACGGGCGTCGAGGGGCTGTTCGCCGCGGGCGACGTGGTCGACCACCACTACCAGCAGGCGATCACCGCGGGCGGCATGGGCTGCAAGGCCGCGATGGACGCCGACGCCTACCTCGAACGCGAACTGTCGGCCGAGAGCGGCGCCGAGGCCGCGGCCGAGGCCGACGATTGAGCGGTCGCGAGCACCGATTTTTCCGCGGGACGGCCCCGAGAGCGCACGCTTCCACCAGAGTCATACGTCGGCTCTCCCAACGGAGGCTATGGCAGAATCCGAGACGGTCACGCTGACGCTCGAAACCGAGGACGCGACAGACGAACTGGAAGTCCCGACGACGCTGGTCGAGATGCTCGCCGAGAGCGAGGACGAGTCGGCGCCCGAGGTCGTCGGTGACATCGCGATGTTCGGCCTCGCCCAGCGCATCCACAGCGCCGCCCACCACAGCGAGGGCGAGCCCAGCGACGAGGTCGCGGAGACCGAGAAGCTGACGCTGGACCTGTTCGAGAAGCGGTTCGGCCGCTCGTTCGCGGAACTGACCGGCCACAGCCACTGATACGGATTATTGCAAGCGTTTACCGGGTCGACCGCACGACTGCGTGCGGTCGATCCCGGAATGACTTGCAAGAATCCGTATGAGACATCTCTCCCGGTAGTCGCGGTAGTGTACGACCGACGGCGCCCCGGAGCCGCTCAGGGAACGTCCCAGCGGATCAGGACGCCGTCGTCGATCCGTTCCACGTCGCGCAGCGACAGCTCCGGGAAGTCGGAGACGAAGCCGTCGCCGTCGGCGAGGGTGGGGGCCTTCCACCCGCCGATGACGGCGGGGCCGACGAACGTCGAGAGCTCGTCGACCAGATCGGCGGCGAACAGCGAGAAGATGAGTTCGCCGCCGCCCTCGACCATCAGCCGTTCGACCCCCCGCGACTCCAGTTCCGCGAGCGCCTCGGGCAGGTCGACCTGCTGTTCGCCGGTCGAGATAACTTCCGCGCCGGCCTCGGTGATCTCGGCGACGAAGTCCTGGGGAGCGGCCTCGCTGGTCAGGAGGATGGTCTCGGCGCGGTCGTCGAGGACGCGCGCGTCGGTGGGCGTGCGGATCCGCGAGTCAGCGACGATCCGGGCGGGGTTCTCGGGTTTGCCGGCGTCGCGCCGGCGCTCGCGGCGGGCGTCGTCGTCGACGGTCAGCGAGGGGTCGTCGGCCAGCACCGTGCCGACGCCGACCATGACGGCGTCGCTCTCGGCGCGCAGGGCGTCGACCCGGTCGAAGTCCTCGGGGCCGCTGATCTCGACCTGTTCGCGCTCCCGGGTCGACAGCTTCCCGTCGGCGCTCACGGCCGCGTTGACGACGACGTGCATACCCGGTAGCTACGCGCTCGCGGGAAAACCGCTTTCGATGTGAGACGCCGCGCTCGGCCGACGCGCGACCGTCGGGGCCACCTCGCCCGGCCCGGCGGTCACTCCGGTCGCCCGGTCAACTTCCGGGCGTCGAGGCGTTTGGCCCCGTCGGCCCCGGCGGCGCGGAAGACGAGGGCGTCGCAGTCGGTCCACAGCTCCTCGATGTCGAAGACGTACTCGTCGGTCCAGCTCTTCAGCCGCGCCTCGCCGGCGTCGTCGATCTCCAGGAAGGTTCGGGGCGTCTCCTGGGTGGCGATCTCCCACTCGTCGTCGCCCACCGCGAACGACTCCCGCTCCTCGTCGGCCCACGCGAAGACACACCGGTACTGCTCGCGCGGCTCGTCCGAGCGTCCGTGGTCGACCCGCCTGTCGGTCTCGAAGTCGATGCCCCTGGCCGAACACCACTCGCGGAGGTACGCCTCGTCGAACCGCTTGGGCCCGCCCGCACCCGCCCCCGACCGCCGCCAGAGCGCGTGGGCGTCCGACGGCTTCCCCCGGAAGGTCGGAGGTTGCATACACCCGTCTCGACCGTCGGCCGGTAAATAGCTGCCGCGAAAGTCGCCGGAGATGACAGCTCCGCCGCGGCCGACGCGGCTCGCGACGGGCGGGTCGGCCGGGGGGAGGGCGTGCGCGGCGTCGACGACCCGACGGGAACGATTTTTACCGGGGCACCACAAGGTCCGGTGATGAGCTTAGACGACCATGCCGAGGAGCTCGCCTCCGACCTCGGCGTCGACAAAACGGAGGTCAAACGCGACCTGGAGAACCTCGTGGAGTACAGCGTCCCCGTCGAGGAGGCCAAAGACAGCCTCCGCCGGAAGTACGGCGACGGCTCGGACGACGGCGGCCCCACCACCAAGTCCATCGCCGAGATCACGACCGGCGACTCGAACGTGACCGTCACCGGGACGGTCCTCACCGTGGGCAAGCGGTCGATCCGCTACCAGGGGTCCGACCACGTCATCTTCGAGGGCGAGATCGCCGACGAGACCGGCAAGATATCCTACACCGCGTGGGACGACTTCGGCCTCCAGGCCGGACAGACGATCACCGCCGGCAACGCGGGCATCCGCGAGTGGGAGGGCGAACCGGAACTCAACCTCGGGGAGAGCACGACCATCCAGCTGGCCGACGAGGACCTCGACGTGGAGTTCCCGGTCGGCGGCGACTCGACGCTCGCCGAACTCGAACCCGGCGACCGCGGCCGGACGATCGAGGTCACGGCCCTGGAGGTCGAGACCAAGACCATCGACGGCCGCGACGGCGAGACGGAGATCCTCAGCGGCATCCTCGCCGACGAGACGACGCGGCTCCCCTTCACCGACTGGGAGCCCCACGACGCGATCACCGAGGGCGCTTCGGTCCGTCTGGAGGACGTGTTCGTCCGCGAGTTCCGCGGCGCGCCCTCGGTGAACGTCTCGGAGTTCACCGAGGTGGAGGCGCTCGACCGGCCCGTCGAGGCGACCGAGGACGCCCCGCGACTGGCCGTGCGGGACGCCATCGAGTCGGGCGGCCTCTTCGACGTGGAACTGGTCGGCAACGTCATCGCGGTCCGGGACGGCTCGGGCCTCATCGAGCGCTGTCCCGAGTGCGGCCGCGTCGTTCAAAACGGCCAGTGCCGGACCCACGGCGCCGTCGACGGCGTCGACGACCTGCGGATCAAGGCGATCCTCGACGACGGCACCGGCACCGTCACCGCCATCCTCGACGACGAACTCACCGAGGCGATCTACGGCGGCGACGTCGAGGACGCGAAGGAACACGCCCGCGAGGAGATGGACCAGGAGGCCGTCGCCGACGCCATCCGCGAGAAACTCGTCGGCCGGGAGTTCCGCGCCCGCGGGTCGCTGTCGGTCGACGAGTACGGCGCCAACCTCAACGCCCGGTCGTTCGACGAGACCGACGACGACCCGGCGAGTCGCGCCGCCGACCTGCTGACGGAGGTCCGCGGATGAGTGGGTCCGAGGACCAGGGCGGCGCGGGCCGCCGCGAGGTCGCCTACCGCCTGTTCGCCGCGGAGTTCGAGGACGCCGACTTCTCCTACTCCGAGAGCGACGAGGAGCGGGCGCCCAACTACGTGGTCTCGCCGACGGGCGGCCGCGTCAACCGGCTGTTCGTCGTCGGCGTCCTCACCGAGGTCGAGAACGCCAGCGAGGACGTGCTCCGCGCCCGGGTCGTCGACCCCACCGGCGCGTTCGTCGTCTACGCCGGCCAGTACCAGCCCGACGCCCAGGCCTTCTTCGACCGCGCCGAGCCGCCGATGTTCGTCGCCGTCACCGGGAAGGCCCGCACGTTCCAGCCCGACGACTCGGACGTGACCTACACGTCGATCCGCCCGGAGAACGTCAACGAGGTCGACGCCGAGACCCGGGACCGCTGGACGGTCGGCACCGCCCGGCAGACGCTCGACCGCGTGCGGACCATGGCCGACGCGCTCGCCCGGGAACAGCGGGGCGACGAACTCCGCGCGGCGCTGGAGGCCGAGGGCGTCGACACCGGCCTCGCCGCGGGGATCCCGCTCGCTATCGACCACTACGGCACGACCGGGGCCTACCTCGACGCGGTGCGCGACACCGCCGTCCAGGCCATCGAGGTCGTCGCCGGCGAGCGCGAGGAGGTCGAACCCCACTCCGCCTCGCCCGACGCGCCCGGCGACGCCGACCTCGGCTCGCTGGCCGCGCTCGACGTGGCCGCGACCGTCGGCGGCGAGACGACCGACCTCGGGGAGGGACCCGACGAGACTTCGGCGGCGACCGCCGACGCCGGGACCGCCGACACGGACACCGCGACTGCCGAGAACGATACGACTGCCGCCGCCGAGACCGAACCTGACGAGACTGTGGACACCTCCGCTACCGCCGACGCGGGAACCGAATCCGCGGCCGGATCCGAGTCGGAACCCGAAACCGCGGAAGCGGTGGAGACCGATCCTGCGGGAGGGAGCGAGTCGAAACCCGCCGAGACCGAATCGGAACCGGCGGAGACCGAACCCGCAGCCGTCGACGCCGAACCCGCCGGGGCCGGAGCGGAGGGCGACGCCGGGACTGGAGTCGCCGAGACCGGCGCCGAGTCGGCCGACGCGGCTGGTGACGACGCGGACGCGGACGACCTCGACGACTTCGACGGCGAGTTCGAACTCGACGAGGACGAGCGCGAGGAGATCGAGGAGGAGTACGGGACGGGATTCACCAGCGGCAACGAGGTCGACGAACCGGGCGAGGCCGGCATCGAGACGCCCGACCCCGAAGAGCTGGCCGAGGCCGAAGCGGACGCCGAGGCTGAAGCCGGGTCGGGAGCCGACGCCTCCGCGACCTCGGCGGCCGAGACCGGCACCGAGACGGTCGAACCCGAGCCGGAGGCGGAGGCGACCGAGTCCGGGTCCGAGCCCGAGTCCGGAACTGCCGAGACCGCGGACCCCGCGGCCGACTCCGGGCCGGAGACGGGGCCGGAAACGGCCGACGAGGGCGAATCCGCCGGCGAGGACGGATCCGCCGACGACGAATCTGCCGATGACGAAGGCGAGGAGGCGGAACCGGCCGAAGACGTAGACATCGAGGACGCGGTGATGGACGCGATGGCCGAGCACGACGACGGCGAGGGCGCCCACGCCGACGAGATCGTCGACGCGGTGACCGCCCGGACCGGCGCCGACGACGAGGAAGTTCGGGAGGCCATCCAGGACGCGCTGATGGGCGGCCGCTGCTACGAGCCCGAGGACGACGTGTACAAGCCGATCTGATGGGCGTCGAACCGATCCCCGACGAGCCCGCGGCGGTCGCGACCTGCGGCGGCGAGCGGGTGCTCGTCGTCGCGGACTTCCACGCCGGCATCGAGGCGGGCCTACGCCGCGACGGCGTCGAACTCCCCGACCACGCGCCCGACCGCCGCGAGTCGCTGTGCGCCCTCGTCGACGCCGAGCGGCCGGACCGGCTCCTCTTCCTCGGGGACCTCGGCCACGCCATCGGCGACCCCGGCCGCGACGAGCGCGAGGAGGTCCTCGCGCTGTTCGACGCACTCCCCGATCTGCCGGTCACACTCGTCAGGGGCAACCACGACGGCGACGCCGAATCGGTCCTCGAACGGGTCGACCAGCCCGTCGAGGTCACCCCCGGTCACGGCGTCCGCCTCGGCGAGGTCGGCTTCGCCCACGGCCACACCTGGCCGAGTCCGGAGGTGCTCGCTGCGGACGTGGTCTGCGTCGGGCACGAACACCCGGTCGTCCGCCTCGAAGACGAGGTCGGCGGCGCCCGCGTCGAGCGGGTGTGGCTCCGGGGCGGCGTCGACCCCGAACCCTTCCGGGAGTTCCACGGCGAGGACCTCGCTATCGACGGCGAACTCGTCGTCTGCCCGGGGTTCAACGACCTCTCGGGTGGGACCTGGGTCAACGTCGCCGGCCAGGAGTTTCTCGCGCCGTTCCTCCCCGACGGGCTGGTCGACGGCGAGGCGTACCTCCTCGACGGCACCCGCCTCGGCGACTACCGCCGGGTCTGAGTCGACGGCCAGCGCGACGACACCGGGCGATCTGCCGTGTTCAGTTCGAATTGCGAACCCACTTTTTCCGGCGGAGAGCTCCTCGCGGCCCTGCGGGCCGCTGCGGGGATCCTCCGCCGGAAAAACTTGGGGAAAAAAGGCCGGACGACGCGCTCGCTTCGCTCGCTTGCGTCCGGCGAACCGCCTCGCTCACTTCGTTCGCTCGGCGGATGCTGGCGTGGTAAGTCCATCCCCTGTACTGAACACGACGACCGGTACCGAGGCGGGAGGCCCGTCGGATCGGGAACCGGGCGAGCCCGCGGTCGGACGGATCGATTCCGCGACCGGCGTGAGGCCGTCCGGTCGCCTCAGTCGACGCGGCGCCAGTACAGCGCGAGGTCGAGCGTCGCGTCCTCGAACTCGACGGTCTCCTCGCGGACGAGGGCGTACCCGAGCGACTCGTAGAACCCGCGGGCCTGCTCGTTGTCCGCGCCGGTGTTGAGGACCAGCGCCCGGTAGCCGCGCCGTCGGGCCCGCCGGGCGAGTTCCTCGACGATCCGGGTCCCGATCCCCCGGCCCTGCATCGCGGGGTCGACGCGGACGCGGGAGAGTTCGCCGGTGCCGGCCGCCGCGTCGAAGCGCTCGGCCATCCAGCCGTCCAGCGGTTCGAACGCGCCCGTGGCGACGATCTCCCCGTCGTCCGGGTCGGTCTCGCTCGCTCCGCCGTCGAGTTCGCCGACGAGGAACTCTCCGCCGGCGTCGAGGTAGTGGCCCCGCACGTCTCCCAGATCCGTGTCGGGCGCGTCGACCACCCGCTCCGGCGTCCCGGCCATCGCCTCGCGGTTCAGCTCGCGGACGCGCTCGCCGTCGCCGGCGCGGTACCGGCGGACCGTCAGGTCGGCGGGCTCGACCATGCTCATGCGGAGGCGACCGCCGCGTCGCCGTAGACGGGGAACCGCTCGCACAGGTCGGCGACCGTCTCGGCGGCGGCGTCGGCGACCGCGTCGTCGTCGGGCGAATCGAGCACGTCGGCGACGGCGTCGGCCAGCCGCTCTGTCGCGGCGGCGTCGAACCCGCGCGTGGTGACCGCCGGCGTGCCGATCCGCAGGCCGCTCCCGACGGTCGCCGGGCGGTCGTCGCCGGGCACGGTCTGTTTGTTCGCGACCAGCCCGACCGATTCGAGCGCTTCTTCGGCGCGCTCGCCGGTCAGGTCGGGGTGGGTCTCCCGCAGGTCGACGAGGACGAAGTGTACGTCGGTCCCGCCGGTGACCAAGTCGAACCCGCGTTCTTGCAGGCGGTCGGCCAGGGCCGCGGCGTTGTCGACCACCTGGCGGGCGTACGCCTCGAACTCGGGGGTCAGCGCCTCGGCGAAGCCCGCGGCCTTGCCGGCGACGTCGTGCATCAGCGGGCCGCCCTGACAGCCGGGCATCACCGCGGTGTCGACCGGACCGGCCAAGTCCTCGCCGCACAGCACCATCCCGCCGCGGCCCGACCGGATCGTCTTGTGGGTCGACCCCGTCACGAGGTCGGCGACGCCCACCGGCGAGGGGTGGACGCCGGCCGCGACGAGGCCCGTGAGGTGTGCGATGTCGGCGACGTGGTAGGAGTCGACGGCCTCGGCGATCCCCTGCATCCGCTCCCAGTCGACCCGCCGCGGGTACGCGGAGAACCCCGAGACGACCAGGTCGGGGTCGACCTCGGCGGCGCGGGCTTCGACGGCGTCGTAGTCCAGCCGACCGGTCGCCTCGTCGACGCCGTAGTGGGCCACCTCGAAGTGCTCGTCGACCATCGTGTACGGCTGGCCGTGACTGAGGTGGCCGCCGTGGCTCATCTCCAGCGAGAGGATCCTGTCGCCGGAGTCCAGCAGCGCCTGGTAGGCGGCGAGGTTGGCCTGCGTGCCCGAGTGGGGCTGTACGTTGGCGTGGTCGGCGCCGAACAGCTTCCGGGCGCGCTCGCGGGCGAGGCGTTCGACTTCGTCGGCGTGCTCGCAACCGGCGTAGTATCGGTCGCCGGGCTCGCCCTCGGCGTACTTGTTCGTCAGGACCGAGCCTTGGGCAGCCAGGACCGCCTCGCTGGCGTAGTTCTCGCTGGCGATCAGCGACAGCGTCTCCCGCTGGCGCGTCCGCTCGGCGGCGAGCGCGTCGGCCAGCCGGTCGTCGACCGGTGAGAGATCCGTCGGCATGGTCGAGTGGTCCACCGGTCCCGGCTTAGCTACTGTGCTGACACGGACCGGTTCGTCGCGACGGCCGACACAGTCGACACAGTCCGGCGGCGGTCGGTCGGCCGCTCACTCCAGGAAGCGCTCGATGTCGTCGACGGCGTCGCCGTGGGCGTGGTAGGCGTCGTCGGGCACCTCGGCGAACCAGTCGAGGTCGAGGTCGGTCCACTCGCCGAACGTCGGGTCGTCGGCGACCGGCTCGCCCGCCACCGGCTCGGTCCCCACGACGGCGTCGTAACTCGTCGCTATCCGCTCGGTGTCGGTCCGCAGTTCGTGCGTGACCGCCGTGACGCGGCGGACTTCGGCCGCGGCGGGGTCGCTCCCTGTCATCGTCGCGGCGATCTCGGCGGCGCGGTCGAGCCAGTCGGCGCCACTCGGCACGTGGCCGTAGGGCAGCCGCCAGCCGTGGGGGCTGTCCATCAGCAACACCGCGCCGACGTCGTTCGTGACGCCGACGGCGACTAACCCCTCTACCTCGGAGAAGTACTCGAAGGCGTCCTCGCCGTCGGTCGTGCTCGTCTCGGAGTACTCGACGGCCGGGTCGTCGCGCAGCGTCGACGGGTCGCGCAGATCGTCCATGCCGCGGCGTTGTCGGCCGGGGTATTTGGGCGTTGGTACCGCCGCCGGACGTCCGAGGGGTGCCCCAGGTTGACCGCGGGCAGGCCCGATCGGTACTGCCGTCCGGATCTAACTGGTAACAACCCACAAGGCCGGCGAGCCCGTACACTCCGACGGACCCAGAAGTATGGCGACACACCGGGAGCCACGAAACGCGAATCGACGCCGAGCTCGGAGCGGTCGCGATGGCTAAGGTGACCGAGCTGACGGGCGAGCGGGGGAAGACCTACGTTTGCCGGACCTGCGAGGTCGAGTTCGTCATCCCGCGGGACGAGACTGCGGTCTGCTGTCCGATCTGCCGGATGAACCGCATCCGGGCGGTCGACTGACCGTTACTCGACTTCGGACAGCGAGTCGAACGCGCTCCAGCACTCGCAGTCGAGGTCCTCGATCGAGTTCACCTCGTCCGGCAGGTCCGAGATCGGCATCCCGTCGTCGAAGCGGTCACAGTCGTCCGTGTGGACAGAGAAGTCGTCGCTCGCCATGACCGGCATACACCGGAGGGAAGCGCCTGCCCGGCAAAAACCCCGTCCAGCATTATCAGCCGGTGTAACCGCCGCCTCTGTGTCAACTGTGTCGGGACAATCGTTTTCAGGGCGGGCCGAGACACCCGGGTATGGAAGTCGCGGAGCGGGTCCACCTCATCCCGGTGGGCTACGAGAACGACCGGATCGTCCTGCCGGCCGTCGAGTTGCGCGCCGACCGCGTCGTCCTCCTGCGCTACGAGGACGAGACCGACCACCCCTCCTACGTCGAGACGGTGCGGGGACGGCTCGACGAGGAGGGTATCGACCACGAGACGGTCCCGTGCAACATCTTCGACTTCTACGACTCCATCGGGACCGTGGCGGAGCTGGCGACCCGCTTTTCCGACCACGAGGTGTACGTCAACCTCGCCTCGGGGTCGAAGGTGACGGCCATCGGCGGGATGATCGCCTGCATGGCCACCGGCGCGACCCCCTACTACGTCCGCGCCCAGCGCTACGCCGCCGAGACCGACGGCGACGTGGCCGAGGGTATCCGCGAGATCACCGAACTCCCGACCTACCCGATGCAGAGCCCCGAGCCCCAGCACGTCGCGGTCATGGACTACCTCGACGCCGAGGGCGGCGCCCGCAAGCGGGACCTCATCGACTTCGGCAAGAGCGAGGGACTTCCGTTCATCGCCGACCGGGACGCCGCCAACCGCAAGAGCGAGTACCGCCTGCTCGACAGCCACGTCCTCGGCCCGCTGGCGGACAACGGCTACGTCGACCTGGAGGAGGTCGGCCGCTCGACCCGCGTCTCGCTGACCGAGAGCGGCCGCAACACGCTCCGGGCGTTCCGGTATCTCGTCGAGGAGTGACGGTGTACGCCCGACCCGTGTCACCGGAGCGCAATTGTCACGGCTGAGAATTGCACCGCGCAACTCAAGAGGGGGCGTCGAGTGGTACGACCACTACCAGATGGCAGACGTTCACGAACGGGAGTCGGGTGCCGACGCCCACCGGCTCGCCCCCGCCGCACCGGACGAGGAGCACGTCTTCGGTGCCTGCAGTCCCGGTTGGCACACCGCGGCCGACCGGAGCGAGGCCCTCGCCGACTGGATCGCCGTCGTGCGCAACAGAGACATCGAACGGGTCTGCTCGCTCCTCCCCGGGGACCAGTCGCCCGCCGACGCCGAGGTCGACGGGTACGTCGACGCGTTCGGCGAGGACAACGTCCTCCACGCGCCGATCCCGGACGGGCACCTCGCCTCTCCCGCCCGCCTGAAACAGGAGGTGTTGCCCTTCCTCGACGAGGCCGTCGAGGCGGACGAGCGGGTCGTCGTCCACTGCCTCGACGGGGTGGGCCGCACCGGCCAGGTGCTGGCCGCCTGGCTCGCCCACGACCGCGGCTACGAGCCCGAGCGGGCCGTCGAGACCGTCGAGGAGATGGGCCGCCAGCCCCGCGAGCCCGTCCGCGAGGGCAACGCCTCCGAACAGGAACTGCGCGACCTGCTGACGGTCGTCCGCTGACCGTCGTCGGCCGGCGGACTGCCGTTGCCGCTGTCGGCCGCGGCGGCGCGCGGACGGACAGTGCCGTGTTCGCTCGGGAACCGTCCGTATCCTTATGTCCGGAGGCACACAACTCCGGAGTGATGACGACGATCAAGGACAGCGTCCACGACCACATCGCGGTCGAGGGCGTCGCGGCGGCGCTGCTGGACACGCCGCCCGTCCAGCGGCTCCGGCGGATCAAGCAACTCGGGACGGTCACCTTCGTCTACCCCTCCGCCAACCACACCCGCTTCGAGCACTCGCTGGGCGTCTACCACCTCGCCAACGAGGCGCTGGCCCACCTCGGCATCGAGGGCCGGCAGGCCGAACGGGTCCGCGCGGCGGCGATGCTCCACGACGTGGGCCACGCCCCCTACAGCCACAACATCGAGGACATCATCCACCGCCGGACCGGCAAGTACCACGACGACGTGCACGACCTCATCGCCGACGGGCCCGTCGCCCGGGTCCTGAGCGACCACGATCTCGACCCCACAGCCGTGGCCGACCTCGTGGCCGGCGACGGCGAACTCGGCCAGATCGTCTCGGGCGAGCTCGACGTCGACCGGATGGACTACCTCGTCCGGGACGCCCACCACACGGGCGTCTCCTACGGGACCATCGACGCCGAGCGGCTGGTGCGGGCGCTGCGGTTCGTCGACGGCGACCTCGTCCTGGACGAGGGCAACGTCCAGGCCGCCGAGAGCCTGCTGCTCTCGCGGGCGCTGATGAACCCGACGGTCTACAGCCACCACGTCTCCCGCATCGCCAAGGCGATGCTCCGGCGGGGCACCCAGCGGCTGCTCGCCCACACCGAGATCGACGCCGCGGAACTGCGGCGGATGGACGACTGCGGGTTGCGCGTCGCCCTGCGCGAGTGCGAGGCGACCGCCGCGCTCGCCCACCGGCTCGACCGCCGGGACCTCTACAAGCGGGGCGTCTGGGCGGAGATGGCGGCGGTCCCCGAGGACCTGCTCGACGCCGACCATGAGGCCATCCGCGACCACGAGCGCGCGGTCGCAGACGAGGCTAACGTCGACCCCGACGCCGTGATCCTCGACGTGCCCGGCCGCCCCTCGATGAAGGAGTCGTCGAGCCGCGTCCTCGTGAACGGCGAGGTGCGCCGGCTGAGCGAGCAGTCGACGCTGGTCAACGCCCTGCGGGCCGCCCAGCGCGACCAGTGGCGGCTGGGCGTCTACGCGCCCGCCGAGACGGCCGAGCGGGTCGGCAACGCCGCCGTCCGGACGCTCGGGCTCGACCTCGACGACACCCGGGTCCGCGACGTGCGCCCCGGCGTCCACGCGACCCTCGACGATTTCAATTGACGGTGTCGCCGTCCGCGGATCCGCCCGCGCCGACCCGCCCCGACCCGCGCCGACCCGCCCCGACGGCTTTAACTGACGCCTCGGGCGACTCCCTGTGATGAGTTCCACCACGTTCGAGGGCACGATCCTCCGCGGGCGCGAGTTCGAGCCCGTCGAGGGCCGGGTCGTCGTCGAGGACGGCACGATCACGGCCGTCGAGGAGGCCCCGACCCACAGCGACGACATCGTCCTCCCGGCGTTCGTCAACGCCCACACCCACATCGGCGACTCCATCGCCAAGGAGGCCGGCGGCGGCCTCTCCCTTGAAGAGCTGGTCGCGCCGCCCGACGGGCTGAAACACCGCCTGCTCCGGCAGGCCGACCGGGACGAGAAGGTCGAGGCGATGCGGCGGTCCCTGGAGTTCATGGTCGACGCCGGGACGGCGGCCTGCATCGAGTTCCGCGAGGGCGGCGTCGCGGGCGTCGAGGCCTTCGATCGGGCGGCCCACGGGCTGCCCATCGATCCGGTGGTCCTCGGCCGGGAGACGGTCGAGGCGATGGAGGCGGCCGACGGGTTCGGCGCCAGCGGCGCCAACGACGCCGACTTCTCCCGCGAGCGGACGGCGACCGCCCGCGCCGGCAAGCCCTTCGGCATCCACGCCGGCGAGGTCGACGCCTCCGACATCAACCCCGCGCTCGACCTCGACCCCGACTTCCTCGTCCACATGGTCCACGCCGAGGAACTGCACATGGACCGCGTGGCCGACAGCGAGACCCCGGTCGTCGTCTGTCCGCGCTCGAACCTCGTCACCGACGTGGGCTTCCCCCCGATCGAGGAGCTCCTCGAACGGACGACCGTCGCGCTCGGGACGGACAACGTCTTCCTGAACAGCCCGTCGATGTTCCGCGAGATGGAGTTCGCCGCGAAGCTCGCGGACGTGAGCGCCCGCGAGGTGCTGCGGATGGCGACGGTCAACGGCGCCGAGATCGCCGACCGCAACTGCGGGCTGGTCGAGCCCGGCCGCGACGCGAAACTGCTCGTCCTCGACGGGGACTCCGACAACCTCGCCGGCGCGCAGGACGCCGTCCGCGCGGTCGTCCGTCGCGCCGGCGTCGCCGACGTGACCGACGTGTACCTGCCCGGACGCTGAACGGTTGCCCCGCTGTCGCTCTGAAGCCGCCGGTATCGGTCGGGCGGTGATCCGGCCGGCACCGCTTGGAGATACAGGCAGTGTGTTGACTGGAATCACACGCCTATTCGCACCCGCAATGTCACTTGCCGACACCGTCTCCAAGATCGACCGCCTGAGCGACGAGCAGCGCGAGTGCATCGAGAACTGCAACGAGGCCGCCGAGGTCTGTGAGTGGTGCGCCGACGAGTGTCTCGGTGACGCCAAGATGGAGGAGTGCGCCCGACTCTGTCGGGACGTAGCCGATCTCGCCTCCCTGCACGCCCGGTTCATGGCGCGGGACTCGCAGTTCAGTAGTACGCTCGCGGAGGCCTGCGCCGACGCCTGCGAGGCCTGCGCCGAGGAGTGTGGCAAGCACGACGCCGACCACTGCCAGGTCTGCGCCGACGTACTGCAGGAGTGCGCGGAGTCCTGCCGGCAGATGGCCGGCGCCTGATCGCCGAATCGCGGTTCGGCCGCTCGCCGTCCGCTCCGTCCTGACCGCTTCCCCCCGTGTTTCGACGCGGGTCAACTCGTTCCTGCCGAAGTGTTATACCGCCGTGCGTGGTATGTACTGGCATGGGGATGTACGACACGATCCTCCTGCCGACGGACGGCTCGGCGGGCATCGAGCGGGTGGTCGACCACGCGGGGGAACTGGCGCGGGTCCACGATGCGACGATTCAGGCGCTGTACGTCGTCGACGCGACGAGTTTCACCGGGCTCCCGATGGAGACCTCCTGGGACGGCGTCCGCCAGGTCCTCGAGTCGGAGGGCGAGACGGCGCTGGAGGGGGTCCAGCGGCTGGCGCCCGACGACGTGGCCGTCGAGGCCGAGACAGTCGAGGGGACGCCGAGCACCGAGATCGTCCGCTACACGCGCGACCAGCCGGTCGACGTGGTGGTGATGGGCACCCACGGCCGCGGCGGGATCGACCGCCTGCTGCTGGGGAGCGTCGCCGAGCGCGTCGTCCGGAAGTCCGCCGTGCCCGTCGTGACGGTGCCGGTCAGCGAGGGCGCCGTCGAGTCCGACGAGGTCGTCGAGGCCGACGCCGACCCCGCGGCCGGCGTCGAGAGCTCCTGACACCACCCGCCGTTCTCACTCGACCGGGCGCAGGTGCTCGCAGTCCCCCGCGGTGACCGACACCCGCTCGTCGCCGGTGTCGACGACGAGCGTCCCGGGGAACGCCACGTCGACGGCCTCGCCGACGACCTCGCCGCCGGGCGTGTCCACCCGCACGCGCTTGCCGAGCGTCGTCGCGTGCTCGCGCCAGGCCGGGACCACCGACTCCAGATCCCCGCGCAGGTCGTCGAACTCCTCCAGCACGCGCTGGGCGAACACCCGCCGGTCGACCTCGCCGACCTCCGCCGACAGCGTCGTCGGTCGCGCGTCGCCCGGCAGGTCCTCCGGGTCGACGTTGGCGTTGATCCCCATCCCCACGACGACCCACGAGACGCGGTCGGCCTCGCCCTCCATCTCCGTGAGGATCCCCGCGAGCTTCCGCTCGATCTCGTCGCCCTCGGCGTCCTCGCCGGGGACGACGATATCGTTGGGCCACTTGATCCGCGCGTCGACGCCGGCCTCGCGTGCGGCCCGCGCGACGGTCACGGCGGCCGCGAGCGTGAACGCGGGCGCGTGGGTGGCCGGCACGTCCGGCCGAATCAGCAGGCTCAACCAGACCCCGCCGCTCGGTGACGACCACTCGCGGTCGAGGCGGCCCCGGCCGCCGGTCTGCTCGTCGGCGAGGACGGCCACATCGGCGGCGCCCTCTCCGGCGAGGTCCCGGGCGCGGGCGTTCGTGCTCGGGATCGACTCGTGGAACTCCACGTCGAAGGGCGCGTCCAGACCGTACTCGACGGCCGTGCCGCCGAACTCGGGGACCGCGACCAGTTCGTAGCCCGCGTCGCTGCTCGCGATATCGAACCCCGCCTCCCGGAGCGCCTCGACGTGCTTCCAGACGGCCGCCCGCGACACGTCCAGCCGCTCGGCCAGTTCCGGCCCGGTGACCGACCCCTCGGACAGCGCGTCGAGGACCCGCTCGCGCGTCTCCTGCATGGCCGTCACTCTCTCGGGCGCGACCGTAAGTGGTCCGGAGGCGGCACGCGACCCGAGGGGCGGCCGCCGTGCTCGGTCACGTCGCGGCCGTCCGGTCGACTCGCCGCGCCCGCCGGACGAACGCGGCGACGGTCCCGACCTGCACCGCCGCGACGGCGCTCGCCAGAACCGGGCCGCCGACAGGCGCGCTCGCCGCGAGATAGGTCGCGAGGCCGAGGACCAGGACGACGCCGGCCAGCGCCCAGCCGTGGCCGGTCGCCAGCCGCCAGCTCCGCCCGACCGCGCCGGGGATCGACACGCCCTCGACGAGCAGCGCCGGGAGCGCGACCAGGTGGGCGACGACGTAGAAGTACAGCGCGACGAACGGGAGCCCGACGAGCAGCGGCACCTCGCCCGCGGGGGCGAACGCCCGGAGGAGCGCGAAGGCGCCGAAGGCGAGGCCGTAGCGGGCCACCGCTGCCCGGTCCGGGTCGGCGTCGAGCAGCGTCACGAAGGCGTAGACACCCGCGGCCGCGAGCGCCGCGGCCCGGAACAGTTCCAGCGCCGCGACCCAGACCAGCCAGCCCGGCTTCAGCCCGGCCAGCGCCGCGGGCGGCGTCGTCACGTCGGCCGGGACGCTCACCATGATCCCGTAGTGGACCGTCACGCGCCCGGCAGTGATACCCTCGAACGCGGCGACCGGGACCGGGTCGACCAGCCGGACCCAGTCGACGACCGCGACGGCCAGCCCCGCCAGGAGCATCGCGAGGAGGACGCTCGGGTGCCTGCGCAGGCGGACGGCTCCCTCGCGGATCAGGCCGGTTCCGGTGAGGGGCGCTCGGTCGTCGCGGTCGACCGCTGGGCCGGTCGGATAACCGCCGTCGGTCTCACCGGACGAAGCCCCGTCGGTCGGCGCTTCGGAACTGCCGGTCGTCGCGTCGCGCTCGTCGCTCATGCTTCCTCCAGCGCGTAGAGGTGCGCGTTCGCGACGACGTACACCGCGTCGCCGGCGAGCGCGGCGGGCGAACACGGCTCCCCGCCGGGGTCGAACCGCCAGCGGACCGAGCCGTCGGCCGCGTCGACCGCCGCCAGTCCGCCCGCGTCGGTGGGAACGTACACCGCGTCGTCGGTCGCCGCCGGCAGATACGCGGCCTCGCTCGGCGCCACGCCCTCACAGACCCAGCGGAGCGAACCGTCATCGGCGTCGAGGGCGCACAGCCGCGTCGCCGTCATGTCCGCGCGCCGGGCGTAGACCGTCCCCTCGGCGACAGCGACCGGCCCGGTCGGCACCGACGCGCCCTCGGGGAACGTGGCCCGCCAGTCGGCCGACCCGTCGAACGAGTGGGCGCGGACCCACCCCTCACCCGCGACGTACAGCCGGGCCGGGGTCGCTGCGAGGTACATCGGCCGGCCCGGCAAGTCGACCGACAGGTCAGTGCTCGCCCCGGTCGCGAGGTCGTAGGCCCGGATGCCGCCCTCCGGCCCGACGACGTAGGCGGCCCCGTCGCGGATCGCCGGCCGGGTGGCGGGCAGCGACTCGTCGCTCGTCCACCGAACGGTGCCGCTGCTCCCGTCGACCGCTGCGAGGGTGCCGCGGAAGTACGTCACCAGCGTGTCGCCGGCCGCGACCGGCGGGGGCGTCGTGGTCCCGCCGAAGTGGACCTGCGAGTAGCTGTCCGACGCCGCGTCGACCGACGCCCTCCACCGGGTCGGGTCGGCGCCGACCCAGGGGTCGGACCCGTCCCCGTCGACCCACCCGCCCGAACCGGCGTCGGCGCCCGGAAGCCCGACCAGCCGGTGGGGGTCGAACGTCGGCGTCTCCAGCGTCGCGACGGTCCGGCGGCGGTAAGCGCGAGCGGGCGCGACGGCCGGCGCGGTCCGGACCGGCTGGCGGACGCGCGCGAGCACGTCCCCGTCGCTCGCCGACGCGGCGAGCAGTTCGGGGCTATGGGGCGCGTTCTCCGACCCGAACGGACCGACCGCGTAGACGACGCCGCCGGCGACGACCGGAGCGGGTCGCTCGTCCGCCCCGGATCCCGCGAGGATCCCCCGCCGCCAGCGTACGTTGACCCCGTCGGTCGGCGGGTCGGCCTCGGGCGCGTAGGCCGTGCCGCCGGGGTCGCGAGCGACCATCGGCCATCCGCTCGCACCGCCGACCGTCGTCGCGCCCGCTACCGTCCGGAGGTATCGCCGCGCGAGGGCGCTACCGCCCAGCAGCGCGCCCGCCGCGCCGCCGCTCGCGAGCACCTGGCGCCTGGAGAGGGAACTGTCGGGGACCATCTACCGGATCGTCCAAACGCACTGTCAAAAGTCTTCCAGTCCGGAAGTCGGCCCGGCCGCGGTCAGTCCAGGACGAACATCGTGTCGCCCATGTCGACCGAGTCGCCCTCGCTGACGGCGACGGCGGTCACGGTACCGGCGCTCTCGGCGACGATGTCGTTCTCCATCTTCATCGCTTCGAGGACGCAGAGCACGTCGCCCGCGGCGACCTCGTCGCCCTCCGCGACGTTGACTTCGAGGATGGTGCCCTGCATCTCGGCGGTGACCTCCTGGCCCTCGGCCGAGACGCCGCTGTCTGAACTGCCGCCGGAACCCCCGCCGGCACCGCCGGGCTGCGGACGCTGGGCCTGCTGGCCGCCGCTCGCGCCGTCCCCGCCGGTCGGGATGGCCGGCGCGCCCCGCTCCTCCAGTTCGACCTCGAAGCGCTTGCCGTTGACCTCGACGGTGAACTCCCGCTCGACGACCTCCTCGTCCTCGTCGTCGCCTCCGGCCGATTCGGTGCCCCACCGCTCCTGGGCCGCCTCGATGCGGTCGTGGTCCAGGTCCTCGTCGAGGTACTTCGTGGTGTGTCTGCCTTCGAGGAACGGCTCGTCGGTGAGCATCATCCGGTGGAAGGGGATGATCGTGGGGAACCCCTCGATGGTGTAGTCGGCCAGCGCGCGCTTGCCGCGGGCGATGCACTCCTCGCGGTCCTCGCCCCACGTGATGAGCTTCGCGATCATCGAGTCGTAGTCGGTGACCAGCTCGTCGCCCTGCCGGTGGGCGTCGTCGACGCGGACGCCGATGCCGCCCGGCGTGTCGTACACCTCCAGTTCGCCGCCGGTGGCGGGGGCGAAGTCGTTTGCGGCGTTCTCGGCGTTGATCCGGAACTCCATCGCGTGGCCCTCCAGCTCCACGTCGTCCTGCGCGAAGGTGATCTCCTCGCCGGCGGCGACCCGGATCTGCCACTTCACGAGGTCGATGTCCGTCAGCTCCTCCGTGACGGTGTGTTCGACCTGGATGCGCGTGTTGACTTCGAGGAAGTAGAAGTCGGTGTCGGCGTCGAGCAACCCCTCGTCGTTGCGCTGTTCGTCTTCCACGAGGAACTCGAAGGTGCCTGCGTTGTAGTAGTCGCCGGCGTCGGCGCCCCGGCGGGCCGCCTCGCGGATCTGCTCGCGCAACTCGTCGGTCAGCGCGGGACTCGGCCCCTCCTCGATGACCTTCTGCTGGCGGCGCTGGAGCGAGCAGTCCCGTTCGCCGACGTGGCGGACGTTGCCGTGTTTGTCCGCGATGATCTGCACCTCGACGTGGCGGGCGCTGTCGAGGAACCGTTCGAGGTAGACCGACGCGTTCGAGAAGTACGCTTCGCCCTCGCGCTGGGCGGTCTCCAGCGCCTCCTCGGCCGCCTCGGGGCTCTCGACGACCTCCTGGCCCATCCCGCCGCCGCCGCCCTCGGCCTTGATGAGGACGGGGAAGCCGTGTTCCTCCCCGAACTCGACCACCTGCTCGGGGTCCTCGACGGACTCGGTGGTGCCGGGGACGATGGGCACGTCGGCCTCCTGCATGACCTGGCGGGCGTGGGTCTTCTCGCCGAGCCGCTCCATCGCCTCGCTGGCGGGGCCGATCCAGGTGATCCCGTCGGTCCCCTCGACGCGGGCAGCGAAGTCGGCGTTCTCGGCCATGAACCCGTAGCCGGGGTGGATGGCGTCGGCGCCGGCCTTCTTCGCAGCCTCGATGACGGCCTCCCCGTCGTTGTAGGAGTCGGCCGCGCGGGCGGGACCGACGTTGTACGCCTCGTCGGCGTAGCGGACGAAGCCGGCGTGCTTGTCGGCCTCGCTGTAGACGGCGACCGTCCCGACCCCCAACTCCTCGCAGGCTCGCATCACGCGAACGGCGATCTCGCCGCGGTTCGCGACGAGGACCTTCTCGAACATACCGTCCTGTACCGCGCGTCGCCCTTTAAATCTAATCGGACATCGGGGTGACTCCCCGGCGGCGAGCCCCTGGCCGCCGCTCGGGAAAACGGTTATGCGGTTGCTGGCCGTCGAGTCACCAGTGAGCGACAGCGAACGCGTCGCGCGGACCGAGGACGGGCTGGCGCAGGTGCTCGACGCCGACGGTCGGGTCCGCGAGGGCGCGACCGTCCCGGACCTGTCCGACGAGACGCTCCTGGGGATCTACCGCGAGATGAAGCTCGCCCGCCACCTCGACGAGCGAGCCGTCTCCCTCCAGCGCCAGGGCCGGATGGGAACCTACCCGCCGCTGGCCGGCCAGGAGGCCGCGCAGGTCGCGTCGACCCACGCGCTCCGTGACGACGACTGGATCGTCGACCAGTACCGCGAGCACGGCGCCGTCGCCGTCCGCGGGCTCGAACCGGAGTACCTGCTGTACTGGATGGGCCACGAGGTCGGCAACGAGTGGCTCGCCTCCAAGCACGTCTTCCCGCTGAACATCTCTATCGCGAGCCACCTCCCCCACGCTACGGGGATGGCGTGGGCCGCCCGTCTGCAGGGGGACGACCGCGTCGTCTGCTGTCACTTCGGCGACGGGGCAACCAGCGAGGGGGACTTCCACGAGGCGCTGAACTTCGCCGGCGTCTTCGACGCGCCGGCGGTCTTCTTCTGCAACAACAACCAGTACGCCATCTCGGTCCCGCGCGACCGGCAGACCGCCAGCGCCACCATCGCGGAGAAGGCCGACGCCTACGGCTTCGCCGGCGTCCGCGTCGACGGGATGGACCCCCTGGCGGTCTACCAGGTGACGAAAGGGGCCGTCGAGAAGGCCCGCGACCCCGCGGAAGGCCAGTTGCGCCCGACGCTGGTCGAGGCCGAGATGTACCGCTTCGGCGCCCACACCACCGCGGACGACCCCTCGCGGTACCGCACCGACGAGGAGGTCGAGCGCTGGCGCGAACGGGATCCGATCCCGCGGATGGAACGGTTCCTCCGCGAGCGCGGCCTGCTCGACGACGAGGCGGTCGAGGCCATCGAACGGCGCAACCGCGAGCGAGTGGCCGAACTGATCGAGGCGGCGGAGGCCTACGAGCCCGTGGTCGAGGAGTGGTTCGAACACGCCTACGAGGAGCCGACGGCGCGCGTGCGGGAAAGCCAGGCGTACCTCCGCGAACTGCGCGAACGCCACGGCGACGACGCGCTCCTGCGCGACGAGTGACCGGGACAGGCCGTCGATACTCTCCGATGCGTCGTGCTACCGTTCGACAGGGGCCGACCTACCGCTCGGAAGTCGCCGCATAGCAATACCGCCGCGGTCCGTCGAGGCCCGTATGGCCTACCAGGTCGAATGCAGCCAGGGAGACGACTTCATGATCAAATCCGAGGACGAACAGGAGGTCATCCAGCACGTCAAGGAACACGCCCGGGAGAAACACGACACGGACCTGAGCGACGACGACGCCCGCGACATGGTTCAGGAAGCGTCCTGAACGCCGGTCTATCGACCCCGCTGTGCCGATTTGCCCGGTTCGACTGCCCAGCGCCGCCAGCAACCGTTTTGTCGCTTGCCCCATCAGTCCCGGTATGGACTCCGTGTCGGCGGTGGTGACGTGACGGGCGTCTACGAGCACGCGCTGGGCGAGGTAGCCGACGACCTGCACCCGGAGGTACGCGAGCGGTACGCGCTCGGTCCCGACGACGCGTTCGCGACGGTCGGTCGCGGGCTGATGGACATCACGCGCAGCGCGGTCGCACTGCCGGTCCTCTACGCGATGCCCGCGCGGAACCTGTTGTTCCCCGAGTCCGGCGAGGACGTGCCGTTCTCGGTGACCACTGTGGGGTGGCGCGACCCCGCGGGCTACGAGGCACTGACCACCCGCCGCGAGTTCGACTTCGACGGCAAAGTGCGACAGTTCGACTCGACGACCGTGTGGGACGCCGACCGGGAACGGCTGTTCGACTTCCTGGGAACCGGCGGCCACGTCGTCTCCGAACTCCACCCGCGCGTCGAGGACGGGGTCCTCGTCGTCGAGGGAGGCAAGCAGTGGACCCGCGTCGGCGGTCGCTATCTCCCGACACCCGGCCCGCTGGCGGTCGACGTGACGGTCCGGGACCGCTACGACGAGGACGACGAGCAGTTCCACGTGACGGCGACCGTCGAGAGCGGCCTCGTCGGGCACATCCTCGGCTACCGGGGGTCGTTCACCCAGGAGCGCCGGGAGATGGACCGGGTGCCCGACGACCTGAAGCCCGTCACCGGGGTCGACCCGCTCCCGCCATGAGCGGCGCGGAGACCGCGGAAGACACGGAGACGGCCGAAGACCCGGGTACCGACCCCGACCCGTTCGCGCGCCTCGTCGCCGGCGTCACGCTGGCCGACCTGAGTGCGGTCGCCGGCGCGGGCCTGTGGGTCGTCCTCGCCGCCGCCGGCGGGCTCTCACAGGTCGAGCGCGCGCTCGCTCTGGCGCCGCTGGTCGTCGTCCCGCTGGGCGTCGGGCTGGCCGCCCGCGGCGAGTTCACCGGGCTGTCGGGTCGACTGCTCGGCGCCGCCGTCGCGCTCCTCCCCGTCGGCGCGGCGCTGGTGGCCCTCTCGCTCGTGGTCGACGCCGGACCGGTCGCCGCGGGGCTGGCCGCGCCGTGGGTGTTCGTGACGAGTCTGCTCGCGCTCGCCGGTGCTTCCCGCGCCGTCGAACGAGGGGCGGTCCGGCCGCCGACCGCCGCGCTCGTCGACGCCGGCCTCGCCTACGCGCCGGTCGCCGCCGTCGCGCTCGTCCTGTCGCATCTCGGGATCACCTTCTGGTTCGACCCGACGATCGTCCTGCTCACTGCGGTCCACTTCCACTTCGCCGGGTTCGCGCTGCCGGTCCTCGCGGGCGTGACGGGCCGACACCTCGGCGGCTTCGAGGGCGCGGCGCGCATCGTCGCGGGCGTGATCCTCGTCGGTCCGGCGATAATCGCCGTCGGGATCTCTTTCTCCCCGCTCGTGGAGGGGGTCGCCGTCGGCGCGTTCACGGTCGCCGTGGCCGGGTTCGGGCTGCTGACCCTCGTCCGCGCCGTCCCGTCGCTGGACCCGCTCCCGGCCGCGCTCGTGGGCGTCTCGGCGCTCGCGCTCCCGACGTCGATGGCGCTGGCGCTCGGCTACGGAATCGCGGCGTTCTCGGGGACGAATCCGCTCGGCCTGAGCATCGGTCGGATGGTGACCCTGCACGGGTCGCTGAACGCCTACGGGTTCGCGCTCTGTGGCGTCGTCGGATGGCGGCTCGTCGACGGCGGAGGCCGCGGATAGCTCCCGCTCACTCCGTGAGAAACGTGGCCCGTCCGAGGGTCGGACGGATCCGGAACCAGGGACGCCAGCTCGTCGACTCTCGCGGCGAGCGCGTGACTGTCCGTCGCGTTGTCGGGATAGTAGAGGACAGGTACGTCCGGGTACGCCGACTCGTCCAAGAAGTCGTCGTCGTTGGTGAGGAGGAGTCGGTTCCGCTCCTGCGCGAACCGGGCCACACGTTCGTCGGCGCTTCCGGCACCCGGTCGGTCCGAGACGTGGACCGCGTCGATCCCGAACCCGTCGAGGTGCTCGACGGCTCTTTCCGGGACGTTCTCGTCGCACAGCACCCGATACGTCATTCCCGGTCGGATCTGAGCTCGTCGAGTGTCTTCGCACCGCGTTCTCGTGCCGACGCCTCGCGTTCGCGGCGTCGTTCGCGAACCCCGGCCATCTCGTCGGGATGGTCGTGGTAGTACGTCAGCGCGCGGTACACGTCGGCGACCGGCAGGTCGTACTCGTCGGCGACCGCTTTCGGATCGCGGTCCGCACCCTCGACCCGTTCGACGACCTGCAACACCGTGATACGACGCCCTTCGATGTGGGGTTCGTCGTGGATCGCCGACTCCTCACCGGGGACGATCCGGCCGGTCGCCTGTGCCATAGTCGACAGTAGCGCGTATTCGTATTTGAATGTACGGCTGCCGGTCCCGGAGCTAGTCCGCGGCAGGTGGGCGCACGCCCTGCGTGGACGCCGTCCCGTTCGCGCTCGGCACCGCGATGTGGACCGACTCGTTGCTGCCGGTCGCAACGGCGCCGTCGACGAACGTCTCGTTGCCGGCGAAGACCGTGAGCGTCTCGGGCGCGACGCGCTCGCTCGCGAACGTCAGCGAGGAGTTCGCGGCGCGGCGGTCGGCGAACCGCTCGAACGCGGCGGCGAACTCGTCGGCCTCGGTGGCGTTCTCGAACCGGAGCGTCCACGCGACGGCCGTCTCGTTGCTCCCGGGGTCGACGAACGCGAGACTGCGGTCGTTGTCCCAGCCGTTCGCCGCGGAGTCGGCGACCGCGCGGTCGAGTTCGAGCCGCAGGAGTTCGCGGACGAACAGCTCGCCCCTGCGGTCCGCGCCGGAGGGGTAGTGGCCGGGCTCGACCGACCAGTTCCCGGGGGCCGTCGAGACGGCCAGGTAGCCGACCGAGACGTTCCGGTCGGGGTGGAGGATCGCCTCGGTGGTCTCGGGCGGGTCCGTCAGGACCGGTTCGAGTTCGCTCGGCGAGTCGGCGCGCGCTTCGACGTACTCGACACCGGCGACGTATCTGCTGACGAAGAGCCGGTAGGCGGGGTTGCCGTCGTCGTACGACCGCCTGAGGGTGCGCGAGCCGAGCCGTGCGTCCTCCGCGTGCGTTCGCAGGTACTCGTCGGTGGTGTAGACGGCCGATCCCTCGATGACGGCCCAGGCCGCTCTCAGTTCGTCGTCCGACACGCTGCGGAGGCCCGTGGGGAGCCACCGCTCCTGGCTATGGACCGTGTGTGCGAACTCGTGTGCGAGCGTCCGCTCCGGGTCCGACACGTTCGCGTCGACGAACACTTCCTCGGGACCGACCAGTTGCCCGGCGGCGTATATCCGCCCCGTGATCCCGACCGCTCGGTAGAACGGCGAGTCGTACGTTCCGGCTTCCCGGGGCTCTCCCGTCCCGACGACGACCGTCGGGGCGTCCGCCTCTACGCCGTGGAGCCGCTCGACCCGCTCGAAGACCCGGGTGGCGTTCACCGAGAGGTTCCCGTCGACGGGCACGATCTCCCCGTCGCCCGCGGTGGGCGTCGCCGTCGCCGTCGGCTCCGGCGATCCCGGCGCCGAGTCGCCCGTTGCCGGCGTCTCGGCGGTGTCGGTCGCATCGACGGCGGGCGACGCTGTCGGCGATTCGGCCCTGCCCCCGGCCAGAAACCCGCAGCCGGCGGTCGCGGCGAGCAGTCCCAGACAGACGACGATCAGCGCGTGTCTCGCGTGGTCCATGTGAGCGCTCCCGCGCCCCACCCGACCGGCGACCGCGTCCCACCACGGAACCGGGGCGCAGTGTCGGATGTGTCAAATAAGAGTACGTAAAGCTTCCGTTCGACCGTCCGCCCTCGCCGCTACAGCGGGATGTTCCCGTGCTTCCGGTCCGGGTGGTCTTTCCGCTTGGAGCGTAGCGTCTCCAGGTCGCCGATCAGCCGCGAGCGCGTCTCGGGCGGTTCGAGCACGTCGTCGACGTACCCGCGCTCGGCGGCGGTGTAGGGGTTGGCGAACTCGTCGCGGTACTCGTCGATGAGCTCCTGACGCTTCTCCTCGACCTGCTCGGCGGCATCGAGTTCGTCGTCGTAGAGGATGTTCACGGCGCCCTCGGGGCCCATGACGGCGATCTCGGCGGTGGGCCAGGCGTAGTTCACGTCGCTGCCGACGTGCTTCGAGGACATCACGTCGTAGGCGCCGCCGTACGCCTTGCGGGTGATGACGGTCATCAGCGGCACCGTGGCCTCCGAGTAGGCGTAGAGTAGCTTCGCGCCGTGTTTGATGATGCCGCCCTTCTCCTGATCCTTGCCGGGCATGAACCCGGGCACGTCGACGAACGTCAGGAGGGGGATGTTGAACGCGTCGCAGAAGCGGACGAACCGCGAGCCCTTCAGCGAGGAGTCGATGTCCAGCGTCCCGGCGTTGACGCGGGGCTGGTTGGCGACCACGCCGACCGTGTGGCCGTCGAGGCGGGCGAAGCCGGTCAGCAGGTTCCGCGCGTAGCGCTCGGCGACCTCGAAGAACGAATCCTCGTCGACGACGCCGTCGATCACGCGGTGCATATCGTAGGGCTTCTGCGGGGCCTGGGGCACCACGTCGCGCAGGCCCTCGTCGGCGCGGTCGGGGTCGTCCCACGGCTCGACGCGCGGCGGGTCCTCGGCGTTGTTCGCGGGGAGATAGGAGAGGAGATACCGGATGTCGTCGAGCGCCTCCTCCTCGGCGGCGGGCGCGAAGTGGGCGACACCGGACTCGCCGGTGTGGGTGGCCGCGCCGCCGAGTTCGTCGAAGGTCACCTCCTCGCCGGTGACCGTCTCGATCACGTCGGGGCCGGTGATGAACATGTGGCTGGTCTCCTCGACCATGAAGATGAAATCGGTGATGGCCGGGGAGTAGACGGCGCCGCCCGCGCAGGGGCCCATGATCGCCGAGATCTGCGGGACGACGCCGGAGGCGAGCTGGTTGCGGTGGAAGATGTCGGCGTAGCCCGCCAGCGCGTCGACGCCCTCCTGGATGCGGGCGCCGGCGGAGTCGTTGAGTCCGACGATGGGCGCGCCGGTCTCCATGGCCTTGTCCATCACCTTGCAGACCTTCTGGGCGAACGCCTCCCCCAGGGAGCCGCCGAGGACGGTGAAGTCGTGGGCGAACACGAAGACCGTGCGGCCGTCGACCTCGCCGTAGCCCGTGACGACGCCGTCGCCGGGGAACTCCTTCTCTTCCATGTCGAACTTCGTCGAGCGGTGCTCGCGGAGCTGGTCGATCTCGACGAAGGTGTCGTCGTCGAGGAAGTAGTCGATCCGCTCGCGGGCGGTCATCTTGCCGCGGTCGTGCTGGGCCTCGATGCGCTCCTCGCCGCCGCCCGTCCGCGCTCGCTCCTTCCGTTCGCGCAGGTCCTCGATGTCCTCGTCGCGGGTCACGCCGAGCCACCTCCGAGGAGGCGGAACGGCCGTCCGACGCGGGTCCGTGCGGTCATTGGTGGGGCATCGGCAGTCCGGGAGAAAAGCGTTTCCCGACGGTCGGACGTCGGTCGCGGACCCCGCGACGGTCAATCGGCCATCGATTCGAGTTTCGAAATGATCTTCGCGTACGTGTCCGTTGAACAGTACCACCCCTCGTCGACCATCGCGTCGATCACCGACCGCGCCTCGTCGGCACTCACCGTCCCGTCCGCGGCCAGTGAGAGGACGAGATAGGCGGTTCCCCGGGTCGGGATCCCCTCGGTCGACGCGACATCGCGGCCGTACGTCTCGTCCATCACGGCGGTCCCGCCGCGCGCGTCGGCGCAGGCCAGCACCGCGGCGTCCGCCTCGCTCAGCTTCGGGTTCTCCCGAAGTCGCGAGCGAAGCGGCGTGTCGGCGACCGGGACGATGTCGACGACCTCGTCCTCGATGCCCGCTTCGATCCGCCGAGCGTCCGGATACCCCGCTTCGATGCCGGTCTCGACCACCTCCGCGTGGACGGGCTCGGGGACGACGGACCGCCCCTCTATTTCGTCCACGAGCCCGAACCGATCCACCTTCGCCAGGTAGATGAGCGGCGTGGCGTCGAACACCCACATCAGAGCGACTCGAGGTCGTCCTCGACGTGGTCGCCGTCGACCCACGTCACGTCGCGTTCCTTCGCGAGTCGCAGGAGGTCCCAGACCGACATCCCCGCGCGCTCGGCGGCGGCGCTGACCGTGATCTCCCCGGCGGCGAGCCGTTCGAGCGCGCGGTCGCGGCGCCACTCCTCCAGCCCGTCCGCGAGGAGTTTGCGGACGGCGGTACTCCGGTCGAGCTGCTCCTCGTCGAGGTACGCTTCGAGCTCCGCCTCCAGCTCGTCCGGCACCCGCGCCGAGATCGTTCCCATGGTGTTTACTATGTACGCGATGTATACAACGTTTCGGTTCGGCGGATCGGTCGGCCGCCGGGTCCGTCGACTCCGGAGCTCGGAAGCGGTCCGAACCGGCGGCGTCGTCGCGGCGGGGACGGCGGAAACCGGCGGAGTTTTGACCGGCCCGCTACTGCGGGCGAACGTGAAGAACGTCACGGCCCGCAAGTCGAACCCCTTCGGCTTCTCGCCGCCGTGCGAGCGGTTCGTGCCGGGATACGGCGACGCGAACGCCGACTTCCACGTCGTCGGCGACCACCCCGGCGTCCACGGCGGCGGGGAGTCGGGCTACCCGTTCACCGAGTTCGACGCCAGCGAGCGCCTCCAGCGCGCCCTCGTCGAGGGCGGCCTGCTCGCCGAAGCCGGGACGCCGCCGGTCGTCGAGAAGACCTTCCTCTCGTATCTGTACCCCTGCGTCCCCGAGGGCGTGCCGAGCGAGCGGGACTACACCGAGCTGGAGGATGTCTTCGACTCCGAAGTCCGGGCGATCACCGCCCACGTCCTCCTCCCCGTCGGCGAGCGCGCGACGCGGCACGTCTTCGCCAACATGACCGCGCGACCGCCGGAGGAGGTCGACCTCGACGAACAGCACGCGACCGAGATCCCGGGGAGCGGCTGGCTCGTCATCCCGGTCAAAGACCCCGCGCAGTGGTCCGACGACGACGAGCGGGCACTGGTCGACGCGCTTGTCGAGCTGCGGAGCCGCGACTACGTCCGCCGGGCGGACCTCGGACGGTTCCTGCCGGGCGGCGATCCGTACATGGTCCGGTAAGCGCGGCGTCCGAGGGGCCCACCGGCGTCGCGGCCCGTTCGACGGTCGCGATTCCCGCTCACAGGGGCGCGAAGAAGGCGGCGTCCTCCGCCAGGAAGAGGCTCTGGAAGCCGAGCGCGAGCGTCATGAGGATCGCGAGGAAGAGAAACTGCGCGGCGACCGCCCCGGGACCGGATGCGACCGCCGAGAGGTACGCGCCGGGGTCGTCGAAGTACGCGCCGGTCGCGCTGCCGAGGACGTACCGGAGGACCCACCCGCCGACGACGTTGTAGTACGAGAGGATCCAGAAGCCCGTGACCATGGCGACGGCGCCGACGACCCGCCAGGGCGGTCCGCCGAGTTCCCCGAAGGCGTCGACGACGTTGCGGTGGGTCCGCCGCCCGACGACGAACTCCGCCAGCAACGCCGGGAAGCCGATGAGCGTCACCGCGACGAGGTAGAAGACGACGAACGCGGCGCCGCCGTTCGCGGCCGTCTTGAACGGGAACTGCCAGAGGTTCCCCAGGCCGACTGCGCTCCCGACCGCCGCGACGAGGAAGCCGACTCTCGTCCCCCACGTCTCGCGTTCGACCATCGTGTCCCGGCCTTCGGCGCTCCGCCGGAAAAGCTATCTGAACCGCGCCGGCCGCGGCGTCGCCGCCGACCCGGGAGACCGCGACTATTTTAGTCGGGCCCCGCCAACCCGGAGTAACATGGAGCAAACGGAGTTCGGGGACTTCGGGGCCGGCGACGAGCGGCCCGCCGACGAGGCCGAGGCCGTCGCCGGCGACGAGGACGGCGGCGGCGCTGCGACGGTGGTCGACGCCGACTCGGTCCGGTTCCCCGACGCGCAGGGAACGGTCACGCTGACGGTCACCCAGGTCGACTACACCGTCGAGTACAGCGGCGACGACGAGTTCCCCGTCGTCCACGTCTTCGGCCGGCGCGAGGCCGAGGGGGCGGACGAGGATCCGACCCTCGAACACGTCGCGGTGTACGACTTCGAGCCGTACTTCTACGCGCCTATCGAGAACGTCGACGACGAGCGCATCGCGGGGTACGACGGGCTCGTCGACTACCGCGAGACCGACGCCGAGGGCGAGCCCTTCGAGTCGATCCGGGGCGAGCGCCTCGCGAAGATCATCGGCCGCACACCCCGGGACGTGGGCCAGGTCCGCGACGACTTCGAGCACTACGAGGCCGACATCCTGTTCCCCAACCGCCTGCTCATCGACAAGGACATCGAGAGCGGCGTCCGCGTGCCCGAGCGGCGCGACGACGACGGAACGATCCGCATCCCCCACCAGGAAATCGAGGCGGTCGACGACAACGCCACGCCGCGAGTGAACACCTTCGACATCGAGGTCGACGACCGCAACGGGTTCCCCGAGGACGGCGACGAGACCATCGTCTGTCTCACCTCCCACGACTCCTACGACGACGAGTACATCAACTGGCTCTACCAGTCGCCCGCGGGCGTCGACGGCCCCGCCGCGCTGGCGGAGTACGACCCCATCGAGGACGACATCGACGCCGACGTGCGCGTGTTCGACTCCGAGCAGGAGATGCTCGACGCCTTTATCGAGTACATCGAGGAAACGGACCCCGACATCCTGACGGGGTGGAACTTCGCGGACTTCGACGCGCCGTACTTCCTCGACCGCGTCGAGGAACTGGCGGGACCGAACCACGACTACGACCTCGACATCGACCGCCTCTCCCGGGTCGACGAGGTGTGGCGCTCGGACTGGAACGGCCCGGACATCAAGGGCCGCGTGGTCTTCGACCTCCTCCGGGCGTACAAGAGCACGCAGTTCACCGAACTGGAGTCCTACCGCCTGGACGCCGTCGGCGAGATGGAACTCGACGCCGGCAAGGAACGCTACACCGGCGACATCGGCGACCTGTGGGAGGACGACCCCGAGCGACTCCTCGAATACAACCTCCGGGACGTGGAACTGTGCGTCGAACTCGACCGCAAGCAGGACATCATCGCCTTCTGGGACGAGGCGCGCAAACTCGTGGGCTGTAAGATCGAGGACGCCCCTACCGCCGGCGACGCCGTCGACATGTACGTCCTCCACAAGGCCTACGGCGAGTTCGCGCTCCCCTCGAAGGGGCAACAGGAGGCCACCGACGAGTTCGAGGGCGGCGCCGTCTTCGACCCGATCACCGGGGTCCGAGAAAATGTCAGCGTTCTAGACCTTAAGAGCCTCTATCCGATGTCGATGACGACCATCAACGCCTCGCCGGAGACGAAGGTCGACCCCGAGAGCTACGACGGCGAGACCTACCGCACGCCCACGGGCGTCCACTTCCGGAAGGAACCCGACGGCATCATCCGGGAGATGGTCGACGAATTACTGTCAGAACGTGAGGAAAAGAAGTCCCGACGAAACGACAACGACCCCGTATCTGAGGCGTACGAGCGCTATGACCGGCAGCAAGCAGCTGTCAAGGTGATTATGAATTCTTTATATGGGGTCTTCGGATGGGATCGTTTCAGGCTCTACGACCGTGAAATGAGCGCCGGCGTCACTTCGACGAACCGCGAGGTCATCAGTTTCACGGCCGAGGCGTCGAGCGAGCTGGGGTACGAGGTGACCTACGGGGACAGTGTCACCGGCGACCGGCCTGTCGTGGTTCGGGACGGATCGGATACCGTCCGGATCCTGCCGATAGAGGGTCTCTTCGAACGAGCGGCTGAAACTGCGAACTCCCGTGTGGTAGTTACCGCAGATGGCGGTGTGATCGCTCAGGACGACGACCCCAAGGACCGCCGCACGCTCGACGGTTGGGAAGCGCTCTCGATTTCGGAGACAGGAGAACCCGAGTGGCAACCGATAGAGCAGGTCATCCGACATCGAACGGGGAAAGACGTAGTCACGCTCCGGCACAAGTTCGGGGAATCCACGACGACGCGCGACCACGCTTACGTCGTGGAGGAGGACGGTGGTTACGGTGAGGCGAGTCCATCGGACGTGGACGAACCGCTTCGAATCCCTGGTGTGCCTGCAGTCGACGAGCGCTCGACTGTCGACGTGTACGAAGTGCTCGACGGGTACACCCGGGAGTACGAAGACGGTCGCAGCGTCGGAAGCGAAGCCGCCGAAACGAAAGTGAAGCGCGTGCACGCGGACGACCAGTGGGTCTGGTTCGGTCACGAGCACCACCGCGACCAATCAAAGACCGTTCGCGTGAAACGCCACATCGACCTCGAGAGCGAGAACGGTCGAGCCCTCGTCCGTTTGCTGGCAGCGTACGTCTCCGAGGGGAGTTCGTCGACAGCCGAGACAACTCGTTCTCGATTCGGAGCAAGTATCTCCGAGGAACGGACCGAGTGGCTCGAACAGTTGCAGGCCGACTACTATCGGTTGTTCGACAGCACGACTGCAAGTATCGTTCCGAGCGACAGCGGTGACGAACGGACCGTCGAGTACGAACTCGGAAGCGGATCCGAAAGCGTGACGTACGATGACGGAACGCAGAAACTCCAGATGATGAACGAACTGGCCGCGGTGTTCTTCCGTGAGTTCGCCGGGCAAACCTCCCGGGGCAAGCGGATCCCTTCGTTCGTCTTCCACCTGCCCGACGAGTTGCAGGACCTGTTCCTCGAAGTTCTCGTTGAGGGCGACGGGTCTAGAGAGTTCCCCCGATACACCGAAGAGTACGCGGAACGAAACTTCGACTTCGAGACGACAAGTCGAGAACTCGCCGGTGGACTCTCCATGCTCCTGACCCAGCGCGGGCAGAAACACTCGCTCAAATACAGAGACGAGAAAGACTCCTACACCATCAGGACGTGTACGTACTACCGTAGCGGTCGTGACCCCCAGGTGACTGATGTCAGCCACGACGGCTACGTGTACGACCTCAGCGTCGCAGAGAACGGGAATTTCGTCGACGCCGTCGGCGGACTCGTTCTCCATAACACCGACTCCGTCATGCTCGAACTGGGCGATCTTGACACCGAGGACGCCATCGAGCAGTCCTTCGAGATCGAGGAGCACATCAACGACCGCTACGACGAGTTCGCCCGCGAGGAGCTCAACGCCGACTCGCACCGCTTCCAGATCGAGTTCGAGAAGCTCTACCGGCGGTTCTTCCAGGCGGGCAAGAAGAAGCGCTACGCGGGCCACATCGTCTGGAAGGAGGGCAAGGAGGTCGACGACATCGACATCACGGGCTTCGAGTACCAGCGGTCGGACATCGCGCCGATCACGAAGGAGGTCCAGCTGCAGGTCATCGAGATGATCGTCCACGGCGAGGACATCGAGGACGTGAAAGACTACGTTCACGACGTTATCGAGGACTTCCAGAACGGGAACGTCAGTCTCGACGACGTGGGTATTCCCGGCGGTATCGGGAAGAAACTCGACAACTACGACACCGACACCGCGCAGGTCCGCGGGGCGAAGTACGCCAACCTCCTGTTGGACACCAACTTCGCCAGCGGGTCGAAACCCAAGCGGGTCTATCTGGAGAAGGTCCACCCCGAGTTCTTCCGGGAGGTCGAAGAGAAACTGGACCTGGATCCCGCCGAGGACCCGCTGTACGGCGAGTTCAAGCGCGACCCCGACGTGATCTGCTTCGAGTACGCCGACCAGGTCCCCGACGCCTTCGAGGTCGACTGGGACAAGATGCTCGACAAGACGCTCAAGGGTCCTATCGCGCGCATCCTCGAAGCGCTCGACGTGTCCTGGGAGGAGGTCAAGAGCGGCCAGGAGCAGACCGGATTAGAGAGCTTCATGTAGGGGTGGTCCCGGTCGGGTCCGGTCCCCGACCCGGTCGACGGCGGTTGTCTATCCCACAAATTGACTTTCCGATTCGGAAAAGTCGGTCGTGGAAACTCGAAACTATTATCAGCGTCAGTACCGTGATTTAGGACGACCGAAACACATGGCTGTACTCGAAATAGACAACTTGCAGGCGAAAGTCGCAGAGGAGGGCGGCGAGCAGATCCTTCGGGGCGTGGATCTGGAAGTCCAGTCGGGCGAGATCCACGCGCTGATGGGTCCCAACGGCTCCGGGAAGTCCACACTGGCGAAGATCATCGCGGGTCACCCGGCCTACGAGGTCACGGGCGGCGACGTGCAACTCCACATCGAGGCCGACGAGTTCGAGGACATCGAGGTCCCCGAGGACATGCGGACGTGGGACCTGCTCGACCTCGAACCGAACGAGCGCGCGGCGCTGGGCATCTTCCTCGCCTTCCAGTACCCCGCCGAGATCGAGGGCGTCACGATGGTGAACTTCCTCCGGACGGCGCTGAACGCCAAGCTCGAGGAGCGCGAGGAGCTCTTCGAGGACGAAGAGGAGGAGGAAACCGAGGCCGACGACGGCGGTGACACCAAGGAGGACGCCGCGGGCTACGACACCTCCCCGATGGAGGGGCCCGCCGACGAGGGCGAGGTCGGCGTCGCGGAGTTCCAGGAGATCCTCCAGGAGAAGATGGAGCAGCTCGACATGGACGAGAAGTTCGCGAACCGCTATCTCAACGCGGGCTTCTCCGGCGGGGAGAAGAAGCAGAACGAGGTGCTCCAGGCCGCGATCCTCGAGCCGAGCATCGCCGTGCTCGACGAGATCGACTCCGGGCTGGACATCGACCGCCTGCAGGACGTCTCGACGGGCATCAACGCCCTGCGCGACGAGCAGGGCGCGGGCATCCTGCAGATCACTCACTACCAGCGGATCCTCGACTACGTCGAGCCGGACCACGTCCACGTGATGCTCGACGGCGAGATCGCCAAATCCGGCGGCGCCGAACTGGCCGAGACCCTCGAAGACGAGGGGTACGACTGGGTCCGCGAGGAAGTCTACGAGGCGGCGTGACCGTGCACAACGTCTTCCGTCTGCACACCAAACACACGACACAACAATGAGCTCAGACCAAGACCATCTCAAGGAGACCGACACCGAGGCCCGCTTCGAGTTCAAGAAGGAGGAGAAGTCCGCCTTCGAGGCCGAGAAGGGTCTCACGGAGGAGACCATCAGGGTCATCTCCGAGGACAAGGACGAACCGGAGTGGATGCTCGAGCGGCGCCTGCGCGCGCTGGAGCAGTTCCACGAGATGCCGATGCCGACCGACTGGCCGGGCGCGCCGGACATCTCGGAGGTCGACGTCGACGAGATCGTCCCGTACATCCGGCCGGACATCGACACCCGCGGCGGGGTCGACGACTGGGAGGACCTGCCCGAGGAGATCCAGGACACCTTCGACAAGCTCGGCATCCCCGAGGCGGAGAAGAACGCCCTCTCCGGCGTCGGCGCCCAGTACGAGTCGGAGATCGTCTACCAGAACATGCAGGAGCGCTGGGAGGAGAAGGGCGTCATCTTCTGCGACATGGACAAGGCCGTCCAGGAGCACGAGGAGCTCGTCCGCGAGCACTTCATGACGAAGGCCGTGCCGCCGAGCGACAACAAGTTCGCGGCGCTGCACGGCGCTATCTGGTCCGGCGGGTCGTTCGTCTACGTCCCCGAGGACACGACGGTCGACATGCCGGTCCAGGCGTACTTCCGGATGAACTCCGACGGCATGGGCCAGTTCGAGCACACGCTCATCATCGCCGAGGAGGGTTCGGAAGTGCACTACATCGAGGGCTGTTCCGCCCCGAAGTACTCCGAGTTCAACCTCCACAGCGGCGGCGTCGAGGTGTTCGTGGGCGAGGGCGCCCACGTCCAGTACTCGACGGTGCAGAACTGGTCGAAGAACACCTACAACCTCAACACCAAGCGCGCCATCGCCGAGGCCGACGCCACGATGGAGTGGGTCTCCGGCTCGATGGGCTCGAAGGCGACGATGCTCTACCCGAGCACCATCCTCAAGGGCCCCGGCGCGACCGACAACCACATCACCATCGCGATGGCCGGCGAGGGTCAGGACATCGACACCGGCGCGAAGGTCTACCACAACGCGCCCGACACCAGCTCCACCATCGAGTCCAAGTCCATCGCCAAGGACGGCGGCCGCACCAACTACCGCGGCCTCGTCCACATGGCCAACGGCGCCGAGGGCTCGAAGACCAACGTCGAGTGTGACGCGCTGATGTTCGACAACGACTCCACGTCGGACACCATGCCGTACATGGAGATCCAGGAGAACGACGTCGACGTGGCCCACGAGGCGACCGTCGGCAAGATCGGCGACGAGGACGTCTTCTACCTCCAGTCTCGTGGCCTGGACGACGACGACGCCAAGCAGATGATCGTCGCCGGCTTCATCGAGCCGATCACCGAGGAACTGCCCATCGAGTACGCGGTCGAGCTCAACCGCCTCATCGAGCTGGAGATGGAGGGCTCGCTCGGGTAACCCCGGTGATTTCCATGAGCACGCAGCTACACGCGAACCTCACAGAGGAGCAGGTAGAGCAGATCAGCGACGAGCTCGACGAGCCCGAGTGGCTCCTCGAGACCCGCCTGGACGCGCTGGCGGCGCTGGACGACCTGGACATGCCGGACGTGATCACCACGCCCGGGCCGCGCCACTGGACGAACCTCACCGACCTCGACTACGAGTCGCTGGTCGACCCCCTCGAGTGGGAACAGGAGAAAGACCGCGTCGAGGCCGAGGGCGCGGACGTGCTCTCGTGGTCCGAGGCGCTGGCCGAACACGGCGACCTCGTCGAGGAGCAGTTCGGCAGCGTCGTCGACCCCCAGCGCGACTTCCTGACGGCGCTGTCGACGGCGCTGTTCAGCGCCGGGACCGTCGTCTACGTCCCCGAAGGCGTGGCCGCCGAGGACGTGAAGATCCGCACCCGGATGAACAGCCGCTCGCTGTTCAACTACACGCTCGTCGTCGCCGAGGAGTCGGCCTCCGCGACGATCCTCGAACGGCAGAGCACCGGGACGAACGTCGACGGCGACCAGTACTACTCGGGCGTCGTCGAGGTCGTCGCCGGCGAGAACGCCAGCGTCCAGTACGGGACGCTCCAGAACCTCGCAGAGGACACCTACAACTTCCAGGTCAAGCGCGGCCACACCGCCGACCACGCCTCGGTCGACTGGATCGAGGGCAACATCGGCTCCCGGCTGACGAAGTCCAGCGTCGAGACGCGCCTGCTCGGCGAGGGCTCGGAGAGCCAGATCGTCGGCGCCTTCTTCGGCCACGACGACCAGCACTTCGACATCAACAGCCGCGTCTGGCACGAGGACGAGCACACCACGGCCGACCTCGTCACTCGCGGCGTCCTCGACGACGAGGCCCGCTCGGTCTACGAGGGCGTCCAGGACGTGGGCCGCGAGGCGTGGGACACCAACTCCTACCAGCGCGAGAACACGCTGATGCTCAGCGACGACAGCGAGGCCGACGCCTCGCCGAAGCTGATCATCAACAACCACGACACCGAGGCCAGCCACTCCGCGACGGTCGGCCAGGTCGACGCCGAGGACCTGTTCTACATGACCTCCCGCGGCGTCGGCGAGGAGCGCGCGAAGAACATGCTCGTCGAGGGCTTCTTCGTGCCCGTCCTCGAGGAGGTCGCGGTCGACGAACTCCGCGAGGACCTCGACGAGCTGATCGTCGAGCGCCTCCGGTCGTAGGCCCCGTTTTCCGTCCGCCTCGGCCACGTTCGCTCGCGTTCCCAGGTTGCGAAAACGCGCCCGTCGTTTAAGTACCGCGGTGGAGTGGTAGCCATCAGAGTATGCGTCCGCTGTACCTCCTCGCGCTCGCGGTGGCGTCCGCCGTCCCACTGCATACGGGCCACCCCCATCTCGTGACCGACTCGGCCATCGGCGTGGCGGTCGGGGTCGCCGTCGTCGGGCTGTACGTGCTGGCGCTGCGCTGGACCGGAGACGGAGAGAGCGACCGCCAGGGCGACGGGCCCCGGAACCGCGAACGACGGTCCAATCGGTGACGCAGCTGTGGCGCGAGCGCGACGCGAGCGGCCCGCGCTGGCGCCGCCGAGGGAAGGACTTACGTCCCCGCCTACCCGAGAACCGCGCATGAATCGTGTGACGGACGAGGACTGCCGGGGGGTGCGGCGGTGAGTCTCACCGTCCCCGTCGGGTCCGACCACCAGCTGGCGCGCCTGCTCCAGATCGGGATCGTTCTGGAGGAGGTCGTCGAGGCGCGGGCGTCGAAACACGCCCGCGACGCCCAGGCGGACCTGACCGACGACGTGCGGGCGATGCTCGAGGACGCCGCCGAGGAGTCCGCCGACCACCGCGACCGCCTGGAGGACCTCGTCGAGGAACTCGACGCCGACACGGTCGCCTACGAGGAGATCGAGGCGCTGGTCGAGGCCCAGTACGAGGCCGACGAGGACTTCGACGGCGTCCTCTACGACCAGCTCTGCAACGAGGAGACCGCCTACAAGTTCTACGACGACCTCATCGAGGCCGTCGAGGCCTCGGACGTGCGCTTTGGCATCGACCGCGACCGACTGCTCGACACGCTCGCGGCCATCCGCGAGGAGGAGGCCGAGGGCGTCGAGGAAGTGACCGAGCTCATGGAGGAGCGACGATGAACACGGCCGACCAGTACCTGAAAGCCATCTACCTGATCCAGCAGATCGAGGACGGCCCCGCGTCGACCGGCGACCTGGCCGACCGGCTCGACGTGAGCCCCGCCAGCGCCAACGAGATGATCGGCAAGCTCGAGGACAACGGCCTGGCCGAACACGAGAAGTACAAGGGCGTCTCGCTGTCCGACGAGGGCATCGTCCGCGCCCGCGACGCGCTCCAGAACTACTGCATCATCGAGCGATTCCTCGTCGAGGTCCTCGAAGTCGAGGAGTTCCGCGGCGAGGCCCGCCAGCTGGAGAGCGTCATCGACGAGACCGTCGCCGAGCGGCTGGACACCATCATCGACCGCGACCCGGCCTGTCCCGACTGCTTCGACCCCGAGGAGGACGTGTGCGGCCTGCTCGAAGTCCCCGCGGCCGCCGACGACTGACGGCCGTCCCAGCCAGTCCGCACCCCCGGACGGCTCAGTCGTCGACCGTCACCCGGTCGACGAACGCCGCAGGGAGTTCGTCTATCTCTCCGACCTGGACGTGCCAGAGGTTCGCGTACGTCCCGCCGCGAGCCAGCAGCTCCTCGTGGGTGCCCCGCTCGACGAGTTCGCCGTCGTCCAGGACGAGTATCTCGTCGGCGTTTCGCACCGTCGACAGCCGGTGGGCGATGACGAACGTCGTCCGGTCGGCGGTCAGCTCGTCGAGAGTGCGCTGGATCAGCACCTCCGTCTCGTTGTCGACGTGGCTGGTCGCCTCGTCGAAGACCATCACGTCGGGGTCACCGACCAGCGCCCGTGCGATGGCGATCCGCTGGCGCTGGCCGCCCGACAGCTTCACGCCGCGCTCGCCGACCTGCGTGTCGTAGCCCTCCGGCAACTCGGAGACGAACCGATAGGCGGCCGCCGACCGGGCGGCCGCCTCGATGTCGGCGTCGACACCGGAACTCGCGGGTCGCTCCGCCTCGCACGTCCCGTTCGCGGTCTCCCGCAGGCCGGATTCGTCGGCCCCGTAGGCGATGTTCTCTGCGACGGTGCCGTCGAAGAGGAACGGCTCCTGGTCGACGTAGCCGACGGCCTCGCGGAGGCTGCGACGGGTGACCGTCGACGTGTCGCGGCCGTCGACGCGGACGGCCCCCGAATCGGGCTCGTAGAAGCGCAACAGTAGCTTCACGAGCGTCGACTTGCCCGCGCCGGTCGAGCCGACGATGCCGACGGTCGCGCCGGGCTCGACGGTGAAATCGACGCCGTCGAGGACGCGCTCGTCGGTGCCCGGGTAGCTAAAGGAGACGCTCTCGAAGGCGACTTCCCCCTCGACCTCGCCCAGCGGCTCGCCGTCGGCGTCGTCAGCGACCCGCTCGTCGGCGTTGCGGACGCCGACGACGCGCCTGGCGGAGGCCTGTGCGATCTTGTAGCTGCCGACGATCGCGGTGGTGAACTCGACCGGCCCCTCCAGGTCGCGCATGTAGAACAGGAACGGCACGAGCTGGCCGGCGGTGAGCGCGCCCGTGAAGAACAGGGGCGGTCCGTCGATCACCCAGATCCCGCCGATCACCATCGCGGCGCCCATCGTCACGCCGGTCACCGACTGGACGGCCGGGTTCTGACGGATCCGCCAGCGGGTCCCCTCCCACTGGGCGTCCCACAGGTTTCGGGAGGCGTCGCCGAACCGGTCGCGCTCGAAGGGCCCGGCGACGTTGGCCTTCACGACGGCCAGCCCGCCGAGGCTCGTCTCCATCCGGGCGTTGAGCGCGCCGGCAGCCTGGCGGACCTCGTCGTATCGCTCTTCGAGGATTCCGGCGAACCAGTAGTTGACGCCGGCCAACACCGGGAGGAGGGCGAGGACCGCGGCGGTGAGCTGCCAGTTGATGTAGGCCATGAACAGCATGGCGCTGGCGATGGTGACGACGGTGTCGACCGTCCAGCGGGCGTTTTTCGTCAGCGACTGTTCGAGCCGGTTGACGTCGTCGTTCAGGGCGTTCATCACGTCGCCGGTCTGGTGACGGTCGAAGAAGGCCAGCTCCTGGCGCTGGGCGGAGTCGAACGTCTCGACGCGGGCGTCGTCCAGCAGGCGGTGACCGAACACCTCCCACAGCCAGTTTTTCCCGATCGTCAGCGTGACCACGACGACGCCGAGGGCGAACATCAGCCCGCCGGTGAACCAGACCTGGCCGACCGTCGTCTCGGGGAGCCACGGCTCGGGGACCAGCGGAAGCGCGAAGGGTCGGCCGCCGAAGACGGTGTCGAACGCGAACCCGATCAACAGCGCGTTGACATTTCCGAGCGTCGCGGCGACGGCAGACACCAGCGTCGCGCCGACGAACCACGGGAGGTGCGGTCGGCCGACCCGCCGTATCAGGTACCACAGCGGGTACTCGATGTCGGTCTCCTCGGCGAGGGTTCGGTCGCTCATTCATCTCCCTCCTGGCCGGCGACGAATCCCTCGGAGACGGCGCCGTAGTTGCCCACCTGTACGCGCCAGAGGTCGGCGTAGATGCCGTCGCGCTCCAGCAGTTCGGCGTGGGTCCCCTCGGCGACGAGCCGACCGTCGTCCACCACGAGGATGCGGTCGGCGTCGCGGACGGTGGACAGGCGGTGGGCGATGGCGAAGGTGGTGCGGTCGGCCGCCAGCGCGTCGAGGCTCTGCTGGATGCGGAGTTCCGTCTCGTTGTCGACGTGGCTAGTCGCCTCGTCGAAGACCAGCACCGGCGGGTCGCGGACCAGCGCGCGGGCGATGGCGACCCGCTGGCGCTGGCCGCCCGACAGCTTCACGCCGCGCTCGCCGACCTCCGTGTCGTAGCCCTCGGGCAGGTCCGTGACGAACTCGTGGGCCCCGGCCAGTTTCGCCGCCTCGACGACCTCCTCCCGGGCCGTCTCCGGGCTGGCGTACGCGACGTTCTCGCGGACGGTCCCGTCGAAGAGGAAGGGGTCCTGGCTGACGTAGCCCAGCCGGCTGCGGAGGCTGTCGAGCCGGACCTCGCCGATGTCCTGCCCGTCGATCCGGATCGTCCCCGCGTCGAGCTCGTAGAACCGGAAGAGCAGCTTGACGAGCGTCGACTTGCCCGCGCCGGTCGAGCCGACGATGCCGACCAGTTCGCCCGGCTCGACGGTGAAGTCGACGTCTTCGACGGTCGTCTCGTCGTCGTAGCCAAAGGAGACGGCGTCGTAGTCGACGGCGCCCTCGGTGACGGTCAACTCGGGCGCGTCGTCGTCGGCCTCGCGGCGGTCGTCGCTCGACAGCAACCCGTCGACGCGCTTGCTGGACGCCAGCGCGTCCTCGTAGCTGTCGACGACGTCGACGGCCAGGTCGCGGACCGGCGACATGAACCCGTTGGCGTACATGAGAAAGGTCAGGAGCGAGCCGGCGGTAAAGGAGCCGCCGAGAAAGGCCGGCGGCCCGGCGGCCACCCAGTAGCCGCCCACCAGGAAGATGGTCACGGTCATAAACGTGCTCGTCGTCCAGGTCCCGAAGTCGAAGCGCAGCCGCATCCGGATCGTCTCCCAGTTGCGCCGCCGGTAGGTCGCGGAGGCGTCGGCGACCCGGTCGCGCTCGTGGTCCTCGCGGGAGAACGCCTTGACGGTGCTGATACCGTCGAGCGTGTCCTCCAGCCGGGCGTTGAGATCGCCCACGCTCTCCCGGACGGCCTCGTGTCGCGGCTCCAGCACACGCGCGTAGAACCGGCTTGCCACCGCGACGACGGCCGGAAAGACGACCAGCAGCGCCGCCAGTTGCCAGTTCAGCAGCGCCATGAACCCGAAGGCGACGACCACCTGTGCCGAGTACGACACCGCGCTGTAGAACGCGCCGACGACGCCGACGAGGTTGTCGACGTCGTTGTGGACGACGCTCATCACCTCGCCGGTCTGTTCGTCGTCGTGATACCCCATCCGCAGTTCGGTCGCCGCGTCGAAGGCGTCGGTCCGGATGTCGTGCAACATCGCCAGGCTACCGCGGTTGTTGAACCACGACCCGAGCCAGTCCAGCGCGTTCCGCGCTGCGACCGCGGCGACGAGAATCCCGACGGTGAGCCACAGCTGGGCCACCCGCTCCTCGGGGATCCACGCGCCGGGAACCCCCGGCAGCGCGTAGGCCCTGTCCCCGAGCAGCACCGAGTCGAACGCCTGCCCGATGACGAACGCCGGCGCGTGCTGGGGGATACGCGCCAGCAGGACTGCCACCAGCCCGAGTCCGAACTGTCCGGCGTACGGGCGTGCGTACCGTTTCATCAACCCCGCCAGGGGGTTGTCCGCCGTCCCGTCCGTCCCGTTCCGTGCAGTCGTCTCAGACATCACTAACTCCCACCCGCTCGCGCATCGGTACCTCAGCGTCGATCCCATCAAAGAAAAAACTATTCCTGGATGATGGTATGGTATCATGCCACAAAAGCGGTCCGAGAGGGCGTATCCTTTTCACCGAAGTCGCAACCACTTCACTTCGTGCTGGGGTGTCCGACCTGTGGTAGATCGCTGTCGACCGAGGCCGGCGAGCGCCAGCACCACGCGAAGGTCCACGGCGAGTCGCTCCCGGATCGGACGTGCGACGGGTGTGGTAGCGAGTTCTACGCCCGAAGGCACGGCTGTCCTACTGCGACGACTGCGAGCCGAACGCGGGCGAGAACAACGGCAACTGGAAGGACGCGAGAGACGGGCCGACTGCGAGCGGTGCGGCGGCGAGTTCGAGTACTACCCCTCGGACAAGAACGGTATCTACTGCCCCGACTGCGTCCGCGAAGCAGACGAGTTCCTCGGCGACAACTACGCCGAGGCCCACGACATCGAGCAGATCGAGCGGGAGTGTGAGCACTGCGGCGAGGAGTTCTCGGTTCTCCCTTGTACTCTGCGAGATGGTGGCGTGCGCTTCTGCAGCAGGGAGTGTGTAAGCGATGCATTATACGGCGGTCGGAGCAATCGCGGAGTCTACACCGGCGACTGGTATCAAGTGAGGCGAAGAGCGTTCGACCGAGACGACCACCGGTGCCAGAACTGTGGGAAAAGACGCGAGGAGATCGGTCGCGAACCGGACGTTCATCACATTACACCGATCCGGGAGTTCGACGACCCTCAGGAAGCGCATTCACTCGACAACGTCGTGACGCTCTGTCGGAACTGTCACCGGCTCGCCGAATCCGGTGAGATACCACCCGAGAAACTTCGACCGAACTGACCGTCGAGCGATGCCGGAACGAATAAAATGACTCGGTGGTAATGGCCACTCGAAGTCCCGTGGTGTAGTGGCCAATCATCTAGGCCTTTGGAGCGGCACGGTGTGCGCGACCCATTCATCCGCCGTGTCGCGGAGCAAGCCTAGGACGGCGGTTCGAATCCGCCCGGGACTATGGCAAATATTTTATACTTATACGATATCGGTGAGACGACCGTCGCCCGGTGAGCGGCCGCGGATCTCGACACCGCTTTCGACGGAGTGGCGGATTCGGTGACCGATCTATCGGCCCGATCCACGGTTCCCGGTAGCCGATAGCGGCTATGGGGTCATCCGTTCGTGACGCTCAGTATTGATTATACGGCAACTATTTATTATCACTCCGTCTGTATCACAGGCTGGATCGTACCCATGCGATCAGTACTCATGGCGCTCGTCGTCGCGCTCGCGGCGGTCACCGCGGGCGTCGGCGGCGCGACGGGGGAACCGACGGACGGCCCGACGCGGGCTGAACTGACCAAGCCCGTGCCCGAGGGGGAGCCGGGCAACGCCTCCGACGGCTACACGGGGGTCGAACCGACGCGTAACTGGACCGACAAGCCGGTCGACGTGGACACGGCGCCGGCGGGGCTCGCCACGGGGGACGCGGCGAGCGAGTCGGGGGACGGATCGCCCTCTGACTCCATCGTGCTGGACCCGGACGACGAGGACCACCCGCTGGTCGGCACGTCGAAACAGTACCTCGGCTCCGACCGGGGCAGCTACTACTTCAAGGAGTACACGCTGCTGGCGGTCGGCGACGAGATCGAGGTGTGGGTCGCGAACAAGCTCTCGTGGCCGAGCGACGACCCGCGCGAGGACCCGACGATCTCCGAGGCGCAGGCCGAGTCGATGGCCGAACAGTTCGACGAGAACATGTACCCGGTCGAGACGGAGACGTTCGGCCGGCCCGACGCCCGCAACGGCACCGAGTCGCTGCTCGAACAGATCGGCGCGGTGCCGGAGGACTACTACGAGACGGGGGACAACTCCACCAGGACCGTGTTGCTCGTGGACAACGTCCGCGACCGGAACTACTACAATCCGGAGTACCCGCTGTACATCGCCGGCTTCTACTCGCCGACGATCCAGACCTACACCGACCGCAACACCATCACGGTCGATGCCTACGACTGGAACGCCGTCAACGAAACTAACCGGCGGACGGGCTACGAGGGCACGCTGGCCCACGAGTACCAGCACCTCGTCCACGCCGACCTGGACGGCGACGAGACCACCTGGGTCAACGAGGGGATGTCGGACTACGCCGAGTACATCACCGGCTACGGCGTCCCGGAGGGCCACCTCGGGGCCTACGAACAGCTGCCCTCGAACTCGCTGACTAACTGGGAGGACCAGGGAGCGCGCAACGTCCTCGCGGACTACGGGATCGCCTACACGTGGACGATGTACCTGGCCGACCAGTACGGCCGGGAGTTCATCTCCAACCTCGCACGGGATACGGACAACGGCATCACCTCCGTCGAGAACACCCTGGACGAGGTCGGAGCGGAGCGTGACTTCGCCGACCTCTACCAGGACTTCTCGACCGCCGTGGCGACCGACGACATCCGGACGCCGCCGAAAGACGAGTTCCACATCGACGGCGTCGAGGTGGAGCTGAACACTTCGGGATCGGTCGGTACCGCCGGCGCCTGGGGGACCAACTACCGGACGATCGATACGAGCGAGCGGGGTCCGATCAGGGACGTGACCGTCTCGGGGACCGACTTCACGGACACGGAGTGGTCGACGGCGACCGACCCCGTGACCGGCGAGGGCGAGGTCCTCTACAGCGGGTCCGGGAACCTGCTCGACCGCCACGCCATCGTCGAGCGGGACCTCTCGAACGTCGAGGACCCGACGCTGACCTTCGAGAGCTTCCAGCGTATCGAGGAAAACTGGGACTACGGCTTCGTGCAGGTGTCGACCGACGGCGGCGAGACCTGGCACAGCCTCTCGAACGAGAACACCGACGCATCGCCGGACCCCGAGGCCCACCCGACGGTGAAGGCGAACGTGCCGGGGCTGACCGGCGACACGGACGGCTGGGAGTCCCAGACGTTCGACCTCTCGGCCTACGAGGGCAACGAGAGCGTCCTGATCTCCTTCCGGTACGTCACCGACTGGGCGTTCGTCAAGGACGGCTGGTACGTCAGGAACGTCAGCGTCGCCGGCGAGTCCGTCCCGACGAACTCGACGGCGCCGTACCTGAGCGAGCGCGAGGCCACCGGCGACAACGTCGAGTACCAGTTCTCGTTCATCGGGATCAAGCACAACGGCAACTACCAGGTCAAGCAGGTCGACACGACGACCTTCGACGAGGCCGGCGAGCGTGACCTGCAGAAGTTCCTCCACAACGGCAACTTCGAGACGGTGGTCGTCGCGAGCACCTGGGCCGCCGAGGCGGGCGAGAGCGGTCGCGTCCCCGTCGGCGTCGAGTTCACCTTCGCCGGTGACCAGGCTCCCGGGAACGGTAACGGTCCCGGAAACGGCAATGGTCCCGGAAACGGCAACGGAAACAACGGCAACGGTTCCGGTAACGGGAACAGCGGGAACGGCAACGGCCCGCCGAAGTAGCGGGACAGTCGGACGGGACCGCTCTCGCGGGACCGTCACCGTCCTGCCTCTCGCGTTTTCACACTGGCTCGTGGACAGCACGGTAGCCGTCGGCCGTCGACTCGACAGACGTGACTTCGTAGAAGCGGATCTCCCGCTCCTGTTTCGTGCGGACGGGGAAGTCGTAGTGGACGGCGTCGTAGCCCAGTTCGTCGCCGTCCTCGCGCACGTCGGCGACGAACTCGCGGTGGCGGTCGAGCCGTTCCTCGACGACCGACCGGGAGAGCGCGGGAGCCTCGTTCACTGCGTCGTCGAAGACCTCGGCGAAGGCGGGTTCGCGCTCGTAGCCGACGGAGTCGCGGCCGGCGACCAGCGCCGCGAGCGAGGTGGTGCCGGTGCCCCAGAAGGGGTCCAGCACCGTGTCGCCGTAGGCCGAGTACATGTTGACGAGGCGGTAGGGGATCTCGAAGGGGAACGCGGCGGAGCGCTCGCGCAGGTCGTCGTGGTCGAGTTCCTGGAGGTCGCCGGTCACGTCGGTCCACACGTCGGAGAACCAGCGGTTGCGCTCCTCCCAGAAGTAGGCGGCCTCGTAGCGCCGGTCCGCGCCGGGCTCGAACGACCGGGAGTCGCCCCCGTTGCGGAAGACGAGGACGTACTCGTGTTCGAGGGTGACGTAGGCGTTGGGCGGGACCATCCCCGAGCCCATGAACTTCGCGGCGCTGTTGGTCGGTTTGCGCCAGAGCACGTCCGGCAGCGGGTCGAACCCGAGCGACCGGAACGCCTCCAGCACGCGGGCGTGGTTGGGGTAGACGCGGAAGCTCCCGTCGACGGTGCGGGTCGCGTCGCCGACGTTGACGCAGGCGATCCCGCCGTCGACGAGCACCCGCTCCAGCTCGGCCCACACCTCGTCGAGGACGCCGTGCATCGCCTCGAAGGCGCGCTGGCCGTCGTCGGCCGCCAGCGCGTCCGCGACGGCGGGATCGAGCGCGCCGAACGTCTCGTCCCACATCTCGATCATCGGGTACGGCGGCGACGTGACGACCAGGTCGACGCTGTCGTCGGCGAGCGCCGACAGGTCCCGCGCGTCGCCGAGGACGACCCGATGGCTCGTCTCCATGGTCTCCCATCTCCCGCCCGCGGTCCTTGAGTCTCCCGGCATGGATCGCCTCCACGGTGTTCCCGGAGGAGTCGACCGGACTCGCCCACCGCCCGGCGGCCGACCGCCCGTGATATCAATCCTTAATAGCTCGCTACGATTCTGTTAACATATGACCGTCGTCAGCGTCTCGATGCCGGACGAGTTGCTCGAACGGATCGACTCGTTCGCCGAGGAGCACGGCTACACCGGCCGCAGCGAGGTGGTCCGGGAGGCCGCGCGCAACCTCCTCGGGGAGTTCGAGGACAAGCAACTGGAGGAGCGGGAACTGATGGGCGTGGTCACCGTCCTGTTCGACTACTCGTCGTCGGGCGTCGAACACCGGATGATGAACCTCCGCCACGAGTACGAGAACCTCGTCGCCTCGAACGTCCACAGCCACATCGGCGACCACTACTGCCTCGAACTGTTCATCCTCGAGGGCGACCTGGAGGACATCTCTACCTTCGTCGGCAAGATCCGCGCCACCCAGGACACCCTCTCCATCGACTACTCCGTCATGCCCGTCGACCGCATCGACACGATCAGCTGATCCCGCGTCCGTCGGTTTCGGTGATTCGTTCCGTGGGGTGAACGCACCAGTACGGACGACCGCACTCGACAGCGAGCACTGAAGGGGCGAGGCGCGCTCGCGGCCGGTGACTATCAGCACGAGCGCGCCTCGCTCGTTCAGTCCGCGGGGAGAGCAAGCTCTCCCGAGCCCGCGCTCACGCGTTCGCGCGGACGCCGGGACCGCGACCGCACCGCACCGCTCACTGTACTGACCGTCCCCGACACCGGTGAACTTCTTTGAGTCGGGGCGCCGTATCGCCGGCATGGCCTTTCCCAGCTACTCGGAGTACTGGAACGAGATAGAGCCGAGCCTCCTGATCCTAGTCGGGTTCGTGCTGTTCGTCTTCCCCGAGCCGGCGACGTCAGTCCTCGGAGCGGGACTCCTGCTGCTCGGCGCGTCGTGGTGGTTCTACGAGTGGGAGCGCTAACTTCGACCGCCGGACCGTCGACATCCGAGCGTATTAGGACGTATCCCGACCACAAGGAATCGTAGGCGTATTCTGATATGAACCCGGCGAAAACGCCCGGGTGATGACCGACGAGACGCTCGGGACGCTGTCCGGAGGGAGTCGATGACGGTGGGTAGTGCGCTCGACAGAGCGATGACGCTCGCGGAGATGGCACCCCACCCGTCCGTGACGGTCGGCGTGCTCGCGGGACGCGAAGAGCGCTTCCCGGACGGCCGGTTGCACGACCCGCCCGTGACCCACCTCGACGGGACGGAAGCGCCCGCCTACGTCCTGACGAACGAGAAGCGCGGGGTCGGACTGGGGACCAAGCGCAACACGACGAAACCGGCCGGCGACCGCGGGACTGCGGTCGTGGTCACCGACCGACGAACGCTCTGCCTGGTCGGCGGGGAGAGCGAGGACACCGCCGTCGAAGTCCCCCACGAGTCCGTCGTCGCGGCCTCGTACCACACGGGCCTGCTCGCGACCCGGTTCGTCCTCCGGACGCCGCGAAAGCAGTACCACTGCTGGGCGAAGCGGTCGACGAGCGAGTCGCTACTCGCCGAGGCGGCGGAGTACGTCGAGGACCGCACCGCGGAGTCGCCCGCGGAGATCGAGGCCGACGACGGCGCGAACCAGCTGACCTACCGCGGCCAGCCGATCAGCCGCGAGAACCACCCCGGCGTCTCCGACGAGCCGCCGTCGGACGCCAGGTGAGCGGAAAAGCGGAACCCGCCGGCGACGGGAGCAGTGACAGCGGCGAACGCCGGGACGAGGAGAACACCGACTCGCCGAACCAGCAGTGCGAGAAACCGACCGACTCGCCCGGCGAGTGACACGGCGGGCGGAAGCGGTGTCGTAGAAAGCCGCTCTCAGTTCGTCGTCGCGACGGTCTCGTCGTCGGCCATCGCGAGGACCTCGTCGAAGAAGCCCTTCGAGTCGTTGGGGCCGGGGTTGGCCTCGGGGTGGTACTGGCGGGTGAGGATGTCGAGTTCGTCGTTCTCCAGGCCCTCGGGGGTCTCGTCGTTGACGTTGATCTGCGTGACTTCGAGGTTGTCGCCGGGGTCTGCGACGGTGTAGCCGTGGTTCTGGGTGGTCATGACGACGCGGTCGGTCCGCAGGTCGCGGACGGGCTGGTTGACGCCGCGGTGGCCGAACTCCATCTTCTCGGTCTCGCCGCCCAGCGCGTTGGCGACGACCTGCTGGCCGAGGCAGATGCCCGCGATGGGCTTCTCGCCGACGTAGCTGTCGACGAGTTCGTTGGCCTGGTCGAAGTTCTCCGGGTCGCCCGGGCCGTTGGAGATGAACAGGACATCGGGGTCGAGCTCGGCGACCTCGTCCTCGGTGGTGTCGTGGGGCATCAGGTGGACTGTCGCGTCGCGCTCGACGAGCGACTCGATGATGGAACCCTTGGCGCCGCAGTCGATGAGCGCCACGTCGGGACCCGCACCCTCGTCGTTGTAGACGACGGTCTCGGGCGTGGTGACCTGGTCGCCGATGTCGGTGTGGTCGCTCATGTGCTTGCACTGGTCGAGTTCGTCCAGCGCGTCCTGCTCCGTGACGTCCTCGCCGGCGGCGATGCCGCACTTCATCGCGCCGGAGTCCCGAATCTCGGTGACGATGTCGCGGGTGTCGAGCTTGTCGACGGCGGGGACGCCCTCCTCGCGGAGCCACTCGACCACGTCGTCGGTCAGGTCGCGGGCGACGACGCCGCGGGGGTGGACCCGATCCGACTCGAAGCGCTCCTCTCGGACGCCGTAGTTGCCGATCAGCGGGTAGGAGAAGGTGAGGATCTGCTCCTCGTAGGAGGGGTCGGTGAGGCTCTCCTCGTAGCCGGTGTAGGCAGTTGTAAAGACCAGTTCCCCGCGAGTCGTGCCCGGCGAGCGCGCGCGCGCCTCGACGACGCGTCCGCCCTCCAGTGCCACGTAGGCGTCCGTCATTACGAGATGCGTATACCACCTCCGGTGATAAGCCTTGCTTTCGAAGTCAGGTTACGAAATTCGTAACGGTGAAGTGGGGTGGCTCGGAACTGTGGCGTATTCGATGGACGACCTCGACCGGGAGATCCTGAACATCCTCCGCAGGGACGCGCGGACGCCGTACACGGAGATCGCCGACGACGTGGGGACCTCCGAGGGGACGGTCCGCAACCGCGTGGAGTCGCTGGTCGAGGAGGGCGTCATCGAGCGCTTTACCGTGGCGACGCGGACGGGGAACGTCAAGGCGATGATCGAGGTCGGCGTCGACGTGAGCGTCGACACCCACGACATCAGCGACCGCGTCGCCGAGTGGACGGAGGTCGACTTCGTCTGGCAGGTCTCCGGCGAGGAGGACATCGTCTTCGTCGTCGACGCCCAGGACACCGAGCGGGTCAACGAGATCATCACCCAGACCCGCGAACTCGACGAGGTCGTGAGCACGAAGACGAGACTGATCCTCGACGAACGCGTCGGGTGAGCGCCTCCGCGGCGCGAACCGACGTGTGACGAGGATCCGTCGATGAGATTGATTCTGGACGAACGCGTCGGGTGAGCGGCGCGGGCCGGTCGGAGCGAGGACCGCGGCGAGTCGAAGACTGTTTGAACCCGCTCTCCCACGTGACTCCCATGAGTACGGACGACGAGGGGGTCCCCGGAGACGACGGCGCGCCGTCGGCCGAGGGGGCCGACGACTACCACGAGAACGCCGAGCAGGCGGTGATCGCCGTCGACGAGAACGACGAGGAGCAGGGGCTGATCAACCGCCTCGACGCCCACACCGGCGACGGCACGCGTCACCGGGCGTTCACCTCGCTGCTGTTCGACGAGGATGGCCGCATCCTGCTCGCCCAGCGCAGCCCGAAGAAACGACTGTGGGACACCTACTGGGACGGCACTGTCGCCTCCCACCCGCGACAGGGACAGACGCAGGTCGAGGCGACCCGCCAGCGCCTCGAAGAGGAGCTCGGGGTCACACCGGACCAGTACGACAACCTCCGGGTGACCGACCGCTTCGAGTACAAGCGCTACTACATGGACGAGGGCGTCGAACACGAGGTCTGCGCGGTGCTGAAGGCCACGCTGCTCGACACGACCCTCGACCCCGACCCCGAGGAGGTCGGCGGCCTGATGTGGGTGCCCTACGAGCGCCTGCACGAACACCCGCGGTGGTACCGACAGCTCCGCCTCTGCCCCTGGTTCGAGATCGCGATGCGCCGCGACTTTGAGTAGTCCGACCGTCCTCGGAGACCTCCGTCCTTCTCCTTTGACGCCAGCGTCGGCGGCCAGTGAATCCCGGACTCGCGGGACCGTCGACGTGGTCCGTTCCCGGTCAGTCGTCCGCCTCGACGCCGCCCGGCCTGGAGTCCCGCTCGTCGGCGGCGTCCCCCCGCCCCGAGTCAGCGCGGTCTTCGGATCCGGCGTCGGGGGAGTCGTCCGGTCCCGCGTCGTCGTCCCCTCCCCGGCCCGAAGCGCGGTCGCCGCTCGCGTCGGGCTCGTCGTCGGCCAGCGGGAGGGTGAGCGCGACGGTACAGCCCCCGCCGTCGTCGACGAACTCGACGGAGCCGCCGCACTCGCGGACGACCCAGGTGACGAGCCAGAGGCCGACCCCGCTGCCGTGTTCGAGCGCCGTCTCCCGGCCCGTCTCGATGACGCTCCGCTCGTGGTCCTCGATCCCGGGACCGTCGTCGGCGACACGGACCTCGACGAACTCGTCGCCGTGGCGGGCCGCCCGTACTTCGACAGACGGCTCGTCGCCGGCGTGTTCGGCGGCGTTCTCCAGCAGTTCCTCGAAGGCCCGCTCCAGACAGGGACCGCCGACGACGGCCAGCCCCTCCGGCAGGTCGACGCTGACGGTCGCCCCGTCGTGGGCCGACTCGACGCTGTCTGCGAGCCCTTCGACCCGCTCGGTGACGGCGAATGCGCGGTCGCGCTCGTCGTCGACCATCCGGGCGACGTGGCCGACCTTTTCGCTGCGGGCGACGACGCCGTCGACCGTCTCCTCGATGCGGTCGAGCCGGCGCTCGACCTCGTCGGTCGTCTCCACGTCCCGCCGGAGCAGTTCGGCGTTGCCGGCCACGACGTTCAGCTCGTTGCGGAGGTTGTGCCGGAGGACGCGGTTGAGCACGTCGAGGCGTTGCTCGTGCTGGCGGCGGTCGGTCACGTCGCGGAAGCTGACGGCGCGGCCGGCGACGCCGCCGTAGCTGCGGTAGAGCCGCGAGACGCGCACGTCGTAGTAGTGGCGGCCGTCGGGCCCGTCGAGTTCGAGCTCGGCCTGGCCGGCTGAGACGGACTCGACCGCCGACGCGAGGTCCGGGGCGACGGCCTCGATGGACCGCCCGACGACCGCCTCGGAGTCGACTCCGAGGAGGTCCGCGGCGGCGGGGTTGACGTCGACGACCCGGTCGTCGTCGTCGAGGATGACGATGCGGTCGTCCATCTCGTCGATGACGGCCTCGCGGCCGAGCTGGCGGGTGGCCGGCGTGACCGACACCAGCCGGCCGCGGAACAGCGTCGCGGTCGTGGCGAGGCCGGCGACGACGAAGCCGACGCCCCCGAGCGCGTATCGCCCGGGGACGACGCCGAACAGGGAGGCGGTCCAGGCGGTCGCGGCGACGACCATCGCGCCCAGCAGCACCGTCGCCTGCCCCCGGAAGAAGTCCGTCGTCCGGAAGTTCAGGCGCACGAGTTCGAGCCCGCCGGCGGCGAACAGGAGCAGGGAGTACCCGACGTGCGCCCACGTCGCGAGGCCGAACTCCCGGGCGAGGTACGCGGACCCGGCGGCCGTCTCGACCCACCGGTCGGCCCAGACGAGGCCGTGAGCGTCGTTCGTCCAGACCAGCGCGACGAAGACGGCGGGTTCGACGAGCAACAGCGCCAGCCGGCGACCCCCGAGCGCGCGGTCGCTCTCGGTGTACGCCAGGACCGTCACCAGCCAGGCGGCCGGGAGGACCACGGAGACGGTCGCCGCGACGCTCGACCACCGGATCTTCCCGGACAGCCCCGGCGTCGCCAGCCCGAGCCCCTGGGCGAGCGCGTACAGGCCGGCCCCCGCGACGAAGACGGACAGCGGTTTCGCGGCCGGCGTGTCGCGGAACGTCCACACGAACGCCGCGACGCCGCTCGCGGCGATGGCGGCCAGCAACGCGACAGCGGTGAACCCCGGGGTCGTCATCGGTTGCCGGAGGGTTCCGCCCTCCCCGAAATAAGTGTACGTGACCCGCTATCAATATTGGATACGGACGGGACCGGGTGACAGTCAGAGCGGGTCGCCTCGACGGGCCGTCGGTCGGACAGGTCAGGGACGACGGTTCGCGACGGCGGTCCAGACGCCGAGCAGGCCGAGGAAGACCGCGGGGACGAACGGGAGCACGAGGTACGCGTCGCGGTACCCCAGCGGGAGCGCTTCGAGCAGGCCCCGGGCCTGCGGAATCGCGATGATCGTCCAGGGGATCACGACGAGCGCGACCACGAGCGCGGCGACGAGCGCCCACCCGCGGCGGCCGAACTCCCGCGACTCGGGGTCGGGCACGTCGTAGCCGCCGGGGTCCGCCGACGGGATGTCGTCGTCCGCGCCCGTGCCGCGGACGTGCCCCTCAGTGTCGCCGGGGTGGTCGCGGCTGTCGGCCCTCTCGTCGCCGTCGCGCCGTCCGGTTCCCTCGGGCGCGTCGCCGTCGGATGCGGGGGTCTCAGCCATCGAACTCGCTGTCGGGGACGACCACGACCTTCCCGAAGCCCTCGCGGTCCTCCAGGAGTTCGTGGGCGCTGGCCGTCTCGCTCATCGGCAGGCGGTCGCGCACGCGCACCTCGAAGGTGCCGTCCCACACCTTCGCGAGGACGTCGTCGACCTCGCCGGGCGTGGCCATCGTCGAGCCGACGATCGACAGCTGGTTCCAGAACACCCGGTTGACGTTGGTCTGGGGCCGACCGCCGGCCGTCGCGCCGCAGGTGACCAGCCGGCCGCCCTTCGCGAGGCTCTTCAGCGAGTCGTCCCACGTCTCGCCGGCGACGTGGTCGACCACCACGTCGACGCCGCGGCCGTCGGTCAGCTCCCTGATCTGTGCGGCGAAGTCCTCCTCGGTGTAGTCGATGGCGTGGTCGGCGCCGACCTCGCGGGCGTAGTCGAGCTTCTCGTCCGTGCTCGCGGTCGCGAACACCTCGGCGCCGGCGAAGTCGGCGATCTGGACGGCCGCGTGACCGACGCCGCCCGAGGCGCCGAGCACGAGGACGGACTCACCGGGGTCGATGTCGGCGCGAGTCACGAGCATCCGCCAGGCGGTCTGGAAGACCAGCGGCGCCGCAGCGGCGGTCGCCCAGTCGACGCCCTCGGGGACGGCGACGAGGTTGTCCTCGGGGACGGCGGCGAGTTCGCCGTGGACGCCGGGGACGTGCTCGCCGATGATGTGGAAGTCGACGCACATCGAGGCCTCGCCGTCGCGGCAGAACTCGCACTCCCCGCAGCTGACGCCCGCGGTGACGGCCACGCGGTCGCCGGGCTCGAAGCGGGTCACGTCCTCGCCGACCGACTCGACGACGCCCGCAGCGTCGCAGCCGGGGACGTGGGGCATCTCCAGGTCGATCCCCGGCAGGCCCTTGCGGGTCCACACGTCGAGGTGGTTCAGCGCGCCCGCCTTCACGTCGACGAGCACGTCGTCCCGGCCCACCTCGGGGTCGGGCCGCTCGGCGTACTCGACCACGTCCCGGTCGCCGTGGTCCGCGTACTGGACTGCGTACATGGTCGGACCGACGCGCGCGGTGTGCAAAACAGTGACGAACGCGCCCGGTCCGGCCGAAGCTTGGGGCCGTCACCGTGGCGGCCCGCCCGGCCGACCGTCCCGACCGATTCTCAGTTCGGATAACTCGGGGGCAAGGTCATTATGGGGGTCGCACGGACGGTAACGTATGTCAACGGCCGTGGGCGGACAGCGCGAGATAGAGATCCACCACCACTTCGTGTGGGGGAGCGAGGAGGAGGCGATGGACGCCGTGCTGGCGGAGTACGCGGACCGCAACCCGGACGTGTCGATCGCCGAGGAGCAGACGGTCATCAACGCGCTCCGCCTGATGATCAAAAGCCGGATCCTCCGGGAGGACCCGCCGGACGTGTGGGACGAGTGGCCGGGCGCGAACCTCCGGCCGACCGTCGAGGCCGGCGCGACCGCCGACATCACCGACCTCTGGGAGCGGACGGGCATGGAGCGGGCGTACTTCGACGGGATGGTCGACGTGGCCCGCTTCGACGGCGAGTTCCACGCGGTCCCGCTGGACATGCACCGGATCAGCAACCTCTACTACAACGTCGAGCTGTTCGAGGCCGCCGGGGTCGACCCCGCGCGGCTCTCCGGGCCGGACGAGCTCGTCGAGGCGCTCCCGGCGCTGGCCGAGGAGAGCGACCACCCGATCGCCGTCTTCGGCCGGAATCCCTTCGGACTGCTCCAGCTGTGGGAGACGCTCTTGCTCGCCCACGGGGGAGAGAGCGGCTACGAGGAGGCGGCCGACGGACGGCCGTCCACCCACCGGGCGGCCGTCCGCGCCGCCTTCGCCACCCTCGGGGAGTTCCTCGCTGCGGGGCCGGACAACCCGGAGTTCATGGACTCCAGCGACCTGGAGTTCGCCTTCTCCGACGGGGAGGCGGCCTGCATCAACAACGGGTCGTGGTCGACGGGCCACATGGCCGGGACCGACATGGAGTTCGGCCGCGACTGGGACTGCGTCCCGTTCCCCGGCACCGACGGCGCCCACATCGTCAACACGAACGCCATCGTCCCGGCAGCCCACGCCGAGGGCGACGACGCCGTGACGGAGTTCGTCGAGTACCTCGGCTCCGCCGAGACGATCGAGCGGTTCAACACGATCAGCGGGTCGGTCCCGCCGCGGGGCGACGTGTCGGTGGCGGACCTGCACCCGATGAGCCGCGAACTCCACGAGGCGTTCGGCGGCCGCGCGACCCAGTTGCCGTCGATGTGTCACGGGCTGGCCGTCCAGCCCGAGCAGGTGGTCCAGCTCAAAGACGCCGTCGCCACGTTCCTCCAGGACCGCGACGCCGACGCCGCCGCCGACGCCGTGGTCGAAGCCCTGTCCTGACCGCCGCTCCGCTTCTGACCGCCGTCGACCGCTCCCGGCCCGGCTGCTCGCGACCGGGCTTCGGTCGGATGCTGGCCTTTTTGGTTCGCTATCGGGTAGCGATCCCATGGTCGATTTCCAGTCCCGGGACACCAGTCGCGGGTACGGCGACGACGAGGACGAGGAGGGGGACGACGCCGAGGCGGACGCCGGCGACGGTGACGCCGGCGAGGAGGAGACCGAGGCGGAACCCGTCGAGGAGTCGGCCGAGCGGACAGAGGGGGCGGAAACCGAGACTTCGGGGGACGACACCGCGGAATCCGAAGGGGGAACCGCCGGCGCGAGCGCGGACGAGGCGACCGACGAGGGGGCGGGATCCGGGGCGGACGACGACCCGCTCGCACCGTCGTCCGGGGACGCGACCGACGACCCGCTGGCGCCGGACGCGTCCGGGTCGGACACGGATTCGGGTGCCGGCGACGATACCGGCTCACGGACCGGCGACGAGCCCGATCCACGGACCGACGACGGCTCGTCGGCCGGTGACACCGGTGACGAGGCTCCCGGAGGGGACGGCGGCGCCGACTCGCCGGCGGACGACCCGCTGGCGTCGTCGGGCGAGTCGGAGCAGGGCGACGGGACGGTCGACAGCACGGACGACCACCCGTTCGCCGACGCGGACGGCGCGGACGGCACGGACGGCGCGGACGGCGTCCCGAGCACCGACGCCGGCGGAGCGGACGACCGCTCGTCGAGCGAACCCGCCAGCGAGGGAGCCGACCACGCCGAGGCCGGCGCGCGTTCGACGGGCTCCGGCAGTCACTCAGGGGACACGGCCGACCACTCGGACGGCGCTGCGGAGCACGCACACGGATCGAGTGAGCAGTCACACGATTCGGGAGCCCATTCGCACGATTCCGGTGGTCACTCCCACGACCACGCTCACGGGGCCGACGTCGGGCTGCTCGGTGTCGCGGTCGTGACCGTCTCGTCCACGCGCACACGCGAGGACGACGCGAGCGGGGACGTGATCGAGGCGGCCGTCGAGGCCGCCGACCACGAGGTCGTCACCCGGGAGATCCTCCGGGACGACCTCGACGGCGTCCAGACCGCGCTGCTGAACCTCACCGGCCGCGACGACGTGGACGTGGTCGTCACGACCGGCGGCACGGGCGTCACGCCCGACGACGTGACCGTCGAGGCCGCGCGCCCCCTCTTCGACCGCGAGCTCCCGGGGTTCGGCGAGCTGTTCCGCATCCTCTCCTACGAGGAGATCGGCACCCGGGCGATGGTCTCCCGGGCCACCGCCGGGATGGTCGACGGCGTCCCGGTCTTCTGTCTCCCCGGCAGCGAGGCTGCGGCCCGCCTGGGGACCGAGGAGCTCGTCGTCGAGGAGATGGCCCACCTCGTCTCGCTCGCTCGCCGAGACGATTGAACGCCGGACCCCCCCGCTGGCCCCTCGCCGCGCCCGCGCCGTACCACAGTATTCGGGTGTGCGTACGCTGCGACGAGGCGAACGTATTCGGGCCTCACCGGCCCGCTCGCGGGCGTTCCGTTTTATCACTTCAATCTTTCGTCGTTTTATGTCGATTAAGTCGGTCTAGCGGCGGAGGATGCGCGGACCCCGGAATCCGTCCGTTCGGACGAGTGAACGGATCCAAAATGGCGGATTCAGGGCCTAAAACGCCCTAAATCGGCGCCAAGGGCGACCCCCCATTAAGTGCAACCCGTCGCACGTCCCGGATGCAATGTCCGAACGCACCTCCACTCGACGCACCGTGCTGAAGGCAGCCGGCGCAGCGATCGGCGCGGCGGCGGTCCCGACGGCCGCGGCCGCGTCCGGGAACGACTCCGAATGGACGGCCATGAAGTCCCCGGTCGGCGGAACCCTCTACGACGTCGAGGAGACGAGCGAAGGCGCGTACGCGGTCGGCGACGCAGGGGTCGTCCTCGAGCGCACCGGGAAGGGCTGGAAGAAAATCCTCGACGGCGGCCCGACCGGCAACGGGAACAACCTCTACGGCGCGGACGTGACCGACGACGGCAAGCGCCTGTGGTTCGTCGGCTCGTCGGGCGCCATCGGCGAGTACGACGTGACGACCGGCAACCTCAACGACCACTCGGCGCCGATGGACGTGACCAACAACTTCAACGACGTGTCGGTCACGGGCGCGGCCGGCGAGGCCAACGTCTACGTCGCCGGCGACTCCGGGAAGATGTACTACAGCTTCGAGAACGGCGCCGTCCAGACCTGGGACTACGTCACGCCGGGCTCGGGCTCGGCCATCAACGCCGTCGACTTCTACGACGACCGCAAGGGTCACATCGTCGACGGCAACAAGTCCGTCTTCTACACTCAGGACGGCGCGACCTGGGACAAGATCGGGCTGGCCGACGCCAACGTCAACTTCTACGGCGTCGACTCCGACGGCGCCGACGACGTGTGGGTCTCCGGCGGCGGCGGGATGGTCTTCCACTGGACCGGCTCCCGCTGGGTCCCCGCCGACACCGGTGACGCGGGCCTGCGCGACATCGAGGTCGAGGACGGCGAGGGCTACGCGGTCGGCGGCGGCGGCAAGGTCTACGACCGCGAGAACGAGGAGTGGAAGCCCGACGCCACCCCGACCGGGCAGAACCTGAAGGCCGTCTGCCGGAGGAGCGAGGTCGAGATCGCCGTCGGCGCCGGCGGCACCATCCTCGAACACTGACGACCCCGGTGGTCTCTCTGCCCTCCCTGACCCCTCCACCCCACGACCTCTTTCGCCCCCTCCCCCCTCTTGCCCGCTCTCCCCGCTTCCGTACCGCCCTCCGTCTGTCAGGCATCCGGTCCCCGTTTTTGGCGCTTCGCGTCCGCTGAGGGGAAACCGTTAAGCCGGTCCTGACTGAACGTCCAGTCAATGAGTTCGGAAACGGTGGACGGGCTCCTCGCGGAGCTCCGGCTGGCGGAGAAGGTACGGCTCACCCACGGCGCGACCGACACGGAGGGGACGGCGACCGGCTTCGTTCCCGGGGTCGAACGGTTGGATATCCCGCCGGTCAGGTTCTCGGACGGGCCCCTGGGCGTCCGCACCGACGAACCGGCGACGGCGTTCCCGGCGTCGTCGGCCCTCGCGGCGTCCTTCGACCCGGAACTCGCTCGCGAGTTCGGCCGGGCGCTCGGCCGGGAGGCGCTGGCCCGGGATCAGGACGTGCTGCTCGGGCCCGGGCTGAACCTCGTCCGGGTGCCCCACTGCGGCCGCAACTTCGAGTACTACTCGGAGGACCCGGTCGTGACCGGCCGCTTCGCCGCGGGCGTCGTCGACGGCATCGAGTCGACGGGGGTCGTCGCGACGCCGAAACACTTCGTCGCGAACAACCAGGAGACGGCCCGCGCGTCGGTCAGCGCCGAGGTCGACGAGCGCGTCCTCCGGGAGATCTACCTGCCGGGCTTCCGCGACGCCGTCGACGCCGGCGCCGGCGCGGTGATGTCCTCGTACAACCGCGTCAACGGGACGTACATGAGCGAGCACGAGCGCCTGCTGACGGACGTGCTCAAAGCGGAGTGGGGCTTCGACGGCGTGGTCATGTCCGACTGGTTCGGCACCGAGAGCGTCGTCGGGACGGCGACGGCGGGACTGGACCTGCAGATGCCCGGCATCTCCGCCGAGGAGCTGTTCGAGTCGATGGGCGCGCCCGGGGGTGAGGGCGACGGTGCGGACCGTGGGGACAGCGGCGACGCGGACCGCGACGCGGACGGTCCCGACGGCGACGCGCCGCCCGCGGACCCGACCGAGGGGTTCGACTACGCCGACGGGATGCCCGACCCGACGACGGGCGGGCTCTACCGCGAGGAGCTGGCCGACGCCGTCGAAGCCGGTGAAGTGCCGGAGTCGCGGCTCGACGACATGGTCCGGCGGCTGCTCACCCAGCTGGACCGCCACGGCCTGCTGGACGGCGGCCGAGACGCAGCCGACCCCGGCGGGGCCGTCGACACGCCGGAACACCGCGGGCTGGCCGAGCGTGTCGCGGTCCGCGGGACCGTCCTGCTGGACAACGACGGCGTCCTGCCGCTGGCCGACGACGCCGACGTGGCGGTGGTCGGCCCGAACGTCGACGAGGCGATCCTCGGCGGGGGCGGCTCCTCGGAGGTGACCCCGGCCACCGAGACGAGCCCGGTCGAGGGGATCGAGGCTCGCGCCGAGGGATCAGTCTCCGTCGCCCGCGGCCACCCGCGGGTCGAGGACATCTCGTTGTTCGACGCGTTCGAACCGGACGACGGCAACGAGGGCGAGGCGGGGCCCGACCCCTCGGTCGACGACGCGGTCGCGGCCGCAGCCGATGCCGACGTGGCCCTCGTGTTCGTCCGCGACCAGGCCACCGAGGCCGCCGACCGCGAGTCGCTCGCGTTGCCCGGCGAGCAGGACGAACTGATCGAGGCGGTCGCCGCCGAGAACGACCGGACGGTCGTGGTCGCGAACACGAGCGGCCCGTTCGAGGCGCCCTGGCGCGAGGACGCGGCGGCCGTCGTCGCGGGCTGGTACCCCGGCCAGGCCCACGGGTCGGCCGCGGCGGCCGTCCTCTACGGCGACAGCGACCCCGGCGGGCGGCTCCCGGTGACGTTCGCACCGGCCGAGGCGTATCCCACCGCCGACGAGCGCCGGTACCCCGGTGTCGACGGCCAGGCCCACTACGACGAGGGACTGCTCGTCGGCTACCGGCACTTCGACGCGACCGGCGCCGAACCCACGTACCCGTTCGGCCACGGCCACTCCTACGCGAACTTCGCGTACCGCGACGCGAGGGCCGTCGACGACGCCACCGTCGAACTCACCGTCGAGAACACCGGCGACCGGCCCGGCCGGGAGGTCGTCCAGGCGTACGTCGACTCGCCGGCGACGCCCGACGACCTGGAGCGGCCGCCGCGGGAACTCGGCGGGTTCGCCTCGCTGGCGCTCGACGCCGGCGAGTCCCGCCGCGTCGCGGTCGCGCTCGACGAGCGGGCGTTCGCCCGCTACGACGCCGACGAGGGCTGGACGGTCGATCCGGGGGAGCACGCCGTCTCGCTCGGCCGGTCGTCGCGGGATCTGCGACTCGACGTGACTATCGAGCGGTAGCGCTCACCGACCCCACCGACGGTCACAGGTCGCCGCGCCACTCGCCCTCGAAGCGCTCGACGAACTCCCGGACGAACGCGGCCCGCTCGGCGACGAGTTCGCGGCCGGGTTCGGTCTCCATCGCCTCGGGCAGCCGCAGCAGTTTCTCGCGGGCGTGCTGGATCACGGTGTTGTCCCGGTCGTTCCGGTCGTAGCTGTCCCTCGCTTTCCGGTCGGGGTCGTACATCCCCTGGCCGTGGTGGGCGCCGAAGGTGAACGCCCGGCCGATCCCGACCGCGCCGAGCGCGTCGAGGTTGTCGGCGTCCCGCAGGACCCGCTCCTCCGCCGTCGGCTCGTGGTTCAGGTCCGTCCGCTCGGCGAAGTCGTACTCCTCGTGGTGGGCCACGCAGTGACAGACCGCCTCGCGACGGTGTTCGGGGAATTCCGCGTCCGCGAGAATCGCCCGGACCTCCGGGAGCGTCTCCTTCGGGTGGGTGAACCCCTCGCCGCGCAGGCGGTGGAGGTCGTGGACCAGCGCCGCCGCACCGACGACGGTGAAATCTGCGTCCGTCGCCGCCGCGAGGCGCCGGCCCAGCCGGTAGACCCGCCAGGCGTGGGCCATGTCGTGACCCGTGTCGTCGCCCGCGAAGTGCTCGCGGGCCTCGTCGGCCACCCGCTCGTGGACCGCCGGCACGTCGTCCGCTCGCATGCCCGTGGGCGGGCGGCCCTAGACGAAAAACATCCCGATAGGCGCCCGGCCCTCGAGTCCCGTCGGTCGTCCGGTCCGGTCGGCCCCGAACTCGCCCGGCTCGACAGCCCGACCCGCTCGGCCGCCGGTTTATCCCGCCGACGGCCCTACGAGTGGTATGGTCACGCGACTCTCCGACGACGCCTGGTGGATCGACCTCGGCGGCGTCAACGCCTACCTCGTCGACGACGGGGGCGCGCTGACGCTCGTCGACGCGGGGACGCCCTGGCGCGGCGGCGCACTCGCGAACGCCGTCGTCGAGGCGGGGTTCGCCCTCGGCGACCTCGACCGGGTGCTCGTCACCCACTACGACCTCGACCACGTCGGTGGCCTCCCGCGCCTCGACGGCCTCGACCTCACGATCTACGCCGGCCGACGGGACGCCCCGCTGGTGACTGGCCGGGAGAAGCCGCCGTTGTCCGTCCCGAAAGGGGTCTTCCAGCGGCTGGTCGGCCCCCTACTCGCGCCGCCGGACAACGAGGTCGTCCCACTGACCGGGGGCGACACCGTCGGCTCGTTCACCGTCCACGAGACGCCCGGCCACACCCCCGGGCACGTCGCCTACGTCAGCGATGACCTGGGGTTCGCGGCGCTGGGCGATCTGGTTCGCGAGTCCGGCGGCGACCTGCACACGACGCCGTGGTTCATCACCGACGACACCGCAGTCGCCCGCGAGAGCGTCGGTCGGCTGGCCGCCGAGACGCCGGCGTTCGAGGTCGCGGCGACGGGTCACGGTGTCCCCTTCGAGCGCGACGGGGACGACCGGCTCGCAGACTTCGCCGAACGGCTCGGTCACGCCGCCGAACCCGCGCGACTCCGGCGGTGATCGGTCCTCACCACCCGCTGCCGTCCATGTCGGTGGCCTCGTCGCTACCGACGTGGGCTTCCGAGCCGCGCTCGTTCGAGGCGTGGCCCGGGGAGTGGCGAGCCGACCCGCCGGTGAAGTCGGTGTCGCCGCCGCCACCGCCGCCGGGGAACCGCCCGTTCTCGAAGTCGGCCGCGGTGACGCCGGAGGGACGGGCGTCCTCGGCGCGCGTGACCTCGGGGCGCTCGGGGCGGTTAGAGGCGGTGTACGCCGCCACCAGATCGGGGTCCGCCACGACCGCCGACCGGGGGACCGGCTCGTCGTCCGGCCAGCGACGCCAGGCGACGCGGCCCTGTTGGAGCGCCGCGCGGGTCTCCGCTTCACTGCCGGCCTCGACCCGGTCGCGGGGCGCCGGCACGCGGGCGTCGAGCGCGCGCTCGACCTCGTCGGTGTCCGCGACGTGGTGGAGCCTGACCGTCGACTTCCCGGAGCGGACCAGGTCGTAACTCCCGGCGCCGAGTAGCCGGTCGAACCGGCCGTCGCGGCGGAGGACGAGGTCGATATCCTCCCACGGGACGGTCTCCGTCCCGCCGAGGAGACCGCCGAGCCCGCCGGGGTCGTACTCCAGGCGGTCGCGGAAGACCCGCAGCTCGGACCGAACTCCGGGGACGGCCCCGGCGAACCGTTCGCTCGGGATCGGATCGGTCATCGTCGCAACTCGTCGGTGGCCGGGTAAAAGCTTCGTGGGGAGTGGACGGTCGGCGGCGGCCCCCCTTCGGTGTCCCGGGCGCTACTCGGCAACTCCCTCGCCCCCGCTTCCCCCGGTGAACTCCTCGGCCGCGTCCCCGCTCCCGTTGCGCGTGATCCCTTCGATCGTGGCCGGTCGGTCCGGGCCGGGCGAGGAGCGACGCGGCCGCTCGTCGTCGTCCCCGCGGGCGGGAGTCACGTCCCCCTCCCCGTCGAGCTTCTCGACGAGCGTCCCGTCGGTCACGACCGCCGAGCGCGGGAGCGGCTCGTCGCTCGGCCAGGTGCGCCAGAACACGCGGCTCCGCTGGAGCGCCTCGCGGACCGTCGCCTCGTCGACGGCGTCGACCCGCTCGCGCGGGGTCGGCACGCGGGCGTCGAGCGCGCGCTCGAACGCCTCGGGGTCGCGCAGGTGGCCGATGAAGAGGTCTGCCCCTCCCGACCGGACCAGTTCGTAGCTCGCTGTCCCCAGCCGCCGGTCGCCCGCCGTCTCGCGGCGGAGCGCCAGGTCGATGTCGTCGTACGCGACGGTCGTCGCGCCCGGCGAGAGCCCGCCCTCGACGGCGAGGGCGTCGCGGCCGAACCGGACGGTCCGGCGGGCCGCGCCGGCCGCGACGACGCCGAGGACGCAGACGAGCGCGGCGACCGCCCCGCCGCCGACGAACGCGGCCGCTGACGGCGCCGCGACGCCGTTGATCGCCAGTAGCGACCGGGCGAGGGCCCCCAGGAGCGCGCCGCCGGCCAGCGCGCCGACGCCCTCGCGCCAGGCCGAAAGCACCGCCGCGATCGGCGACGCGCTCGCCACGGGACCGGTCGACACTTCGGTCATACTACGGGAATTTCGCCCGCGGCAACAATAATGTTGCCCCGGAGACGACGCGGTCGGGGCGGGCCCGGTGGAGCGGCCGCGGGAATCGCCGCGGGCGTCAGCCGTCCGCGTCGGCGGCGTCGGTCAGTTCCTCGGCGACGGTGTCGGCGTCGAACAGCGCGGGGTCCATCCCGAGGACCTGCTGGCCGCTGACGAACTCCGGGAGCGAGTCAGCCGTGTAGGCGACCACCCGGATGTCGGGGTTGAGGTCCCGCGCGACGACGATGGAGGTCGCCTGGCCGGCGTCGGTCAGGACGAACACGTCGGCGTCGTGGACGCCGGCCTCTTCGAGCGCCGGGCGGTTGGCGATCCCGTCGACGACCGATACGGTCGCGCCCCGCTCGCGCAACTCGTCGGCCAGTCCTTCGGTGTCAGTCCCCGCGAAAACTGCGTTCATACCCAGTGATCGGGGCCGGGGGGTTTGTGCTTCACGTTTCGCGCGGCCGCGGTCGCGCCCCGACAGCGAGTTATACGTTCATGAAAAAGCACTTACCACCCCATTCGGAACGCCCGCCATGGACACGTCCCTCCGGCGGCGGTCTCTGCTCCGCGCGCTCGGCGCGACAGGTGCTGCGGCCCTCGCCGGCTGTCCCGCCGGCATCGGCGGATCGTCCGGATTCGAGCCCGGCGAGACGGACTGGCCGAGCTACCGGTTCGACGCGCGCAACACCGCCGTCCACCCCTCCGCCCCCGGCCCGGGCGGCGACCTCTCGGTCGCGTGGACGGCCAGCTACACCGACGGCTCGGAGAGGGCGGCCGGAGTGAGCGTCCTCTCCGCTCCCGTCGTCCTCGACGGGACCGTCTTCGCCGCGGCCGACATCAGCGACGACTCGGGCTGGCAGACGGTCGTCGCGGCGTTCGACCTCGCCACGGGCGAGCGGCAGTGGGAGCGGTCGTTGCCAGTGGCCGAGATGGACGGCGAGGGGAACACGTCCCCGGCGCGGACGCTCGGGTCGGACGGCGAGCGTCTCGTCGTCGGGACCGTCTCGGACGGCCCGGGGCTCGCCGCGCTCTCGCCGTCGTCCGGCGAGACGGAGTGGGAGCAGTCGCTCGACACGCCGTTCGAGTCGGCGGTGACCGCCGACGGCGGGTCGCTGTTCGTCGGAGACAGACTCTACGTCGCCTTCGACGCGGGCGACGGGAGCCGGGAGTCCCGATACGCCCCGGGCGAGGACCCGCTGTGGCGCAACCGATACCCGCCGACGGTGACCGACGATACCATCTACGCCACGGACCACGACGAGATCCACGCCGTCGACCGCGAGAGCGGCGAACGCCGCTGGACGGCGAGCAACGACTTCTACACGATCCTCTACCAGGAGGAGGGCGCCCCGTTCAACTCGCCGGTCGTCGTCGACGGCGTCGCGTACGCAGTCTGTGGCCGAATCACCAACCGGGACACGGGCGGGATGGTCGCGATCGACATCGAAGACGGGTCGGAGCTGTGGACGGCGATACCGGAGGGCGACGACCCCCAGAGCTACGAGGGAGACCCCACCGAGGCCGAACAGGCCGCCTTCTACGGGATGCCCCTCGTCGTCGACGACACCGTCTACGTCCAGGGCATGGGGCGCGACGAATGGGGCTTCTTCGCCGTCGACGCCGCCGACGGGTCGGTCGAGCGGATGGACACCGACGGCGGTCTGGTCGCGGCCGACGGCCTCCTCTACGGCGTCACCGCCGAGGAGGGGGCGCTGACGGCCAGCGCGGTCGACCCGGCGGCCGACGAGCGGGTCGGCTCCGCGGCGGTCGAACAGTGGGAGAATCCGCGGGTCGGCCCCCAGGCCGTCGCCGGCGAGTACTACGTCGCCGCGACGAACGAGGGGCTGGCGGCGTTTGGCCCGAACTGAGGGGAGAAAAGCTATCTGCGGAGTGCCAGCCCGCCGCTATTCGTACTCGATGGTCGCCGGCGGCTTGTGGGTCACGTCGTAGAGGACGCGGGCAACGTTGTCGTTCTCGCCGGTGATCCGCGACTGGATCCGCTGGAGGGTGTCCCAGTCCACGTCCTGCGCGCGGGCAGTCATGCCGTCGCGGCTCTCCACGGAGCGGACGGCGACGACCCAGCCGTGGACGCGGTTGTCGCCTTTGACGCCGGTGGCCTTCCCGAGGACGGCGGCGAGGGCCTGCCACGGGTCGTGGTCTTCGAGTTCCTCCTCGACGACGTGGTTGGCCTCGCGGGCGACCTCCAGTTTCTCCTCGGTGACCTCGCCGATGATCCGCACCGCGAGGCCGGGGCCGGGGAACGGCATCCGTTCGGAGATGATCTCCTCCAGGTCGAGCTCGCGGGCGACCTCGCGGACCTCGTCCTTGTAGAGGTCGCGCATCGGCTCGACGATGCCGTCGAAGTCGATGCGCTCGGGGAGCCCGCCGACGTTGTGGTGGGACTTGATGGTCCCCTCGCTCTCGATGCGGTCGGGGTAGATGGTCCCCTGGACGAGGTAGTCGGCGTCGACCTCGCGCGCGACCTCCTCGAACTCGCGGATGAACTGCTCGCCGATGATGTGACGCTTCTCCTCGGGGTCAGTGACGCCCGAGAGGGCGTCGACGAATCGGTCCTGGGCCTCGATGACCCGCAGCGAGTCCATGTAGTCGAAGGTCTCGCGGATCTGGTCGGTCTCGCCCTTGCGCATGAGGCCGGTGTCGACGTAGACGGCGGTGAGCTGGTCGCCGATGGCCTCGTAGGCCAGCGCGGCCGCCGTCGAGGAGTCGACGCCGCCCGAGAGGCCGATGACGGCGTTGGCGTCGCCGACCTCGTCGGCGATCTCCTCGACCTTCTCGTCGATAAAGGAGTCGACGTCGACCATCAGACCTCCACCTCCTCGGTGTCGCGGTCGCCGCCACCGCGGGCGGACTCGCCCGCGCCGCCGTCGCCGTTCCCGGTTTCCTGAAGGTCCAGCGCGGCGTCGAGTAGCCCGACGAACGGCGGACTGGCGCGGCCAGGTCGCGAGCGGAACTCGGGGTGGAACTGCGTCCCGAGGAAGTACGGGTGGTCGGGCAGTTCGAGGATCTCCATCCGGCGGCCGGACTCGCCCGAAAAGCGCAGGCCCGCCGCCTCCAGGTCGTCGATGTACTCGGGGTTGACCTCGTAGCGGTGGCGGTGTCGCTCCGTGCAGGAGTCGTCGCCGTAGATCTCCGCGGCGAGGGTGCCCTCCTCGATCTCGGTGACGTGGGCGCCCAGCCGCATCGTCCCGCCCATGTCGTCGACGCCCTCCTGCTCGGGCAGGATGTCGATGACGGGGTACGGCGTCTCCTCGTCGAGTTCGGCGGAGTGAGCCCCCTCCAGGCCGAGGACGTTGCGTGCGTACTCGACGACCGCGAGCTGGAAGCCGAGACAGAGACCGAGGTAGGGGACGCCGTTCTCGCGGGCGTAGCGGATGGCCTCCATCTTGCCCTCGGTGCCCCGCGAGCCGAAGCCGCCGGGGACGACGACGGCGTCCATGCCGTCGAGTTCGCCCCCGTGGCCGTCCGCGAGTTCCTCGGCGTGGATCCACTCGGTCTCGACGTTGACGTTGTGGGCGAGGCCGGCGTGTTTCAGCGACTCGTAGATGGAGAGGTAGGCGTCCTCGAGGCCGTACTTGCCGACCAGGGCGACGTTCACGGTGCCGGTCTGGTCCTGGGTGACGAGTTCGCGCCACTCGTTGTGGCGCTCGTCCTCGGGCAGGGCGTCGCCGGCCAGGTCGAGCCGCTCCATGACGTACTCGTCGAGGCCCTCGTCCTCGACCATCAGCGGCACCTGGTAGATGTCCGGCACGTCGGGGTTCGAGAAAACGGCGTCCGTGGGAACGTCGCAGAAGAGGGCAATCTTCTCCTTGGTCTGGTCCTCCAGCGGGTCGTCGCAGCGGCCGACCAGGATGTCGGGCTGGAGGCCGATCGAGCGCAGTTCCTTGACGCTGTGCTGGGTCGGCTTGGTCTTCTGCTCGCCGTTCTTCGAGTAGGGGACGAGCGTGACGTGAATGAACTGGATGTCCTCCTCGTCTTCCTCGTGGGCGAACTGCCGGAGGGCTTCGAGGTAGGGCATCCCCTCGATGTCACCGACGGTGCCCCCGACCTCGATGATGCAGACGTCGCTGCCCTCGGCGACCTCGCGGATGCGCCGTTTGATGTCGTTGGTGATGTGGGGGATCACCTGGACGGTCTTGCCCAGGTAGTCGCCGGCCCGCTCCTTCTCGATGACCGAGCGGTAGACCTTGCCCGTCGTCACGTTGTGCTTCGAGGTCATGTCGATGTCGAGGAACCGCTCGTAGTTCCCCAGGTCCAGGTCGACCTCGCCGCCGTCCTTGAGGACGTACACCTCCCCGTGCTGGAAGGGGTTCATCGTGCCCGCGTCGACGTTGAGATAGGGGTCGACCTTCACCGCGGTCACGTCGAACCCGGCGTTCGAGAGCAGTCGGCCGGTGCTGGCGGCCGTGATACCCTTCCCCAGCCCGGACATGACGCCCCCGGTGACGAAAACGAACTTGTTCCCCAGAGTTTCGTCGTACTCTGTCTCCGGTTCCGGCATACCGACCGTGCGCGGTGGGACCTGAAAACCGTTTCGGGAGCCGCCGGGAATCCCCGTGTTTGTCAACGTGTGACGGCCGCGGGCCGCCGATCCCGTCGGTTCGCGAACGCGTCGTAACGGCCGGTCAGACGCGCGGTTCGAGAAAGTCCGCGACGACTTCCGCGACCTCGTCCGCCCGGCCGACGAAGTGGTGGTCTGCGGCCAGTTCGGTCACCGCGAACTCCCGCTCGCGCGCCCGTTCGACGACCGCCGCGGCGTCGACCGTGTCGTCGCGGCTCCCGTAGACGACCTGGCCGGGGCAGTCGATCCGCTCGATAGCCGCGACCGCATCGACCGCGTCCGGGCCGTCGCCGACGCGCGGCGCAGGCGCGAGCGCCGACACGGCCGCGGGGCCCTCTCCACCGTCACTTCGGTCGATCCCCGCGTCGGCCCGGTCGGTCTCCGCGTCCGCTCGGTCCGCCGCCGCGACCAGCGCGAGCGTCCCGCCGAAGCTGTATCCGAACAGGGCCACGGCGTCGTAGCGCTCGGCGGCCCAGTCGAGCGCCGCGCCGGCATCGCGAAGTTCCCCCCGGCCCCCGTCCCACTCGCCGTAGTCGAACCGCAGGCAGGCGACCCCCCGGCCGGTCAGCGCGTCGGCGACAGCGGTCAGCCGCCGGTCCGACCGGCTCCCGCCCATCTCCGGGTGGGGCGGACAGGCGACCACGCAGGCCCTCGGATCCCCGCTATCGGGTTCGTCCAGCGACCCGCGCACGTCGCGGGGCCCCGGGACGATCACTGGCTCGCTCACGGGTACTGCGTGGTCGTCCAGCGACTCGAAGCTATCGGCGGCCGCTCGGACGCTCCCGTTCGACGGACCGCACCCGCCCGACTCGACGGTCGTTCCGCCCGGCTCGGCGGCCCGTCACTCGGCCGTCTCCACGCCGGTGATCTCGAAGCGTGCGCCGCCGTCCTCGCTCTCGGTCGCCGCGACGGTCCAGCCGTGGGCTTCGGCGATCCGGTCGACGATGGCCAGCCCGAACCCGGTGTTGTCGGCCCGCGTCGAGAACCCCGAATCGAACACGTTCTCGCGAACGTCCTCCGGGATCCCGGACCCGTTATCGGCGACGGAGAACCCGCCGTCGACGTCGCCCACGCGGACGACCAGTCCGTCTCCGCTGGCGGCGTCCCCGTCCGCGCGGTCCGCGGAGGCGTGCTCGACGGCGTCCTCGGGAGTCTGCGACCGAGGGCTCGTGGAACCGTGTTCCACGGCGTCCTGCTGAGCCTGCGAAGCAGGGCCTGTCGAGCCGTGCTCGACGGCGTCCTCAGGAGCTTGCGACTGAGGGCTCGTGGAACCGTGTTCCACGGCGTTCCTGAACAGGTTCTCCAGCAGTCGCGCGAGCCGTTCGGGGTCGGCGCGGACCGTCCGGTCAGTCTCGACCGCGAGGCGCTCGGCGTCGGTCTCGACGGCCCCCCACGCCCGGGCGGCCGCCTCCGCGAGGTCGACCGGTTCGGGGTCGGAGATCGACTCGCCCTGCCGGGACAGCGCCAGGAGGTTCTCGATCATCGCGTCCATCCGGTCGACGGCGTCTCGACAGCGGTCGAACTGCTCTGGGTCGCAGGTCTCCTCGGCCGCCTCGATCGCGCCGTTCAGCACCGTCAGGGGGTTCCGGAGGTCGTGGCTGACGACGCTGGTGAACTCCTCTAGCCGCTCGTTCTTCCGTTCGAGCTCGTCCCGGCGGCGGCGCAGTTCCGCCCGGCGATCGGTGCGGTCGAGGGCGGCCTCGAGCGTCGTCGCGAGAATCTCGACGAGCACCTCGTCGGTCCCCGAGAAGGCGTGAGTTCGCTCGGCCGAGACGACGAACATCCCGTGGCCGCCCATCGGGTAGAGGATCACGCTCCGGGAAGGGGTCGGCTCGTCGACGCGGTCGTCGTCGGGAACGTCGTCGATCCGGACCGGTTCGCCCGACTCGAAGGCGTCCCAGACCAGGGCCGCCCGCGACCCCTCGGGGGCGTCCCGCGGATACTCGGGGACGCCGTCGAACGCCTCCCGGACCGCGTCGACGGCGGCGGCCGGTTCGAGCCGATCGCCGGCGTCGTCGAGCAGGAACACGCCGCTCAGCCGCGCTTCGAGGACGGCGTCGGCGGCCTCGGTCGCCACCCGCGCGGTCTCCTCGGCCGTCTCGGTGTGCATCAGCGCGCGGGTCCGGCGCTGCAGCCGTTCGAGCTTCCGTTCGCGGTCCGCCCGGTCGGTCACGTCGCGGGTCACGCCCAGCACCGCGCGGTCCTCGCCGTCCCGGATGTCGTAGGGAAGGATCTTCGGCTCGAAGACGTGGGTCTGACCCTCGGCGTCGACCACCTCGATCCCCGAGAGGCGCTTGGGATCGCCGGTCTCGACGACCGACCGGAAGTCCTGGCGGAACTGCGCGGCCGCGCGGTCGTCCAGTACCTCGTCGATAGTCGAACCCTCGATCTCGTCGACAGTGGTTCCGTGGAACTCGGCCAGCGCCTCGTTGACCAGCCGGTAGGTCCCCGACTCGTCGATCACGTAGACCAGGTGGGGCAGCGAGTCGACGATCTTCCGGAGGCGGCGCTCGCTGCGCTCGACCCGCCGGCGCGAGCGGGCGTGCTCGACGGCGTTGGCGACCCGGTTGGCCAGCACCGTGTACTGGTCGGTTCCGGTCTCCTTCTGGAGGTAGTCGGTCACGCCCGCGGAGATGGCCTCGCTCGCCACCGCCTCCGACCCCTTCCCGGTGAAGAGGACGAAGGGGAGTTCCGGATAGCGCTTCCTCACCCGTTCGAGGAACTCGATCCCGTCGAGCCCGGGCATCTCGTAGTCCGAGACGACGCAGTCGAACGCGCGGTCGTCGAGGCGGTCCAGCCCCTCGGCGGCGTCGGCGGCCGTCTCGACGGCGAACCGCTCGTCGGCCTCTTCCAGGAACGTGGCGGTCAGGTCTGCCACGTCCCGGTCGTCGTCGACGTGGAGGACCCGAATTCCGGCCCCCGACACCGCGCTCATAGGTCCTGTCACCCGGCAGCGGGCAATAACTGTTGTGACCGAATATCGCGTCTGAGAGCGCCCGTTTCGGCCCGGGTAACACCGCTCTCCGACCGACGGTCGTCCCGAGGGGACAGTCGCCGCGGCGGACCCGGCGGGGATGACAGTCCGCGATCCGGTCACCGAACCCGGAATCGGCCGGAATGTGGCTGAAAAACAATTAAAGGCTCGGGCACAAAGCGGGGGTATGGGAATCATCTCGCGCGCCTCGTACGTCGTCCGGTCGAAGATCAACGCGGTGCTCAACCGGGCGGAGGACCCCTCCGAGACGCTCGACTACTCCTACGAGCAGTTGCGCGACCAGCTCCAGGACGTGAAACAGGGGATCGCCGACCTGACCACCCAGAAGAAACGGCTGGAGATCCAGAAGCGCCGGCTGGAGGAGAACGTCGAGAAGCACAACGAGCAGGCCCGCGAGGCCGTCCGGCAGGACCGCGACGACCTGGCCCGGAAGGCCCTGGAGAAGAAGAAACAGAAGATGAACCAGATCGAGGGCCTGGAGAGTCAGATCGCCCAGCTCCAGGACCAACAGGACCGGCTGGTCGAGCAGAAGAACACCCTCCAGAGCCGCATCGAGGAGTTCCGCACCAAGAAGGAGACGATGAAGGCCCGCTACGAGGCCGCCGAGGCCAGCACCAAGGTCTCGGAGGCGATGACGGGTGCCGGCGACGAGTTCGAGGACGTGGGACGCGCCATCGAGCGCGCCGAGGAGCGCACCGAGGACATGGAGGCCCGCTCGCAGGCGATGGACGAGCTCCAGGAGACCGGCGCGTTCGACGACGTGCTCTCCGACAAGGACGACATCGACCGCGAGCTCGAACAGCTCAGCACCGACAGCTCCGTCGACGCCGAGCTGAACACGCTCAAAGGCGAGATGGGCAAGGGGTCGAGCGAGAGCGAAAGCGAGTCCGAGTCCGAAAGCGCGAGCGGGAACGGAAACGGCTCCGGCGGGTCCGCCGACGTCGAGGACGCGGACGTGGACATGGACGTCGACACCGACGTGGACACCTCCGACGTGGAGGCCGACGCCGAGGACGCGTCGGTCGACGACTCGGCGGTCGAGGCGGAACTGGAAGAGCTCAAGGAAGACGAGAAGTAGCGCGGCCGGTCCCCGCGCCGGGCCCCGTATCGTCCGCGACCGTTCTCAGGGCGGCCACATCGCCGCTATCGCGAGCGTCGTGACGACCGTGAGCAGCAACTGGAGGGGCGCGCCGACGCGCGCGAAGTCGGTGAACCGGTAGCCGCCGGGGCCGTACACCATCAGGTTCGTCTGGTAGCCGATGGGCGTGATGAAGGCGTTCGCCGCGGCGAACGTGACCACCAGCAGGAAGGGGAACCCGTCGAGACCGAGCCGTTCGGCGGTCGTGACCGCGACGGGGATCAGGAGGACGACGGTGGCGACCGGGGTGATGACGGCGGCGACGACGGCGGTGAGCAGGTACAGGACGGCGAGCAGCGCGAGCGGCGGGACGGCCTCGCCGACGGTCACGAGTCCCGCGGCCAGCGCCCCGGCGCCGCCGGTGGCCTGCATGGCGACGCCCAGCGGCAGGAGGCCCGCGAGCAGGAAGACGACGCTCCAGTTGACGGCGTCGTAGGCCTCGTTCGCGGTGAGCGTCCCGGTGGCGACGAGGGCGACGACCCCGCCCAGCGCGCCGATGGTGACCGGGACGACCCCGGTCGCGGCCAGCGTGATGACCGTCGCGAGGATGCCGATGGCGACCGCCGCGTCCGCCCCGAGTCCCGGTCCCGACGGCACGGCGGTGGCCGTCTCCCCGGCCGCCGACTCCGCGGTCGCCGACACGCCGGTCGTCTCGGCGTCGACCGGCTCCGGGCTCGGCTCGTCTCCCTCGTCGGCGAGGGCGCGCTCGGTGACGACGAGGTAGCCGGCCTCCTCGAAGTAGTCGGCGGTGGCGGCGTCGGTCTGGAGGAGGAGCGCGTCGCCGCGCTGGAGCTCCGTCCCGTCGAGGTCCTCGCGGACGAGTTCGCCGCCGCGGCGGACCGCGAGGACGGTCGTGTCGAAGCGCTCGCGCAGCCGGAGGTCGCCGACGGTCCGGCCGGCGACCCGCGACTCGGGGTGGACGACGGCCTCGACGAGCGTCGCGTCGTGGGGGGCGGCCACGAGCCGGTCCTCGGTGACGGCCTCGCGGGAGCGCTGGGTCAGCCCGTGGCGCGCCGCGAACCCGTTGACCGCCCGGAGGCTCCCGCGGACGGTGAGGCGGTCGCCCGCCCGCAGCTCGCGGTCGGTCGCGCTCGCGACGAACGCGTCGCCGTCGCGCTCGACCTGCAGCACGTCCACGTCGGGGTCGGCCGGCTCGGGACCCCCGTCGCCGGCGGTGGGCGGTTCCGACGGTTCGTCCCCGGCGCGCGGGACCTCGACGGCTGTCCCCTCCGCGAGGTCGTCTTCGGGTAGTTCGCCGTCGTCGAGGGCCTCGGCGACGGTCCGGCCGACCAGCGGGGAGTCCTCCCGGACGACGAGGACGCCCAGGTGGCGGTCGAGGTCGAACTCGTCGGTGAAGTCGGCGGCCGCGGGGATCCGCTCGGGGACGAGCCACCGGCCGACCGTCAGCAGGTACGCGAGGCCGACCGCGAGGACGACGACCCCGACGGGCGTGATCTCGAACATCGAGAGGGGGTGGCCGAGCAGGTCCCGCGAGAAGTCGCTGGCCAGCAGCGTCGTGGAGGTGCCGACCAGCGTGAGCGTCCCGCCGAGCATCGCGGCGAACGACAGCGGCATCAGCAGCTTCGACGGCGAGATACCCGCCTCCTCCGAGAGGCCGGTGATCATCGGGATGAACACGGCGACGACGGGCGTGTTGTTGACGAACCCCGCCGAGAAGCCGGTGACGCCGACGGTCGCGCCGAGCAGCCGCCCCTCGTCGCCGCCGGTCACCTCCGCGAGGACGGCGCCGAGGTAGTCGACCACGCCGGTCTCCTCGATGCCCGCGCTGAGGACGTACATCGCGATGATCGTCACCACGGCGCGGCTGGCGAACCCCTGGAGGGCGTCGGTCGCCGTGACGCCGGTGTACGGTTCGAGGACGGCCAGCGCGACGAGCACGCCGATGGCCGTGATGTCCGGCGGCAACCACTCGGAGACGAACAGGACGAGCGCGACCGCGACCAGCGCGAAGACGACCAGCGTACCCGTCGAGAGCCCGAGGACCATGCTCCCGGACTCTCGCCCGCGACTATAAAACGGGGTGACCGTCCGCCGTACCGGCCGGAGCGAGCCGACCGCAGACTGAGCGAGCGGCCCGACGTGACCCCGCCAGCACACTTTTTGCGCCGCCGCGCCACCGTTGGGTATGCGACTCCTGTTCGTCCACTCGGACCACCTGGAGTTCGAGGCCCGCGAGGAGGCCGGGCCCGACGACCTCGCCGAGACGGAGGGCGTCCCGATGGAGGGGCGCATGGAGGAGTGCGTGACAGCCTTCATCAGCGTCGAGTCCGACGACGAGGCCGACCTCGACGGGGTCGTCGCGAACGCGACCGACGAGCTCCGGGACGTGACGGGGCAACTCAACACCAACCGGGTGGTGCTGTACCCCTACGCTCACCTCAGCGACGACCTGGCGAGTCCCGACGCCGCCAAGTCGGTCATGCGGGACCTGGAGTCCGAACTCGAAGGCGAGGGCTACGAGGTGTTGCGGGCCCCGTTCGGCTGGTACAAGGCCTTCGAGGTCGCCTGCAAGGGCCACCCGCTCTCGGAGCTGTCGCGCCACGTCTCCGCCCACCGCGACGAGGCCGGGGCCGGAACCGGGGAGGACGAGGGGGAGGAATCCGACCGGGAGCCGAGTGAGTGGCAGATCATGTGGCCCGACGGGTCGACCGACGACGCGGTCGCGGCCAAGTCCGAGGTGAGCGAGGATATGCGGGCGTTCGTCGAGGACGAGGTCGAGGACGTGACGGCCTCGCCCGGCGAGGAGCCGCCCCACGTCGAACTCATGCGGGAGAAGTCGCTGGCGGGCTACGACGAACTGTCGGACGCGGGCAACCTGCGGTGGTACCCCCGGGGGAAACTGGTCCGGGACTCGCTCATCGAGTACGTGAACGACCTCGTGGTCGACTACGGCGGGATGCCCGTCGAGACGCCGGTCATGTACGACCTCGGCGCCCGACCCATCGACGAACACGCCGGCAAGTTCGGGGAGCGGCAGTACCGCTTCGAGTCGGGCGACCGCCGGATGATGCTCCGGTTCGCCGCCTGCTTCGGGCAGTTCTCGATCATGCGGGACATGCACATCGCCGCGAGCGACCTGCCGCTGCGGATCTACGAGATGTCGACCTACTCCTTTCGGCGCGAGCAGAAGGGCGAGGTGACGGGGCTCAAGCGCCTGCGCTCGTTCACGATGCCGGACATGCACACCGCGACGGCCGACATGGCGGGCGCCCGCGAGGAGCTACTGCGGCAGGCGAAGCTCTCGCTGCGGACGGGCGACGACCTCGGGCTGGAGTACCAGCCCGCGCTGCGGGTGACCCGCGAGTTCTACGAGGCCAACGAGGCGTGGGTCGCGGAGGTGGTCGCGGAACTGGGAAAGCCCGCCCTCCTGGAGGTCATCCCCGAGCGCCACCACTACTGGTCGGCGAAGATCGACTTCGCGGCCATCGACGGGCTGGGCCGGCCCATCGAGAACCCGACGGTCCAGATCGACGTCGAGAGCGCCGAGCGGTTCGACATCACCTACACCGACGCCGAGGGGAGCCACCACCCGCCGATCCTGCACTACTCGCCGTCGGGCGGGATCGAGCGGGTCGTCGCCGCGCTGCTGGAGGAGACGGCGACGATGGACACGCCGCGGTTGCCGACGTGGCTGTCGCCGACGCAGGTCCGGTTCGTCCCGGTGGGCGAGGAACACGTCGCCTACTGCGACGAACTGGTCGAGGAGCTGGCGGCGGCGGAGATCCGGGCGGACGTGGACGACCGCTCGGAGTCGGTCGGCAAGCGCATCGCCCGCGCGGAGACCGACTGGGTGCCCTACTACGCCGTCGTCGGCGACCGCGAGGTCGACAGCGGGCGGCTCGACGTGAACGTCCGCGCCGACGACACCGAGGTCGAGCTGACCCCCCGGGAGCTGCGCGAGCGGGTCCGCGACGAGACCGCGGGCCTGCCCCGAAAGAAGCGCTATCTCCCGAAACACGTCAGCGACCACCCGAGTTTCACCGGGCGGTGACGCGCCGTGTTCGGTCCGCGAACCCGTCCCTTGAGGACCGGGGATCGGTCAGGCATTCCTCGACTCCGCGCGGCCGAAACGGGTAGTTTCGCGGACCCCCTTCGGCTATTTTTGCCGTCTCACTGTAGATTATGTTCCGACGCTATCAGGTCCGGGCGTGGTTGACAGACCCGACAGACGCGCGTTTCTGCGTGCCTTCGCTGCTGCCAGCGTGACAACTACCGCCGGGTGTTCGGACGGTTCCGAGTCGGACGGGGCCAGCGACCCGCCGCCGGACTCCGAGACGGGCGCCACCGAAGCGGCGACCCAGGGGACAGCGCGGATGTCCGATACCGGGACGAGACCGAGCGGGGCCAGTGAGCGACGCCCGTCGGGAGCGCGGACCTGGCCGATGTACCAGTACGGGCCGACCCATCGCGGCGTCCATCCGACGGCAAGGGGGTCACCGACGGAGTTCGACCGGCGGTGGAGGCTGGAGCCCGCCGACCTTGTCCCGGCGTTCGACGGCGAGGAGAACCCGCCGAGGATCTCCGACCCGGTCGTCGAGGACGGGACGGTCTACGTCACCGTCTCGGGATTGGTTCGACAGTATCACATCGTTGCCGTAGACGGTGAAACCGGGTCCGTTCGCTGGGCGAAACAGGTCCTCGACAACGGGAACCATTCGGAGTTCGTGGCTCATCCGACGGTCACCGACGGCGTCGTGTACGTTCCGCTTCCCGAGATATCCGATGGATCGATTACCCAGACCGTCCGCGCGTTCGACGCGGCGACCGGGCGACAGCTCTGGCAGGCAGGCGACGGGCCAGCGCTGAACGGACGGGTCGTCGCCGCTGACGGCGATCTGTATCTGGGGAGAGAACCGTTGGTCGCGTTGCGCTCCGACGGGTCGGTGAACTGGGAGCTCGCCGATGGCGACCGACGCGAGAGCGACGTTTCGATATCCACCGCCCGGTGGAATTGGCCGGTAACCGTCACGGAACAGCGGGTGTACGTTCCGACTGGCAGTGGCGTCTGCTGTATCGGGCGGGACGGCACCTACCAGTGGTCGAGGGATCTCGTCTACAGGGACGAAATATTTAGCGACGGAGCACAACCATACACGCCCACGGTCGGTCGGAACGTCTACATCACGACCGGAGGCTTCGGAAGGCTGTCCAACGGGCGCCTACTTGCGCTCGACCCGAGTGATGGGTCGACCGTTTGGGACTTTCAGCCGCCGCTCGACTCCGACCGCAGGGCCGAGCTAGTTCGGGAAGATAAGGCGGCGTTCGCCGGGGTCTACAGTACACCGGCTCTCGTCGACGAGACACTGTACGTCGTTGGCGCCCATGTACCGGAGGGGAGTGACAGCGCGACAAGCTATCTCTACGCAGTCGACGCCGAGTCCGGTGAACTCCGGTGGACCTCCGACGCGTTCGCGAACTTCACGCAGCGTCCACCGGTCGTCGCTAACGGGACAGCTTACGTCGCACACGGTGAACGGATCAGCGCGTTCGACGCGCAGACGGGAACGGAACTCACGTATTGGGAGACGGACGGAGTCGTTCGGTTGCTCGCGATCACGGACAGTATCCTCTACGGAAGTACTCGCTCGTATCTGTACGCGTTCGGAGAGGCGCCGTCGGGATGAATGCACGGCTACGGACCTGGTTCCGGTTCGGTTTCCCCCGATCGGATGCGAGCGAGCGGTGCCAGGAGCGGTCGAAAGACCTCGATAGCCGCCCGCTGACACGACCGTACCACTATTTACCCGGGCATCAAACGTCGGGATATGTACGACGACATCCTGTTGCCGACGGACGGGAGCAAGGGGACGACCGAGACGGTCGAACACGCGGCCGCCATCGCGCGGGACAACGACGCGACGGTCCACGCGCTGTACGTCGTCGACAGCCGCCGCTACCGCGCGGCCGACGCGGACACGAAAGACGAGATCGTCCGCTCGCTGGAGGTCGAGGGCGAGCGCGCCGTCGAGGACCTGGAGATCGCCCTCGAAGACGAGGGCCTGGCCGTCGAGACGCAGCTGCGCGATGGCATCCCCCACCGCGAGATCGTCGACTACGTCGAGGAGGCGGGCATCGACCTCGTGGTGATGGGGACCCACGGCCGCACCGGCCGCGACCGCGTTCAGAATCTCGGCAGCGTCACCGACCGCGTCGTCGAGGACGTACACGCACCGGTCCTCGTCGTCGACATCGGCGACTGACCGACGATGCTCGTCCGCGAACTGATGACGGTCGAGGTGGTGACCGTCGGCGTCGACGCGACGCTCGACGACGCCGTCGGGAAGCTCCTCGCGGAGGGCGTCGGCAGCGTCGTGGTCGTCGACGGCGAGACGCCCACCGGGATCGTCACCGAGACCGACGCGTTGCGGGCCGCCCACGAGCGTGGCCAGTCCCTCGATGAGATCCCCGTCCGCGACCTGGCCCATCCGCCGCTCGTGACGACCGACCCCGACCGGACCGTCCAGCGCGTCGCGCGGACGATGGCCGAGGAGGGCGTCAAGAAAGTGGTCGTGACCGAGGGGCTGTCGGTGCTGGGTATCGTCACGCTCACCGACGTGGTGTATCACGTGGCCGACCTCCGGAAGGAGGCCGCCGCGGCCGCGGAGGACCTGGCCGAGCGGGACTGGCGACGCGGTGGCTGACGCCGATCCGGGTGGCGGAAGGGCGAGGCGTGGTGGCCCCTACCCGTCGGTGTCGGGTCCGCGGCCGGTCTCCAGGCTGCCCTGGCGGCCCTTCGTCTGTCGGTAATCCGTCCCCAGGAGGTCTGCGAAGTGCTCGACGAACGCCTCGGTCTGCTCGGGCGTCTGGTCGGCGGGGTCGACCATGGGGACGAGTTCGAACCCGCGGCCGCGCATCGTCGTCGCGTGCAGTTCTTCGACGTCGAGTTCGTCCTCGCTCTTCGTCGTGTACTGGAAGGCGAGCGCCTCGATCGCGCGCTGGCCGACGGGGACGATGATCTCGGGGTTTATCATCCGGAGTTCGCTGGAGCGGTACCCCTCGCAGGCCCGGACCTCCTCGTCGGTCGCGCCGCGGTCGGGGTGGCGACAGCGGGTGACGTAGGTCAGGTACACCTCGTCGGGGACGGGTTCCTCCGCACCGGGGTCGCCCTCCACCAGACCCACGCGGTCGAGGATCTCCCAGACGAGCGACTGGTCGCCGGCGAAGGGGACGCCGGTCTCGTCGGCTCCCTCGCTGGGCTGGTCGCCGATGACGACGAAGTCGGCGCCCACGTCGCCGTAGCCGTGGACGACCCGCTCGCGCGTCTCGACCAGTTCCGGGCAGTTCGTGCACTCGGTGTCCATCCCGAACGGGTTGGACAGTTCGTCCTGGCGTGCGTCCATCAGGCTACCCTCCGTTGGTGCTCCACGCCCATCAGTCCTCGTCGACCGTCTCGGTCATCGTGTCGGCGTCGTCGGGGTCGTTCTGCGGGCTCTCGGGGTGGTACGCGGTGTCGTACTCGCCCGGACGGTCGTCGATGCGGTCGGGGTTGATCCGCCCACCGAGGAGCATGAAGTCGAGGATAGTCACGCGCAGCATCGCCTCGACCACGGGGACCGCGCGGGGCGGCAGGCTCGGGTCGTGGCGGCCGACGACTTTGGCCTCTTTCTTCTCGCCGGTCTCCCAGTCGACGGTCTGCTGGGTCTTCGGGATGGAGACGGGCGCGTGCCAGGTCACCTCGCCGTAGACGGGTTCGCCGGTGGTGATCCCGCCCTGGAGGCCGCCGTGGTCGTTGCCGACGGGGACGGGGTCGCCCTCCTCGCTGACCACGTCGTCGCGCGTGCCGTCGTCGAACTCCCAGTCCTCGTTGCGCTCGATGCCGCGGGTCTCGCGGGCCTCCCGGCCCTGGCCGTACTCGACGGCCGTCGTCGCCGGGATGGAGAACATGGCCTGGCCGAGGCGGGCGGGGAACGAGTCGAAGCGGGGCGCGCCCAGGCCGCGGGGCACGCCGCGACACTCGAAGTAGACCGAGCCGCCGATGGAGTCGCCCTCCTGCTGATACTGGTCGATGGCGTCGCGCATCTCCTCGGCTTTCTCGGGGTCGGCACACCGCACCTCGTTGTCCTCGGTGTGTTCGAGCATGTCCTCCCAGGTCACGTCGTTCGCTTCGATGTCGCCGATCTGGTTGACGTGGGCCTTGACCTGCACGTCGTGGTCGGACTGCGCTAAGACCTGTTTCGCGACGGCGCCGGCGGCGACCCAGTTGACGGTTTCGCGGGCCGACGAGCGGCCGCCGCCGCCCCAGTTGCGCGTGCCGAACTTCGCGGAGTAGGTGTAGTCGCCGTGGGAGGGCCGCGGCGCCGTGATGAACGGCTCGTACTTCCCCGAGCGGGCGTCCTTGTTCTGGATGACCATGCCGATGGGGGTTCCCGTCGTGTAACCGTCCTGGGTGCCCGACTTGATCGACACCTCGTCGGGTTCCCCGCGGGAGGTAGTGATCATCGACTGGCCGGGTTTCCGCCGGTCGAGTTCCTCCTGTACCTCGTCCTCGGAGATCTCGACCCCCGCCGGACAGCCCGACACCGTACAGCCCATCGCCTCCCCGTGGCTCTCGCCGAACGTCGCGAACCGGAAGAGCCGGCCGAACTCGTTGCCGTTCATTACCTCTGGGTGGGTGACCCTGGCATATAGTTCTGAAGATGTGGGCGGGCGCGCGACTGACCGACAGGCGTTCGTCCGTCGCTGGGTTCAAACGGTTCCGCCCCCAAGCGCGGGTAATGACTGATACGGAGACCGCGACGCTCGCGGGCGGGTGCTTCTGGTGTATCGAGGCGGCGTTCGAGGAACTGGACGGCGTCGAGGACGTGACCTCCGGCTACGCCGGGGGCGACACGGAGAACCCGACCTACAGGCAGGTCTGCTCGGGATCGACCGGCCACGCCGAGGTCGTGCAGGTCGAGTACGACCCCAACGTAATCGCCTACGAGGACCTGCTGGAGGTGTTCTTCCGCATCCACGACCCGACGACGGAGGACCGGCAGGGTCCCGACGTTGGCTCGCAGTACCGCTCGGCGGTCTACTACCACGACGACGAGCAGAAGGAGACCGTCGAGCGGTTCGTTCATAATCTCCAGCAGGGCGGCGGCTTCGACAGCTACGAGAACGACGAGATAGTCACCGAGATCGCGCCGCTCGATACCTTCTGGAAGGCCGAGGAGAAACACCAGAACTACTACGACAAGAACCCGAACGACCGCTACTGCCAGTTCCACGCCGAACCGAAGGTCAAGAAGGTCCGCGAACAGTTCAGCGACCGGGCCGCTACGCAGTGACCACCGGAAGCGAGCGCGTTCTCACTTCGAGACGGTCGCGCCCAGATCCGCGAGCGTGTCGAAGAAGCCGGGGAACGACACGTCCACGTCCTCGGCCTCGGTGACGGTCGTCTCGCCGTCGGCGACGAGGCCGGCGACGGCCAGCGACATGATGATGCGGTGGTCGTCGCGCCCGGGCAGGGTCGCGCCGCGGAGGTCGGTCTCGGCGCCGCGGATGGAGAGTCGGTCCCGCTCCTCGACGACGGCGGCGCCCATCTCCGTCAGCGAGTCGGCCATGACGCTGACGCGGTCGGTCTCCTTGTAGCGGACGTGCTCGCAGTCGACGATGGAGGTGGTGCCGTCCGCCGCGGCGCCGAGGACGGCGACAGTCGGGAGGAGGTCGGGCGTGTCCGCGACGCTCACCTCGACGCCCGTCAGGTCCGACTGCCTGACGGTGATCTCGCCGGCCTCGCGGTCCCACTCGATGTCGGCGCCCATCCGTTCGAGCACGTCGACGATGGCGGAGTCGCCCTGCGCGCTGGGGTAGGCGCCCTCGACGACGAGGCCGTCCGGTGCGGCCAGCGCGCCCGCCGCGAGCAGGTACGACATCGAGGAGAAGTCGCCGGGGACGCGATACTCGCCGCCCTCGGGGGCGTAGGCCTGGCCCCCCTCGACGCGGTAGCCGCCGTCGGTCTCCCGGGCTTCGACGCCGAACGCCTCCAGCACCTCGATCGTGATGTCGACGTACGGCGCGGACTTGAGTTCCGTTTCGAGGTCGACCGTGATCCCGTCGTCGGAGACGGCGCCGGCCATCAGGAGGGCGGTGACGAACTGCGAGGACACGTCGCCGGGGATCGAGGCGGTGCCGCCGGCGACGGGGCCGCCGACCACGAGCGGCGCCTGGCCGTTGCCGCGGGTGCTCTCCGCTCGGCCGCCGAGTTGCTCGATGGCGTCCAGCAGGGGGCCCTGGGGGCGCGAGCGCAGCGACCCGTCGCCGGTGAGGACGGTCGTGCCGTCCGCGAGCGCGGCCGTCGCGGTGGTGAGCCGCATCGTCGTCCCGCTGTTGGCGCAGTCGATCACGTCGGGGGGCACGTCCGGGCGGCCGTCGAAGCCCGACACCCGGAGGGTCGACCGGTCCTCGGAGAGGTCGGTCTCGCCGCCGTAGGCCTCGACGGCGCGGCGAGTGGCCTGCGTGTCGGCGCTGACCAGCGGGTCGCGGACGGTCGCCTCGGTCCCGTAACCCGCTGCGAGGATCGCCCGGTGCGTGTAGCTCTTCGAGGGCGGGGCGCGCGCCCGGCCACCGACAGTCGACCGCTCGATAGTCGCGTCCATGTGCCCCGGGTCGTTCGCTTGGTGTATGAGGCTACCGGAGGCGGCGACGCTGGTGTCGACTCGTTTGCCCGCGCCCCACGGTATTTACCCCGGGCGGTGCTTCCTGGGGGTATGGACCCGGATCTGTCCGCGCTCGACGAGTCCCTCGACGAACAGGGCGTCGACGGCTACCTCGTCCACGCCGACTCGACGGACTCGACGCAGTACTACCTCTCGGGGTTCGACGCGCCGGACCCGTTCGTCACGCTCTACGACGGCGACGTACGGCTCTTCTTCGGGCGGAGCCTGGAGTTCGGCCGCGCGAAACGGGAGGCCCGCGCCGCCACGGTCGAGCGCGCCATCGACTACAACTACGGCGAGTACAGCGATGAGTACGGCCCTCGCGAGGCCATCCACCGTTCGCTCGCGGACTTCCTCGACGCTCACGGCGTCGACAGCGTGGCTGCGCCGCCGCGGTTCCCGCTGCACGTCGCCGACGGCCTGCGCGAGTTGGGCGTCTCCGTGAGCGTCGACGGCGAGGACACCGTCTCGGACATCCGCGCGGTCAAGACCGACGAGGAGATCGAGCACGTCCGCGAGGCCCAGAAAGCCAACGAGGCGGCCATGCACGCCGCCGAGGACCTCATCGCCGGAGCCGACGTGGAAGACGGCACCCTCTACCGCGATGGCGAGGTGCTGACAAGCGAGGCGGTCAAGACGGAGATCGAGGTGACGCTGCTCCGCCACGGCTGCGCGCTCGACGAGACGATCGTCGCCTGCGGCGCCGACGCCGCCGACCCCCACGACCGCGGGAGCGGCCCGCTGGCAGCCGGCGAGCCGATCATCGTCGACATCTTCCCCCAGAACAAGGCGACGAAGTACCACGCCGACATGACCCGCACCTTCTGCAGGGGCGAGCCCTCGGAGACCCTGCGGGAGTGGTACGACCTGACCGAGGAGGCCTACCGCGCCGCGCTGGACGCGGTTGAGCCGGGCGCGACGGGCGCGGACGTACACGCCGCCGCCTGCGACGTGTACGAGGAAGCCGGCGAACCCACTCTGCGGAGCGACGAGGGGACCGAGACGGGGTTCATCCACTCGACCGGCCACGGCGTCGGTCTCGACGTACACGAGGGCCCGAGTCTCGCCCCGAGCGGGGAGGAGCTGGAACCGGGCCACGTCATCACGATCGAACCGGGCCTGTACGACCCCGAAGTCGGCGGCGTCCGCATCGAGGACCTCGTGGTCGTCACCGAGGACGGCTACGAGAACCTGACCGACTACCGCGTCGAGCTGACGGTGTAGCGGGCCAGCGGCCGCGAGCGGATGGTCACGCCGTCTCGCCGGCCAGCCGGTGGAAGGCGTAGCGGCTGGCGAGCCCGCCGAACAGCAGGCCGACGACGGCGCCCGCGACGACGGCCGCACCCTGGGTTCCGCCGAGCGCGAGCGCCAGTGCGACGATTCCCGTTGTGACGGCGGCGATCACCGCCGCCATCGCGAGGCCGACCTTCACAGCGGTGCCCATCGGCACTTCGATCCGGATGCCGCGCCAGTAGCCGAGGCTCGGCCCGGCGGCGGTCGACACCCAGACCGGATACAGCGCGGCCGGGTCGACGACGGCCGCGGCGGCGAGGCCGGCGGGGATCGCCACCGCGACGGCGACCGCCGCGACCACGGTGTCGGCCGAGAACAGTTCCTCCTTCCAGCGCCGGACGATGTCGGACCGGAGTGACTGCGGTTCGTCGTTGGAGGGCATCGCTCCCCGGATTCGAACGCGTCGTGTGTAGTTCTTGTGACGCGACTCCGAGGATAGCCGTTACGTGTTGCGAGTGTCCCGGTTGTCTGGTAGATCCGTTGTGGAAGAAACAGAGACGACCGCGACCGCACTCGACGGTGAGCACTGAAAGCCCTCGGCGCGCTCGCGGTCGCTGTCTCCGAAAATCGGAGATTCGCTCAGTGACGAGAGAGCTTCGCTCTCTCGAACCAAGGCGGGATATCCGCGCTCTCGGCACCGCCCGCTCACGGCACAGCCGTTCGCTTCGAGGCGCACGGCGCCTCGCACCGCGCGGATAGTCGCCCGCTCAGGCGACTATCGGCGCGAGCGCGCCTCGCCCTTTCAGTCCGCCAGGACCGCACCGCAGGTCGCCCCGCACAGCACCGCAGACAGCCACGACCCTCCCCATCCGATTCGCTCCTATCGTCGCTCATCCCCCGTCAGAGGCAAGCTCTGACGAGTTCGAGAAGACCTCGCGCGACTGTTTCGAGCGGCCCGCCAAGCGGCGGGCACGCTCGACAGCGCACGCCGACCGCACCGCAACCGCTCACCGAAACAGCTACTGCCTCCACTGAGCATTCGAACGTTCGGTATCGTCGACGGGCAGCGGGTACGTCGTTCAGGGCCAGCCACAACGACTAACCCCGCCCCTCCCCATCCGCACGGTATGACCGACTACACCACCGTGTCGATCCCGAAGGACCTGGCCGACCGCGTCGACGAGACCATCGAGGGGACGAGCTTCTCGTCGACGAGCGACCTCGTCCGCTTTCTCTTGCGGAGCATCGTCATCCAGAACCAGCAGAAAGGCGAGCTGACGGAGGCGGAGTTCTCCGAGATCGCCGACCAGCTCGAAGATCTGGGCTACCTGGACTGACTGCGAGCGCCGGGCAGTCCCGGCGGGACGCTACTCCGGGAACTCCTCGGGCGGTTCCACGTCGAGCAGTTCCAGGGGCTGCTCCTCGCCGCGGCGGTCGAAGACGGCCACCGACCCCTCGTCCCACGGCGGGACGGCGACGAAGATGCGCTCGTGGAAGTCGTCGCGCTGGCGGACGCGCAACTCGCCGTTGGGGTGGGAGACGAACCGCGCCTGGGTCTGGCCGACCGGCGTCCCCATGTCGACGCCGAAGACGAAGTTGACCGAGCCGGCCGAGTCCGGGTAGTAGAAGTGCGTGAACACCGGCGTCTCCGGCGGCAGGTCCGCGCCCGGCAAGTCCCCGGCGGGCGTCACGGACAGCGAGATGGTCACCGGGTCGGGGTCGGACTCCCTGGCGAACCTGAGACACGACTCGACCAGCCCCCGCGTCGCGTAGACCACGGTGGGTTATTCGCCGCCCGCGGCAAAACTCCGTCGCTCGCAACCCTCGGCGCGTCCCTCCCCGTATCGCCGAGTCTCGACACGGAGTCGGCTCAAAACAGGAACTCCCGGGCGGTCTGGGCGTAGAGCCGCGGCGTCCGCTTGCGCGACCCGTCGAGCGCGTCGGTCAGCGCCTCGGCCGCGCCCTCCATGACGCCCTCGCCGTGACCCACCAGGATCCGCTCGGGCGAGTAGCGGCCGAGTGCTTTCGGCGGTTTCAGCCGGAGCGCGGGGTGGACGCCGAGCCGCTCGTCGCTCGTCCGCATGAACGCCGACGTGCCGACCGCCTCGGCGACGACCAGCGTCTTCGAGTCCTCGTCGTAGAGGAAGCCCTCCTTCCAGACCGGGTTGTCGACGAGTTTGTGGAGGTCGTACCCGCTGTCGGGGAGGCTCCGCCGGATCAGGTCGACGGGCGCCGAGAGCTCCGAGCGCACGCCGCTCATCCACTCGGGGACGTACACCGGTACCTCGTGGCGGCGCGCGAGCGCGTCGGCGTCGCGCTTGTGCCGGTCAAGCAGGAGGACGACGCCCCGGACGGTGCCGTACTCGGCGAGGGTCTCGTCCAGCCCGTCGCAGTCGACGGGGTCGACGAGCCACACGTCGCCGTCGGAGACCAGCGCGTGGCTCGCCCGCTGCATCTCCTCGTCGGGGTAGGCGATCCAGCCGGTGCCGCCCTCCCACTGGTCGATCTCCCGCCACGACGCCGCCTGCCCGGAGCCTTTCATCGGCATACCCCACTGTTGGCCCGCCGGCCACATAAGCGACGACACCGACGAGTTGGGCGCGTCGCGGTCGAGCGGACCGCGAGGGACCGCTCAGTCCAGCCGGCTCGTGTCGATGCCGACGCCGGGCGGCGTCACGACGAGGAAGCCGCGGAACTGCATGAGGTCGCCGTCGATCTCCCGCACGTCGCGGGCGAACCCCGCCGCGAGTTCGTTCACGTCCCCCTCGATTGAGAGCACGAGCGTCCCGCCGTCCTCGACGATCTCGGCCCACTCCTCGTCGGGGGTCGTCCCGTCGAGCACGCCGAGGACGACCCGACCGCCCCCGTCGTCGCCCTCCTCCTCGTCGGTCAGTTCCTCCTCGACCGTCTGGAGGTCGAGGTCGATCTCGCTCATACCCGCCCCCTCGCGGTCGACCGAGAAAAAGGTGTGTCCGACGGTGGGATCTCAGCCCCGGCGAACGGAACTATGCCAGGGAGGCGCCGACGGTTCCGACCCGCAGTCGTCCCGAACAGACGGTGGACCGGAACGCCCTATCGGGGCTTCCCACGGGAGCGAGCTACTCGAACAGGTCCGTGGCCCGCCTGTAGATGGGCTGTCCGAGCCAGGACCGCCGTTCCGCGAGTCTGTCGACCTTCTCCCGTGCTCGCTCCCGTTCCATCACCTCTCGCTTCACGAGCGCCTTCAGAACGACGGGCGAGATCACGACCTCGGCGTCGCTGGCGGTCTGGAGTTCGGGGAGCGCCCGGAGGTCGTCGGTTATCAGGAACTCGGCGTCCAGTCGCCTCGTCAGGAGCGCGCAACTGCCCTCGCCGCGGTCGATCCTGGACGATTCGAGCGTCTCCGCCACTTCGTGCGTCTCGAAATCGTCCCGGTTGTCGAGGACCGCCTGGGCGGCGTCCCCGTGCCTGTCGTCGTACTCGCTGGTGTCTTCGAGTTCACCGACAACCGTCTCCGTGGTGTGTACGTCGAACTCCGTCGAGACGGTGTCGAACGCGTCGACGGCGGCCAGCGAGACGAGCGCGGACGTGTCCGCGACGATCATCTACAGGTCCGCCAGGTCGTCGGCCAGTTCGTCGCCGCGACGCAGCAGAGCTTTCGACGCGCGCACCGACTCGGCGTCCTGGCGCCCGACGAACCCCTTCAGCGCCTCGAACCCGATCTCGTCGTCGAGGTAGAGTTCGACCACGGCCTCCCTGAACCGCTCCTGGTCCTCGATGTCGTCCAGGTAGTCCTGCAACGCCTCGACGACGATCTCCGTCCGGTTCTTGTGCGAGACCTCGGCGGCGACGTCCGCCTTCTCGATCAGCTTCTCGGGGAGCCGGAAGTTGACGCGAGTCGTTCCCATCGTCCACTCACTGTACGTACGTCGTACCCACACACTCATAAGACTTGGCGGAACAAACACTGTCGAATCCCGATCCGAGCGAGGGGTGTCGAGGACCGCCGGACTCAAACCGCCGGGGCGGCAATCTCGGGCTATGAGCGAGACAGACGAGTGGGCCGAGCAGTTGCGGGCGAACCGCGCCGAGAAGGACGAGTTCCTGGCCGAGCACCCCCAGTCGCCGATCCCCCCGGAGGACCGCGAGGACTTCGACGGGCTGGACTACTTCGAGCCCGACCCCGACTACCGCGTCGACGCGACGGTGACCGTCCACGACCAGCCCGACCCCGTCGAGATGGAGACCTCCGACGGCCGGACCGTCCGCTACGAGCGCGTGGTCACCTTCGCGTTCGAACTCGACGGGGAGAGTCGCGAACTCCACGGCTACAGACAACAGCCCGATGACGACTCCATCTTCGTCCCCTTCCGCGACAAGACGACCGGCCAGGAGACCTACGACGGCGGTCGCTACATGGAACTCGAACCGGACCGGGAACTCGAAGACGGCGACGAGGTGACGATCGACTTCAACCTCGCGTACTCCCCGTTCTGCGCGTTCAGCGACACCTTCTCCTGCCCGTACCCGCCCGAGGAGAACTGGCTGGAGACGACGGTCGAGGCGGGCGAGCGCCACGAGTGACCGGCGGGCTCGGCCCTCGTCCGGTCGCCCGTCGCTGACAGGCTTATCCCGGCGGGGTCCCTACTGCCGGCAGTGCTCTCGGACACGCTCGGCGTCCATCACGTGTCGGTCGTCGCGGGCGACCCGACCGGGAACCGCCGGTTCTACGCGGAGACGCTGGGACTGCGATTTCTCCTGCGGACCGTCAACTTCGAGGAACCGTTCGTCTACCACCTCTACTACGGCGACGACCGCGGGACCCCGGGATCGGTGCTCACCTTCTTCACCTACCCGCGGGAGGAGCCGGGCCGGATCGGCAAACCCGACATCACGACGGCCGCGCTACGGATCCCCGCGGACGCCGTCGACTACTGGGCCGACCGGCTGGCCGACCGCGGCGTGGCCGTCGACCGGGGCGAACGGTTCGGCGAGCCAATCCTGGCCTTCGAAGACCCCGACGGCACCTCGCTGGAACTCGTCGGCGTCCCGGACGGCGATGCCGCGCCGACCGACCTCGACGCGGAGGCCGACCACCCCTGGACCGGCGGTCAGCCGGACGGTGCGATCCCCGCCGAACGCGCGATCCGCGGCGTCCGCGGCGTCTCGGTCCGGTCGGCGGACCCGTACGTCACGGCGAGCCTGCTCGACACGTTCGGGTTCGAGATCGTCGCCGAGCGCGACGATGTCGTCCGTTATCGACTGCCCGGAGGCCGCGAGTCGACGGTCGACCTGCTGACCGACGACGCGGAGTACGGCAAGGAGGGACGGGGGTCGATCCACCACGTCGCGCTGACCGTCGAGAGCGGCGAGCAGTTGCGGGAGTGGCGGGAACTGCTCGACGAGCGGGGCTTCGACGTGTCGCGGGTGAAAGACCGCCACTTCTTCGAGTCGCTGTACGTCCGCGACGGCGGCGGGATCCTGTTCGAGCTGGCGACCGAGCGGCCGGGGCTCGGCGTGGTCGAGCGGGAGTCCGACCCCGGCGGCGACCTCGTCCTCCCGCCGTGGCTGGAGGAGGACCGCGAGATGATCGAGGGGCAACTGCCGCCGTTCGACGGGGGATGAGCCCGCCGCGGGAGCGGCGACCGGCCGCCGGCGACGCCGGCGGACCGGCGGGTCGCGTCGCCGTCAGGCCTCCCGGGGCGCGACCGGCAGCGGGGGGAGATTCGATTCGATCTCCTCGCGGCGGTCCTCGAGCCACTCGGGGAGCACCAGCGTCTCCCCGAGTTCGTCGACGTCCTCGTCGACGGTGTAGCCGGGCGACTTGGTGGCGAACTCGAAGAGGACGCCGCCCTCGGTGCGGGCGTAGATCGACCGGAACCACTTGCGGTCGATGATCTGCGTCGGGCGGAGCCCGCGGTCGACGAGCGCGTCGTGCCACTGGGCCTGTTCGGAGTCGGAGACGCGGAACGCGACGTGGTGGACGGTGCCGGCGCCGGCCTCGCCCCGGGGGGCCTCGGGGTCTTCGAGCACGTCGACGACGGCGCCGAGGTCGCCGGCCGCGCGGAACCGCTGGCGGTGGTGTTCGCTCCGGGTCGGCTGGTACCCCATCGTCTTGAGCAGGCTGCCGGTGCCGCTGGCGGTCGCCAGCGAGAGCGTCACGCCGAAGAAACCCCGTATCGCGTGCTCGGCCGGGACGGGTCCGTCCGGCGGGTCGCCATCCGGCGCGTCCGCCCGTGCGACCAGTTCCAGCGGGAGGCCGTCGGGGTCCTCGAAGGCGATCACGGTGTCGCCGAACCGCTCGTACGGCCCCTCGTGGGCGACGCCCTCCGACCCGAGGCGGTCGGTCCAGTACTCGACGGACTCGTCGGGGATCACGAACTGGACGGTCGTCGCCTGGCCGGTGCCGACCCGGCCCGGCCGGGCGTCGGGGTAGGGGAAGAAGGTCATGCTCGTGCCCGGCGTCCCGCTGCGGTCGCCGTAGAAGAGGTGGTACACCGACACGTCGTCCTGGTTGACGCTGCGCTTGACGAGTCGTAACCCGAGGGTCTCCGTGTAGAACTCGTAGTTTCGTCCGGGGTCGCTCGCGATGGCCGTCACGTGGTGGATCCCGGGGATGTCCGCTGGCATTGCCCGCGGTTCGGCGCCGACCACGATACCCCCTCTGCCGGCACACTCAACCCGCCCCCTCCCCCGACGTTCGACCGTGACTGACCGTTACCGCCGTGAACTATCGTCCGCGGCGTCATCGCCGGCCAGCAGGTCCTCGACCAGTTCACCCACCGCCGCGAGTTCGGCGTCGGTGATCCCGTGGTCGTCGCCCGGTTCGATTCGGGTCCGCACGTCGCCGTCGAGCGACTCGAAGACAGTCGCGGTCTCGCGGACTCGTTCGACCGGGACTGCCGGGTCACCCTCGTGGCCGCCGACGAGCACCGGCGTGCCGTCGAAACTGCCCTCGTACTCCGCGATTTCGGGGCCCATCAGTCCGCCGCTGGCGAGGACGACGCCGCCGTACCGAGAGGGGTTCCCGGCAGCGAACTCGGCGGCGACGCAGGCGCCCTGGGAGATCCCGAGGAGGACCGTTCGCTCGGGCGGGATGCCCGCCTCGCGGACCGTCTCGACGGCGTCCCCGACCGTAGCGAGGGCCGAGGAGAGGTCGGGTTCGTTGGCCTCCCGGGGCGCGAGAAACGAGTTCGGGTACCAGCGGTTGCGCCGGGCGGCGGGCGCGACCAGCGCGAGGCCGTGGCGGTAGAACTCGTCGGCGAGTCGGACCATCCCGTCGGCGGTCCCGCCGCGGCCGTGGACGAGGACTGCGGCCGCGTCGGCGACCGAGAGGGGCGCCCCGGCGGTGACGAGCGGCCGGTCCTGGTGCGGTCCGGTCATCTCACCGCGCCCCCGTCGGCGGTCGGACCCCGGCTATCGGTGCCGTCCGTGCGTCGTACATCCGCGATACGCTACGGGTTGCGTCGACTTGTACCCCGCTCTTCGGCCGGTCGCCTGCGTTTGCGACGGGAACCGGCAGTACCACCCGGGGTCTCGCCCCTTTTCGGTCCGAGTGCCCTAGCCGAGACACTCGTGCCCGACAGCTACGCGATCGACGACGACTGGAACGCACTGTACGTCGACGGCGAGTGGACGGCCGCCGAGAGCGACGAGACGATGGCGGTCGAGGACCCCTCGACCCGCGAGCAAGTGGCGACGGTCCCCGCCGCCCGCGAGGCCGACGTCGACGCCGCCTACGAGGCCGCCGCCGAGGCGGCCTCGGAGTGGGCCGACGCGCCGCCCGGACGCCGGGAGACACTCGTACAGGACGCCCTGGAGGCGATGCAGGCACACAGCGAGGAGATCACGGAACTGCTCGCCGCCGAGGTGGGCGGGTCGCAGATCATGGGCGAGACGTCGCTGCGGATCGCCGCGGACCAGATGGGCGAGGCGGCGACGATGCCCCGGCGGATGAAAGGCGAGCTCGCGGACTCGAACGTCCCCGGGAAGGACAACCGCGTCGAGCGCGTCCCCCGCGGGGTCGTGACGGTGATCTCGCCGTGGAACTTCCCGCTCAACCTCTCCATGCGCGCGGTCGCGCCCGCCCTCGCAGCGGGCAACGCGGTCGTGCTCAAACCGTCGTCGAACGCGCCGATCACGGGCGGGCTGCTGTTCGCGAAGATCTTCGAGGACGCGGGCCTGCCCGACGGACTGCTGAACGTCGTCACGGGCAGCGGCTCGGACATCGGGGACCGCGTCGCCGGCCACCCCGAGAGCGACATGGTCGCGTTCACGGGCTCGACGCCGGTCGGCCGGCAGGTCGCCGCGACCGCCGCCGAGAACCTCTCCGCCCAGGCGATGGAGCTGGGCGGGAACAACGCCCACATCGTGACTGCGGACGCCGACCTGGAGCAGGCCATCGACAGCGCCACCTTCGGCTCGTTCGTCCACCAGGGCCAGGTCTGCATCTCGATCAACCGCCACGTCGTCCACGAGGATATCTACGACGACTACGTGGACGCGCTCGTCGACCGCGCCGAGTCGCTCCCGGTCGGGAGCGCTCACGACGAGGACACCGTCGTCGGCCCGATCATCGACGAGTCCCAGCGCGACGAGATGCTGGCGTACGTCGAGGAGACGGTCGACGCCGGCGCGACCCTGGAGACGGGCGGCGAGACGGCCGAGCTAGAGGGCGTCGACGACTCGCTGGTCGTCCGCCCGACCGTGCTCTCGGGGGTGACCAACGACATGGCCGCCGCCTGCAACGAGCACTTCGGCCCCATCGCGCCGGTCATCCCCTTCTCCGACATCGACGAGGCGGTCGAAATCGCGAACGACACCGAGTACGGCCTCGCCGGGTCGGTCCACGCCGGCGACCTCGGGACCGGGATGGACATCGCAGACCGCATGAAGACGGGCCAGGTCCACGTCAACGACCAGCCGATCAACGACGAGGCCCACGTCACCTTCAGCGGGACCCGCGCCTCCGGCATGGGCGGGTACAACGATGGGACCATCCTCGAACAGGTGACCGAGACGAAGTGGATCTCGCTGCAGCGCGAGCCCCGCGAGTACCCGTTCTGACGGCGGCGGGGACGCCCCTCGATACCGGTCCTCCGCTCGAAAGATCTTGAGTAAGTCGACGGGTAATATGTCATTCCGGAAATAAACTATTTCCCGCGGGTGGGTACAGTACGGGTATGGACGCTCCCAGCGGGACGGCCACCGGACCGGTTCACCGATCGAGAGCCCGCGCGTGGGTCGACAGTCATCGCCTCGCGTCGTTTCTCGCGATCACCTACGCCTTCACCTGGCTGATACAGGGGGTGGTCGTCGCGGCCGGGCTGGAAGCGTCGTGGACCCAGTCGATCCTCATCGGGTTTGGAGGGTTCGGGCCGCCGGTCGGAGCGGCCGCGGTCATCTGGGCGAGCGGGGGCGACCTCCGGAAGTGGGTCGGACAGTTCTTCCGCTGGCGGATCGGGCTCAGGTGGTGGGCGGTCGCGCTCGGGCTCCCCTTCCTGATCCTGATCACGGGGAGCGCGCTGTTCGTCCTCCTCGGCGGACCGGTCGACCTGAGCACGTTCCCGTTCCCGGGGATCTACCTCTTCGTGCTGGCCTGGGGGACGGTCTGGGGCGGGGGGCAAGAGGACCTTGGGTGGCGCGGGTTCATGCTGCCGCTCCTGCAGGAGCGCTACAGCGCGCTCGCGTCGAGCCTGCTGGTCGGCGTCGCGTGGGCCGGCTGGCACCTCCCCCTGTTCCTGAACGCGGCGACGACCCACGGCGCGTGGCCGCTCTCCCAGCAGCTACTCTGGATCGTCTCGATCCTGTCCGGCTCGGTCCTCTGGGCCTGGATGTACAACAGCACGGGCGGGAGCGTGCTCGCCGTCGCGGTGTTCCACGCCGGCGTCAACGGCATGGGCGTCTTCCACCCGGCGGACACCGGAGCGATGGCCCCCGGCGGCGTGCCCGACCCGGCACTGAACCTCCTCGCCGAAGTGACCGGCGCCCTCCCGCTGGTCGCGCTCGCCGTCCTCGTCGTGGCCGTCTACGGCGGCGACAGGCTGTCGAACCGCGAGACGCCGGGACTGGAGCAGGTCGGACTCGACGGCTCCCGGGACTCGACCGAGAGTGGGTGACGCCGACGGGCGACCCGCTTTCGGGAGCGGCCGTACGTCCCGCTGTCGTCCGTCGATCAGTCGGCCGCCTGGCCGCCGTCGACGGGGATGGTGACGCCGGTGATGTAGGAGGCGTCGTCAGAGCAGAGGAAGGCGACCGCGCCGGCCATCTCCTCCGGTTCGGCGATCCGGCCCATCGGCACGTCCCGCATCGCGGACGTATCGAAGTCGGCGCGGAAGCTCCAGAGCGCCATCTTGACCATCTGAACGATCGAACGGATCCGGCCGAGTATCGACGACCCGCCGGCGTCGCCGACGATTCCGGACTGGATGTTCGTCTTCGTCGGCCCGGGCGCGATGGCGTTGACGCGGACCCCGCGCTCGGCGTACTCCAGCGCGACGGACTTCGTCAGGCCGACCACGCCGTGTTTGCTGGCCGAGTAACTGGAGAGCCCGCCCATCCCGACGAGCCCGGCCTCCGAAGCGGTGTTGACGATGGCGCCGCCGCCCTGGCGTTCCATGACCGGGAGTTCGGCCTTCATGCAGGCCCAGATCCCCTTGAGATTGATGTCGACGATCCGGTCCCAGTTGGCCTCGCTGATGCCCGTCGTCTCCACGAAGTCGGTGAGGATACCGGCGTTGTTGTGCGCGAAGTCGAGCCCGCCGTAGGTCTCGACGGCGGCGTCGACCATCCGCTCGACCGACTCGGTGTCGGACACGTCGACTTCCACGAAAACAGCGTCGCCGCCGGCGTCCTCGATCAGGTCGACGGTCTCCCGTCCGCCATCGGTGTCGATATCCGCGACGACGACGTTCGCACCCTCCTCGGCGAATCGCAGTGCCGACGCGCGTCCGATACCTGACCCTGCTCCGGTGACGAGCGCCGTCTTTCCGGCTAAACCGTTCATTCTCCGGTGATTTCGTCGACCAGCTACTCAAGTGTATGCCTTGATAATCGCTTGGATTCACGAAACGCTCGCGAGCGGCGCCGCAGGCCGGTTCAGGCTGTGGGGGGACCAACACCGCTCGCTGACGGCGGCGGAAGGCGCAGAGGGGCAAACCGCCTGGTACGCGTTCGTGCTATTCGACGAGAGCGACGACGTGGTCCGGCGGAAGTCGTCGACCGTCACCGAGATCGTCAGTGGCGAGTGGAACGACGCCGGGCGGAACGGGCGGCAGCACAAGGTCCCGTGGGATCAGGTATTCTGATCCTGTCCATTTCCATAGAGAATCTACCAAAGAGTTTATTCCGTATGGTAATCATATGAGTGATGCGAGCCGGCATAAGCCTCAGCTCGGATAGAGCGGGGCCCTGCTAAGGCCCGTGCCCGGGTTCAAATCCCGGTGCCGGGGGCCGCTTGGTGCAGGAAAGTTCGAATCTTTCCCGGCCCGCCACTCTGGGCCTTAGTTTCTGGTTGACGACTCTCCGACAGTCTCCTATCCGGTTCTACCCACAGAGTCGGATCTCCCCGCCTACACGGTAGACTATCGTTCTTTTTCGAAGTGATGTACAATTCTTTCAGCAATAGCCTCATCCAGACCATCTACTGATGCAACTTCCTGTTTTGTGGCTTGACTCAGTTCCTCTAAAGAGGTGTATCCCGCTTGAGATAACACATCCGCTCGGTGTTCTCCAACATACTTTATCTCGGTAAACTGATCGCTCATGGGACATTCGTATATATTCAACTCACAAATCTCTTTCGTCGGAATCACCGTCTCTCTCGGCCATACAGTGGGTTGTAAGTACAGAAGATGTCCGGTTCTATCCCCAAAACCGGGTCATTACTAGTCAAGAACAACATCGTGCCACGCGCTAGCGCGCCACCGAGCCGAGCGGAGCCTTTATTGCCCCCGAGAGAACAGATAGGGGTACAATGTCCAATACAGAGGGCACGTCGGCTTCGCCGGCGGATCGAGTTCTTCCAGGGTACTCTGAATAGTACCTCGGAAGTCCACGAGGCACGCATTTTCGACACCACGCTCCGCGACGGGGAGCAGTCGCCGCGCACGTCGTTCTCCTACGAAGACAAACGGGAGATAGCGGCGGTGCTGGACGACATGGGAACGCACGTCATCGAGGCGGGCTTCCCGGTCAACTCCGACGCGGAATTCGAGGCCGTCCGCGACATCGCGGAAGCGACCTCGACGACGACCTGCGGGCTGGCCCGGGTCGTCGAGAAAGACGTCGAAGCGGCACTGGACTCGGGCGTCGAGCTGGTCCACGTGTTCGTCTCGACGAGCGACGTACAGCTGGAGGACTCCATGCACGCCACGCGCGAGCAGGCCGTCGAGCGCGCCGTCCAGTCGGTCGAGCGCGTCAAGGAGGCCGGCGTGGAGTGCATGTTCTCCCCGATGGACGCCACCCGGACCGACGAGGCGTTCCTGATGGAGGTCGTCGACGCCGTCTCCGAGGCGGGCACCGACTGGATCAACATCCCGGACACCTGCGGGGTGGCGACGCCCGGCCGGTTCCGCGACATGATCGCCAAGGTCGTCGACCGCACGGACGCCCGCATCGACGTGCACACGCACGACGACTTCGGGCTGGCGGCCGCGAACGCGCTGTCGGGCTTCGAGGCGGGCGCCTCGCAGGCGCAGGTCTCGGTCAACGGCATCGGCGAGCGCGCGGGCAACGCGGCCTACGAGGAGGTCGTGATGGCCCTGGAGTCGCTGTACGACGTGGACACGGGGATCGACACGACGCGGATCACCGAGATCTCGCGGGTCATCGAGGGCAAGAGCGACATCCCGGTGCCGGCGAACAAGCCGGTAGTCGGCCGCAACGCCTTCTCCCACGAGAGCGGGATCCACGCGGCCGGCGTCATCGAGAACTCCGACACGTTCGAGCCGGGGGTCATGACCCCGGAGATGGTCGGGGCCGAGCGCGAACTCGTCCTGGGCAAACACACCGGCCAGCACTCGGTGCGCGAGCGGCTGGTCGAGGCGGGCTACGAGCCCACCGACGAGGAGGTGCGCGAGATCACCCGGCGCGTCAAGGAGTTCGGCGCGGACGACAACCGCGTCACCATGGAGGTCCTGGAGGAGTTCGCCCAGGACGCGGGCGTCGACCGCGAGGTCTCCGAAGAGGAGGTCCGGGCGTAGGACGATGCCCGCCTCCCCGGCCGCCGAGCGCACACGGAGAGAGCCGACGCTCCACCGGGGAGCCGCGCGAGCGGCGGAAGCCGCGCGAACGCCGAGAGCTACACGAGCGGCGTCAGCGGCCGCGCGGCGGACACGGAAAATTTATTGCCGCCGGTGTGCAGATACCCGTAGTGATGAGACCGATCGCTGGCGGCGAGCCGACCGAACTCGCGTCCAGCGGCGCGCTTCGCGTGATCGTAGGGGCTCCCTAGCCCCACATCTCACAGCTGTTCATTCTCGGCGGACGCATCGGACCGACGCGGAGCTGACTCGACGACACCACCACACATGAGCGAGCAAACACCAGTGTCGCCACCGGAGGGCGACGGGACGGACGCGGACGAACAGGCGGCGGAGACAACACCGGCGGAGGCCGACGACGGCTCGACGACCCGGGACACCGTGTCGACGGGCGCGGAGTCGGTCGTCGCGGCGCTCGAACAGGCCGGCGCGGAGACGCTGTTCGGCGTGCAGGGCGGGGCGATCATGCCCGTCTACGACGCGCTGTACGACTCCGAGGAGCTGACCCACATCACGATGGCCCACGAGCAGGGAGCCTCCCACGCGGCGGACGCCTACGGCATCGTCTCGGGCAAGCCGGGCGTCTGCCTGGCGACCTCGGGGCCCGGCGCGACCAATCTCGTGACCGGCCTCGCGGACGCGTCGATGGACTCGGACCCGGTCATCGCACTGACCGGGCAGGTCTCGACCGAGATGGTCGGCAACGACGCGTTCCAGGAGACCGACACCGTGGGCGTGACCCAGCCGGTCACCAAGCACAGCTACTTCGCCGGGGACTCGGACACGGTCGGCACCGAGGTCGGCGAGGCGTTCGCGCTGGCCGACGAGGGGCGCCAGGGCCCGACGCTGGTCGACCTGCCGAAGGACGTGACCCAGGGCGAGACCGACGCGTTCCCGGGCGAACCGGAGACGCCGGACACGTACAACCCGCCGACCGAGGCCGACGCCGAGGCCGTCGACGCGGCGGCCGCGGCGCTGGCCGAGGCCGAGCGCCCGGTCGTGCTCGCGGGCGGCGGCGTCATCAAGGCCGAGGCCAGCGACGAGCTACGGCAGTTCGCCACCGACTACGAGATTCCGGTCATCACGACGATGCCGGGCATCGGATCTTTCCCGGAGGACCACGAGCTCTCGCTGGAGTGGGCCGGGATGCACGGCACCGGCTACGCCAACATGGCGATCACCAATACAGACTGCATGCTGGCCATCGGGACGCGCTTCGACGACCGCCTGACCGGCGACGTCGAGACGTTCGCGCCCGACGCCGAACTGATCCACGTCGACATCGACCCCGCCGAGATCAGCAAGAACATCGAGGCGGACTACCCGCTCGTCGGCGACGCGAAGCAGGTCCTGCGCCAGCTGGACGACGCGATGCCCGTCGCCTACGAGGCGCTGGACACCTCGCCCGACGAGTACGCCGAGTGGCGCGAGCAGTGCCAGGCGTGGAAAGACGAGTACGCGATGACCTACGACACGCCGGACGACGAGCCGCTCAAGCCCCAGTACGTGGTCGAGCGGTTCTCCGAGCTGGCCGACGACGACGCCATCGTCACGACCGGCGTCGGGCAACACCAGATGTGGGCCAGCCAGTTCTGGACGTTCACCGAGCCCCGCACCTGGGTCTCCAGCCACGGCCTGGGCACGATGGGGTACGGCGTCCCCTCGGCCATCGGCGCGAAGATCGCCGCGCCCGACCAGGAGGTCGTCTGCTTCGACGGCGACGGCTCCTTCCTGATGACCGTCCAGGAACTCTCCGTCGCGGTTCGCGAGGATCTCGATATCACGTACGTCGTCCTGAACAACGAGGCGGTCGGGATGGTCCGCCAGTGGCAGGACGGCTTCTACGAGGGCCGGCGGATGGCCTCGGAGTACCCGTGGATCCCGCAGTTCGATATGCTCGCGGAAGCCTTCGGCGCCCGCGGGTTCCGCCTGGAGGACCCCGAGGAGGTCGACGAGATAATCGAGAAGGCGCGCAACTACGACGGGCCCGCGGTCATCGACGCGATCATCGACCCGGCGGAGAACGTCTACCCGATGGTCCCCAGCGGCGGGGACAACGGCCTGTTCGCACTGAACGGCGACCAGCTGGACGATATCTAACAACGAGGAGACACAACCATGACACAGGGAATGGACGGCCCGCACCCGGACGAGCGGATGCGACCGGAGGGCCGTCGGAACTCGCAGGGCATTCGCATCGACCCCGAGGCCGAGGCGACACACCAGCCGCGCAAGGCGGTGCTGTCGACGCTGGTGAACCACGAGCCGGGCGTCCTCGCGGAGGTCTCCGGCCTGTTCAGCCGCCGGCAGTTCAACATCGAGAGCCTCACCGTGGGCGCCACAGACGACCCCGAGGTCGCCCGGATGACGATCGTCATCGAGGAGCCCGAGCCGGGGGTCGAGCAGGCCAAGAAACAGCTGGAGAAGCTCGTGCCGGTCATCTCCGTCGAGGAGCTGGAGCCGGAGGCGGTCCAGCGCGAGCTGATCCTCGTGAAGGTCAGCGGCGAGAAGCCCGACGACGTGAACGCGGTCGCGGACATGTACGACGGCAACGTCGTCGACGCCTCGCCGGAGGCCATCACCGTGGAGATCACCGGCAGCCAGCAGAAGATCGAGGCCGCGATCGAGGCGTTCGACCAGTTCGACGTGCAGGAGGTCGTCCGCACGGGCGCGGCGGCGGTCGAGCGCGGCGACACCACGCTCGAAGACACGCGGCGGAAAGCGGAGACAATATCAGAGGCGGGCGAGACCCCTCAGACAGCTACAGATGACTGACGACTTCACCGTACCCGTCTACGACGACGGCGACGCCGACGCATCGTACATCGAGGACGAGACCGTGGCCATCCTGGGCTACGGCAGCCAGGGCCACGCGCAGGCGCAGAACCTCGCCGACAGCGGGGTCGACGTGGTCGTCGGCCTCCGTGAGGGGTCGAGCTCCCGGCAGGAGGCGGAGGCCGACGGCCTCCGCGTCGAGACGCCTGACGACGCCGCCGCCGAGGCGGACATCGTCGTCATGCTCGTCCCGGACACCGTCCAGCCGGCCGTCTACGAGGCCATCTCCGACGGCATCGAGGAGGGCGACACGCTGCAGTTCGCCCACGGCTTCAACGTCCACTACGGCCAGATCGAGCCGCCGGAGGGCGTCGACGTGACGATGGTCGCCCCCAAGAGCCCCGGCCACCTCGTCCGCCGCACGTACAAGCGCGGCGAGGGCACCCCGGGTCTCATCGCCATCGAGCAGGACGCCACCGGCTCCGCGAAGGAGCAGGCGCTGGCCTACGCGCAGGCCATCGGTTGCGCCCGCGCGGGCGTCATCGAGACGACCTTCCAGGAGGAGGTCGAGACCGACCTGTTCGGCGAACAGGCCGTCCTCTGTGGCGGCGTCACCGAGATGGTCAAGGCCGGCTTCGAGACGCTGGTCGACGCGGGCTACGCCCCCGAGATGGCCTACTTCGAGTGTCTCAACGAGCTGAAGCTGATTGTCGACCTCATGTACGAGGGCGGCCACATGGGCATGTGGAACTCCGTTTCCGATACTGCGGAGTACGGCGGGCTCACCCGCGGCGAGGAGGTCATCGACCGCGAGGGTATGGACGAGCTCCTCGAGGAGGTCCAGAACGGGGAGTTCGCCCGCGAGTGGATCAACGAGAACCAGGCCAGCCGGCCGGCCTACAAGCAGTACCGCGACGCCGAACAGAACCACCAGATCGAGGACGTCGGCGGGCGCCTGCGCGAGCTGTTCGCGTGGGAGGAAGCCGACGAGTGACCGACCACGACACAGACAGATGACAGACGAACCGACCGCGACACCGACGACCGAAACGACGACCGACACCGTCGGCGACGCGGCCCCGAAGGCGACGATGGCCGAGTTCAGCCACACCAACCCCCACACCGGGAAGGCGTTCGGCGACGACTTCGCCTTCCAGCGCGGGCCGGCGGTGGCCGCCGACGGCGGTCGAGCAGAGGCGGAAGACGGGACGGACGAGCAGACGATGGAAGACGTCGACCACGAGCACCCCGACGACGACGCGGCGGACGCCAACCGCGTCTTCCAGCGGGGTGAAGAGGGACGAGACGGATCAGTATGAGTCAGGGAACACTGTACGACAAGGTCTGGGACCGGCACAAGGTGACGACCCTGCCCAACGGGCAGGACCAGCTGTTCGTGGGGCTCCACCTCATCCACGAGGTCACGAGCCCGCAGGCGTTCGGGATGCTCCGCGAACGGGACATCGAGGTCGCGCGACCGGACCTGACGCTGGCCACGGTCGACCACATCGTCCCGACGGCCGACCAGTCGCGGCCCTACGGCGACGACGCGGCCGAGAACATGATGTCCGAGCTGGAGGAGAACGTCCGCGAGGCGGGCATCGACTTTCTCGACCCGTCCAGCGGCGAGCAGGGCATCGTCCACGTCGTCGGCCCGGAGCAGGGGCTCACTCAGCCCGGCAAGACCATCGTCTGCGGCGATTCGCACACCTCCACGCACGGCGCGTTCGGCGCGCTCGCGTTCGGCATCGGGACCTCCCAGATCCGCGACGTGCTGGCCACCCAGACCATCGCGATGGAGAAGCAGAAGGTGCGGAAGATCCAGGTCGACGGCGAACTCGGCGAGGGCGTCGAGGCCAAGGACGTCATCCTGGAGATCATCCGCCGCCTGGGTACCGAGGGCGGCGTCGGCTACGTCTACGAGTACGCCGGCGAGGCCATCGAGGACCTCGACATGGAGGGGCGGATGTCCATCTGCAACATGTCCATCGAGGGCGGCGCCCGCGCGGGCTACGTCAACCCCGACGAGACCACCTTCGAGTGGCTGGCCGAGACCGACTACTTCCGGGAGCACCCCGAGAAGTTCGACGAGCTGAAGCCCTACTGGGAGTCCATCCGCTCCGACGAGGACGCCGGGTACGACGACGTGGTCCGCATCGACGCGAGCGAGCTGGACCCCGTCGTCACCTGGGGCACCACGCCAGGCCAGGGGATCGGCATCCACGACCCGATCCCGGCCCCCGAGGACCTGGCCGACGACAAGGTCGACACGGCCAAGCGCGCCCAGGAGCACATGCGCGTCGAGCCCGGCGAGACGATGGCGGGCTACGACATCGACGTGGCCTTCCTCGGCTCGTGTACCAACGCGCGCCTGCCGGACCTGCGTCGGGCGGCCCGCGTCGTGAAGGGCCGCGAGGTCGCCGACGACGTGCGCGCGATGGTCGTCCCCGGCAGCCAGCGCGTCCAGCAGCAGGCCGAGGAGGAGGGCCTGAAGGACGTCTTCGAGGAAGCCGGCTTCGACTGGCGCAACGCCGGCTGTTCGATGTGCCTCGGCATGAACGAGGACCAGCTGGAGGGCGACGAGGCCTGTGCGTCTTCGTCGAACCGCAACTTCGTCGGCCGCCAGGGCTCCAAGGACGGCCGCACCGTCCTGATGAACCCGCGGATGGTCGCCGCAGCGGCGATCACCGGCGAGGTCTCTGACGTGCGCGAGCTGTCGGAAGCGGAGGTGTCCGCCTGATGGTCGACGCCGACGACATCCCCTCCGTCGACTACGTCGAGGGGTCGGGCATCCCGATCCGCGGCAACGACATCGACACCGACCAGATCATCCCGGCGCGGTTCATGAAGGTCGTCACCTTCGACGGGCTGGGCGAGTTCGCCTTCTTCGACCAGCGGTTCGACGACGAGGACAACGAGAAGGACCACCCGTTCAACGAGGAGCGGTTCCAGGACGCGAACGTCATGGTGGTCAACGCCAACTTCGGCTGTGGTTCCTCGCGCGAACACGCCCCGCAGGCGCTCATGCGCTGGGGCATCGACGCCATCATCGGCGAATCGTTCGCCGAGATCTTCGCGGGCAACTGCCTCGCGCTCGGCATCCCCACCGTGACCGCCGACCACGAGACGATCAACGCCCTCCAGCAGTGGGTCGACGACAACCCCGACGGCGAGATCGAGGTCGACGTGCGCGCCGAGACGGTCACGTACGGCGACAACGAGATCAGCGTCAGCGTCGACCGCGCCCAGCGCGAAGCCCTAGTCGAGGGCAACTGGGACACCACCGCGCTGATGAAGGCGAACCAGAACGCCATCGAGGAGACGGCCGCGTCGTTGCCGTACCTCGAATCAGCGGACTGACTCGCGTCGGTCGCCTCCCGGACGCTGTCGCTTTCTGACGCCGCATTCGACCGCTGTCCTCGCCGACGGCTCTAGACGGATTCGTCGGCCGGGTCGACGCTCGGCACGGTCGGCACGGTGAACTCGATCCGGTCGACCGGGCCGTCCGAGGGCATACGGAGGGACCCGTTCATCGACTCGACGACCCACTTGACGACCCACATACTGAGGCCGTCGGCGTGCTGGAGCGACTCCTCGGAGCCCGAACGCAAGGCGTCGCGGGTCGCCCGGGAGACGAACGGGTCGGTCGCGCCGATGTCGACGGTCGCCACGCCGCCGGGGCCGTCGGTTCGCACCGAGACGGAGACCGACGAGTCGTCCAGTCGGTCCGCGGCGACCGAGAGGGTCTCGCGGATCGCCAGTCGGACGACGCCGTCGGCGGCGGCCGCGTCGGACGGCGCGCGTTCGAGGGCGACCCGGAAGTCCGGATACTCGGCTTCGAGGTCGCCGACGGTCTCCTCGATACAGTCGACGAGGTCGACCTGTCCGTGGTCGACCGATTCGAGCGTCCGGTCGACGTATCGAGCCTTCTCGGAGAGCGCGACGAGGCGCTCGGCCGCGTCGCGGACGGCCCGGAGATGTTCGTCCGCCCCGTGGTCCGTACCGGAGCGCTCGAACCACTCCAGGCGGCCGAGGATCACGTTGAGGTCGTTTCGGAGGTTGTGTCTGAGGACGCGGTTGACGACCGAGAGGCGCTGTTCGCGCCGTTCGATGTCGCGCTCGAACCGGTCGACGTCACGGGTCTGTTCGAGCAACAGCGCGCCGTTCGAGAGCGGCGCGCCGGCTTCCAGGGCCTCCGCCGGCGGCACGTAGTAGGGGTTCTCGCAGAGCCGTCCGCGGTAGACGACCTGTTCGTGGGTCTGGAGCGCCTTGCCGACCGCGGCGTCGTCGAACCGGTCGAGGCTGTACTGGCAGAGCGCAGTCACGTCGAACTCCGGACACCGGCGGTCGAAGTCGCGCTCGAACTCGACCACGCTGTCGAACTCGCAGTCGAACCCGAACGACCAGGTGTTCTCGCCGGCGAGTCTGAGTCCCGCGTACCCGCCCTCGACGGCCTCGCGTGCGAGCGTCTCGACGCCGTCGACCGTCCGGGCCGGGTCGAACGTGTCCTCGCCGTAGACCGTCCGGGCGTCGTCGACGCGGAGCCGCCCGCGGTCGCGGTGAGACGCCACGTCGATCCCCGTCGCTTCGAGCGCCTCGACCACCGTCTCGACGTCGTTGTCGTCGGCGAGATAGACGACCCGCTCGCCGAGGGCGAGCCCTCGCTCGACGAACGCCGAGACCGCCGCGAGCTGCTCCGCGCGGGTGCGGTAGAACAGCGCGAGATGTCGCGGGAGGTCGGCCGTCGCGAACTGCGCCCGGAGCGACGGTCCATCGGGCAGCTCCCGATCCGCCCGCGCTCCGGGAGCCAGCCCTGCGGAGTCAGACATCGATCGTTCCTACCGTTCCCAGGGCTTTCAATGTTCGACCGTGGCTTGTGGGTGGGCGCGACCGCGAGCGGCCGGGGTCACTCTTTCCCACCGTCGGTCGCCGCACGGTCGTCGCCGGCGGACGCGGACGGGTCCGCGGTCCCGGCTCCGTCCGCGGTCCCGGCTCCGTCCGGGGTCCCGGCTCCGTCCGCGGTCCCGTCATCGACCGTGAACTCGTCGAGTCGCTCGCGCAGTTGCGCCGCCAGGTCGTCCAGCTCGTCGGCGGTGCCGGCCATCTGCGAGGCGGTCGTGGTCCCCTGTTCGGCGGCGGAGGCGGCCTCCTGAGCCTCCGCGCGGGTCTCGCGGCTCGCGTCGGCCACGTCGTCGGCCATCGCGACGACCTCCTGGGCGGAGGCGGCCTGCTCGTCCGTGGCGTCGTTGATCGACTGGACGCCGGTGTTGGCCTCCTCGACGTGGTCGGCTATCTCCTCCAGCGTCCGCAGGCTCTCGTCGATGGTCTCGCGGCCGTCCGCGACGGTCTCGTGCATCTCGCGCATGTCCGCGACCGTCTCGGCGGTCGACGACTCCACGCCGTCGATGAGGGCGGCGATCTCGTCGGTCGCCTCGCTCGTCTCCTCGGCGAGCTGTTTGACCTCCTCGGCCACGACCGCGAAGCCCTCGCCGGCCTCGCCGGCGCGGGCGGCCTCGATGGAGGCGTTCAGCGCGAGGACGTTCGTCTGCTCGGCGATGTCGTCGATGAGCGCGACGATCTCGTCGATCTCCGAGACCTCCGCCTCCAGCCGCTCCATCTCGTCGACGGTCGCGTCGGCCCGGTCCTCGATGGTCTCCATCACGTCGATGGACTCCTCGGCCAGGTCGGTCCCCTCGCGGGCGTCCGCGGCGGCCGCCGCCGAGAGCTCGGCCACCTCGTCCGACGAGGAGGCGATCTCCTCGACGGTCGCCGAGAGGTCGTTCATCTCACCGGAGACCTCCTCTAAGCTCCCGGTCTGCTCGGCCGCGCGGTCGGCGATATCCTCGATGGACTCGGCGACCTCCCGGCTTGCGGAGGCGACCTCGCTCGACCCGCGGGAGACCTGCTCGCTGGCGCCCGCCACCTCGTCGCTGAACCGCTTGATCTCGACGACGGTCGACTCCAGGTCGGCCAGCATCGCGTTGAACTCGGTGGCGATGGTCCGCATGGCCTCGCTGTCGCGGTCGGCGTCCATCCGCGCGGTCAGGTCGCCGTCGGCGGCCCGTTCGAGCACCTCCGCGGCCTCCTGAGCCTGCCGTTGCAGGTCTTCGGCCAGCTGTTCGGCCTCCTCGCGGGCAGCCTCGGCCTCGCTGCGGGCCTCGTCCAGATCCGCGACGAACGCCTCGGTGTTCTCGTGCATCGTCGACAGCGCGGCGCCCAGCCGGCCGGGCACCTCCTCGTCGAGGACCGGGGCGTCGAACTCCTGGTCGGCCAGCGCGTCGGCCTGGGCGGCGGCCACCGAGAGGTTGCCGTGCATCTCCTCGAAGGCGGTGACCATCTCGCCGATCTCGTCGTTGCCCGCGTCCACGTCTAACTCCTCGTCGAACTCGCCGCGAGCGAGGCGCTGGGCGTGGTCGCGGACCTGTTCGATCGGCCTGGCGAAGTAGCGGGCGAGCCCGTAGCCGGTCGCGACGACGCCGACGAGGACCGCGCCGAGGATGAGCAGGATCGTCTGCCGGGTCGCGTCGGCCTCCGCGCGCAGTTGCGCACCCAGGGCCGCCGCCGGGTCGGTCACGTCGGACTCGGGGACGGTCGCGACCATGGTGAAGGTCCGCTCGCCCACGTCGATCGGCCGGAAGCCGACGTAGCGTTTGGCCGCGTCGCTGTCGTTGCCGAGGCTGTAGGTCGCGAGTCCGGCCTCGCCCCGGAGCATCCGCTCGTTGACGATCGTCGCCAGGGAGTCGCCCAGCGCCCCCTGAGCGAGGTTGGCCTGATCGCGCAGTAGCGCCTCGCGGGGGTAGCTGACGAGTTCGCCCCGGTCGTTGACGACGTAGAGGTAGCCCGAGTCGGCGACCGTGACGCTGTTGGTGATGTTGGTGACGTGGTGGTAGTTGAACTCCGCCGCCAGCACGCCGGCCAGCCGGCCGTCGTGGTACACCGGGGTCGCGAGCATCGCTCGCTGTTCGCCGCCGCGCATCCCGACGTCGCCGACGACGACTCGGCCGGGACGGGCGCCTTCCGCCCGGGAGAACCACTCGGCGTCCGCGTAGGCGGTCCCGTCCGTCGAGACGTTCACCGATCCGGTGTCGGTGCGCGTGACGCCGACGATCTCCCGGCCCTCGGCGTCGGTCAGCCGGAGGCTCCGGTAGGCCTGGACGTTCCCGCCGTCGACCGTCATCGTCTGGGTCCACAGCGCGCTCTCGAAGGACGACGCGACGGTCGACCGCGCGTCGGCGACGCCGCGCTGGCGGAACTCCGCGGCGGAGACGCTCGGCGCGATCACCCAGTCGAAGCGGTCGTAGTAGGTGTAGGAGACGACCCGCGTCGCCTCGTCGCCCTCCGCGGTGTCGGCGGTGTAGGCTTCTGTCGCCCAGTCGCTGCCGTTGCGGACGCTCGCGTCGGAGCGGACCGTCCGGTTGACCGCGTCGTAGACCATCGACAGCTCGCCGACGCCGTCGGCGAGTCGCTGGCCGTCGCCGACCTCGTGGTGGACGACGACCCGGCTCTCGCGGTCGGTGACCGTCGCGTGGCCCGTCTCGCCGACGTAGCCGGGGCGGAAGGTGTCGGCCAGCGCCCCCTCGTCGGTCGTCCCGTTGCCGGCCGTGCCGGCGATCCGCCGCTCGACGGCCGCCTCGACGGCCCGTTGCTCCTCGGCGCTCAGGTCCGCCCAGTCGCGCCCGTCGTAGCGCTCGGCGAGCACCGTCTCGGCGGTGCTCTCGACGGCGTCGCGGACGTGTAGCGCGACGTAGCCGGCCTGCTGCGCGCTCCGCTCGCGCGCTGCGGCCGACTCGCCGCTGGCCGCCGCGTAGTAGTCGGCGACCGCCGCGGTCCCCGCCAGCGACTTCACGTCGGCGCGGCGCTCGTTGAGCAGGTTCCCGATCTCCTCGCTGCGCGCCTCGACGCTGTTGTTCAGCTCGTCGGTCACCTGCGCCTCCAGCGACGCCGCGCTCGCGCGCTGGGACTGCTCGCTCAGGTCCGTCATCGCCCCGTTCGCCGTCACCCCGACCACCGCCGTCGGTATCAGCGAAACTACCAGAAAGACGAGGATGAGTTTCGCACTCAGTCTCATTATCACCTCAGCTATCGCCGGTTCTCTTATGCTTGATTCATCAGTTATCAGCGGTGATATCGATTCGGACGGCCCGCGCGGGTGAGGGGCCGCTCGTGATTACGGCGCCGCCCATTTCACCCCGGCGGGCGTAGGCCCGCGGGTGCCCACGCTGGACCTCACGCACCCGCTGGCGACAGGGATGCCGGTGTACCCCGGGACGGAGCCCGTGGGGGTCGAGCCCGACGCGACGCTCGACGCGGACGGCTACCGGACGACCCGGCTGGACCTGGACTCCCACGCCGGAACGCACGTCGACGCGCCCGCGCATCTCACGGACGGGCCGGCGCTCGACGAGTTCCCCGTCGAGCGGTTCCGGTTCGACGCCGCCGCGGCGGACCCGCGCCCGCTCGACGCGCGCGAACGGGTCGACCTCGACGCGGTCCGGGCCGCGCTGACCGTCGACCCCGCCGAGGTCGACGTGGTCGTCGTCGTCACCGGCTGGGACCGCCACTGGGGCGACGAGCGGTACTTCGACCACCCGTATCTCGCCGCCGAGGCCGCCGCGTGGCTGGCCGACCACGGATGCGACCTGGGCGTCGACACGGTCAACCCGGACCCGACGCCGACCGAGCGCGCGGGCGAGGGCGAGCCCGACGGCTTCCCCGTCCACGAGCGGCTGTTCGACGCGGACCGGCTGGTCGTCGAGAACCTCCGGGGACTCGACCGGGTCCCGGACCGGTTCGAACTACACGCCCACCCGCTCCGGTTCGCGGGCGCCGACGCCTCGCCGGTGCGGGCGCTGGCGGACACCGGCGACGCCGACTCCGACGGGAACGACCACGGCGACTGAGGAACGGTGCCAGTCGGAGAGCGGTCGCTAGCGCACATCGACACCCTCTTTTCGGCACCCCCTGGAGTTACTCGCATGACTCACGAGATCGCCGTGATCCCCGGCGACGGCATCGGGCAGGAAGTCACACCGGCGGCAGTCGGCGTGCTGGAGGCGGTCGACGCGGACTTCGACTTCGTCGAGGGCGAGGCCGGCGACGCCGTGAAGGAATCGACCGGCGAGGCGCTACCGGCGGAGACTCGCGAGCTGGCCGCCGACGCCGACGCGACGCTGTTCGGCGCCGCCGGCGAGACGGCCGCCGACGTGATCCTCCCGCTGCGCGACGTGGTCGGCTCGTTCGCCAACGTCCGCCCCGCACGCTCCTACCCCGGGCTCGACGCCGTCCAGCCGGACACGGATCTCGTCTTCATCCGCGAGAACACCGAGGGCGTCTACTCCGGCATCGAGGCCGAGGTCGACGACGGCGTCCGCACGCTGACGCGCGTGGTCACCGAGGACGCCTCCCGCGAGATCGCCGAGTTCGGCTTCCGGTACGCGAAACAGAACGGCTTCGAGAACGTCACCGTCGCCCACAAGGCCAACGTCATGCGCGAGACGGACGGCCTGTTCCTGGAGACCGCTCAGGAGGTGGGCGATTCGTTCGACGTCGACTACGACACGGCGCTGATGGACGCGCTGGCGATGCACCTCGTCATGCACCCCGAGGACTACGGCGTCGTCATCTGTCCCAATCTCGCGGGCGACATGCTCTCGGACCTGGCGGCGGGGCTCGTCGGCGGCCTGGGTCTGCTCCCGAGCGCGAACGTCGGCGAGGACAACGCGCTGTTCGAGCCGGTCCACGGGAGCGCCCCGGACATCGCCGGCGAGGGGATCGCCAACCCCTCCGCGATGATCCTCTCGGCCGCGATGTTGCTCGACCACCTCGACTACGGCGACGAGGCGGCCGCCGTCCGCGAGGCCGTCGAGGGCGTCCTCGCCGACGGCCCGCGCACTCCCGACCTGGGCGGCGACGCCTCGACCGACGAGGTGACCGCGGCCGTCGTCGACCGGCTCTGAGACCGCGGGCCGTTCCCGAAGCCCACCCCGCGGGCGGACCGTCCGCGACTCGGCTGTCGTCCCCGAGATTTTTGTACTCCAGCGGACGTAGTTTCCCGTGTATGCCGACGGTCGAACTCGACGAGGAGACGATCGAGCGGCTGGACGCACTGCGCGAGGACGGCGAGTCCTACGACGAGATCGTCGCCGAACTCATCAACATCTACGAGGCCGAGGGGCTGACCCTGTTCACCAGCGAGTAGCGGGTCGAAACCGGCGGGCGGTGCCGGGTCGCGGCGACCGGCGAAAGCCGATCACTCCCGGGCGAGGACGCAGACCTCCTCCCACTTCCCGTTCGCTTCGAGCTTCTCCTGGAGGTCGCCGGCGTACATCTGGGCCATCTCCTCGGCGGCGGCCAGCTGTTCGCGGTCGAGGCCGTCGTCTCCGCCGCCGAGCCCGAGCGCGTCCTTCACGCCGTCGAGGATGCCCCCGGAGTCGTCGTCGGGTCGGCCGCCGCCCGCGGCCATCCCCGCCGCCCGGTCGACCTTCTCCAGTTCCGGGAGGACGCTCTCGATCTTGCTCGTGTCCGCCACCAGCCGGGCCGAGTCGGGCTCGCCGGGGTTCTCGATCTCGAACTCGACGGCGGTCATGATGAGTCCCCACTGCTGGCGCGAGAAGTTCGAGGCGGCGACCTTCTCGGCGAACTCCCGGTCGGTCTGCATCCGCTCGCCGACGATCCGGTCGCTCCACGCTGAGTCGCTCATGGCTTCGCGTAGCACGCTCTCCGGTATGTATCTCCCGCTCGCGCGAGGCCCGTCGAAAAGCGCCGTCGTCAGCTCCCGTTGCTCTCGCCGGCGGAGTCGACGCCCATCGCGTCGAACAGCTTCTTCCGCACCGCCTCCTCGGTCAACTGCAGTAGCGTCTCGCGGTTGTCCTCGCTGGTCTCGATGCCGGTGAAGATGCCCAGCGGGATCTCGACGGCGGCGTCGGTCGAGTGGCCCTTCGCCTCGCCCATCTCGCCGAAGGCGTCGTCGAGCACCTTCCCGATGTTCATGCGGATGTCCTTCGAGCGGGCGGCGAGGTAGATGGTGTCGTCGGCGATGGCGAAGACGGCGGTCGTGGTGATCCCCTCCAGGTTGAGGAGGTGCTGGGCGGCCTGGGCCAGGGCGTCGCGGTCGCGGATGAAGCCGGCGTTGGAGACGAGGTGGCTCCCGCTGACCTCCCGGTTGCGGATCGCCTCGGCGAGCACGTCGAGCGTCTCGGGCGACATCGACGGCGACTCGACCTGTTCGAGCGTGTCGTGGTCGGCGAACGGGTAGAGGTAGGCCGCTGCGGTCAGGTCGGCGGGCGTCGTGTCGCGCTTGAAGTCCAGCGTCTCCGCGCGGATGCCATAGAGTAGGGCTGTGGCGACCTCCTGACTGAGATTCAGATCGAGTTCCTGGATGTACTTGGTGAGGATGGTCGAGGTCGCGGAGACGTTCGAGCGCACGTCCTCGAAGCCGGTGTCCAGATCCTCGTTCTCGTACTCGTAGTGGTCGAGGAGGATGTCGATCTCGCCGGCGGCGGGCTCGCCGCCCTTGGCGTAGTCGACCAGGGCGACGGTGTCGTAGTCGTCCATGTCGACCTCGTCGCGGGAGACCAGGTCGATGCCGAGCAGGTTGACGAACGCGCGGTTCTCCTGGTGGCCGATCTCGCCCTCGTAGATGATGTCGGCCTCCACGTCGCGGCTGGCGGCGATGTCCCGCAGCGCGGCGGCGGAGGCGATCGAGTCGGGGTCCGGGCTGCGGTGGACGAGGATGGCCATGCGCTCCTCGGTGTCGTCGATGACCTCGGCGAGGTTGCGGGCCTTGTACTCCAGCTCGCCGGTCTCGAGGGCGCGCAGCGCGGAGTCGGCGATGACGGCGGAGGGGTTGATCACCACGTCCGCGCCGAGGTCTTTGAGCTCGTCGGCGGAGACGGGGTCCGAGGCCCGGGCGACGATGAAGTGGTCGTCGCCGCGGGCGCGGAGGTTCTCGACGGCGGCGGAGTTGGCCTCCACGTCGGAGGACATGATGAGGACCACGTCGCAGTCGGCGACCTCGTCGACGACGGACTCGTCGCGGATGTCCGCGACGTTGGCGTCCAGGTCCTGGTCGCGCAGCGCCTCGACGCGGCCCTCGTCGCGGTCGATGATCTCGACCTCCTTGCCCTCGCTCACGAGTTCCTCGGCGACGGCGTGCCCCACGCTTCCACACCCGAGGATGGCGTATCGAGACATCGACGCCATCGTGATGCCGGCGCTCATGGTGTCACCTCAAAGGCCACGACGCATATAATTCCCCCTTGTTCCGACCGCCCGGGACCGAACAGTAACGTATTTCAGTCAACCTCCGTAACTCGAATCCGAGGGCCGGTAGCTCAGTCCGGCAGAGCGTCTGACTCTTAATCAGACGGTCAGGGGTTCAAATCCCTTCCGGCCCGCTCACTCTGTCGCTCGAATCCGCGAGCGCCTGCTGTGCGTCACGGAAGGGATTTGAACCCTGGCAGTCGCAGCCCGCGCAACGCAGTGAGCGGGAACGTCTGCATCCGATTCAAATCCCTTCCGGCCCGCTTTCTGCCGCGAACTAACTCGCGAATAGCGCCTCGTGTGTCCTGTTCGTCGGCATCGCTACCGGAGCGGTGTTACCGTCGAAAACGAGTCGTTCCGCTGCACCGACTGCCGGTCTAGCGCCACTCGTCGAGCGAACAGGCGTCGGCCTCGGGAACGGAGGCCCACGCCTCGTCGCGGGCGATGTCGGCGACGACGAACCGGGCGTCCCCGTCGGCCTCGTCGACCGTCGCGACGATCTCCGGCTCGTCCACCGATCGTCCGTCGACCGACCGCATATCGGTGCTCATATTCGGATATTCGCAGAATTGTGTGATGAATGTTTTGGTTTAGTCGCCATCGGCGCCCATATACAAAGAAGAATTCGGCATAGATGAATCATCGTCCCGATTTCCCCGTGAGATGTGTACGATAGCGATCTCTCGACTCGCGGAGAGCCGACCGACCCTCGCAGGGGTCGCCAGGGTCGTTCGTGCAACGGCGGACGATATACGGCGAACGACGGGAATCAGGTCCGAAGAAACGTGAAAGGCGGCCGCGCGGCGCTCCGGACTGCGCTACTGGTTGATGCCGTACACGTCGCTCGACCAGTCGCGGGCCGGGTGGTCGTACACCGGCTCGTCGCGGTCGCGGCCGTCCAGCGTCTCCAGGTCCTCGTCGGCCATCGACCAGTCGAACAACTCGAGGTTCGACTCGACGTGGTCCGGCGAGGAGGACTTGGGCAGGACGACGATGTCGCGCTCGACCGCCCACTTGAGGACGATCTGGGCGGGGTGCCTGCCGTACTCGTCGGCCAGCTGCTGGACGGCCTCGTCCTCGAAGACCTCGGTGCGGGCCAGCGGCGCCGCGGCCTCGACCACGGTGTCGGTCTCGCGGCAGTACTCGACGAGGTCGGGCCGCTGGAGCCACGGGTGGAACTCGATCTGGTTGACGGCGATCGGCACGTCCGAGATGTGCTGGGCGCAGGACAGCTGGTAGGCGCTGAAGTTCGAGACGCCGACGTTCCGGACGAGCCCCTCGTCGTGCAACGTCGCCATCGCGTCGAGCGTCTCCCGCAGCGAGATCGCGGGGTTGGGCCAGTGGATCAGGTACAGGTCGAGGTAGTCGGTGCCCAGTCGGTCCAGCGAGTCCCGGCAGGACTCGATCACCGAGTCGTAGTTGAGGTTCTTCGCGAGCACCTTCGACGTGAGGAACACGTCCTCGCGGTCGTAGTCGGCCAGCGCCTCGCCGATCTCCGCCTCGTTCTTGTACCCCTCGGCGGTGTCGACGTGCCCGTAGCCGGCGTCGAGGGCGGCGCGGACGCCCTCCGTGACCGTCTCGCCGCCGATGTTCCACGTGCCGTACCCGACCTGCGGGAGTTCGTCGCCGCTCGGTAGCGTCTGCGTCGGAACCGTCATAGAAGTCTCACCGGTCGTCCGTTGGTCCGGCCAGCGGTTGAAATTACTGATATCGGTCGTTCGTGCCCGGTCATAGGCGATGGAAGGCGAGTCCGGTCAGCGCTGCGAGTAGGCCACAGCCTAGCGCGAGCGCGAACCGATGGAGGCCCCACCCGTCGACCGGCGAGATGGCGAGCGGCGCGAGCGTGAGTTCCGGAAGCGGAGGGGCTGATTCGCGACCGATGTATGAGACTCCACTATACTGGATTCATAGAGCCGTTCCACGGCGAGATGTACGATATCACTATCGAGGGTCAACTGAATCTCGACGGCGAGATCGACGCCCGCCACCAGCCGTTCCCAAAGGCGAGCGCTGTCTTTCAGCGGTGGGACTTCCCTCCGGGCTGGACTGCGGGGCCCGTTACGTTCCGAATTTAGCCTGCCTCGGCTATGAACTCACTCAGTGATGTTATTGGAATGCTACTTGAGCAATCTATCTCGAAGCACATTATTCGGAGTACCATCATCTACCATCTGATCGATATCATCCTCCCAAAACCCACGTAGTGGAGGGTCCTCACAGCTTTTCATATATGCTAATGCACCGATCCGCTTTCGTTGTCCCGTGCTGAACCCGCTCATACTCGCAAAATATGCGGTATGGCACCCAGATAGATCACAGGCTTTGGCATGAAACTTAGATATTTCCGGTTTCTGGATTGGATCTTTTTCCCATTTATTTTCAATTAAAGTATGTCGACCTAATAATCGATAGACCTGATCTGGCGCATCAACGCCAATAAGATGTACATCAACTTCACCCACGTCGCCGGCTTGCTGCGTTCTAACCTCTACTCCGGGCAGCTGTTGGAATAACAAACCCATAAAATAGTCAAATTTCCGTCCACGCTGCTGAGGGTTTTCCATATCCTTGAGATTTTGAAACTCGGATTTAAAGAATTCTGGCGGCAAATCATGAGCGCTATCGATAAATCTCTCTACCTTAGACGGGCCGTCTCGAAAAAAATCCCCGGGGTCATCGGATATTCGATAGATCACCTCCCAATTACTCCGGCGGTCCATCTCAAATTCGTTCTCGCAATTAAAGCAATACTTTGTCTCGCTTGGGACTTCACTCCGTCTTTCAAATTTTCCATGTTGAGTAGTACAGTACGGACAACGAATTTGGAGGTATGCCTGAAGAATATCCTCTGAACAGAGTTCGGAGAAGATCGTTTGAATAGTAGCTGGGTCAAGCTCTGTTTCAGCAGCCGCTTTCCGACAGCGGACATGACTGATGTCGTTCGAGTATGCCCTACTCAGGTACGTCTTCAATTCCTGAGATTTGTGACTGGGTATACTCTCCAGTTTCTCTGAGTACATTGTGGATGATCTCGGTTACCTGATTGATTTTTTCTTCCTGTTCCGCTTTAGTAAATGAGAGCTTTCCCTTTTCTCTGTTAATATTGAATCTAAAGCCTTCAGTCAGCTCTACGTATCCCATCGTGATTTCTGCACCCCGCTCGCTGAGTTCTTCTTCAACTCTGTCGTCTTCACGAGCGTCGCGGCGATTACCCTCTTCATCTTCTGTGGACGTAAATGAAATAGAATCGAGAGTGCTATCCTCTTGATCGTCTACTCTGACTTTCAAGTTGAAATATGTTTCAACTAGTGAGTTGAATTCCTTTTGGAACTGTGGACCAAAGTCTGGTCGTTGTTTTACACTGGGCTTGTATTTGCCGAGGGCTTTACATATCTCGTCCCTCACATTTTCTACCATTCCCTCGTCTGAACCTCTGATCTCAACGAGGTCCATGTCTTCCTCAATCACGACTACAATTCGTTGGGTGATTGGGACTCCTGTGGAAGCCCCAGTTATCGGGTCTTCACTCCCTGCGTAAATGTAGTAGCCTATAGCCAGATAGAGACGTGATCCAAACTGTTCATATTCCGCCAAAAACGGCTCTTTTACGACTTCATGAGCCTCCTCGTGGGTTGGGAGGCGATGAGAGACTTCCTCGGCTATCTCGGATAGATCGAAATCACTGATTCCAGTAATAATGAAGTAGTTGAGTGTCTCTCGACCCGCATATTTGTACTGACGAACTAACTCCGAGAACTCCCGTTGATCCAGCTGCTCAGCTACTTTGATCTCGAAATTATCATCTTTCCGTGGGGCCCTCAGATCTCGGCTTTTTAGAAATCTCTCTACAGCAGACATATCGAGATCCATTTCCTCTAACTTTTCAACTCGACTATCGTAGGAGCCGAAATCTGAGCTATCGCTATAGAATCCGGTAGAATTTTTTACTCAGAGTGTGTTGCAGCTACTAGTGGATCATCTCGACGAGATCTCCGTCGAGGAACTGCAAGACACCCTCGACAATGTGGACGGAAAGAAAC
>NZ_JBLKNY010000007.1:0-247421 GCF_051414075.1 Halosimplex marinum | reverse complement strand
CATTGTCTTTGAGTCGGTGTTTACTCCTATGGGCGGCGGTTGTTTTTCGACCTCGGCTGTACATGGTTGAAAATTACTCGTCACTTCCTAAGTAATCTAACCACAAAGTGAAAGTGAAACTGAGTCACTGGTACCGAGATAACATCCAATAGTGCCGGCTATTCATTTAGACACTACCGAAGTGGTCATACTTCTGTTCTGTCGTAGCTAACCGAGAGTGCCGCAGTCGGTTCCTGACGTTGTAGAAGGTGTATCCGGCGTGGGAATAGAGCATCCGGTAGGCGACGCTGTGGCGGAGCGTGTGCGCCGTCACGTCACCGCTCTCGCCGCGGCCGGTGAAGGTGTGCGGTCGCACTCCGGGCGAGTCGCGAGCCGCTTCACAACATCGTTGATGGCCTTGCAGTCATCCGCTCACCCTTCTGACTTGGGAACAGCACCGGGCTGTCGTCGTCGCGAGTCGAGAGGAATGACCAGACAGTTCGAAGCGTCTACCCTCTGGATACTATCGCAGAGTTTGGGGACTCGTCGAAAAAGCGGCAGAGACGGCCGCTTTCCTTATATATCGGATGGGTTCGGGCGGATTTGAACCACCGGTCTCGGCCTTGTAAAGGCCGCGTCATAACCAACTAGACCACGAACCCTCGCCACGATTTTCCGCCCGGGTGGGAATAACCCTTTCTCTCTCGGTCGAACCCGCAGGCTTACGCCGACGGCGACCATTCGACCGACCATGGTCGACAGTCGGGTCGTCTGGGGGTTCGGGGTCTGTCTCCTGCTGCTGATCGGGGGCGTCTACGCGGTCCAGTCCGGCCTGCTCTACCAGTTGGACCCGCCGGACCCGGACGACTACGAGCGAGTGACGGTCACGGCCTACGACGAGAACGGGGCCGAACTCGCGACGGTCGAGGCCCGCGTCGCGGACACCGACCCCAAGCGCTACCTCGGTCTCAGCAACACCTCCGACCTGGCGATGGGCGAGGGGATGCTGTTCGTCCACGAGGAAGCCGAGAATCACGGGTACGTGATGCGTGACATGGCGTTCCCGCTCGATATCGTCTTCGTCGGCGCCGACGAACGCGTCACGACGATCCACCACGCAGCGGTCCCGGAGGACAGCTACGAGAAGACCTATCGCGGCCGCGGGAAGTGGGTGCTGGAGGTGCCCCGCGGGTGGGTCAACCGGACGGGCGTCGAGGTGGGGGACCGGATCGCCGTCCCCGACGCGGCGCACGACGTGAGCGGGTGAGCCGACGAACGGGGTGGCTCCCGCCGAGCGAGTGTTTCGATACGGGAACGTCTCTCACGGCTTCGACGCGCTTTAGGAACCTCGTCCCCTGAGCGTATCCGATGAGTGTAGACCTCGACGAGGAGGAGGTCTTCGACGACGTGCGCGACCGGGTCGACCGGCCGATGCGCCGGCTGTTCGCGGAGTACGGCCGCGACAACGTCCCGCAGTTCGTCGTCGGGCTGTTCAGCAGCGTCTTCGCTCGCGTGCTGGACCTCCTCCCCCCGCTTCTGTTGACACTGGCGATCGACGCGATCTTCCGAGACACGACTTCCTTCAGCCTCCCGCTGGTCCCCGACGCGTGGCTCCCGACGGAGGCGACGGCCCAGATCTGGGTGACCGTCGGGCTCATCGGCGCGGCGTTCACGGTCGGCGCGGCGTTCCACTGGACGCGCAACTGGGGGTGGAACTCCTTCGCCCAGAACATCCAGCACGACGTCCGGACCGACACCTACGACAAGATGCAGCGGCTCAACATGGAGTTCTTCTCGGACAAGCAGACCGGCGAGCTGATGTCGATCCTCTCGAACGACGTGAACCGGCTGGAGCGGTTCCTCAACGACGGGATGAACTCCTTCTTCCGGCTGTCGGTGATGGTGGTCGCCATCGCGGCGATCCTCCTCTACTGGAACTGGCAGCTCGCGCTGGTGACGCTGGTGATCGTCCCGATGATCGCATTCTTCACCTACAAGTTCGTCCAGACGATCCAGCCCCAGTACGCGGAGGTCCGGTCGTCAGTCGGCCAGCTCAACTCGCGGCTGGAGAACAACCTCGGCGGCGTGCAGGTCATCAAGACGGCCAACACCGAGAGCTTCGAGTCCGACCGCGTCGAGGACGTCTCCGAGGACTACTTCGACGCCAACTGGGCGGCGATCAACACGCGGATCAAGTTCTTCCCGGGCCTCCGGCTGCTGTCGGGCGTCGGCTTCGTCGCGACGTTCCTGATCGGCGGGATCTGGGTGGTGTCCTACCAGACGACCGGCACCGCCCCGTGGTTCTTCACGGGCGCGCTGACCGAGGGGCAGTTCGTCGGGTTCATCCTGCTCTCTCAGCGGTTCATCTGGCCGATGGCGCAGTTCGGGCAGATCATCAACATGTACCAGCGGGCCTACGCCTCCAGCGAGCGGATCTTCGGCCTGATGGACACGCCGAGCCGGATCGTCGAGGACCCCGACGCCGAGGAACTGGTCGTCGAGGACGGCCACGTCGAGTTCGACGACGTGTCCTTCGGCTACGACGACAGCGAGGACATCGTCGACGACATCTCCTTCGACGTGGAGGGCGGCGAGACGGTCGCGCTGGTCGGCCCCACGGGCGCGGGGAAGTCGACGGTGATGAAGCTGCTCCTGCGGATGTACGACGTGGACGAGGGCGCCATCCGCATCGACGGGGAGGACCTGCGCGAGGTGACGATCCCGAGCCTGCGGCGGGCGCTGGGCTACGTCAGCCAGGAGACGTTCCTGTTCTACGGGACCGTCGAGGAGAACATCGAGTACGGCAGCTTCGACGCCGACCGCGAGGACATCGTCGAGGCGGCGAAGATGGCCGAGGCCCACCAGTTCATCGGGAACCTCCCGGAGGGCTACGACACGAAGGTCGGCGAGCGCGGCGTGAAGCTGTCGGGCGGCCAGCGCCAGCGGATCGCGCTGGCCCGGGCGATCCTCAAGGACCCGGACATCCTCGTGCTCGACGAGGCGACCTCGGACGTGGACACGGAGACGGAGATGCTGATCCAGCGGTCGCTGGACAAGCTGACCGCCGACCGGACGACCTTCGCCATCGCCCACCGGCTGTCGACGATCAAGGACGCGGACAAGATCGTCGTGCTGGAGGACGGCGCGATCGTCGAGCGGGGCACTCACGAGGACCTTCTGGAAGCGGACGGCCTCTACGCGAAGCTCTGGGCCGTCCAGGCCGGCGAGATCGACGAACTGCCCGAGGAGTTCGTCGAGCGGGCGGCGCGGCGCCGCTCGCAGGTCGAGGCCGACGCAGAGGCCGAAGCGGGCGACGACGACTGATACGGATTATTGCAAGCGTTTCCCGGGTCGACCGCACGACTGCGTGCGGTCGATCCCGGAATGACTTGCAATAATCCGTATGACCCGCGGCCGGTTCGGGGCGACGGTCCGGCGGGTGGCCTCTGGGTCGTCCGCCGGGTCCCGGCACCGGGACGCCCGTCGCGGGGTCGACCGGGCGGTCGCAGGCGGGAAGCTTTTTGCGTTCGGACGTGGCACCGTCGGGTATGAAGGTCCTCCTGGGCATGGGCGGGAGTCCGGACGGGTTCGACGCGCTCGACGAGACGCTGTCCCGCGCCCGCGAGGCGGGCGACGACCTGACGGTGGCCGTCCTCGACACGTCGGAGGACTACGACGTCGACGACGTGGAGTCGCGGATCCGCGACCGCGTAGCGGAGGCCGACATCGACGCCGAGGTGACCCAGCTCCCGGGCCACCCCGGCAGTCAGCTCTCGCAGTACGCCGAGCGCGAGGAGTTCGACCGCATCGTCATCGGGGGCGGCCAGCGCAGCCCGATGGGAAAGATCGAACTCGGCGAGGTCGCCGAGTTCGTCCTGCTGAACGCCGACACGACGGTGACTCTCGTTCGATGACCGGACGCACCTACCCCGACGAGACGGCCGACTCGTTCCCGCGACCCCCGGTCTCGTTCACCGACGGGGACGGTCGAGAGATCCGCATCGAGGAGAGCGGCGTCGACGACTTCGAGCGGCTGGTCGAGATGTACGACGCGTTCGACCCCGCCGACCGCGCCCAGGGCATCCCGCCGGTCAAGGAGGAGGCCGTCCGCGAGTGGCTCGACACGCTCCTCTCGGAGGAGTCGGTCAACGTCGTCGCCGTCCACGACGGCTCGCCGGTCGGCCACGCGATCCTCGTCCCCGACAGCGAGGAGGCCTACGAACTCGCCGTGTTCGTCCTCCACGACTACCAGAGCGCCGGTATCGGGACCAAGCTGCTGGAGGCGTTGCTTGGGGCCGGGCAGGCGGCCGGCATCGGGAAGGTCTGGCTCACCGTCGAGCGCTGGAACGAGCCGGCCATCGCGCTGTACGAGAAGCTCGGCTTCGAGACGAGCAACGCCGAGAGTTTCGAGCTGGAGATGGCGATCCGGCTGTCCTGAGCGGCGCCGCCGCGGTCGTCAGCCGACCGCGCGCTACACGGAGAGGACCGGCTGGCTGGCGTACTCGACGACGTACTGCGCGGACTTGCCGAGCGTCTCGTCGGGTTCGGTCCCGTGTTCCCGTGGGACGACGACGAAGTCCGCGGGGAGCTCCTCGGCCACGTCGAGGATGGCGCTGCCGGGGTGCTGGCGGAGCCGCGACCGCGAGAAGCCGACGACCGTCGAGTGGGTGACCGACACGTCGTCGGCGTACTCCGCGGCGTCGTCGGCGAACGACACCTGCTCGTCGGCGACCGCCTCGGGGTCGACCTCGCCGGTCTCGATCCCCCGTTTGACCGGCTCGTCGATCACGTGCAGCACGTGGACCGCGGCGTCGTATCGGTCTGCGATCGCGAGCCCGTAGCGGACCGCCCGTTCGGCCTGGTCCGTCGCGTCGACCGGCACGAGGACCTGCTCGATGTCCAGCGTCATTGTCTCCGGGTCGGTGGGGCGAGGGGAAAAAGTCACCGGGGTCGGGCCGTCGCGGCGGCACCGCCGCCGGAGCGAGGCGGCATCCGGGCGGCGAGGCGGCGATCCGGGCAGCGTCGCCCCGTCAGGGATGGCGTGGTTTATATCACTGGGCGCGGATCACTCGACCATGTTCGATACGGTGGTCATCGCGACCGACGGCTCCGACAGCGCCTCGCGGGCCGTCGACGTGGCGCTGGACGTCGCGGGGAAGTTCGGGGCCGAGGTCCACGCGCTGTACGTGGTCGACAGGGGGGACGTGGCGGCGTCGCCGGACGAACTCAGGAAGGAACTCGTCGACGCGCTGGAGGCAACAGCCGAGGAGGCGCTCGACGACGTGCGCGAGCGCACCGACGGGTCGGTCGAGACGGCCGTCCGCAACGGCCGCCCGGGCACCGAGATCACCAACTACGCCGAGGAGGTCGACGCCGACGCGGTCGCGCTGGGCACCCGCGGCCGCCACGGCGACCACGGGTTCGTCCTCGGCAGCGTCGCCGAGGCGGTCGTCCGCCGCTGTGACCGCCCCGTCCTCACCGTCCGCCAGCTCGACGAGGGCGAAGTCGCACCGGGCGAGGCCTGATACGGATTATTGCAAGACATTCCGGGATCGACCGCACGACTGCGTGCGGTCGACCCGGGAAACGCTTGCAATAATCCGTATGAGCGACCGACTTCGGAGGGCGTCGCCGCGGGCGGCGGGGCGGTCCGTGCTCGCGGGGGGCAGTCCGTGCTCGCGGGGGGCAGTCCGTGCTCGCGGGGGGCAGTCCGTGCTCGCGGGGGACTCCGACCGAGGACGGTGGGGTTCGCAACCGGGGGCTTGATACCCTCGCGGGCGCTCTCGGGCGTATGGACGACCGGATCATCGACGGCGACCGGCTCCCGCTCGAACGGACGTCGGTCCTGCCGGGCGAGGGCTTCTTCTACCCCGATTCGCTGCGCGAGACGAAAAAAGAGAGCGAGGCCGTCGAGGCGCTGTCGGGCGCCGAGACGGTCGTGATCGCGGACACCGACGCCGACGGTCTCGGTTGCGTCGCGCTCGTCCGCGAGGTCCACGGCGACGACGCCGCCCTGGTCCCCTCGGGGCCCCACGAACTCCGACAGAGCATCGAGTGGGCCGTCGAGTACGCCCCCCACGACGCGGTCGTCTTCATCTGCGACCTCTGTCCCGACAGCGAGGGCGACATCGCGGGGATCGAGGCGCTGGCCGAGCGGACGACGGTCCGCTGGTTCGACCACCACCAGTGGGACGACGACCTCGCGGCCGCCGTCGAGGCCGCCGGCGTGGACCTGACCGTCGGCGACTCCGACGAGGTCTGCACGACCGACGTGGCCCTGGCCGAACTCGACTACGGCTTCCCGGAGAAGTTCGAGGCGCTCGCGCGAGTCACCCGGGACCACGACCTGTGGATCAAGGAGGACGAGCGCAGCGACGACCTGGCCGACTACGCGATGTGGGCCGAGCCGGAGGAGTACGTCCGGGTGATCCGTCGCTACGGCGTCGACTTCCCCGAGGCCGTCGAACAGTTCCTCGAAGAGGAGCGCGTCGAGAAAGAGGCCCTGATAGAGAAGGCCGTCGAGCGCGGGGAACTCCGGGAGGTCGGCGAGTGGACCGTCGGCGTCACCTACGGCCGCTGCTCGCAAAACGAGGTCGCGGAAGCGATGCGCCGGGAGGGCGCCGACGCCTCCGTCATCGTCAAGCCCGCGGGAAGCGCCTCGATCCGCGGCTCGGAGGGCTTCGAGCGCGCCCACGAGGTCGCCGAGCAGGTCAACGGCGGCGGCCACCCCCGAGCTGCGGGGTGCAAGCCCGACATCTACGACGACATGCTCGACTACGCCCACCACTGGACGACCCGCGGCGCGGTCGCGAAACAGGCCATCCTCGACGCCTTCCGCGCGCTCCCGCCCGAGGACGAGGAAGGCGTCGACACCGAGCGGTAAGTTCAGCGCAGTTCTCTCACGTTCTCCCGGAGTCGCTCGGCCCGCGCCTCGCGCGCGGACTCGTCCGCGCCGCCCCACCAGGCGTCGAACCACCGGCACTCGACCAGCCACGTGGCCGCGAGGTAGAACGACTGTCGGCGTTCGGACGCCGCGTCGCGCTCGAACCCGTCCGCTCTGCCTTCCTCGTACGCGTCGACGAACGCCTCGCGAACGCGCTCCCGGTCGGCCGAACCGACGGGCGCCCGCCCGGAGAACTCGCGGACGGCCCAGGCCAGTTCGTATCGGGGGTCACCGGCCTGCGCCGCGCCCCAGTCGAGGACGGCGGTGAGATCGCCCGTGTCGGGGTCGGCGAGCAGGTTCCCGGGCCGGTAGTCGCCGTGCAGGAGCGCGGCGTCGGCCGCGAGGTCGAGTTCGGCGAACCGGTCGTCGGCGTACTCCCGGAGCGGCTCCTCCAGGCCCGCGAAGCGCGTACCGGCCAGCCCGTCGAGCGAGTCGTCGACGATGTCGCGCAGCCTGTCGGGCCACGTCGCTCGACCGTCACGCACGGCCGGACCGCCGTCCCGGGAGACCAGGTCGCCGAACGCGTCGAACGACCGCAGGTCGTGGACCCGGGCGAGGAGCCGACCCGACTCGCGGAGAAGTCGCTCCGCGGCGGCCTCCCGACCGCCGACGGCGACCCCGAGCGGCGGCTCGCCGGGGAGTCGCCCCATCAGGAACGCGGGGCCGGGAAGTCCGTCCCGGGAGCGATAGGTGCCGTAGACCTCCGGGACGGGGATGTCCGTCTCCCGCCCGACGAGTTCGAGCAGGTCGACTTCGACGAGGAACCGTTCCGGGGAGCGACCGTCGACCGGGCCGTCGCTCCGGAAGCACTTCAGCACGGCCTCGCGCCGCCGGTCGCGCGCGTCACGAACCGTGACGCCGTACACGATATCGCTGCCGGCCGGCATCGGCTCGGCGTCGAGGACGGTCCAGCCCGCGCGGAGGGCGGCGACGGCGGCCGCGACCTGGTCGTCCGGGAGCGGATCGCGGGGGCCGTACTTCGGGTCGGTCATCGCGGCGCGGACGCCCTACTTCTCGCCGGCGAGCCACTTCTCGGAGTAGGCGGTGCCGCAGGTACACTGGACGTAGGCGTGGATCACGTCGCCCTCCTGGTAGAGCCCCTCGACCTCCTCGTTCTGTTCCTCGGCGAAGGCGAAAATGAACCGGGCGTCGTGCGGTCCCTCGGTGTCGTCGCTATCGGGGCAGATCCCGTCGGTGGCGTCGGCGTCGACGGTCCCCTCGTTGGGCATGGCCTGCTTGGCGAACGCCATCGGGTCCAGGTCGGTCGCGCGCTGGAAGGCGCTACGGCCGCTGTCGCCCTCGACGACGAGGACGACCCCGTCGTCGACGCGCTCGCCGTGGCCCGCCAGGGCGTCGATCCCCGAGACGGCGTCGTCGGCGAAGTACATGAACACGTCCTCCGGGCGCTCGCCGGCCAGGAACTCCTCGCGGTCGCTCATGTCCGCCGAGAGTCGTCCGGCGGTGAAAAAGGACGCGCCTCCGACCGCTCGCCGGGGTCCTCCCGGTTCACTCGGGGACGACCGATACCGATTCTCCAAGGAGGTTGATGAGAACCAGCGCACCCGAGGCGAGGGCGAGGAGGACGACGGCGACGGGGTAGGCGGCGTCGACGCCCCGTCCCTGGAAGGTAGCCCAGATCTGGACCGGGAGCGTGCGGGGGTAGTACGCCAGCATGAGCGTCGCGCCGAACTCCCCCGCTGCACGGGCGAACGCGAGCGTGACCCCGGCGAGGATCCCCCGCCGGGCTAGCGGCAGAGTCACGCGCCGGAAGGTTCCCCACTCGGACGCGCCGAGCGTCCGGGCGGCCTCCTCGGCGTCGTCGTCGACGCGCTCGAACGCGCTCCGGGCGGTGAGGACGACGAACGGCGAGGCGACGAACGTCTGGGCGAGGACGACGCCCGCGACGGTCCCGGTGACCTCGACGCCGAGCAGGCCGCCGAGTCCGCCCGACCCGACCGCGCTCAGGAGGACCATCCCGCTGACGACCGGCGGGAGCACGAGCGGGAACGCGACGACGGCGGTGACGAGCGTCCGCCCGCGGAACCGCGCGCGGGCGAGCCAGTAGGCTAGCGGCACGCCGAACAGCGTCGCCAGCGCGGTGCTGACCGACGCCGAGACGAGCGTGTTCCGGGCAGCGCCGACGACGAACGGCGCGTCCAGCGCCGCGAGGACCGCACCGGGTGGCTGGGCGACGAGCAACCACGCGACCGGGACGGTGTAGAGGACGAGCAACAGCCCACCGAGCAGGGGCGCGGCCGTCCCCCACGGCGAGAATTCACGGGCGGTGGACACGCGGGACATCACCACTGTACTCGGGAAACGCCTCGGAGACGGCGAAGCCGTGGTCGTCCAGGTATTCGCCGCCGACGAGCGTCTCGAACGCCTCGGCGACCCGGTCGGCGGCGCGCCGGGCGACGGCGCCGTAGGCGATGGGACCGCCCCGGACGGTCTCGCCGGTCGGGAGGTCGTAGCTCACCGCTCGGTACGCGTCGGCCCGAGCGGGGTCGCTCAGGTCGATCTCGGCGGGGAGGTCGACGTAGTCGTAGCCCCGGTCCTCGGCCATGCTCCGGTAGACGACGGCGGCGTCGAGGTCTCCGGTCTCGAACCGCGAGAGCAGCGAGGTCTCGGGGTAGACGGTCCGCGGGTCGACGAGGGCGTCGCGCAGGCCCGGCCGGTCGTAGTGCTCGCCGGCGAGGTCGAGCGCGAACAGCGTGCGGTAGCCCAGCGGGTCCAGGTCCGGGTCGGTCCGCCCGAGCGTCGCGTCGCCGTCGAGCAGCGGGTCGAACCAGCGGTCCGCCGATCCGACGCGGCGGCCGACCTCGCTGTCGCCGTCGTACGCGACCACGAGCGCGTTCGTCGCGAACGCGGCGTGCCAGTCGGCGGCCAGCGGCCCGTCGAACAGCGCGGTGTCGGCCAGCGCGACGACGGCCGGGTCACGCTTGCCCTCGGCGACGAGTCGCGCGGCCGTCACGGAGCCGTGAGCCTCCACCTGTACCCGTCGATCGACCATCGCGCGCAACCCTTCGGAGAAGGCCAGCTGGAGGCTTCCCGCTGCGAGAACGGACACCGGTCGCCTGCCGGCGTCGACGCCGGCGGCCCCGTTGCCGTCGCCGTCCGCACCGACGATGCTTCCGACGCTCCCGACACAGCCGCCCAGCCCCGCCGACAGCCCGACCGCTCCCGCCGCGCCGAGCCCGGCCAGGAACCCGCGCCGGGTGGCCCCCTCGCCGTCCGCACGGGCGGCGTCGACGGCATCGGCGGGACCGACGGGTCCGCCGTCGGACCGTTGTGTCGGCATAGACATATCGACGTTGTGTCGGTCGAGACATAACGATTTTGGTCGGTGGGGCCGACTCGCCGGTATGGACGCGGGGTTCGAGGCGCACCTGCGGGTCGGCGGGGAGACCTTCGACGAGCGCGACGCGGCGCTGTTGCGCGCGGTGGCCGCGGAGGGGTCGCTCAACGCCGCTGCCTCGGCGCTCGGGCGCTCGTACTCGCGGGCCCACGCCCGGGTCGGCGACCTGGAGGACGCCGCCGGGCCGCTGGTCGAGCGCCGCCGCGGCGGGAGCGAGGGCGGCGGCAGTCGCCTGACCGACGAGGCCCGCGAACTCCTCGCCGAGTTCGACCGCCTGCGGGCCGCGCTCGGTGGGACGGCCGCCACCGAACGGCTCGTCCTCGACGGCCGGGTCACGGAACGGGAGGGCGACCTCGCCACCGTCGAGACCGACGCCGGGACCGTCCGGGCGCTCGCGCTGACCGCCGCCGACGACGTGCGGGTGGCCTTCCGCTCGGACGCGGTGACGCTACACGACCCCGAGAGCGCTCCCGGGGGCGACGAGACGAGCGCGCGCAACCGGTTCCGGGGTCGAGTAACCGATGTCGACCGCGGCGACGGGACGGCGCTGGTCCGTCTCGACGTGGGCGCGGACGACCCGCTGGCGGTGCGAGTCACCGAGACGAGCCTCGAACGGCTCGGTCTGGAGCGGGGCACTGACGTGGTCGCCTCGTTCAAGGCCACCGCGACGCGCGCGACCGCCGCGCCCGGTGCGGGCGTGCGGGACGACCGAGACCGCACGACCGACGAGTAAGGGCGGGGACTCGGCTCAGAGCTCCTTCTCCATCTCGACATGATCGATGCCTGCCTCCTCGAACACGTCGCTGGTCCGTTCGTACCCGAGTCGCTCGTAGAACTCCTCGACGTGGGTCTGGGCGTGCATCGTCAGTCGCTCGATCCCCCGGTCGGCGGCCGTCGCCTCCAGTTTGTCCATCAGGTCGCGGCCGATCCCCTCGCCGCGGCGGTCGGCGAGGACGGCCACGCGCTCGACCTTGCCGACGCCCGGGTCGACCTCCCGGAGCCGCGCCGCGCCGACGGGGTCGTCGTCGACGGCGACGAAGTGGACCGCCTCGTCCTCGTTCCCGTCCATCTCGATGTCCTCCGGGACGCCCTGTTCCTCGACGAAGACCTCCCGCCGGACCGCGAGGGCGGCCTCGCGGTCAGCCTCGCCGTCGGCGACGCGAACGTCGACGCTCATGGGGGACGGAGGGGGCCGGACGGCCCTGAGAATTGCGGTCGCGGCGAGCCGGCGGAGCGAGCCGCACCACTCGTTCGACGGGAGACCGGCCGCCGTCGGCGGAGCCCCGTTGATTTTTTGCCGGTCGCGCACCTATCTCTCGGGTGGTATGTCGGACTTCGAGACCTACGAGTGCGAACAGTGTGGCGAATCGTTCGTCGCGCACGACAGCGCTCGGGCGGCGACCGACACCTACTGCAGCCCGCGGTGTCTGTCGGACGGGAAGGGGCTGAACTGACCGAAACCGGATCTCCGGGGCCTCGTCAGGCGTCGTCCGGACTGTAGTTGGGCGCCTCGTCGGTGATCATCACGTCGTGGGGGTGGCTCTCCTGCTGGCCCGCCGACGAGACCTTCACGAACTCGGCGCGGCGCTTGAACTCCGGGATGGTCTCGGCGCCGACGTAACCCATGCCCGACTGCATCCCGCCGACGAGCTGGTGGAGTTCGGAGGCCAGCGACCCCTTGTAGGGGGTCGCCGCCTCGACGCCCTCGGGGACGAACTCCTCCTCCTCGTCCTCCTCTTTCAGGTAGCGGTCGCCGCCGCCCTCGGACATCGCGCCGACCGAGCCCATGCCGCGGTACTGCTTGTACTTCTTGCCGTTCATCGTGACGACGCGACCGGGCGCCTCGTCGGTGCCGGCGAAGTACGACCCCAGCATGACCGCGTCCGCGCCCGCGGCGACGGCCTTGATGGCGTCGCCGGAGTAGCGGATCCCCCCGTCGGCGATGACGGGCACGTCGTGCTGGCTCGCCACGTCGGCGACCTGCGCGACGGCGGTGATCTGGGGCATCCCGGCGCCGGTGACGACGCGGGTCGTACAGATCGAACCGGGGCCGATGCCGACCTTGACCCCGTCCGCGAAGTCGATGACGGCCTCGGCGGCCTCGCGGGTGCCGATGTTGCCGACGACCACGTCGGCGTCGACGGACTCTTTGATCTCGCGGGCGCCCTCGATGACGTTGAGGTTGTGCGCGTGAGCCGTGTCGATGAACAGCACGTCGGCGCCGGCCTCGTCGGCGGCCTCGGCGCGCTCGGCCTCGAACGGGCTGACGGCGACGCCCGCCCGGAGGGCGCCGTCCTCGTCGCGGGCGGCCGCGTCGTACTCGCGGCGCTGGAGGATGCCCTGCATCGTGATGAGCCCGATGAGCCGGTCCCCGTCGTCGACGATGGGGACCCGTTCGATCTTGTGCTCGTACATGAGTTCGAGCGCCTCGCGCGGGGTCACGTCCTCCGGCGCGGTGATGACCTCGTCGGTCATCGCCTCGCGCACCTCGTCGGACTCGCCCACTTCGAGGTACGGGCGGATGTCCGTCCCCGAGATGATCCCGAGCACCTCGTCGTCGTCGCTGACGACCGGCGCGCCGGAGACGCCCGCGCGGGCCATCATCTCGTCGACCTCCCGGACGGTCTGGTCCGGCGAGGCCGTCACCACGTCGCGGATGATGAGCTCGTCGGCGCGCTTGACGCGCTCGATCTCCGCGACCATCTCGTCGACGTCCATGTTGCGGTGCATGACGCCCAGGCCGCCCTCCCGGGCCATCGCGATAGCCATCTCGCTCTCAGTGACGGTGTCCATCGCTGCCGAGAGGACCGGCACCTGTAGCTGGACGTTCTTCGAGACCCGTGTCGTCGTGTCGGCGTCGTCGGGCTCGACGCGGCTCTCCTTCGGCCGCAGGAGCACGTCGTCGAACGTCAGCGCCTCCGGTACGCGGAGTTTCTCCGAGAAAGGTTCGGGATCGTTCGCCATGTAAACCGTCGCCCCCGCCGGCCCAAAAACGTTGCGAGACGCCCGCTCCGTGCCAGCCGTTCCCGGGACGCCACCGCCACGGTCCGGCGATCCGAGACCGCTACCGAACGGACGTTCGGCTATGTCGACGAGCTATTCGCCTCGATCGTCTACGAGTTCGCCCGCTGTGTCCGCGGATTCGCCCCTCACGACGGGCGATTCGACGAGGTCGCGCCGTATGTGGCCGTCTCTCACGCAATTCTTATACCCGACTGGAAAATAGTGATGGATATGGACTCCGCCAGTCCCGCCATCGCTGGCATCGGTCAGAAGACTGCTCGCGACGCACCGGGCGTCGCGTTCACAGCTTCTGCCGACTTCTTCAAACGGGACTTCGCGGAGAAACCGACCGCGAACTTCGGTGCGAACCAGTGGCAGGATCCGCCCCGCCGCTGGTGCGCGTATCGCAGGTCGGACCACCCACTGGCCACGGGAGACGGCCACGCCTGAGCGGTATGAGTAGCTCCCAACACCCGGTCGCACTCACCGTCGAGCGGCGCGTCGGCGGTGCGACGAAGCTCCTCGCGACCATCATGTGTCTCCCGCTGGTCGACGGTATCTTCCCCGCGCTCGTCCTCGCGGGCGCGCTCGGCGATCCCATCGGAATCCTCGAGGTCGGCCTGCTCATCTTCGGCGGCAGCGCCACCGTCGCCGTCGTCCTCGCCGAGATGGACGGCTCCCGCCGGGAGGTCGCGACGGCCATCCTCGGCGTCGGCGCGGTCCTGATCCCGGTCGCGGCCGTCGAGGCCGCCCTCGCGCCGACCATCCGCGATATGCTGAACATGCCGGTGTTCTCCCGGTTCGCGGGCCTCGTCATCCTGACCGTCGCCGCCAAGACCGCCAGCGCACGCGTCGGCGAGTACCTCCCCCGGCCCGCCGTCATCGTCGCTCTCGGCCTCGTCGCGAGTTTCGACCCGAGCGGCCTCTCGCTGTCGGTGACCACCGACCCCGAACTCGTCGCGCGGGCGGTCGCCGCGGCCGGCGTCGGCGTCGGCTTCGCGCTCGCCGTCGCACTGTTGGGCCCATGGCTCCGCGCCGTCGTCGACATCGACCGCTTCCGCTTCGGCAGCGCCGTCGCCCTCGGCGTCCTCCCGCTGTCGATCTTCGGCTTCGTTCCGGGTGACGCCCCCATCGCACTGGCGGTGCTGGGCGTCACCGCGCTGTTCGCCTTCGACCCCGACGGCGACCGCGACTACGACGCCGTCCCGGGCGACGTGTCTGACGATGCCGCAGTTGCGGACGGTGGCGAACCCGAAGACGCCGAATCCGAGCCGGAAGACCCCGACGACGAGTCGGAATCGGTCCCCGGCCGCGTCTCCGACTACGTCACCGCCGAGGACGAACGCGCGCCCTGGCTGTGAGTTCTCGTCCGAGGTGACGGCGACCGCACCGCTGTTGAACTCGCGGTGCTGCTGATCCCGAGACCACAGCGCGTTCTACTCACTGCTCTCGCCGATGCGACCGCTGTTCCTGGAGACGAGTGGAAGGGCTTACGGGCGGGCGCGGCGATGGACAGGTATGGCAGACAATCGCGTCGTGCAGGGGCGGATGGTCACCCCAAAGCGCCTGGCCGAACTGATCGAGGGCGAGTCGGTCATGGACGCCGAGGCCATCGAGGACGCCGACCGGGACTGTCCCGAGTGCGGCGAGAACGTGCTGAAGGTCGGCTATATGCCCGGGGTCACGTCGTTCGTCACGGGCTACAAGTGCCAGGAGTGCGACTGGGCCGAGACCGACGAGGACTGACTGCGGGAGACCGAAACCCCTTTAGTGGAATTGGGCTTATCCGGTGATGCAGGCGGGGTCGTGGCCAAGTCCGGCATGGCGACTGACTCCAGAGGCAACGGCGCCCGGGACGACACTCCAGCTGATATACTGAACGGGTCGGCTGATCACTGACCCTGTGATGACCCTCTGGAGTTCCGAGGCGCTACCGGAGATATCAGTCGATCGGGGGTTCAAATCCCTCCGACCCCATACCGTATTTAAACATCGCGTAGTGTAACCGTTACTCGTTCTCATTTTTCGTGGGTCTGAGCTGCGAGTTGAACAGCGAGTTCTACCCGCTGGTGACGTTCAAAGCGAAACTCGGGCTGCGTATGTTCGTGATCGGCTACCGCGAGGACGGCTACGACATCGCGCCACCGATTCGAGAACACGCCGACCATATCATCGTGCAGCGCGCCAGAGAGACTGGTCTCGACGAGGTGGAATACTCCGCAGAGTTCTACGTGATCTCGTCGATGGCGAACCCGACGATCTCGCGTATACGCTCGACCCGGTTCCGCCGGTCGCCGGTACGTACGAACCTGACGAGCAAGCTCAATTCGATATTACTTCATAGCGAACGAGCCTGCGAGCGCCCCCCTCAATGGGAGGCCGAGCGGAAAGCAAATCGCAAATATGAGTCTAAAAATTCTTATACTTCAATGGGTTTGACTCCCTGGAGATTTATGTATGGGGCCGCAATTCTATACTACAATGAGTGAGACCAATGGGGAAAATTCGGAGAAAGCATTTGATGACCCATTTGCGTTGGTCGTAGAGTACGAGGACGAATTAATCAAATGTGAGGAGGTTGTTGATTCAGCTTTGGAAGAGAACCTCAAGAAGGCTTCATATCCGCTAACTAGAGAGGATGTTGTCCACGGGGTTGAATTTGCCCTTCGATCCCAGCTCTCTTCTGATTCTCCTAGCCACGAATTAGCACATGCGATACTCTATGTGGTCTCTGAGGGGGAATTATCTGTATATGATCACCTTTCTGAAAACGGTGCATCAAACCGCCTGAAAACAGTAATCAGCCGCTTGTCCTCTAAATATAGTTCTGAAGCACAAATGCCAGCTATTAGAGAATTTCAGGGGAATGATTACTGGCATAAATTAGAAACTGATCTTGTGGTCCGTGATGGCGAGAATATTGGTCTAAATCATCATCTTGGTCTCAGGCATGACGAAATAATAGAAATCTCTACAAGCTTAAACAGCAATCTTAGATTAGTGGGTGGCCTATTGGAAAGACAGACTGATGCGATTGATCGTTTTGGAGAAGAAGCAATAGAGGAGATCAATCCGAGGTGGGTAGATATGTTGATCGAAGATCTTGAGGAGATTAAGGCTGAAATTACAGAAGAAGGTGAGGTAGAAGAATAACATGACTACAGTCAAATCCTCAAATAGGACCTCTAACCTTTGGAAGCGTGGTTCATTTGATCGTCACAAGGATGACGTTAGAGAAACTCCCGACGAAATTGAGCCAGATTTTTCTGAAGAAAGTTCTGATAAAGGAGAAGAAAATACATTTGAAGATATAAATGCTTGGGCCAGTAAGGCAGGTGAAATCGTTTCAAATCAATTCCCCACTTGGTCTGACATCACCGATGAGAATGTTTCGGCTCAAGAGGAAGGTTCAGAGGTTGTTTGGGAAGACTATTTAGAAGATCCTGAGGTTCACCGTAATCCCGATGGTCAGTGGACTGCCAGAGATCTTGAGTGGGAATTGACTGCTCAGGGTTCCACTGTCGTCCAAGCCCTCAATAGCCTTGGAAGAGTGATTGCAGCGGTACAGGGTGAGGCGGGACATACACCTACTGAAGAAGAGATCAGGGACTTGGGAGCTGATCCAGATGACGGAGGAAGTTCTGATGAAGAAGATATCCCTGATTTTCTACAGTAATTGTCATTTGAATGTCTTCTCGGGATTATTCGGGTGAAGATGTTTATAAAGGTATGATGAATTCTTCTGTAAGCTGGCAGCACATTCGTACTACTGGTGACCATGTGATTCTAAAATGGGACCCACCAGAGGCTCATTCATCAGATACGCGCACAGTTAGTATCCCTCTCCATGATTCTCTTTCAATTGGTACCCTTGATGGGATCGCAGAAGACGCGGGTGCTGACAGTCTGTCGGAATTTTGTGATTGGATTGAGAGTAACTGTTGACCATCCTATCCCCCTAGCACCAATCCACATGACTACCTGAACTTCACTTTCACGTCACTGATGGCTGGCTCTCTTTTACATCCCTCTCGTATTGGTCGTGGTGCATGATGCTGGACGAATGGATTAGTTGCCCTGATCGGTGTGAGGCTCCAGTTCGGAAGGTGATCCACCGGAATAGTATGTCGGTTTTCAGCATCTATTATAATAGTCCGACCACTTCCTAGAAACCCGCAAATTCGAGGACTGAAGGCTCGTAACTGTACGTCGAAACTCCGTTCTCGTTACAGTGGTCCTTGAGGTTTGCTGGTTCTACCTCGCTCCCCAACTGGCTCTCGAACGTGACGGTAACCTCTTCCCCGCATTCGACAACGACTGCAATATCGGGATCGTCGTGCGACGGCTTGATGACGTAATCGCCCACAGCGAATGGATTCTCAGCAAATTTCAGGTTGTCATGCTTGTAGGTATAGAGACTCACATCCTGATCGTCACAGTAGGAGGATAGAAGCGCACGGTCGAACTCCCGCCAATCCGCAGGGCCCTCGTCCAGTGAACTCGGAAACGCGACCCGAACACCCTCGCCGTCCAGTTCCTGACCGTAAAGTTCGATTTGCGTCTCCGGAGGTAGCACCTCGACGATGACCCCCACCGAAGGATCTTCTTCACCCTTCTTTTCCACCCGGTCACCCGGCTCGAACGGGTTCTCGGGCTTCTGGTTCATGTTCGCCATGTTCGGCCCGAGGTCCTGGCGATCGTTCATCGGCCTCGACGCCAGGTGCTTCAACTTCTCCGACTCGTCGCCCGAGAACTCCTCCTGCGTCTGGACCTTGGACTCCAGCGTCTGGACGTGCTCCCAGCCGAGTAGAATCAGGGAATCCTCGTTGTCCCGGTGCCACGCCATCACGATGATATCGTCCTCCGAATCGTTCTCTATCAGCGATTTCGGCAGGAACGCGGACACGTCCCGGGAGGTCTTCACGTCGACCTCGTAGCCGAAGACCTCGAAATCGTGGCCGGAGAAGCTTTCGGGATTGCACCGTCGGATCGCGTCCTCGTTCTCCCACTCCCACATCTCCGCAGGCAGGTACTCGCGACAGAACTGCTCGAAGGCCAGCTCTCCCAGATTGCCGACTCGCTTCGCGTCCTTGTCCTCCGCTCCCTGCTTCTCCGCCTGATAGTCCGCCCGCACTCTGTCGATCCCGTCCGGAATATACTGATACACATCAGAGTCAGTAACGGCATTCGATTTATACTTTCACGTTCACTCTACAGACGTTCGCACTCTGCGATATCGGTCACGTTTCGTTCGGGCCGATGATACACCGACCTCCCGCTCCAACCTCGCTTGGACCTACCACCGTACCACTTCGAAGTCAACTCCGTCCGAACGATACTCACCCCACAGTCTGAAACGAGACCGGAATTAGGTCTCGTATTTGTTAATACTATATAGAAATACAGCAGAAAATACTTATAATATCCAATTCAAAGTCCGAACACATGCCAGAACTGGCACCATCTTCGGCACGTCGCAACGCCCGAGCGGGTTCGAGCGGCGGCCGCGCTGGGCGGCTGGTCCCGGTCGCGGGAACTGCCCGCGACGAGCCGGGGGTGTGACCGGTGACGGCGTTCGGCCTGCCGATCGGTCCCGACAGCGAGAGGGCGTGGTTCGTCGGCCTCGCCGCTATCCTGGTCGTCAGCGCCCTGGTCGGACTCGTCGTATTTCCGAACGTACAGCTCCAGCCGGACGACCCGGGGGCGTCGATCCGATTCTCCGGTGCCGAGGGCGTGACCCCCGTCGAGGTCACGGTCCAGCGAGTGGAACCCGGACCGACCGAGACCGTCGTGGAGACGACGGTCGACGCGGGCGAGTCGACGGTCCACACGACGGGAGAGTCCGGGCTGTACTACGTCAGGCTCGACACTCGTGGGGGGTCCTGTCACCGGCGGGTAGAGATAGAGCAACTCGGACGGACGGGGTTCGATATCGAGTGGATCGGCGACCCCGCCCCGGAGTGTCCCGCTACGCTCTCCGTCGAGACGTGATCCGGCGGGGCCGATGCCGGGTCACCCCAGCCACACGCTCGCGAACGAGTCGAAGTACTCGTCGCCGGTGTCGACCAGCACGTGGTCGGCCCCCAGTCCCGTCACCCGATTCTTCACCTCGTCGACGTGCGCGTCGAGCCGTGACCGATACGTGTCGGCCAGCGACTGGCTGAAGTACGAACGTCGGGTCGTCTCGGTCTCCGGGTCGGCAAAGAGCGCGTCGCCCACCACGTCGGGGTCGCGCTCGTCGGGGGCCATCACCCGCACGAGCAACACGTCGACCTCGTTGCGCGCCAGTGCCGAGACGCCCGACTCGATCGCCTCGGGTTCGGCCAGGCAGTCGGTCAACACGACGACGAGCGAGCGCGAGCGGATCCGGTCGGCGTAGGCTTCGAGCACCCCCTCGAAGTCCGCCTCGCCCTCCGGGTCGAGCCCGTTGACCTGGTCGATGAGTCCCAACACTTCCCCGCGGTTCGACCGCCCCGTGTCCAGTCGCTCGGAGCGCTCGCCCATCGTCGAGAACCGGAAGTCGTTGTGCTCCTCCGCGGTGAGATAGCAGAAGCCGAGCCCGATCTTCGCGGCGTACTCGAACTTGTGGGCCGGTCCCTCGCCGTAGTCCATCGACGCGGACGAATCGAGGACGACGTGGACCGTGAGGTTGCGCTCCTCCTCGAACTGCTTGATGTAGTACTCCTCGGTGCGAGCGAACAGTTTCCAGTCGACGAGGCGCGTGTCGTCGCCGGGGGAGTACCGCCGGTAGTCGCTGAAGGTGAGCCCCTCGCCGACGCGGGGGGACTGCTGTTCGCCCTGGCGGAGGGCGGCGGTCTCCCGGTCGAGCGCCGCGTCGAAGCGGTCGAGTTCGTCGAGGAAGTCCGGGTCGATGGTCACGGTTAGAGCAGGTCGGCGATCACGTCGTCGGGGGTCTGTCCGTCCCGCTCGGCGCGGAAGTCGAGGATGATGCGGTGGCGGAGGACCGGCGCCGCGAGCGCCTCGATGTCCTCCTCGGAGACGTGGTTGCGGCCGCGGAGGAAGGCCCGAGCCTTCGAGGCGACGACCAGGGCCATGCTCGCCCGCGGGCTGGCGCCGAACTCCACTGCCTCGGCCTCGCGGGTCCGCCGGACGAGCTCGATGGCCCGGTCGCGCAGGTCCTCGGCGATGGGCACCTCCCGGACCAGTTGCTGGGCCTCGCGGATCTCCTCGCGGGTGAGTACCCGCTCGACGGGGACCTGCCGGCTACCGCTGGTGTAGAGGTCGACGATGTCGCGCTCCTCGTCGGCCTCGGGGTAGTCGACGAGCAGTTTGAACATGAAGCGGTCGGTCTGGGCCTCGGGGAGCGCGTAGGTGCCGCCCTGGTCGATCGGGTTCTGGGTCGCGAGGACGAAGAACGGCTCCGGCAGTTCGTAGGTCTCGCCGCCGGCGGTGACCTGCCGTTCCTGCATCGCCTCCAGCAGCGCGGCCTGGGTCTTCGGCGTCGCTCGGTTGATCTCGTCGGCGAGGACGACGTTGGCGAAGACCGGCCCCTTCTCGAAGACGAACTCGCGGCCGTCGTCGGTCTCGCGGATGATCTCCGTGCCGGTGATGTCCGAGGGCATCAGGTCGGGGGTGTTCTGGATCCGCGAGAACGCCAGGTCGGTCACCTCGGCGACGGTGCGGACCATGGTGGTCTTGCCGAGCCCGGGGTTCGATTCGAGCAGGGCGTTGCCGTCGGCCAGGATACACACGAACAGGCCTTCGAGCACCTCCCGCTGGCCGACGATCCGCTCGCCGACCTCCTCGCGGGCCGTCGCGAGTTTCCGCTGCAGTGCGTCCACGTCGTCGGTCTCTGTGTCGTCGTGCATAGTCGGAGGGTTAGTCGCTGGTTCCGCTATCACTGTCGTCGTCGGTTCCGTCGCCGCCAGCACTGTCCCCGGTCGCGCTCTCGTCTCGGATCCGCTGGTTGTACTCGCGGACGAGGTCAGCGTCCTCGACCTGTTCGGGCGCGGCGAACGCCGCCTGCTGGCTGTCGACGCCGCCGGCGCTCCCGCCCGCGCCGCCCGGGTCGCGGTCCGGGAACGTCCGGTTCTCCGCTACGTCGCGGCCGCCGCCGGCGGACTCGATCTCGGCGGTCTGGTTGTCGTCACCGGCCGAGACCTCCTCGCGGTCGCCGAGCACGCGATCGCCGTCGAGCAGCCCGGTGTAGTTGGTCGGCTCGTCGGTCGCGCCGCCGTCTGTCGCCGGATCGCCCCGGTCGAACAGCGCCAGATCGACGACCGCCACCTGCACGGTCGCGAGGCTCAGCGCGGCGACGACGACCGCCGCCGCGACGAGGCGGCCGGCGTTCAGCAGGCCGACGGCCGAGCTCTCGCGCAGGTCGACCAGCACCTCGCCGTAGAGCCGCCGGGCCATCCGCGAGTCGGCGTCGGCCTCGACCGCGTCCCGGGCGGTCCGGAGCTTCTCGGCGACCGAGGGGTTGACCGCCTCGAACTGCTCGACGAGCGGCTTCCGGACCCGCAGCCACACCGCGACGGCGAACGCGAGCGCGCCGGCGGCGGCGGCCACCGTCGCCGAGCCCGGGACGGCGACCGTCCCGAGGTCCCGGCCGAGCGCCGACCCGACCTGCTCGGTGACGCTCGCCGGGACGACGAGTCGGTCCGGCAGCCACGCGGGGCTCAGCGCGGCGAGGGCGAGGTTCGCGCCCAGGAAGACGGCCGCCGCCTCGACGACCGCGGCCGTGACGGCCGCCTTCCAGGCCTCGCGGCGGATCTCGCGGATCGCCGCGCCCATCCGATCGCGGGAGTCGTCCTCGGACCCGGAGTCGGACCCGTCAGTCCCCGCCGAGGTCGATCCGTCGTCCCTCGGGTGCGTCGACTCGTCGGTCATCCGTACTCCTGGCAGATGTCCTCGTCCTGGTTGTCTTCCCGGGAACACAGCGTGTTCAGGTCGGATTCGAGCGTCGCAATCCGGCTGTCCTTCTGCTCGATCTGGTCCTCCAGCTCGTCGATCCGACTGTCGCGCTCCGCCAAGTCGCCCCTGAGCTGGTCGACTTCGAGTTCGAGGTCGTCGACCTGCCCCTCCAGGTCGTCGATGGTGCGGTTCTTCCGGTCGAGGTCGCTACGGAGGTCGCTCACGTCGGACTCGAGCGCGTCGATGCGCTCGTCGCGCTCGTCGATCGTCGCCTCCAGGTCGTCGACCTCGGCCCGCAGTTCGTCGATGCGGTCCTCGGCGTTCGACAGGTCCGCTTCGAGGGTGTCGACCCGCCCGCGCAGGTCGGAGACGGTCGACTCGAGCTCGTCGCGCCGGTCCCGGAGGTCCGCGACCTGCGACTCCAGTTCGTCGCGGCGGTCTTCGAGAGCGGCCACCTCGTCTTCCAGCCGGGAGATGTTCCGGTTGGCGGCGGCGAGCCGCACGCGGGTCTCCGCGAGCCGGGTCTCGGTGGCGTTGAGCTGGCGCTCGGTGCGGTTGAGCTCCCCGGCGACCTGGTCGACGTCTTCGGTCCGGGTGTTCAACTGGGCGCGCGTCTCGTTGAGCCGCTGGCGCAGCGTCGCTACCTCGGTCCGCGTCTCGTTGAGGTCGGCGGTCAGCTGGGCTTTCTCCGTCCGGAGGGCGTCGTTCTGTGACCGGAGTTCCTGGGCCGAGTCCTGGTAGAGGACGGTCGCGCCCGCCGCGCCGGCGGTGGCGAGGACGACGAGGGCGACCAGGCCCAGACTGATCGGTCGGCCGATTGCGCTCACGGGAGACCACTCGTCAGTGAGGTGCGGCCGCGGTACACTTGAACGCGCCGGACGATCACCTCGGTCGAGAAGACGACCAGCGCACCGAGCAGGGCGACCCACCCCCAGGCGTCCCGGACCGAGCGGACGCGCGTCGACCGCTCGCGGGCCAGCTCGGCGATCCGCGCGCCCTCGTCGGGGGCGAACTCCCGGCCGCCGGTCACGTCGACCAGCCGTTCGAGGTCCGGGTCGACGCCGAGGCGGGCGTACTCGACCGGGTAGTTGGCGGCGTAGGTGGCGTCGAGCACCTCGCGGTAGCCCGCCTCGCGGGGGGTGAACTCCCCGCGGAAGGTCCCCTCGGCGACCTGCCGGAAGGTGACGTTGTCGGCGGTCGGGCGCTCGTCGCCGCGGTAGGTGAGCGTCGCCCGGCTCCCCACGCGCGCGTCGCTCACGTCGGTCACGCCCGTCTGCGTGCGCGCCGGGTCCCCGATAGCGTAGTTGACCGACTTCGTGACGACCAGCGAGTCCGGCCGGTCGAGCAGGCCGTCGAGGCCCCCCTCCTCGCCGTAGGCGGTGATCGAGACGACGCGACCGAGGCCGAACCGCCAGGAGGCGATCGCGGGCGTCCCGTCGGCGGTCGCGACCTGATAGTCCGCGCCGGCCTTGACCGCCACGTCGTTGGCCCGCGAGGGGTCGGCCGTCAGCGTCACCCCGGAGGTGATGAACGTGTTCGGGCGCACGATGGTGAGGTTCTGCCCGCGGAACTGCCGGGAGCTCCCCCCGAACAGCAGGCGCAGCCGGCTGGTCTCGTCGGCAGCGAAGTACGACCCGCCCGACTCCTCGGCGATCCGCCGGAGCGTGTCCGCGTCGACGCGGTCGCCGGCGCCGACGGTGATGACGCGGATCCCCTCGCGGCCCAGCTGGTTCGCGACCGCCGCCGGCTGCTCCACGTCGTCGGCGCCGTCCGAGAGCAGGATGATCGTTCCGGGCCTGTCCCCGAGCATGTCCGCCGCGCCCAGCAGGCCGACGGCGATGTCGGTGCCGCCGCGGGTGGTCTGCAGGCGGCGGATCCGCTCGCCGATGGCCTCGCGGGCGTCCTCCAGCGGCTGGCGGTCGGCGATCCGGTAGGGCTCGCCGCCGAAGGCGACGACGCCGACCTGGTTGCGGTCGCCCAGCTGGTCCAGCACGTCCAGCGCGATGCCCTTCTGGGTGGACAGGCCCTCCTCGGCGCTGCCGGAGATGTCCACGAGCATCACGATGTTCGTCCGGCCGCCGGTCGCGTTGCCCATCCGCACCGGGAGCATCGCGGCGATGGGCGACTCGCCGTAGTTCCCTTCCTGGTAGGCGTTCTCGCCGCCGACGGTCACGAGCCCGCCGCCGTCGATGACGTGCTCCTGCAGGGCGCTGACGTTCCCCAACTGCCCGGCGGGCGTGTCCTGGACGACGACCGCCGCGTAGTCGTCGAGGTCGGGGGGCACCGACGTGGCGTTGGTCACGTTGTACAGCGACCCCAGATAGCCCCGCAGCGGGTACTCCCCCTGTGCCACGTACAGCAGCCGCGGCTTCTCGACGACGCGCACGTCGTGGTAGAAGGCGTCGTTGCGCCGGTAGACGTCGTCGCCGTCGACCCTGGCGGTCACCCGGTGGGCGCCGACGGACTCGAAGGTGTGGTTGACCGCAAGCGACTCCCCCTCGGCCAACTGCCCCGTCTGGACTTCCTCGCCGTCTATCTCGACGGTGACCGGGACGGACTCGTCGGCCTCGACGCCCGACAGCGAGACGGCGAACTCCGTCGGGAGGCCGACGCTCGCCGTCGACGGGCCGCCGACCGAGACGGCCCGCTCGGTCCGGTCGGGCGAGAGCTCGACGGCGCTGACGGTCGCGTTGAGCGCCCGGGCGTCCTCGGCGGCGACCGCGAGGCTCCGCCCGTCGGTCACCTGGCCGTCCGAGCGGACGACGACGGTGCCGTTCTCCCGCAGGTTGGCGGCGATGCCGTCGCCCAGCCGCGAGTCCGCCCCGCTACCGACCGTCGCGGTCGTCACCGGGACCCCCGCCGCCTCGATGTCGTCGACGAGGTCGCCCGTCGTGTTCGGGAACACGCCCATGCTCGCCGACTCGTCGGTCAACAGCGTGACCCGGGGCTCGCCGGGCGTCTCCCGCGTCTGGACCGTGTACGGTCCCATCGCCCCGACGACCAGCAGGAGTGCGACGAGGAGGCGACTGGCGAACAGCAGCCGCCGGCTCCGCGCCGAGGCCGACCGGGCGCCCGCCTCGCCGCGGAAGATCAGGTACGCCAGCAGGACCGCGGCGACCGGCAGCGCCGCCAGCGGCCAGAGGTGTTCGACGCCGACGGTCAGGCCGTCCAGCGAGTAGGAGACGGCCGGCTGGAGCGAGGCCGCTTCGACCATCACAGCTCACCCCGCCGTCGCAGGTAGCCCACTTCGAGGACGACCACGAGCAGGGCCGCGAGCGCGACGAACTCGGTGACCCGCCGCGGGACCGTCCGCGTCTCCGTGCGGGTGACGTTGCCCGTCGGCCCGGACCGCTCGGTCAGGTCGGGGGCGTCGACGGTCGACTCCCGCTCGGACAGCAGCGCCGCGCTCTCGGCGGTCCCGCCGGCGGTGTAGACCCCCGCCTCCCGGACGGTGACCGTCGGTCCCCGGAGCTCCCCGGACGGCCCCTCGACCCGCTCGGCGCCGAACTGGACGGTGTCGCCCGTTTCGTGGTTCAGCGCCGACAGGGGTTCCCGCCCCGCGAGGTGGAAGACGGCGCGCTTCCAGAAGACGGGGTACTGGTAGTTGTACTTGAAGCTGGAGTGGTCCTCGATGTAGCCGTAGTACAGGAGCCGGCCACCGTCGCGGCTGTCGGTCGCGATCAGCGGCGTCCCGTCGCGCAGCTCGACGAGCGCCTCGCCCGACCGAAGCGACCCGGTCAGGTACTCGTCGGGCGCCTGGAAGTCGATGCCCGCGGTCAGGTCCGTCTCGGTCGTCTGCCGGACCGTCGGCGCCGAACCGATCGAACCGGGGTCGAGCAGCATGAGGTCGCCCAGTCGCTCGGGCGGGTTCTCCTGGGCCTGGACGGCGACGCCCCCGCCCGCAGCGAGGGTGTCTCGCCCCGCCTGGACGTTGCCGGGCAACAGCGAGTCGGGCTGGACGTTGCTGTAGACGATCACGTCGTAGTCCTCCTCGACGGTCGTCGGCGGGCTGTCGACGGTCAGGTCGACCTGGTCGACCAGCGAGAGCGCGGTCGTCAGGTAGCGGTTGCGGTCGTTGGTCAGCACGAGCGTGTCGACGGTCGGGTCCGCGGGCGCGGCGACGGGGACGGCGTCGTCGGTCGCGAAGTCGTCGCCCGGCGAGAGCCGCGCCTCGCTCGCCCCCGCCGGGACCGGGAACGTCACCGTCGCCACGTCGCCGCCGGCGAGTTCGACCTCGCGCTCGCGGTCGCTAAGCGAGACGCTCCGCGTGACCGGCCCCTCGCCGAAGTTCTTCACCGAGAGGGTCACCTCCGAGCCGCCGAACCGGCGGTCGACGAACCCGACGTTGGTCGCGCCGCCGCCGGCGAACTGCCGGAGGCTGACGCTCACGTCCCGGGCACGCATTCCCCGGACGGCGTCGAGCCACGCCTCGCCCTGGAAGTCGCTCAGGACGACCACGCGCACGTCCTCGTCGGCGAGCGCCCGCGCCTGGGCGACGGCGCCCCGGAGGTCGCCGGGCGCGTCCGTCGCATCGAGGTCGCCGAGCGCGTCCCGGGCGGCGTCGGGCGACTCCCGCCGGACGAGCACCCGTCCGCCGCCGGCGGTCGTCACGAGGGAGGTCCGCGTCGTCACCTCCTCGCGCGCGGCGGCGACGGCGCGGTCCAGCCGCGTCCGGTCGCCGTCGGCCGTCGCCATGCTCGCGCTCGTGTCGACGACCAGCACCGTCTCCTCGACGACAGCCCGCTCCTGAACGGGGACGTACGGCGCCGCGAGCGACCCCGCCAGCAGCAGGACGGCGAGGATCTGGATCAGCAACAGGAGGCTTCGGGAGATCCGCTCCAGCAGCGGCGTGATGGCGCGCTGGCGCTGTTCGTCGGCGACGAAGCGGAACGTGGGGAGTTCGACCCGATCGGGGTCGGGGCGGATCAGGTACAGGAGGACGATGGGGACCGCGACCAGGGCGGCGGCGAGGCCGAGCGGTGCGAGGAACACGTCGGAGAGGGCCATTCGTGTTCCGGGAACGACTGGTACCCACATTGGTCTTGTGGCCGGGACCCGTGGACGCGACGGGGACGCGGCCCCTTCTAGACTGATAGCCACCGATCCGCACCGACGCTTCACACGGAGATACAACGGCTTTGGGGCGGTATCCCCTGTGACCTAGTAGATGCAGTCACCCATCCGAACGGAGTCCACCAACCGGATCGACGACGACCAGACCGCCAGCGAAGCAGTCCTCGACGCGGTCGCCGAGCGGGCGGGCGTGGGCGTGCTCGACATCTCGACACCGCTGTACGACGCCGTCGACCCGGAGGCGCTCGACGCGTTCTACCGGACGAGCCAGCCGTCGACCGGCGCGCCGACGCGCGTCTCCTTCGAGTACTACGGCTACGAGGTGACAGTCTCCGCCGACGGGGAGATCCGCCTCGACGCGGTGACCGTCGGCGACGGTGACGCCGACCGGGTACTGGGGTAAGCCGTGGCTTCCCACGCCGAGGAGGGACCCTTCGAGACCTGCGCGCACTGCGGCGCGCGCCTGTCGGGGCAGAGGTGGTTCCCGGCGACGACCCGCGTCGAGGGAGGATCGGTCTCGGTCGTCTCTTTCTGCGACGACGGCTGTCTGACCGCCTGGCGCGAGCGATAGCTCAGCCGTCTGGTGCGCCCGCCTCGAACAACCGCCGACACAGCTTGCGGTGGGCGGCGCGGACGTGCGTGTTGAACGTCGGTTGCGAGATGCCGAGCGACTCGGCGACCTCGCTGCCGGTCTGGGCGCGTGGCGAGTCGAAGTACCCGCCGAAGTACGCCGTCTGCAACACCTCCAGCTGTCGCTCGGTGAGTTCCTCCGTCAGCGTCGCGCGCAGTTCGGTCGGCGACTCGCGCGGCCGCTCGCGGCTCCGCTGGGCGACCAGCTCCGCGTCCGCGTAGGCGCCGCCGAAGGCGTCGACGAACTCCCGGACGGCCGCGTCGGCGCCGAGTTCGACGACGAGGCTCGCGACGCCGTCCTCGACCGTCAGCCGGCGCGGGCGCCCGCCGTGGCGACGGACCGTCTCGCAGAGGCTCCGCTCGCCCAGCGTCGCCTCGAACAGGCAGACCGGCCCGTCCGCCTCCTCGTACTCGGAGACGAGCGACACGTCCGTCGTCGCCAGGTCCGGCGCGGCCGCGCGGAGCTCCTCGACCGGGACGCCCCGCGTCGAGGCGAACACTCGCGGGCGCCCGTCCGGAGTGGGGACGATCCCCTCCAGCGTGAGTTCACAGCCCGTCTCGCGGACGACCTCGACGATACCCAGGTCGTCGTCGGCGACAGCGAACTCCAGCTCCGTCACCTCGTCGCTGACCAGCGACTTCTTGCTCTCGACGGCGTTGACGGCGTATGCGATGGTGTCGGCCAGTTCGGCCAGCACCGACCGCTCCAGCTCGTCGAACACGCCGGGCTGGTTGGCGTAGACGTTGAGCACGCCGTAGAGGGCGTCGTCGTAGGCGAGCGGCAGGGCGATCGAGGCGTGGTACCCGCGGGTCAGCGCCTCCTGGCGCCACGGCTCGAAGTCCGGGTCCTCGACCATGTTGTCGACGACCTGCGGCTCGCGCGTCCGGACGGCCCGCCCGGCGGGCCCGCGCCCGGTCGCGTCTTCGTCGGCCGTGACGGTCACCGCGTCGAGGTAGCCCCTCTCGGCGCCGGCCCACTCCCGGGGCGTGATCTCGCCGGTGACGGGGTCGTGGCCGCCGACCCACGCCAGCTCGTAGGGCCCCACGTCGGCCAGCTGCTCGCAGACGACCCGCTCGATCTCCCCGCGGGTCGACGCGCCCACGAGCGACTGGCCGATCGAGCGGATCGTGTCGTTGATGCGGTTGAGGCGTTCGAGCGATTCGTTCTGTTCCTCCAGGGTCCGCTCGCGCTCCGCGAGGAGCCGCTCGCGGTCGGCGCGGCCGCAGGCCGTCTCGACGGTCGCGGCCGTCGTCTCGACGAACTCCAGCTCGGCGTCGCAGAACCCGCCGGGCGCCTCCGTCGCGGTGACGAACACGCCGTGGGGACCCAGCGGCACCGCCGCGACCGCGGTCACGTCGTCGCCCGTCCCCGACACGTCGAGGTCGTCGACGACCCGCGTCTCGCCCGCGGTGAACGCCGCCCAGAGCGGCCCCGACGGCGTCTCGCTCAGCGCGGCCGTCGGGAGCTCGTCGACCGCGCGGTCGGTCCGCGCGGCGGTCTCCAGGCGGCCCTCGCCCCTGTCGTAGCTGACCACCGCTGTCAGCGGTAGCTCGAGCCGGTCGGCGGCGTGGTCGACAGTCGTCTCGGCGATGGCCGCCGCCGTCTCGGCGCCCATCAGGTCGCGGCTCGTCTCGTTGAGCGCCGCCAGTTGCGCCTGGCGCTGCTCGCGCTCCAGCTCGTAGCTGACCCACTGGGCGGTCAGCTCCAGGAAGGTCCGCTCGGCGTCCGAAAAGGGCCGGTCGCGCGCCTCGCGGGCGGCGAAACACAGCGTCCCGTAGCGCTCGCCGCCGACGGTGACCGTCGTCCCGACGTAGCTGTCGAGGCCGTAAGTCTCGAAGGCCGGGTCGTCCGCCCACCCCGCCGCGGGCGCGTCGGCGACGGCGACGAGCCCGTCGTTCTCGACGACGCGGCGGCAGTACGTCTCCGAGAGGTCCGCCGTCCGGCCGGGCTGTATCAGCTCGTGGGAGCCAACCGCGTCGACGATCTCGAAGCGGTCGCCGGTCACCCGCGACAGGAACCCGATCTCCAGGTCGAACCGCGCGCGGCCGAGTTCGAGCAGCCGCCGGAGCTTCCCCTCGAAGGACAGGTCGCCGTCGGCCGTGACCTCGTACAGCTCCCGCTGGAACGCCTCGCGCTGGTGGCGGCCGAGCTCGTATTCGATCCACTGGCCCATGAGCCGCTGGAAGGTCCGCTCCTCGTCGGAGAACGGGCGCTCGCGGGGCCGCTCCGAGAGGAAGAAGAACGTCCGGTCGTCGCAGCCGTCGACAGCGACGTGGGTGCCGAGGTAGGCCTCGACGCCGAGTTCGCGGCGGGCGACCGCGTCGGCGAACCCGGCCGCCTCGGGGTCGTCGACGCCGACGACGCCGCGCTCGTCGGCCGTCGCCGCGCAGTAGGTCTCCGACAGCGGCAGCTCCAGCCCCGACCGGAATCGGTCGTGGTCACCGCTGACGTGCTCGATTTCGAGGGTGTCGGCCCCGCGGTCGATCCGCGCAATCGCGCCGAGGTCGAGGTCGAACCGCTCGCACCCCAGGTCGAACAGCCGCTGGAGCTTCCGCTCGAACGACTGGTCCGACTGCGAGATTATCTCGTGTTGCTCGCGCATGACGGCGGTCTGCTCGTGCAGCGACGCCTTGGCCTGGGCCCGTTCGCGCAGCGTCCCCAGCATCCGGTCGAGCTCGCGCTCGGGCCGGTCCGGGCCGCAGAACTCCTCCGGCGGCGTGTAGTAGACGTTGTGGCAGACGGTCGTGTCCGAGATGAGGTGGGGGTGGACGCGGACGACCTCGATCAGTTCCTCCGGCGGGAACGTCGTCCGGTCGTACTGGCACATCGCGATGGCGTCCGCGTCGTCGAACAGCTCGTTCACCCGGCTCTCGTACTCCATGAACGCCTCGATGGGGACGCCCGCTTCGACGATCCAGTCCGTCTCCGCGACCACCCGGAACGCGTCGAACTCGTCCGTGGCGGCCTCGATCTCGGCCTCGTAGAGGTCCATCATCGACTCCGGGTCGAACGAGCCGTCCCGGAGGTAGGTGTTCGCGACGCTCTCGAAGACGAGCGCGCCGGACTCGACCGCCTCGTCGACGGGGATACCCCGGTCGCGGAGCAGGTCCGCGACGGTCTCCAGCGAGCGCTCGCTGCCGACGTACATACACTTCTCGCCCCCCTCCAGCCCCTGCCGCAGGAACGGGACGGTCGCCGCGAACTGTTCGTCGCGGTCATCGTAGATGAGTGCGAAGTGGTCGTTGGTGTGGTCGTGGCCGTCCAGGGGTTCGATGGGGCCGCGGAACTCCGCGCTCTCCCTGAGCGCCTCGGTCCCGTTGTCCAGCCCCAGCACCCGGCTCCGGCTCCCGCCGGCGTGGTCGTCCGCGCTCATCGGCTCCGCACCTCCGGACTCACCCCCATCGCTCGCGGGCGACCGGGGTCGCGACCGGGCGGTCCGAGCCGCCGACGGTTCCGTTCCGAGGCGGCGGCGTCGCCGCACGCGCCCTGTCGGAGTACCCGGTCGGTCTCGGTTCCGAGTTCGAAGAGAGATGTGTGTGTCATGGTCGGAGGGGCGCGGGCCGGTCCCGCGGTTGTCGTCGAAGGTAGGAGGATGCTAACCCGTATAAGGGACGCGATCGTTCGTTGACAGTACGTGCCGTATCGGCGCCGGAATCGAACCCGTCGCTCGCCGGCTACGGCCCGGTAGTGACCGGGTAGTTGCCGACTCGTATCGCCGAGCGGACCGACACGGGGACCGAGCGGTGTCGCGCGGTCCGGGCGCGCTCGGACCCCGGGACCGCCTCCGGACCGTCGACTCAGAACTCCGTGACGACCTCGACGCCGACGGTGTCGAACTCGCTCATCGCCGCCAGCCGGTCGGGTACGTCGGCGAGCGCGACCCGGTCGGTCACCAGGGCCCCGGGGTCGACCTGCCCGGCGGCGACCATCGCGAAGATGTCGTCGTAGCGGCGCGGGGGCATCCCGCGCGAGCCGGCGACGGTCAGGTCCGCCTGGACGAGTCGGTCGACCGGCAGGTCGACCTCGCCGCGGTCGTCGTCGCCGGTCAGCCCCACCTGGACGTGCGTGCCGCCGCTCGCCAGCGAGTCGACGGCCGTCCGGAACGTCTCCGCGGAGCCGAGCGCGTCCATCGACACGTCGGCGCCGCCGAACCGCTCGCGGACCCGCGCGGGAACGTCGACCGCGTCGGCGTTCAGCGTCGCCGCGGCGCCCGTCTCGGCGGCCAGCTCCAGCGGCGCCTCGCGCACGTCGACGGCGACCGGGGCGGCGCCGAGCGCGCTCGCTATCTGGACGGCCGAGAGGCCGACGCCGCCACAGCCGACGACGGCGACCACGTCGCCGCCCCCCGCGTCGGCGGTCGCGTCCAGCGCCTCGAAGGCGGTGACGAACCGACAGCCCATGCTCGCGGCGGCGACCGCCGAGACGCCGTCGGGGAGCGGGACGGCGTTCACGTCCGCCGCGGGGACGTGGAACCGCTCGGCGAACGCGCCCGGCGCCTCGGGGCCGAACCCCAGCGCGGTCGCGCCCTCGCAGTAGTTCTGTCGCCCCGCCCGGCAGGCCGGGCAGGTGCCGTCGGCGAGGCTGAACGGGACGACCACGCGGTCGCCGACCGCGACCGTCTCCACGTCGGCGCCGACTTCGCGGACGGTCCCCACGGGCTCGTGCCCGAGGACCTGCCCCGTCGGGACGCGGTCGTCGACCCAGTCGCCGTGGCCCTGCCAGGCGTGCCAGTCGCTCCGGCAGATCCCGCAGGCCTCGGTCTCGACGACGACGCCGTCGGGGTCGGCCTCGGGTTCCGGTACGTCGCGGAGTTCGAGCGGTTCGCCGTGCTCGGCGAGGACGACTGCGCGCATGGTCGCAGTTCCCGCTCGCGGAGGGTCACCGTTTCGGTCGCGCCGGCCGTCGCGCCCGTCGCTGCGGGGGTCGACTCGATCGAACCGGCAGTCACCGGGTCGGTCTGTCGCCGCCGCTCACCCGTAGGCGTACCGCAGGACCGTCTCGCCGTCGCGGGCGACGACCACCGTGTCGCCGCCGTTGTTCCAGACCGCCGAGTCGCTGCCCCAGTAGAGAGTGTCGGCGGTGTCGGTCCCCGAGCCGGTCCGGAGCGTCACCGTCTCGCCGGGGTCGAGCGCGAAGCCGTCGGGGAACGTGTACGTGTGGTCGGCTTCGTCGCTAACCATCCAACCGCCCAGGTCCAGCGGCCCCTCGCCGTCGTTGCCGAAAACGACGTATTCGTCGTTGCGGTTCTCGTGGTCGTTGCCCGCCGCGTCCGCGTGGACCCGCTCGACAGCCAGTCCTGACGAGGACGTGGCGACCGGGCCCTCCGTGTCACGAGGGCCCCCCTCGGCCACCGTCGCGTTCGGATTCCGGCAGTGCCACAGGCCACGGCGGTCGGCCTGCGCTTCGGCCTCGGCCGCGTAGTATCGGTCGGACCGCCGGAACGTGCTATCGTAGACGCGAGCGTGGCCGGTCGCGACCAGCCGGTAGTTGAAGTCCGTGCGGTCGGCCGCGACCCGGTCGGTCCCCGTCGGTCCGGCAGCCGCGGTGCCGTCGTTCGTGGCAGTCACAGCCCCGTTCGCGCCGCTCGCGTTCGTGCCGCTCGTACTCCTGTCGCTCACGTTGACGTGGACGTACGCCAGCAGCCGGCCGTAGCTGCCCCGTCGGTCGGCCGCCGGGTCGGTGACCAGGGTCACCCGCTCGCCGGCCAGCCACCGCTCGGCGAACGCGGTGGCGTCCTCCCCCGCGGATCCGAGGCAGGCGCGGCCCGCCCCGTTGTTCGGCACCCCCTCGTACTCGGCGGGGTCGTTGTCGGCGTACACCTCCGGCGTGTCCACGCCCAGCAGTCGCACCGTCTCCGTCGACCCGTTGGCGTACCGCACGTCGACCGTGTCCCCGTCGACCACCTCGACCACGGTCACAGTCGTCCCGTTCGCCACGTCCGGCGCCGCGGCGGTCGGTCCGGCGGTCTCCTCGCCGACCGACAGCGAGATCCCCGCGCAACCGCTCAGCACCGCCAGCAGCGCCAGCAGCGCCACCGCGAGGACCGCCGCGACCCGGTCCGGTCGGCCGTTCATACCTCCGATCGAGCCGCCAGCCGCATGAGGGTTGCCACCCGGACGCGCGGCGTCCGGTTCGGAGGGCGAATCCCGCAGGGAACCCTGGCAGGGTCAGTGTGGGAGAGACAGAGACGACAGCGCGCCGACCGCACGCTCACAGCCGCCTCGTCTCCGAACGGCGCACATCCGCCACGCACCTTTTGCTCGCGCGGGCCGAACGCAGGGTATGCGCCGGGCGCTCGTCGCGCTGCTCGTCGTCCTCGCGGGCTGTAGCGCCCTGACCCCGGGAACGGACCGGCCGACGGTGACGCCGGCGCCGGTACCGACCGACTCGCCGCTCCCCCCGGGCGTCGAGCCGAGCGGCGTGACCGATCCGGCGGCGCTCGCGAACGCGCACGCCGCCGCGCTCGGGAACCGGAGCTACACGCTCGTGACGAACCGGACGGTCCGGGCCGCGAACGGGTCGCTCAGGTCGGCGCTGACCGTCCGGCTCGCCCTCTCGGCGGCGCCCGCGCGGAACTACCACGCGAGGGTGTCGGTCGAGGGCCCGGACGCACCGCTCGTCATCGGCGAACCGCCGACCCGCGCCGAGTACTGGGCGAACGACGAGGTGTACCTCCGCCGGCAGGCCATCGACAACCGGACCGAGTACAGCCGCTACGACGACACCGACGCCTACGTCGGGACCTGGAGCTTCTGGCTCGGGACGGTCGCGCTGGACCTCGGACCCGAGACGGACCTGCGCTCGACGCTCGAAGGGTTCGAAACGCGGGTCGCCGACCGGCTGCCCGGGAGCGAACGGGTCCAGCTCGTCGGAACGACCGTCCGCTCCGAGGGGTTCGTCGGCGACTCCACGGCCGACGACATCGAGAACGCGACGCTGCACGCGTTCGTCGGCGAGTCGGGATTCGTGAGCTCGTACCACGTCGTCTACGACGCGACCGTCGACGGCGAGCGCGTCCGCGTCAGGCGGAGCGTCCGGTTCGAACGGGTCGGCGCGACGACCGTCGACCGACCGACCTGGTACGACGAGGCGATGGAACAGGGGTGAGGAATCGATCCGGTCGGCCCGGTCCGGCCCAGCCCGACCGCCCGGGACTGGCGAACTCGTTCGGGACCGTCCGTTTCCGGCCGCGGGTCGAGCCAAGGGTATGAGCGACAGAGCCGCCGCCCTGTCGGCGCTCGCCGAGCGGGTGGCCGACCGCGAGGGCGTCGTCGACGCCTGGACGGCCAAGAGCTTCACCGACCGCCTGTTCGTCGTCGAGGTCCCGCCGGAGAGGCGGCTCCCCGAGGCGGTGCGGGAGACGCTACACGACCACGACCTGCGGGAGGCCGACGAGGTCTACGAGGTCGAGGGCGCCGCCGACGCCGACTTCGCCGGCGACCTCGCCGACGGCCGCCGCTACCGGTTCGTCGACGTGCAGACTCGGGGTGACCTTCAGTCGTACGTCGTGGAGTAGGAGCCAGGAGACAGCGGGGGAGAAAGACGGCGGGGTTCGGGTTCGGGATGCCTGACGGCAGTGGGGTCGGGGTCTGGACCCGGTGGATTTCGGTTCCGGGTTCGGGAGCGGTGGGGCCGGCCGTGGATGGTCAGCCCTCGTAGCCGGCGTACTCCATGAGCTGGGCGAAGATGTCGGAGTCCATCGCCTCCTTGTACACGATGGCGCCGACCATGCCGCCGGGGTAGGAGTTGCCGTTCATCGCGTGGAACACCTTGTGGCAGTGCATGAGGTAGATGCCCGGGTCGGCGTCGGCCTCGAACTCGACGGTCTTGCGCTCGGCCGGCGCGATGTTGAGCACGTCCTCCTTGTAGCGGGCCGCCTCGGGGACGGGCGAGCCGTCCTTCTCGACGACTTCGAAGCGGTGGTTGTGCGTGTGCATCGGGTGCATCATGTACCCGTTGTTGGCGAAGTGGATGCGGACGGTGTCGCCCTGCTCGACGATGACGGGCGAGCCGTCCTCGGGGTGGAGCGTCCGGGGCGCGGACTTGCCGTTGATCGTGAACACGTCGGGGTTGCGCTGGCGCGGCGAGTAGGAGGCGTCCATCCCGGCCATCTGCTTGTTGAGGTCGCTGTCCCAGTCCTTGAGCGTCATGAACAGCTCCTGGTCGGCCTCCTCGTAGCCCTCCGGGTCGACCCGGAAGAAGCCGTACATCCCCATGTCGATGTGGCGGTGAGTCTGGTAGTGGCAGTGGTAGAGGTGGGTGCCCGGGACGTTAGCGGGGATCTCGTAGGTGTGGCTCTCGCCCGGGGGGACCGTGATCCCGGTCGTCGTCGGGACGCCGTCGTCCTCCCAGTTCTTGCGGACGCCGTGGAAGTGGACGGTGTGCGGTCGCTTGCCGTCGGTGTTGTCCAGCGTCACCTCCATGTCCTCGCCCTCGGTCGTCCGGAGGATCGGCCCCGGGACGGAGGGTTCGCGGTCGTCGGCCTGGAACGCCCAGGTGGCCGGCAGGTCGACGGGGCCGCCCATGTTCTCCAGCGGGTGGACCTCGTGGTAGGACGGGACGCTCCGCAGGGTGACCTGGTTGCCCTGCTCGTCGACGTTGACGACCTCCGGCGGCGAGGTCTTGGGCAGGTCCGCCGGGTTGGTCGTCTGTGCGGGCGTGGAACCGCTCCCCGGTTCGACCTCCGAGACCGTGACGCCGCCCTCTTCGGCGGGGGCGGCCTGACAGCCGGACAGCGCCATGAAGCCGGTCGTGCCGGCGGCGGCCTTGGCGAACTCGCGACGCGACATGTCCGTTCCGGGCGCACCGATGTTGTCGGTCATGCTCAACTCGGAGTTGGGAGCCATCCCATAAAGCCCGGCAAGGGGATTCCCGCGGTCTGAAAACAGCCCCCAGCATCGGGGATCAATGAGTTATAAACGGACCCGAACTGGTTCGCGGCACCTCTCAGAGGCGAACAAGTTCGGTTCGCGGGCGCCTCCCGGTCGGTCGCGTGTCGGGCCCTCGCCGTCCGGGGCGGACACTCGGCCGAGTCGCAGACAGCGCTTTTGAGGCTGGCCCGTGGAGAGGGGGATATGTACGACGACATCCTCTTCCCGACGGACGGGAGCGACGCGGCGGAAGCAGCCCTCGACGCGGCCATCGCCGCGGCCGACGCCCACGACGCGACGCTGCACGTGCTGTACGTGGCCGACACGAACCAGCACAGCCTCGCCAACATCCAGGGACAGGTCACGGACGTGCTGGAGGGCGAAGGGCAAAAGATCGTCGAGGACGCGGCCGCCCGCGCCCGCAACGTCGGGGTCGACACCGTCGACGAGGTGATCCAGGGCGGTCCCTCCGAGACTATCTGCGAGTACGTCGACAACAGGGGGATCGACCTCGTCGTGATGGGCACGCGCGGGAGCCGCGACATCGAGCGGATCATCCTCGGGAGCGTCACCGAGCGGGTCGTCCGCAACACCACGGTCCCCGTGCTGGTCGTCCCGCCGGAGAGCGACCCCGAGTACCCGCCCGAGTCGCTGCTCGTCGGCACCGACGGCAGCGAGGGCTCGGCGGCGGCCGTCGACGAGGGGCTGGACATCGCCGAGGCCGCGGGGGGGACCCTCCACGTCGTCTCGGTCCTCGACTCGAACGTCCTGGGCATCGACATCGGCTCCTCGCAGATCGACGAGGCCCGCGAGCAGCGCGACGCGGCGGCGCTCGCACCGGCCAGGGAGCGCGCCGAGGAGCGCGGCGTCGCCGTCGAGACGGCCGTCGAGGAGGGCGACGTGGTCGACCGGCTCAACGGGTACGTCGACGACCACGGGGTCGACCTGGTCGTAGTCGGCACCCACGGCCGGACGGGCCTCGACAAGCGCATCCTCGGCAGCGTCACCGAGAACCTGATGCGCTCGGCGTCCGTTCCGGTGCTGTCCGTCCGGGCGTCCGGGGAGTAGACGACCTCCGGCGGGAACGACGGTCGGCCAGGGCAACCGACCGCTCCGGCCCCGGAGGGGCGCGGGCGTCCGGGCCCGCATGGAAAGCGATTTAGCCGGCCGGGAGCGACCGTCCGGTAATGAGTCTGTCCGACGCCGACCACGAGCTCGTGGTCGAGGAACTGGGCCGGGAGCCCACCCGGGCCGAGGCCGCGCTGTTCGAGAACCTCTGGAGCGAGCACTGCGCCTACCGCTCGTCGTGGCCGCTGTTGAGCGCCTTCGACAGCGAGGGCGACCGGGTCGTCGTCGGCCCCGGCGACGACGCCGGCGTCGTCTCCATCCCGTCGGACGGCGACGAGACGTACATCACGATGGGCATCGAGAGCCACAACCACCCCTCCTACGTCGACCCGTTCGACGGCGCGGCCACCGGCGTCGGCGGCATCGTCCGCGACACGCTCTCGATGGGTGCCTACCCCATCGCGCTCGCGGACTCCCTCTATTTCGGTGACTTCGACCGCGAGCACTCCCGCTACCTCTTCGAGGGTGTCGTCGAGGGTATCTCCCACTACGGCAACTGCATCGGCGTCCCCACGGTCGCCGGCTCGACGGCGTTCCACGACGACTACGAGGGCAACCCGCTCGTGAACGTCGCCTGCGTCGGACTCATCGACGACCCCGAGCGGCTGGTCACCGCGGAGGCACAGGAACCCGGGAACAAGCTGCTGCTCGTCGGCAACTCGACCGGCCGCGACGGCCTGGGCGGGGCCTCCTTCGCCAGCGAGGACCTCGCGGAGGACGCCGAGACCGAGGACCGCCCGGCGGTCCAGGTCGGCGACCCCTACACCGAGAAACTCCTGATCGAGGCCAACGAGGCGCTGATCGACGAGGGCCTGATCGAATCGGCCCGCGATCTGGGCGCCGCGGGCCTGGGCGGGGCGTCCTCCGAGATGGTCGCCAAGGGCGGCCTCGGGGCGAACATCGAGCTGACGAACGTCCACGAGCGCGAGCCGAACATGAACGCCATGGAGTACCTGCTCGCGGAGAGCCAGGAGCGGATGTGCTACGAGGTCCGCCCGGAGAACGTCGACCGCGTGAAGGCGATCGCCGACCGCTACGATCTGGGCGCCTCAGTCATCGGCGAGGTCACGGACGGCAATTACGTCTGCACGTTCGAGGGCGAGACCGTCGTCGACGCGCCCGCGGCGTTCCTCGGCGACGGCGCGCCGTACAACGACCTGCCCGCCGAGGAACCGGCGGAACAGGAGCGGGACCTCCCGGAGGGCGTCGACCTGACGGGGGCGTTCGAGGCCGTCGTCGGCAGTCCGAACACGGCCTCGAAGGAGTGGGTCTACCGGCAGTACGACCACGAGGTGCAGGTCCGCACCGCCACCCGGCCGGGCGACGACGCCGCCGTGCTGGCGATCAGAGAGGCCGAAACGGGCCTGGCCTTCTCCTCGGGCGCCGACCCCAACTGGACGGCGGCCGCGCCCTACGAGGGCGCCCGGGCGGTCGCGCTGGAGAACGCCACCAACGTCGCAGCGAAGGGCGCGACCCCCCACGCCGCGGTCGACTGCCTCAACGGCGGCAACCCCGAGAAACCCGACGTGTACGGCGGGTTCAAGGGGATCGTCGACGGGCTGGCGGAGATGTGCTCGACGCTCGACGTGCCCGTCCTCGGCGGGAACGTCTCGCTGTACAACGACTCGGCGGCCGGCCCGATCCCGCCGACGCCGACGCTCGCCCTGGTCGGCGTCAAGGACGGCTACGAAGCGCCGCCGCACTCGCTGGCCGGCGAGGGCGACCTCCTGCTGGTCGGCGCGCGCTCGCTGGAGGGCGACGCCGAACCGCGGCTCGGCGGCTCGGAGTACCTCGCGCAGTTCGGCGGGACGGACCGGTTCCCCGAGTCGCTGGCCAACCCCGACGCGTTCGTCGACACGCTGGTCGACGTGGCGAACGACGACGCGACGCTGGCCACTCACGACGTGAGCCACGGCGGCCTCGCGGTGACCCTCGCCGAGATGGTCACCGACGACGCCGGCGCGAGCGTCGGCCTCGACGCCCCGTCGAAGGGCTCGCCCGCGGCGCTGCTGTTCGGCGAGCAGGCCGGCCGCGTCGTCGTCGAGACGACCGACGCGAGCGCGGTCCGCGAGGCCTTCGACGGCGTCGCGCCCGTCTACGACCTCGGGACGGCCGACGACTCCGGGACTCTCGACGTGGCGCTTGCGGACGCCGATCTGTCCTACGACGCCGCCGAGATCGCCGACCTGCGCGACGTGATCGAGCGGGAACTGGACTGACCGCGGGACGAACGGGTACCGCGTCACGCTCGCCGCCCTCGGCGGGCGGTCGGTCAGACCCGTTCGACCTTGATGCCGCCGCAGTTCTGACAGGTGTTGATGTCCATCGTCGGATCCGCGAAGTACTCCTTCCCGCAGCTCTGACAGACGTGGCTCGGTTCCGCCGGCGACCCGTCCCCACTCCCCCGGTCCGCGGTCGCTCGGCCGGTCGCTCCGTCCTCGTTCTCCCCCTCCTCGCCGAACAACCGGGTGATCCGTTTCAGTAGTGGCATTCTATCTCTCCCATCGAACGTCGGTCGGCGACGGGGATGGGTGTTCCTGCAGTTACGCGTCGGGGTGCGTGTCAGGGAGTGTCACGTTACGGGTTCGAAGCGTGCGACCCTCAGGCGAGTGTCAGAAGAACCGTCGCCGCCCCGTTACCCGGGCCGCCCGAGAGGGCGTAGTAGGGCGCGAGCTGTATCGCGACGCCGTGGGCCGCGTAGACGGCGGCCGGTGCCCAGACCGTCCGGGCGCGTTCGGAGGCGAGCGCGGCGGCGCCGACGGCGACCGCGTAGCTGACCGCGGCGGGTCCCGGGCTGAGCCCGACGAACGCGTATCCGACGACTGCGACGACGGCACCCACCGCCGCGCCGGCGCCGGCGGCGGCCAGTGCCGGTCGGCCGGAGTCCGAGAGCGCGTCCCGTTCGTCCCAGAGGCGGCCGCACGCGACCGCGGCGGCCAGCACGGCCACGACGGCGAGTACCATCGCCGCGAGGACGACGAGCCAGCGGACGGAGGCGGGAACCGGACCGAGTGCCGGTGAGAGCGCGGCCGGGACGGCGGCGCCGACCCAGTCGGCGCCGAACGCCAGCAGCGTGACCGCACCGACGGCGGCGGCCGGCGACCGATGGCGACGGAACGCCGCCTGGACGGCGCCGTTGAACAGCAGGGCGGTCCCGACCGCCGTGATCGTCGCTGGGACGACCGTCCCGAGCACGAACGAGAGGGCGGACGGCGCCGCCCCGTACCGGAACGCGGCGAACGGGCCGTCGAGCCACCCGGCCGCCGTCGCCCCGACCGTCGCGAGCGCGACGACGACGGCGACGGCGACGACCGCGAGGCCGGTCGCGAGCCAGCCGTCGCGGGTCGGCGGCGCCGTCGGGACCTCGAGGTCGGCGACGCGGGCGTACCCCACGGCGAGGAGACCGACGGCGACCGAGTAGCCGGCCGACCGGACGACCGGTTCCGCGGAGACGCCGACCGCCGGGCGTCCGATCGCGAGGTAGACGGCGACGACCACCAGCGCCGCCGCGGCCAGGCCCGCCTGCACCAGTTCGTCGCCGTCCAGGCGCCCCCCGCGTCCGGCCGTGAGCGCGACGAAGCCCGCCCCGAGTGCGGCGAGCGCGACCGCGCTGTACGCGACGGTCACCACCAGCGGCACCCTGAGAATCCCCGTGACCGAGCGGAGCGCCCCTGTGCCGTAGCCGACGCCGACCCTGACGACGACGAGTCCGGCCAGCACCGCCGCGAGCGCGGCGTACTCGGCGGCTATCGGCCAGCCGGCCGAGGGCTGTCGCTGGAGGGAAGCGCACATGCAAGAGAGTAGTCGACCGTCCGGCATAAGCTTGGGGCCCGCCGGCTCCGTCGCGTCGACGGAAGCGACCGGATGGACCGCTCACGCGGCGTCGATCGAAGCCCCGATTACGCGGTCGGCCCCAGGTCCGCTATGCGCCGTCGGGACCTCCTCGCGACGCTCGCCGGCGGGACTACCATCGGCCTCGCGGGCTGTGGCGCGTCCGGGGACGAGACGCCGCGACCGTTCCGCGTGTCGAGCCCGGCGATAGCCACCGACGAAGCGCTCCCGACGCGGTTCACCTGCGACGGCGAGGGGGTCTCCCCGCCGTTCGCCGTCGAGAGCGCGCCGGAGCCGACAGCGGGGTTCGCCGCGACGGCGTCGTTCAACCAGGGGCCGATCACCGACAGGACCTTCTGGACGCTGTGGAACGTCCCGCCCGACCGCGACCGGATCCCCGCCGCGCTCCCGGGCGAGTCGGTCGTCGAGTCGCTCGGCGGCGCGCGGCAGGGCCGGCCCGAGGGCGGCGAGGTCGGATACAGCCCGCCCTGCCCGCCCGGGGGCGAACCGTTCACCTACCGCTTTCAGGTGTACGCGCTCTCGGAGCGCCTCGGCGTCGAGGGCGGCGCGACCCACGACGCCGCGAGCGAAGCGGTCGGCAACGCCGTCCTCGCGAGCCGCCGGTTCACCGTCGAGTACACGCGGCCGCTGTCGGACCCGACGATGGTCACCCGGTCCGACCGCTGAGAAGTCGCGTCAGACCAGCGCGAGCGGGAGAACGAACGTGACGACGAGCCCGACGAGGGTGACGGCGACGCCGACGCCCACGTCGCGGCCGGTGTAGTCGCTCTGCGGTGCCGTCGAGCGCAGCGGCGGCTCCCGCGCCGGGAGGTCCTTGTCCGCGGGGTCGTAGTCCGGGCGGTCCTCGTGTCCGTGCGCCGCGTCCTCGTGTTCGTCGACCATGGACGCCGATTCAGCCGGGGGCCACCTTAGCGTGTCGGAACGGCTCGGTGCCCAGTTCCTCTCGCCCCCGCTCCGGTTTCGGACCTCGGTCAGCACGTCTCCCGGAGGTGCCGCACCGAGAGTTCGTCTTCGAGCTCCGCCTCGACGAGCGCGTCGCGGCGGCCGTCGTAGGCGTCGAAGGTGAGCGTCCGCTCCTCGCCGGGCGCGAGGTGGACGTAGTTGTCCGAGAACGCGCCCGGTATCGTGCCGGGGTCGAGTTCGACGAACAGCGCCGCTTCCTCAGTCGCGACCGTCACGTCCGCGCCGTCGACTTCGACTTCGAGTTCGGTCTCGGGCAGATCCAGGCGCTTGTAGTCCTCGAAGAAGGCGGTGGCGGGGTACGAGTCCGGGATTGTTCCGCCGTCGCGGTCGCCTTCGAACGTCGCGCGGACCATCACGTCGGACGGGCCGACGCTCTCGGGCAGGTCGTCGCGGTCGACGGTCGCCAGTTCGGCGCTCTCGTGGGCGTCGACGTCCACCGCGACCGTCTCCTCGCGGACGAGTTCCCCGTCGAAGGTGACGACTTCGAGGGCGGCTTCGCCCGACAGCGGGTCGGTCTCGTCGCTGGTCACCCACAGGGTCTGAGCGGTCACGTCGCCCCAGTCGGCCTCGTCGGGGTCCTCGGCCTGGGCGTTGTCGACGCCGTCGCGCCCCTCGAAGGAGGGGTGGAAGGAGAGGAGGACGGGCGCGAACTGCCGGCGGGCGGCGTACTGCTGGGCCTTCCACTTGCCGTCGTACTCGACCGAGGACCACGACGCGACGGGCCACAGGTCGTTGAGCTGCCAGTACAGCGCGCCCATGGTGGTGGGCTTGCGCCGGCGCCAGTGCTCGATGGCCGTCGACATCGCCTCGGCCTGCAACAGTTGCGAGAGGTAGACGAAATCGTCGAAGTCGAAGGGGATCCGGAAGTAGTCGGCCATCCGGCGGAGGATGGTCGTGTTGCCGTCGGGGTTGCGCTGGTGGTGTTCCATCATCGGCGAGGTGGGGTTGAAGTCCGCCTCGTCGAGGACGGTTCTGAGGGAATCGGTGGAGGGGAACGACTGGTAGCCGAACTCGGAGACGAACCGCGGTTCGGTGGTCAGGTAGTCCTCGAAGGGCTGGCCCCGGTGCCACACGTCCCAGTAGTGGATGTCGCCCTTCTCGAAGACGTACGGTTCGAGTTCGTCCGGGCCGCTGGACGGCGAGCCCGGCCAGTAGGTCCGCGAAGGGTCCTCCTCGCGGCAGGCCGGACCGACCGTCTCCTCGTAGAGCTTGCGGTAGTCGTCGAGGTGCTCGGCGTGGTGGTCGTGCTCGACGAACCAGTTCTGGGCGGCCTCCTCGTTCTCGTTGTTGGCACACCACAGCGCGATAGAGGGGTGATTCGCGAGCCTGCGGACCTGGTAGCGAACTTCCTCCTCGACGGTGTCGAGAAAGTCGTCGTCGGCGGGGTGCAGCGAGCAGGAGAACATGAAGTCCTGCCAGACGAGGATGCCGTACTCGTCGCAGAGGTCGTAGAAGGTGTCTTCCTCGTAGTAACCGCCGCCCCACACTCTGAGCATGTTCATGTTGGCGTCGGCGGCGCTGCGGACCAGGTGCTCGTAGCGCTCCTCGGTCACGTCGCCGTAGAACGGCGAGGTCGGGATGGTGTTGGCCCCCTTCGCGTAGACGGGTTCGCCGTTGACCTCGAAGTAGAAGGAGGTGCCCGCCTCGTCCGGTTCGACGACCAGGTCGACCTCGCGGAAGCCGACGCGGTCGGCGTGGGTGTGTCCCGCTCCCCCGGCGGCGACCCCGGCGTCGCCGCCCGGCCCGACGGTCACGTCCAGGTCGTACAGCGGCTGGTCGCCGTAGCCGTTGGGCCACCACAGCTCGACCGAGTCCGCGTCGACCGGGACCGTCAACTCGACCTCCTGTTCGCCGGGGTCGAGGTCGACGGACTCGGTGACGACGGTGTCGGCCACGTCGACGGTCAGGTCGCAGGTGCCGGCACTGGGGGCGTCGATGCCGGCGCGAACGGTCAGGTCGATCCCCTCGCCCGGGTGGTCCTGTTCGGTCTTGGTGTAGCGCACGCGAGGCTCGGAGTAGCCGACGACGGCGATGTCGCGGTAGATGCCTACCGTCGGGAGGCAGGGGCCCCAGTCCCAGCCGTAGTGACACTGGGCCTTCCGGATGAAGGGCCGTCCGGGCTGGTCGACGGGGTACCGAATAGCCGGCACCTCGTAGGGGTACTCGGCGGCTCGCTCCTGCCCGTACTCGACGGGCGAGCGGAAGGCGACGGCGATCTCGTTCTCGCCGGGAACGAGGGCGTCGGACACGTCGAACTCGTGGCCGACGTGCATGTTGACCGACTCGCCGACGATCTGGTCGTTGACCGAGACGGTGGCGACGGTGTCGAGGCCGTCGCACTGCAGGAGGAGTCGGTCGTGGTCGAGCAGGCGCTCGTCGACCGAGAACGTGCGGCGGTAGGTCCAGTCGGACTTCCCGACCCACTGCACGTCGAGTTCGTTGTCTTCGACGAACGGGTCGGGGATCGCGTCGAGATTCAGGAGATCCGTGTAGACGCCGCCCGGCACCGACCCCGTCCGCCACTCGCCGCCGTCTCGCTGTCGAAACTGCCACTCGCCAGCGAGTGAACGTTTCTGCATATCCGGGACTCGCCAGCCGTCAGTAAAACCCTGCCGTCCCCGGAACGTCGGTCCGGCGACTCACCCGGCCCGAGCGGACGGGGGACTGGTCTTCGCGACCGCGGCGGAGGCGTTCCCCGCGGCGATCGCGTCGACCCGGTCGCGGTACTCGTCGGGCGAGACGACGCTGAGAGTCGTCCGCATCCGCGAGTGGCCGACGCCGCAGAACTCCGCGCAGTAGAGGCGGTACTCCCCGGTGTCGAGCAGGCGCGTGCGGATCTGGTTCCACTGACCGGGGAAGGCGTCCTGCTTGAGCCCCAGGGCCGGGACGTGGACGGAGTGCAACACGTCCTCGGCGGTCACCTCGAAGTACACCGGCCGGTCGGTGGGCGCGTATATCACGTCGGCGTCGGCGACGGATGCGTTGGCCGCCGGGTAGCGGACGCCGTAGTCGAACTGCTCGGCGACGATCTCGATCTCGACGGCGTCGGCGGGCCGCTCGCGCTCGGGTTCCGGCGCCGCGGCGACGAACGGGGAGCCGAGCACCTGGTAGGAGACGACGGCGACGAACAGGAGCACGAACGCGGTGGCGACCGTCCAGCCGATCTCCAGGGGCTTGTTCTCGGGCGTCCGGAGCGCGACGCCGCCGCGGAACCGGACCACCGCATAGACGAGCACACCCTCGACCAGCAGGGCCAGCGGGACGGCCACCAGCAACAGCCGCCGGTTGAGCGTCCGGATCAGCGCCTCCGTCGTCGAGTCGAAGCCGTCGAGTGGGAACAGCAGGCGGCCGGCGACGACGAGGACGGCGATGGCGACCGTCACCGCGGCGACCAGTCGGAGCGGCCCCCGCCCGCCGATCTGCTCGTCGCGGGTCGAGCGGTCGAGGGCGCTCGGGCGGTCCGGTTCGGCCGGCGTCTCGTCGGTCGGCGCGCCGCCGCCGGTGTCTGCTTCGGTCCCGTCGCCCTCCGTTGCAGGATCGCGGACCGCGGGCGCTCGTTGCGTCGGGCGACCGGAGGGATGGTGCCACTCGCGGGCGCGCTGGTCGGTCTCGGCGAGGTTCCAGGCGTCGTCGTCGGTGACCGGCGGGCCGACGCGGTAGGACTGCACCATGTTGAACAGCCAGAGGACGGCGGCGAGGCCGACCAGGTACGCGCCGGCCGAGGACACCTGGTTGAGGAAGGCGAACGCCTCGGGGTAGGTGGCGTAGCGCCTGGGGAGGCCGTCCATCCCGGTGACGAGCATCGGGAGGAAGGTGACCGCCGAGCCGACCGTCAGCAGGACGGCCTGTGCGACGGCGACGGGGCGGTTGTACCACCGGCCCGTGATGAGCGGGAACCAGTAGTAACAGGCCGCGAACATGCTGAAGGGGATGACCCCCATGACGATGAGGTGGAAGTGGCCGACGACGTAGTAGGTGTCGTGGACGAGCAGGTCCACCGGGACGGAGGCGAGGAAGACGCCGGTGATGCCGCCGACGACGAACAGCGCGAGGCCGCCGAGACAGAACAGCATCGGCGCGGTGAGCCGGACCCGACCGTTCCAGACCGTCGCGAGCCAGTTGAACGTCTTGACGGCGCTCGGGACGGCGATGGCGATGGAGACGGCCATGAAACTCGCGCGGACCCGCGGGTCGATGCCGGTCGCGAACATGTGGTGGGCCCAGACGCCGAAGGAAAGGACGCCGATCGCGAGCGTGGAGTAGACGACGAAGCGGAAGCCGAACAGCTCCCGCCCGGCGAACTTCGGGAGGATGTAGCTGACCAGGCCGAACGCGGGGAGCACGAGGATGTACACCTCGGGGTGGCCGAAGAACCAGAACAGGTGTTGCCACAGGATGGGCCCGCCGCCGTCGACGGTGAAGAAGGTCGTCCCGACGGTGCGGTCGAGCAGTAGCATGACCATCGCGCTGCCCAGCAGGGGGAAGGCGAACAGGATGATCCCCGACTGGGTGAGGATGTTCCACGAGAAGAGATCGAGGTCGGCCCACGAGACCTCGGGCCCGCGCTCGGTGACGATGGTCGCGATGAAGTTGATCGCGCCGAGGGTGGTCGCGACGCCGCTGAGGTGCAGGCCGAGCAACAGCAGGTTGATCTGTTCGTTGGGACTCTGGATCGACAGCGGCGTGTACATCGTCCAGCCGACACCGGGCGGCTCCAGCAGGAGGAGCGGGTCGACGACGGCGCCCGGGCCACCGAACCAGGCGAGGACGCTCGGCGGGACGAGCCCGAGCGCGCCTTCGAGTGTCTTGCCGACGAGTTCGGTGACGATGCCGGCGCGGGCGAGCAGCAGCGCGGGGGGCAACAGCCAGAAGGCGAGGGCGTTGATCCGCGGGAACGCCATGTCGTCGGCGCCGATCAGCAGCGGGATGACGTAGTTGGCGATGCCGGCGAACACCGGCGCGGCGAAGAAAAACAGCATCGTGATGCCGTGGGTGGTGAAGAGGGCGTTGTACGTCTCGGCGTTCCAGACCGAGACCGTGGGCGTCAGCAACTCCGTCCGCATCATCATCGCGTCCATCCCGCCCCAGAGGCCGGCGATAGTTCCGAAGGCGAGATAGAGCAGGCCCACGTCGCGGTGGTCGACGGTCGTCAGCCAGCGGCGCGGGCCGAGCGGCTTCGCGCGCACGGTCCCGCCGTCGGTGGTTGGGGTTGGGGTGGCGTCGTCGGTCCGGCCGCCGTCGATCGGCTCGGCCCGCTGCTCACGGGGGCGCGCGAAGGGGTCGGTTCGGTACCAGACCGCTGCGACGAGGATGCAGGGAGCTACGACGGCGAGGGCGGCGAGGAGTCCGGACATGAGCGCGGTGGGTAGCTGTCGGCTGTTGCGATAGCCGAGCCAAAAGTATACGTCGCGCATCGCGCGGTCGGACGGACTTACTCGCCGAGCGGGCGGTGTAGCCTCTCCCTACGCGTATTCGTCCGAGAGACTCGCGTACACCGCACCGAGGACGAACCCGTAGACGAGGTGGGCGATCAGCGTGAACCCGACGAAGAGGACGACGATCGCGCCGGTGACGTCGCCGCGGCCGACGACGGCGAAAGCGACCCACAGCGGCAGTGCGAACAGCATCCCCGCGACCGCGGGGTCCAGGTCGAGCGGGACGTACCGCTTCAGGCTCACGAACAAAAGCGGCCAGGCGACGGTGCCGACCAGCGCGTAGACGACGAAGCCGACGAAGAGGCTCTCGGGCATCCGGACGAACCGGGCGATAGCGCCGAAGATCCCGATCGCGTAGCGGGTCTGGACCTCGAAGATCGCCAGCGCCGCCGACATGACCATCGTGGCGACCACACCGGCGACGACCGCGCTGACTGCCCGGTTCATTCCGTCGGCGGTTCGCGGATCCGGCCCAAAAGTATGCCCCGGATACCGCCGCTGGCTCCGCCGGTCGGGTTCGCAACTGTCCGCCGGTGCCGGGAGTCGGGGCGGGGGCGACTCGTCCGGAAAGGCGGATACCTTTTGCCACTCGCCGCCCGAGGCGTAGGTATCGATGGCTCTGACGAAGCGGATCATCCCCTGTATCGACGTTGACCTGGACGACGACGGGGAGGCGGCCGTCTACACCGGGGTGAACTTCGAGGACCTGGCGTACACGGGCGACCCCGTCGAGATGGCCAGGAAGTACAACGAGGCCGGCGCCGACGAGTTCGTCTTCCTCGACATCACGGCCAGCGCGGAGGGCCGCGAGACGATGCTCGACACCGTCTCGCAGGTGGCCGACGAGGTGTTCATCCCGCTGACCGTCGGTGGCGGGATCCGGACCCGCGAGGACGTCAAGGAGACGCTCCGGGCGGGCGCGGACAAGGTGTCGATCAACACCGGCGCGCTGGAGCGGCCGGAGCTCATCACGGAGGGCGCCCGCGCGTTCGGCAACCAGTGCATCGTCATCAGCGTCGACGCCCGCCGACGCTTCGACGAGGAGGGCGAACACTACGTCGAGGTCGACGGCGAGTCCTGCTGGTTCGAGTGCACGGTCAAGGGCGGCCGCGAGGGGACGGGCGTCGACGTGGTGTCGTGGGCCGAGGAAGCGGAGGAGCGCGGGGCGGGCGAACTGTTCGTCAACTCCATCGACGCCGACGGGACGAAGGACGGTTACGACATCCCGCTGACGCGGGCGGTCTGCGACGCCGTCTCGACGCCGGTCATCGCCTCGTCGGGCTGTGGCGGCCCGGAGGACGCCCACGAGGTGTTCACCGAGGCCGGCGCGGACGCGGCGCTGGCGGCGTCGATCTTCCACTTCGACGAGTACTCCATCGACGAGGTGAAACGGTACCTGGACGACCGCGACGTGCCCGTCAGGCTGTAAGATGAGCGGCGGCGACAGCGAGGGCGGGGACGGCGCGACCGGGGCGTCCGGGCCCGACACAGACACCGGCGGTTCGGCGAAGTGGCGCTGCGCGTGGTGCGACAAGCCCCACGAGCGCAACGACCCGCCCTGCGACAACTGCGGCCACCACAAGTTCGAGAAGGCCGTCGTCCCGGTCGCGCCCGAGGACCCCGACCACGAGCGCGAGCCCGTGTGGGTGTGTCCGGAGTGCGGGCGGGTCCATCAGAAGAACTCGCCGCCCTGTAGCCGCTGTGGCAACACCACGCTGGAGCGGACGATCCCCGACGAGGCCGACTACGCCGAGGAGCTGGCGGGCACCTCCTATCTCGACCTGTTGAGCGCCCGCTACGTCGCCGGGCTGGTCCTCGCACTCGTTGCCGGAGCCGTCCTCGTGCTCGCGCTGCTTGGCGTGGTCACGCTCCCGGGGATGGACAGCGTGCCCGGCAGCGCCGGGGAGTACCGGGGCGTCGACCTCGGCGAGACCGAGGCGGCGTTCGTCGCCGAGTTGAACGACCGACGGGCCGAGGCGGGCCTGTCCGAGTACGAGCGCGACGAGAACGTGGCCGACGCGGCGCGGCTGTACAACCAGGGGTGGGTCAGCGAATCGGCCGGGACCGGTTCGATACCGAGCGGCGAGCGACTCGGGCGAGCCCTCGACGGCGCCTGCGGCGGGGAGGTCGAACGGATCACGCCCCTGGCCCGGTCGTTCTCCGGGGACGACGCCGCCCTCGACTCGCCGGACGCCCTGGGCGGCGCGCTGGTCGACGGTTACGCCGCCGAGGCCGGCGGCCTCGCAGGGGGCGAATCCGAACTGGTGGGGGTCGACGTGCACGCCGGCCCCGAGGGGCGCGTCTACGCGACCGTGTTCGTCTGCTGAGCGGCGGTCGCACCTGCCCGGACCGGCGGACGTTATCGGACCCGTCGCGCGACCCGGAGCGCGACCGAGGTCAGCGTCCCCAGTCCGGGGATCCGCGAGGACAGCGCCGCGGCGACGACGAGCAGGAGGCCGCTCTTTCTGCGCCCGCGGGCGAACGCCACGGCCGCGTCCACGAGCGTCGAGACGATGCTGAGCTTGCCGAACGTACCGGCGGTTCGCGTTGCCATTGGTACCGGAAGGTGGGTCGCTCGCGCAATGGAGACCGGCCTTGCGATCGCAGGGCCGGGACGGAACTCCGACGGCTCGCCGGGAGACGGGCGGAGAAGTGACGGGGGAACGGGTCAGTCCGAGAGGATCGATACGTCGCCGGACCCCTCGACTGCGGTCGGTTCGCCGCGTTCGAGGCGGTCGAGCCGGTCCATGATGGTGTGGACCTCGTCGCCCTCGGTGCAGGGGGCGACGTGGCGCAGTTCCTCGCCCTCGTACTCGGCCAGGCCCATCACCGGGAGGACGATGGCCGAGCGGGGCTCGTCGGTCGCGTCGTTGGCCACGTCGTGTTTCTGGTAGAACGACTCCAGCGAGACGTTGTTCGACAGCGCCCACTGCTTGAACTCCGCGACGCGGTTGAGGATGTACTCGCCCTCCTCGGTGCGGGCGCCCGCCGAGTCGCGGGCGATCTGCTTGCCCCAGACGATGACCGAGTACCCCTCGATCTCGTCCTCGGCGTCGAGCCGTTCGAGCCGGTCGATGACCGCCTCCTGTCGGTTGTGCGCACCGTCCGGCAGCAGCGACCGGACGTACAGTTCGATCCGCGGCCGTGTCCCCGTCATCGTACCCGAACCAGCGAGCGGGGAGATGAAAAAACTTCTGCTGTTTTTCCCGATTTACCCATGTTTGTATTTGTCATACCGGTCATTCGGCACCGTAGATGAACGAACGTTAATTTCCGTTCCGTTCTCCTTTCGGATTTCCGGCGAAACGATGGATTCGATTAAAGTCGTAATATTATTCGACTACTGTCGAACTCGCGTCGCCGGGCTGGCCGGAGAGACCCGCCGGGTCCGCTCTCCGGTGCGGGTACTGATCGTCGCCGGAGTAAGCCCACCGTACCGACGGGAGAACGGTTCGCGGTCGGTGCAGTTCGCAGTCGGGATCGAGGGAGACTGTGAGGGGAACCGATGGCTGCGGGGCAGGCGTGGCCGTGTCGATTCGTGGGAGTGTTCGCCAAGTTTGAATAGCGTCGGCGTCGAACTTCCGGGATGGGAGATCCAGATGGATATTGCTGACATCGCCACCAGCGAGTACGTCGCGGTCGACGTCGACGAGCGCCTGGGGAAAGTCCGGTCGAAGTTCGAGCGCGAGAACCCCAAGGGCCTGATCGTCACCGACGACGGCGAGTACGCTGGGATCATCACGCAGAAACAGCTGGTGCAGTCTCACGTCGAAGACAACACGAAGGCGAGCGCGATGCTGCAGTCGGCCCCCCGGGTCGAGCGCACCGACGACGTGCGCGAGGTCGCCCGCGTCCTCGTCGAGGGCGGGACCAAGGTCGCCCCCGTCTTCGAGGCCGACCGCCTGTGGGGGATCGTCACCGAGGACGCGATCCTCCAGGCGGTCCTCGAGAACCTCGACGCCCTCACCGTCTCGGACATCTACACCGAGAAGGTCGTCACCGTCGACGAGGACACCAACGTCGGTCAGGCGATCAACCTCCTCCGCGAACACGGCATCTCCCGGCTCCCCGTGCTCGACGAGGACGGCCACCTCTCGGGGATGGTCACCCGCCACGACATCGTCGACATCGTCGTCCGGGACATGGACAAGGCCACCCGCGGCGAGCGCGCCGGCGACATCGAGCGCGTGCTCGACCTCCCGGTCTACGACGAGATGTCCAGCCCCGTCGCCACCACGACCCTCGACGAGTCCGTCCGCGACGCCGTCGAGCGCATGCTCGACAACGACTACGCCGGGCTGGTGGTCACGCCCGAGGACGACGACCGCGTCGTCGAGGGCATCCTCACCAAGACCGACGTGCTCCGCGCGCTCACCTTCACCGAGGAGGAGCACATGGACGTGCAGATCACCAACATCAAGCTCCTCGACACGATCAGCCGCGAGGACATCCGCAAGCGTATCGAGCGCGTCGCCGACAAGTACCAGGACATGCAGGTCCAGCACGCCCACGTCCGCTTCCACGAGCACAAGGAGAAGCTGCGGGGCACGCCGCTGATCCGCTCGCAGATCCGCCTGCGGACCAACAAGGGCCAGGCCGCCGGCTCCGGCGAGGGCTACGGCGCCGACTCCGCGTTCGGCGTCGCCCTCGACAAACTGGAGCGGAACGTCCTCGAACTCAAGGACGTCCAGGCCGACGAGGAGTACCGCGGCCAGCTACTCCGCAAGCTCGGCGAACTGTAGATCCGGACCGTCGACCGCGCCACGGACCGTCGTCCCGCCGTCACGACGGTCCGTCCCGCTCGCTGTCGGTGCCGCCCCCTCCGACCGACGACGTTACTCCGAGTAGCCTTCCTGGAGGAACGCACCCTCCGTCTCGTACATGTTGACCAGCTCCTCGACCAGCTCGGCCATCGACTCGTCCTCCTCGAGGTGGGCCTCCATCCGCTCGGCGAGGTCGTCGTCGATCTCGATTGCGGTTGTCATGTGGGCTCTGCGTACCGATTGCACGCCGAGCGGCAAGAACCTGATGGGGGCACCGACAGGGGTGTCGGTGCGGACACCGATGGCCTCGATGCGGTGCCGATGGAAGGACGGCTCCGGACCTCACTCCGCGGTCGGGTCGCCGTCCGAGCGCGGCACCTCGGTGGGGTCGCGGTCGCGGATCTGCGGCAGGCTCGGGTCCCGGTGGGGGTTGCGTCCGAACACGGCCCCGCGCAGGTCCTGCTCGTCGAGCTGGTCCTGCAGCGTCCGGTCGAGCCGGTTGACGCTCGTCACGTCCAGTCCGACCAGGTCCATGAGCGTCCGGTAGCGCGGGTCGTCCTTGATCGAGTCGAACCGCTCGTGCAGGTCGGCCAGCGACTCGGGCGGCTGCTCGGCGACCCACTCCCGGTCGTGCAGCCCGAGCACTCGCTGGCGCTCGTCGTCGACGACGTGGCGGATCACGACCAGCGCGACCTTCTGGATGGCCCGCTGGCTCCCGAAGACGGTCAGGTCGAGGTCGGTCATGATCCCCAGCGCCCGGTCGCGCTCCCACGGCGTCAGCGCCAGCCGGTTGCAGAAGGCGTGGGTTATGCGGGCCTTCTCCAGCCGGTGCATCCGCTCGGCGTGGCCCGCCATCGCCGGGTGTTGCTCGTCGTGCAACCGCCGGAGGTTCTCGCTCACGTCCTCCCCCGGATTCTCGGGCCGCCCGATGAGCGTCGCGCTCGGCGTCGTCACGTCCCATCGGCGGAACGCCTCGTCTTTCGCCGCCTCGACGCGTCCGAGCGACCCGTCGCCCGGCCGCGTGCTCACGTCCCGTTCCGCGCGCGGGTCGACCGGCTCGCCGCTGGCTCGGAGCCCGTGGTCGGCCCTGTCGCGTCCCCCGTTCATCTCGTCGGCCTTCGCCCTCGCCACTATAGAAAGCTCCGGCTAGGCAGTCGCCGAGATCGGGGAGAACCGACGGCTTCCTCTTACTATATCCCGTTGTGACGAGAACCACTTAAAGAACGAGTCGGCAGCCGGAGTCAGAACGGAGTTACCGGATCGGAGCGGTTGATGCGAGTCGGTGAAGGGGACCGCGCGTCCGCTGTCCGGTCGTAGTCCCTCGAGAACTCCTCTTACTAGAGACCCTTGTGACGAGAATGACTTAAAGGAACGCTCGCGACGAGCAGCCGGAGAAAGGGGCGTCGCACTGGTCCGCAGACGGCCGGCGAGAGACGTAGCGTCCGCTGGGCGATGTCGGGTCTCCGCAGAACTCCTCTTACTGTAGACCATTGTGACGAGAACCACTTAAAGGAACGCCGTCAGCGCTCCGGGTTCGTGAGGTGATAGAGGCGTTCGTACTCGCCCACGTCGCGGCCGTCAGCCAGCACTTCACTCATGACCTGCTCGTGTTCCCGGTCGATATCGTGGTCGGAGTCCTCGTACTGGTCCCAGACCCGCTCGATGTCCTCGGCCTCCATGTAGTAGACGAGATGCGGCCCGTCGTCGGTGCGTTCGAGGAACGCCGACTCGGTCAGCATTCCCTCGTCGCGAAGGGTCGCTTCTGCCTCGTCCCGTCGGTCGCGGACCTCGGCCATCCACTCTCTCAGCCGGTCGACTTTGCCCTCCTCCACGCGCTGTTTGACCATCACGACATCGGTCATTCCGTCTCGACGATGTTGCTCGCAGTCGCTTCCCGTTTGGGGGCGGTTGGGAGGCGATGACGTGCGCAGGCGATCAGTCGAGGATCCGCAACTCCTCGGAGCGTGAAGTGGCCGGGGGAATCGGACCGATATCAGCCGGCGTCCTGACCGTAGCAGTCCACCGTCCCGTCAAGAGAGACGGCCACTTCCCGGTCCCTGGTGATCTCCACTCGGATCACCATACAGCCCTGGATATCCTCGGTGAGGTGTGTTTCCCGCGCTCCATCGTCCATCGACCACTTCAATCGGTACTTCCCGGTCCGTTCCGGTACGTCCGACACCCATTCCTCGGTCGGTGTTCGTTCACCGTCCGTCCGGACCGTCGCAGGGCCCAGGCTCACTGTCCGTTCCACTACCACCTCCCCTCCGTCGGGACCGTTCGAAATCGTCACGTCGAGTGTATGTGGGGCAGTATCGTAGTTGGCGAGTTCGACGCGTGCCAGTCCGTCGAAGGTGTCGTCCGCGTCCCGCCGCGCGTCGCAACCGGCGAGCCCGGTCGCCCCGACAACGAACGTCCCTCGGAGGAGGGCCCGTCTGGTCACGGCCATATCGGCACATGTGGGACGACGGGTGAAATGTTCGCTGGCCTGAAACAACCACGGACGGGTGTCACACCGTTTCCCATCGACTACCCGGGGACGGAGCGTCCGCTGGACGACAACGGATCCCTCCAGAACTCCTCTTACTATAAACCGTTGTGACGAGAGCTACTTAAAGGAAAGATGGGGTTCGTGAGGGGGGTGCTCAGTCCGTAACGCGAGTTGAGCAGTGGTTTCTGCTGATCAAGTTGTGAACGAGATAGTGGCGACCGCGACCGCACTCGACGGTGAGCGCTGAAAGCCCTCGGCGCGCTCGCGGTCGCTGAGTCGGATATCCGCGCGTCGAGCAACCGCACCGCACAGCACTCGCGCGGATAGTGCCGACGCAGACGACTGCATAAACGCGAGCGCGCCTCGCCCTTTCAGTCCACCAGGGACCGCACAGCACGGCACCGCGACCGCACGACACCGCGACAGCACCGCAGACAGCCACACACCTCCCCAGCCGATTGCGCTCCGCGCGCCTGCGGCGTGCGGTGCTCATCCCTCGCGCGACTGTTTCGAGCGGCCCGCCAGGAGGCGGGCACGCTCGACAGCGCGCGCCGACCGCACCGCAATCACTCACTGCAACAGCCGTCACCTTAAGCATCCGACGCGGGGCTCGCTCCCGCAGATATCGGGCGCCAGCGAGCGGAGTGAACGAGTCGTCCGGCAGTGTATCCACAGGTTTTTGCGAGAGGGTTCCCGCAGGGAGCGCAGCGACCGAGGGAGCCCTCCGAAAAAATGGGCTCTACTGGAACCCGATGCGGCCGCCCGAGCGGGGGCCCTGCCGGCTCTGACCGCCGCTCTGGAACTCGTCTTCCATCTGCTCGTAGTAGTCGCGGATGTCGTCGGTGATGGTCGGCCGGACGTTGTCCAGCGCCTGCCGGAAGTGGCTCATCTCGACGACCTCGGCGTCCTCGTCCTCGCGCAGCGCCTCGATGGCGGCCTCGCGGCCGATCGATTCGAGGTCGGAACCGACGTAGCCCTCGGTGATCTCCGCGAGCTCGCGCAGGCTCACGTCGGGCGAGAGGGGCTGGTCCTCCGTGTGGATGCGGAGGATCTGCTCGCGGCCCTCGGTGTCGGGCTCGCCGATCATCACGAGGCGGTCGAACCGACCCGAGCGGATGAGCGCGGGGTCGATCATGTCCGGGCGGTTGGTCGCGCCGATGACCATCACGTCCTCCATGTCCTCCAGCCCGTCGAGCTCCGTCAGCAGTTGGTTGACGACGCGCTCGGAGACGTTACTGCCCACGTCGCCGCCGCGGCCGGGCGCCAGCGAGTCCAGCTCGTCGAAGAAGATGACGGTGGGCGCCACCTGCTTGGCCTTCCGGAACGTCTGCCGGATGGCCTTCTCGCTTTCCCCGACCCACTTCGAGAGGAGTTGCGGGCCGCGCACGCTGATGAAGTTGGCGTCGGTCTCGTTGGCGACGGCCTTGGCCATCAGCGTCTTGCCGGTGCCCGGCGGGCCGTACAGCAGGACGCCCGACGGCGGATCGATCCCCATCCGCTGGAACTTCTCGGGCTTGTTCAGCGGCCACTCGACGGACTCCTGGACCTTGCCCTTGGCCTCTTCGAGGCCGCCCACGTCGTCCCAGGAGACCTTCGGCAGTTCCACGAGGACCTCCCGCATGGCGCTCGGACTCACCTCGTTGAGGGCGCCGCGGAAGTCCTCGCGCTTGATTATCATCCGGTCGATGAGGCTCGGCGGGATGTCCTCCTCGTCTAAGTCGATCTCGGGGAGGTACCGCCGCAGGGCCTTCATCGCGGCCTCCTTCGTGAGGCTCTCGATGTCGGCGCCGACGAAGCCGTGGGTCTCGTCGGCGAGGCGACCGAGCGCCACGTCGTCGGACAGCGGCATCCCGCGGGTGTGGATCTGGAGGATTTCTTCCCTACCCATCTCGTCGGGGACGCCGATCTCGATCTCGCGGTCGAACCGGCCCGGCCGGCGAAGCGCGGGGTCGACGCTGTCGACGCGGTTGGTCGCGGCGATGACGATGACCTGGCCGCGGGATTCGAGGCCGTCCATCATCGTCAGGAGTTGCGCGACGACGCGGCGTTCGACCTCGCCGGTCACGTCCTCGCGCTTGGGCGCGATGGAGTCGAGTTCGTCGATGAAGATGATCGAGGGCGCCTCCTCGCTGGCGTCCTCGAAGATCTCCCTGAGCTGTTGTTCGGACTCCCCGTAGTACTTCGAGATGATCTCCGGACCGGCGATAGAGAAGAAACTCGCGGAGGTCTCGTTGGCGACGGCCTTGGCGAGCAGGGTCTTGCCGGTGCCCGGCGGGCCGTGGAGCAGAACCCCCTGGGGCGGCTCGATGCCGAGCTTCTTGAAGATCTGGGGGTGTTTCATCGGGAGCTCGACCATCTCACGGACGCGCTGGATCTCGTTTTGCAGGCCGCCGATGTCCTCGTAGGTGATCCCGCCGCCGGTCTTCTCGAACCCGGAGATGGGCTCCTCGCGGAGTTCGACCTCGGTGTCCTCGGTGATGAGACAGACGCCTTCGGGTTCGGTCTCGACGGCGATCAGGGGGATGGCCTGGCCGGGCGAGCGCATGAACGGGTGGTTCGTCGAGGACATGACCGGGACGATGTCGCGCTCGACGACCGGCCGCTTGAGGATCTGTCGCTTGACCATGCCGGCGGCGTCGGAGCCGAACTGGACCGACGCCTCCTCGGGCGGCGCGAGGACGAGCTTGTCGGCCTTCTCGGCGTCGGCCTTGCGGATCTCGACGCGCTCGCCGATCCCCACGTCGGCGTTCTGGCGCGTGAACCCGTCGATGCGAACAGTATCAGTATTCCAGTCCTGGCGGTCCGCGCGCCAGACCTTCGCGGCGGTCACCTCGCTGCCCTCGATCTCGATGATGTCGCCGGGAGAGAGCTTGAGGTGGAGGAGCGTGTCGGGATCCAGCCGGGCGATGCCGCGCCCCGAGTCGTTCGGGTACGCTTTCGCCACTTCTAGTTGCACTTCGTTCATAGGTGAGTGGGAGTGTGTCTCACTCGGGTACCCCCGCGGATATGCTTTTTGCCTCCGGCGGTCCCCTCGGTCGATCGACAACGTATTTCCCCGTCACGTCACCCAGTTCCCCCGTTCCGGTGATCCGGCCACGGCCGCTCCCCCCGACGCACCTCGCGGGGCGCCTCGGGGCCCCGCGTCGCACTCCGCTCGCCGTGTCTCGACCCGCGAGTCACCGGACCGTTTTTGCCGCCCCCGCGCGGGTGTTGGTGTATATGCGAACGCTCGCGTTCGACGGTCGGATGGGTGCCAGCGGCGATATGCTCCTGGGCGCGCTCGTGGCGGCCGGCGCCGACCCGGCGGTGCTGGACCCCGTCGAGGAGGCCCTGCCGGTCCGCTACGAGGCCCGGTCGGCCACGAAAAACGGCATCGCCGCCACCGCCGTCGATGTGCGGCACACGGAAGACAGCGACGGTGGCGACCACGACGAGAGCGACCGTGACGACGACACACGCAGTAACGGACACGACCACGACGGACACGGCCACAGCCACGACGACCAGGGGTACGCCGATCAGGACCACGGCGACCACGGTCACAGCCACGAACACACACACGCGGAGGGCGCGGGGTCGAACCGGACCTACGCGGAGGTCGTCGACCTCGTCGAGTCGATGGACCTCCCGTCGGGCGTCGAACGGGACGCGCTCGACGTGTTCGAGTTGCTCGGGGAAGCCGAAGCGAGCGTCCACGGCACCGAGGTCGACGAGACGCACTTCCACGAGGTGGGCGCAGACGACGCCATCGCCGACGTGGTCGGCGTCGCCCTGCTGCTGGACGACCTCGGTGTCGAACGCGCCGTGACGACGCCGGTCTCGGCGGGCGGCGGCGAGGTGGAGATGAGCCACGGCACCTACCCGGTCCCGGCGCCGGCGGTCGTCGAACTCGCCGAGCGCGCCGACTGGTCGCTCAAAGGCGGCCCCGTCGAGCGGGAGCTGTTGACCCCCACGGGCGCGGCGCTGCTGGCCCACTACGCGGACGGTGTCGAGGCGCTCCCCGACCTGGACGTGTCGGCCTCCGGGTACGGCGCGGGCGGCTACGACCTCGACGAGTACCCCAACGTGCTCCGGGCCATCGTCGGCGAGTCCCGGGGCGGCCTCTCGCGGGACGCGATCACCGTGCTGGAGACGAACCTCGACGACGCGACGCCCGAAGTCCTCGGCGGCCTCCAGGAGACGCTGGCCGAGGCGGGCGCGCGGGACGTGTCGGTCCTGCCGGCGACGATGAAGAAGTCCCGCCCGGGCCACCTCGTGAAGGTGGTCACCAAACCGGAGGACGCCCAGCGGGTCGCGCGGCAACTGGCCGAGGAGACGGGCACCCTGGGCGTCCGCGAGCACGGCGCCGGTCACCGCTGGATCGCCGACCGCGAGGTCCGCACGGTCGAACTCGAAGTCGACGGGGCGACCCACGAGGTGGCGGTCAAGATCGGCACGGACAGCGAAGGGGAGACATTCGACGTGAGCGCCGAGTACGACGACGCCGCGGCGGTCGCCCGCGAGACCGGACTCGCGGTTCGGGAGGTCGCCCGCCGCGCGGAGGCGGCCGCGAGAGAATGACCGAGACCGTCCTCGTCGTCGGCGCGAGCGGCTACCTCGGCCGGTCGGTCGTCCGGCGGCTCCGCCATCCGCGCGACGGCCGGACGGACCCGGCCGACCGGGACGAACTGGTCGACCGGGACGGATCGGACGACAGGGAGGACCGCCGCGTCCTCGGGACCTACTGCTCGGAGCCGGGGCCGACCGCCGAGGTGGCGTTCGACTTCTGGACGGACGACGCGGGCGAACTGGTCGACGAGCACGACGCGGACACGGTGGTCTTCGCCGCAGCCGTCGAGTACGGCGGCGACGCGGACACCGGCGAGTCGGGGGTCGACGCGACCTTCGCCGAGCGCGCCGAGCGGTTCGCTGAGGGGGTCGCCGACGCGCGGGTCGTCTACGTCTCCAGCGCGTCGGTGTTCGACGGGACCGGCTCGCGGTACACGGAGTCGGACCCGCGCGCTCCCCGGGACGACTACGGCCGGCGGCTTATCGAGTTCGAGGACGCCGTCGACGACCACTGCGACGACGCGGCGGTGTTGCGGACGAGCTACCTGTTCGGCTTCTCGACGGGTCGGCTCGACCGCCGGCTGGCGCGGACCCGCGACCACCTCGACCGCGGCGAGTCGGTCGCGTACTTCGCGGACATGTACAAGAGCCCGGTGCTCGTGACCGAGGCCGCCGACGCGGTCACCGCGCTGGTCGACGGCGACGCGACCGGCGTCGTCCACGTCCCGACGCCGCGGATCAGCGTCTACGACTTCCACTGCGAGGCGATGCGAGCCCTGGGGTACGACCCCGACCCCATCGAGCGCGATTCGATCCCCGCGGAGATGGACGTGGCCCCCGACACCTCCCTGACCTCGGAGCGGTTCGACTCGCTGGTCGACTTCGAACCGTCGGCTGTCGGCGAGGGACTCCGCTCGCAAGTCGAGTCGGGCGGGACCGAGTAGGCGGTCGGGGCGCCGGCGGGGTCGGTCACTCCCCGTCGTCGCGGTGTTCGGCCAGCGCCTCGTCCATCGTCAGTTCGCCGAGGGCGACGCGGCGCGCGAGGGTTTCGTCGATGGCCCGGTTGGCCTCGCCCGCCTCGCGGGAACGCTCCTTGACCCGCTGGAGTTCCCCGGCCGTCGGCTCGATGGTGCGCGAGTCGACGCGCTCGCCCGACAGCCGCGCGATGTTGACGGCGGCGAGCACGTCGCCCATGCCGCGGGCGCCGGTGCCCAGGTAGGGAGTCGTCCCCGTCTCGTCGACGAGTTCGACCGGCACGTCCTCCAGGTCGTCGATGACCTTCGCGCCCTGGAGGCGGGCGCCGTCGCCCACGCGGACCAGCGGGTCGACGGCGTCGTCGACCTCCTCGCGGACGACCGCGGCGGCGTCGGCCAGCGGAACGTGGAACGTGGCGACGACCATCTCGCCCGAGAGGACGGCGACGCCCGGTCGCTCCCCGGGGTCGACGCCGACGACGGTGCGGCCGCTGCCGCCCCGGAGGATGGCGACTACCTCGTCGACGGCGCCGCGGGGGTCGTCGGGGTCCGCACGGACGACCGGCACGTCGTCGGGGTTCGGCGGCTCCTCCCCCGCGGCGCTGACGACGACAGTCGTCTCCTCGGGGAGGGCGTCGTCGAGTTCGATGGTCGTGAACGTCACGCCGCGGTCGCGTAGCTCGTTGACGACGCCGTGGTAGACCTCGAAGTCCGCCGTCGCGACGACGATCACGGTCGCACTTCGCGGCCCTCCCACCTAAGTGTTCGACGTCTCGACCGCGACTGCCGTTTGCGAGCGTTTTTGTCGGGTGACGCCGAACCCGCTCACGTGAGCGAGCGCATCCCGACCGGCTGCGAGGCCATCGACGACCTGCTGGGCGGCGGGTTCGAGCGCGGCGCGGTCACGCAGGTCTACGGTCCGCCGGCTGCTGGCAAGACGAACATCGTCCTCTCGGCGGCCGTCGAACTGGCGGCGGCCGGCGACTCGGCGCTCCTCGTCGACACCGAGGGCCTGTCGGTCGACCGCATGGAGCAACTCGCGGGCGCCGGCGGCCGCGACGCCGACGACGTGGCCTCCCGGCTCATCATCAGCGAGGCGTACACCTTCGAGGAGCAGGAGGAGGCCGTCCGCGACGCCGAGGAGTTCGTCGACGTGGTGGACTTCATCGCCGTCGACAGCGCGACCGGCTTCTACCGCCTCCAGCGCACCGAACAGGAGGAGGGCGAGGCGCTGCGCGCCGTCGGGCGACAGCTCGCGCACCTGCTCTCGCTGGCCCGGAAACACGACATCGCCGTCGCGTTCACCAACCAGGTGTACACCGACCCCGACTCCGAGCAGGCCAGCGCACTCGGCGGACACACGCTGAATCACTGGTCGGCGACCATCCTCCGCGTCGACCGCTTCCGGGGCGGCAACCGGCGTGCCACCCTGGAGAAACACCGGGCGAAGGCCGCCGGCGAGAAGGCACAGTTCAAAATTACGAACGGAGGGCTCGTCGGTGGGGAATCGCGGTAATCGGTCGGTCGAACGGACCACTCAGTCGGCAGCGACGGTGAACGTGAATTCCCGTTCGACCGCTTCGGGGTCGTCGTCGTGCGGAGTCGCACGCACGCTGTAGGTGTACTCGCCGGCGTCGGCGTCGTCGGGATCGAGACTGGGATCGTTATCTCGATGTTCGTACACTCGTCCCAGCCGTATCCGGGCGGAGAGGCGTCCGATCCGTACGCGGGTTCCGGTGAGAGCGACGCGTCGCCGAATTCCATCATCGGGATCGCTACGTGTGAGCCGGTACCACCGAAACTGAGCCCGGTGACGCTCGCGACGAATATCGCGACGCTCGACTCCTCTCCGGGCTCGAGCGTCGGTTCCTCGGCCTCGATACCGGGAGACCAGTCGCCGGAACAGTCGGCCGGGGACGCGGTGCCAGGGAACGGAGTCGGTCGACGAGTGTCCGGAGCGTTCGGCGTCGCGGAGTCACGTCCGGGTGCAGCCGTGCAGCCGCTCGCAAGTGCCCCCAGCGTCACGAGAACCGTTCGGCGGCGCATGTTCCACCCACCAGACTGTACTGGTAAATTCTTTGTGCGTGTTGAGCGAGTGTTTCGAGGTGTTCTGGTGTGGAAGAACCGTTGACGACCGCGACCGCACTCGACGGCGAGTGCTGAAAGCCCTCGACGCGCTCGCGGTCGCTGAGCGGGATATCCGCGCTCTCGGCACCGCCCGCGCGGATAGTGCCCGCTCAGACGACTAAACTGCACGCGAGCCCGCCTCGCCCTTTCAGTCCACCAGGGACCGCAACCGCACCGCAGACAGCCACACACCTCCCCAGCCGATTGCGCTTCTCGCAAGCTGCGATGCTCATCCCTCGCGCGGCTGTTTCGAGCGGCCCGCCAAGCGGCGGACACGCTCGACAGCGCACGCCGACCGCACCGCAACAGCTACCGCCTGTACTGAGCATCCGGCGCCGAAGGCGCCGGTTCACCGCCGGAGCGGGGCGGAGCCCCGCGGAGGCGGCCTTTTTCACCCATGTTTTTGCGTCGGGGGTACCCGCAAGGAGCGTAGTGACTGAGGATACCCCCGGCGGAAAAAGATGGAAACTAGGTGGGTCCTAGTAGATAAGCTGGTCGTCGTTCTCGACCATGTAGAGGGTGCGGGCGGCGATGTTGACGGCGTGGTCACCGACCCGTTCGAGGTCACGGACGGTGAGCAGGAGCCGGGACACGTCGGCCATGAGCTGTTCGATCTCCGCCTCGTCGGTTTCGTCGTCGACCTCGCGCTCGATGAGGTCGCGGACGATGGTGCTGGAGGCGGCCTCGCAGCGCTCGTCGATGGCGTCGTCCTGCTCGGCGATGGCGACGCAGGCGTCGGGGTCCTCGGCCTCGTAGGCGTCCATGGCGGCCTCGACCATCTCGATGACGAGCGTCCCGATCTCCTGGATGTCCACGTCGGGGTACAGGTCCCGTTCGGCTTCGAGGGTGTAGTCGCCGAGGTTCGTCGCGAGGTCGGCGATGCGTTCGAGGTCGGTGATGATCTTGAACGAAGCGGCGATGAAGCGCAGGTCGGAGGCGACGGGCTGCTGGAGCGCCAGCAGGTCGATGCAGTCCTGTTCGAGGTCGAGGTAGAGCTGGTTGACCTCGTCGTCGCCCTCGATGACCTCCCAGGCCAGGTCCTCGTCTTTGGTCTCCAGGGCGTCCAGGCCCATCCGCAGGCGTTCGAGGACGACCTCGCTCATGTAGAGCACGTCCTCCTGTAGCGCGTCGAGCTTCTCCTGATATCCTTCGCGTGGCATACCTACGACGACCACCGGCCGGGCAATGTAAGTTGTGTCATCCGCGCGAATTGCCGGGCCTGAGACGAAGCGGAAGGACGGGCGATCCGTCGATCGGCGGCCCGGGCGACCGGCGGGGTCAGTCGGCCAGCCGGTCGGCCAGCGCGGTCAGCGTCTCGACCTCGTAGGTCGGCTCGCGGTCGAGGACGGTGTCGGTCCGGTGGCTCCGCCGGAGGAACGCGCTGTCGACGCCCGCGCGGTGGGCGACTGCCACGTCCTTCGGGGAGTCGCCGACGTAGAGGGCGTCGCGGGTGCCCAGCTCGTCCAGCGCGGCGTCGAGGTAGTGCGTCTCGGGTTTCCGGCGGCGGGCGCCCTCGACGGTGGGGTCGCGGCCGACGACGTGTTCGAAGTGGTCGGACAGACCGTGATGCTCGACGACGAACCGGACCGTCTCGTGCTGGTTGTTGCTGACGACGGCCTTCCGGTGGGGGAGGTCCGCCAGCGCGGTCACGTCGTCGTACAGCGGCTTGGCGCCGGCCTCGACGGCGTCGCACTGGTGGTCGACGGCGTGGTCCTCGCGGCTGGCCCAGTAGTCGGCCAGCGGGAGGCCCAGGGCGTCCTCGACCCGGGCGAGGTCGTCGAGGTCGCCGCTGGCCGCGTGTTCGACGAGCGCCTCGGGCGGGTCGTCGACGCCGTGCTCGGCGAACGCCGCGCGGGCGGCGCGGCGCAGCAGGTCCATCTCGGTGAGTTCGACGAGCACGCCGTCGTGGTCGAAGACGACGGCTTCGTAGGTCGTCACTGTGTGCGGTGCTCGGAACGCGACCGCCGTATCGGTGTCGGTCGGCGGGAGAAAGCGGACCGACTACCCGAACTTGCCGGTGATGTAGTCCTCGACGCGCTGGCTCTCGGGGTTCTCGAAGATCGTCTCGGTGTCGTCGTACTCGACGAGTTCGCCGCCGGTCAGGAACACGGCGGTCTGGTCGGAGATGCGGGCGGCCTGTTGCATGCTGTGGGTGACGACGACGACCGTGTAGTCCTCGGCCAGGTCCTCGATGAGGTCCTCGATCTTCGAGGTCGCGACGGGGTCCAGCGCCGACGCGGGTTCGTCCATCAGGATGACCTCGGGGCCGACGGCGAGACAGCGGGCGATGCAGAGCCGCTGTTGCTGGCCGCCGGAGAGTCCGAGCGCGTTGTCGTCCAGTCGGTCCTTGACCTCGTCCCACAACGCGGCCTGCCGGAGCGACTGCTCGACGAGTTCGCGCTCCTCGTCGCTGTCGTCGCGGCCGAGCAGACGCGCGACCAGCCCGGTGTTCAGGTCGCCGTGTTTGCGCGGCCCGTAGGAGATGTTGTCGCGGATGGACTTGGGGAACGGGTTCGGTGCCTGGAACACCATGCCGACGCGCTTGCGGAGTTCGACCAGATCGACGCCGTCCTGGTAGATCTCCTCGCCGTCGAGCTCGACCGAGCCGTCGACGCGGGCGGCGCTGATCCGGTCGTTCATCCGGTTGAGACACCGGAGGAACGTCGACTTGCCGCAACCGGAGGGGCCGATGAGCGCCGTGACGCTCTCTTTGGGGATGTCCATCGAGACGCCCTTGAGCGCGTGGTCGTCGCCGTAGTGGACGTCCAGATCCTCGACGCTGAGCTTCGCATCGCCGGCGAACTCGTACTCGCGCCACTCCTCGCGGACGCGCTCGTCGGTCTCGCCGGCCGTGGTCTCGGTCTCAGTCTCGGCGGCCGCGTCGGTTTCGGGTGTCGGTTCCTCCGTCTGGGTGAAGTCCGTTTCGCTCATTGTGTGAGTTTCCTCCTGAAGTAGACGCGCGAGGCGACGCCGACCGCGTAGAAGCTCATGACGACCAGCAACAGCACCAGCGCGGTCCCCCACGCGAAGTCGAGGTTCTCCCCGAGGCCCGCGCCGATGACGGCGAACAGCTGGTAGGGCAGCGCGCTGGACGACTGGACGAGGTTCACGTCCGGGACGGCGACGAAGGGGAACGCCGAGGTGAAGCGGAAGCCGCCCTCGATGACGCCGGCGACCTCCGAGGGGAACGGCGAGCTCGTCGTGACCAGCAGGATGGGCGCCGTCTCGCCGGCGATGCGGCCGACGCCGAGGATGACGCCGGTGATCACGCCGGGCAGCGACGCCGGGAGGACCACGCTCTTGATGGTCTCCCACTTCGAGACGCCAAGCGCCGCGCTGGCGTCGCGGTACTCGTCGGGGACGCTCTTGAGGCTCTCCCGGCTGGTGATGACGACCAGCGGCAGCAGCATGAACCCGAGGACGAACTGGCCGGCCAGGATGGAGTTGGTGTTGCCGAGCCGCGGGACGAGGAAGGCCAGCCCGAACAGGCCGTAGACGATGCTCGGGGTCGACCAGAGGCCGTTGGTCGAGATTTCGACCAGCGCCGTGAACCGGCCCTGCTCGGCGTACTCCGTCAGGAAGACCGCGGCGCCGACGCCCAGCGGGACCGCGAAGACGACGGCGCCGGCGACGAGCCAGACGGTCCCGACGATGGCCGGGAGGACGCCGTCGACGCCGGCGCCGAGCGTGCTGTAGCCCTCCATGACGAACGGCCAGTAGAACCAGACGATCGGCCCCTCGACGACCACCCACGTGTCGAGGACCGGCGGGTTGAACCAGGTCCAGGGCCCCCAGTAGAGGCCGTACTTGATCCCCTCGGTCATCGGGCCGAACCCGCGGACGACGATGAACCCGACGATCGAGCCGAGGAGGGCGATCATCCCGGCGGCGTTCGTCGCGATGAGGGTGTACGCTCCCAGTTGCCGTCCCTGCGGGCCGAAGCCGCCGTAGACGCGAGCGGCCGTCCACGCGCCGACGAGTCCGGCGAACAGCGCGACCAGCGGGACGCCGACGACGCCGGTGACGGTGATCGAGAATCCCTCGGGCGTCCAGGTCCAGCCCGGTTCGACCAGGCCGGCGAGGACGACGAGGCCCGAGAGTAACACGAACAGCCCGGCCGAGAGGGTGACGCCCAGGTCCTCGCGGGCGACCAGCGCGACGCCGCCGGCGACGCCGCCCGCGGCCAGCCCGACGACGGGCCACAGCGTCGAGAGCCCGAGCGTCTGGGCGCCGACGAGCCCGCCGACCGCGAACCACAGCAGTCCGAGGAACGCGGCGGAGGCGAGCCCGCCCGTGTGGCCCGGTTCCGTCGCGAAGCGGCCGGTGTAGGAGGCGCCGCCCAGCGCGACGATCCCGACGCCGACGGCGGTCAGCGCCCCGCCGAGCAGCGACGCGACGGTCACGCCCGCCAGGGTCGTGTCCGCGGGCACGTACTGCGCGAGCGCGAGCAGCCCGAGGACGAACGAGGCGAACGACAGGGCCGCGGCGGCGCCGCCGACCAGCTCGCGGGTCGAGGAGTCGCCGGTGACCAGCGCGTCGGCCGTCCCGGCGTCGGTGCCGAGGCTCATTGTTCGCCCCCCAGCCGCTCGCTCATCCGGCGCTCGATGAGCTGCGAGCCGACGGAGAAGCCCATCACCGTGACGAACAGGACGACGCCGGCGGCGAACAGCGCGGACATCTGGAGGCCGCTGGCGGCGCCGTACTGGCTGGCGATGAGGCTGGTCAGCGTGACGGTGCTGCCGAAGACGTTCAGCAGGGGTTCCGGGAGCTGGACGACGTTCGCGAGGATGACCGTCGCGGCCATCGTCTCGCCGACGGCCCGGCCGACGCCGAGCAGGACCGCTGCGGAGATGCCCGAGAAGGCCGTCGGCAGCGTGACGCTCGTCGTCGTCTGCCAGTCGGTCGCGCCCAGCGCGTGCGCGCCGTCCTTCGTGGGACCGGGGACGGCCGCGATGGCGTCCTCGGCGACGGAGACGACCGTCGGCAGCGCCATCACGCCGATGACGAAGCCGACGATGAAGAGGTTGCCCAGCTGGGGGACGCTGAGTTCCTGCTGGAAGTACGGGGAGAGGACGGTGTAACCGATGAAGCCGTAGACGATGGAGGGGATGCCGGCCAGCATCTCGACGGCCGGTTTCACTATCTCGCGGGCCCACCCGGGGGCGACCTCGCTGATGAAGACGGCGCCGGCGACCCCGAGCGGCGCGGCGACGAGCGTCGCGATGACCGTCGTCAGGAAGGTCCCCCACATCATCGGGACCAGCGAGTAGACGCCCGTCCCGGTCGACCAGAACGGGTCCGAGCCGACGAGCAGGTACAGCCCCATCTCCTCGAACACCGGGACGGCGTTGAGGACCAGGTAGACGGTGATGAATCCGAGTATCAGGACTGTCGAGGTGGTCGTCAGAAACAGGAGAAAGCGGGCGGTGCTCCCCTCGGCGACGAGGTAGCTCCCGACGACGAACGCGGCGAACGCGAGCAGGAGGGGGCCAGTCAGCGCCGGCGCGACGAGAAACGAGAGGACCCCGGCCGTGACGAGGGCGGTCCCGACGCCGCCGATCACGCGGGTCTCCGTGTCCAGGCCGCCGAGTCGCGTCGCGACGCTCATGCTTCGGGCTCCGGCAGCTTCTCGAACTCCTCCTGCTGGCGCTCCTCGGTCAGCTTCGAGTACCCCTCGACCTCGACGAAGTTCTGCTGGCCGAAGTCGCTGAGGATCATCCGGAGGAACGCGGCCTCCATCTCCGAGGTGCCCTCCCAGGTGTAACAGTGGAGGTCGCGCGCGAGCGGGTAGGAGGGGTCCGAGAGGTTCTCGCCCGGCGTGTAGGTCGTCCCGTCGAACTCGAGTTCGACGGCGGGCACCGAGTCGTCGGTAAAGGCCAGCGCCATGTACGCGACCGCGTTGTTGGAGTTCGAGACGGTGGTCTTGACCTGCTGGTTCTGTCCCTTCCGGCCGTCGACGCCGCCCATCGGGGCGTTGGGGCCGCCCAGCATATTCGTCCGGAAGGCGGTGTCGGTCCCCGACCCCTCGGCGCGCCCGATGGCCTGGATCTCCCTGTCGGGGCCGTCGTAGTTCGGGATCTCCGACCAGTGGGTGATCTCGCCGGTGTAGATCCCGCGGACCTGCTCGGCCGTGAGCTTCGACACGCCGGCGTCGTAGATCTCCGTGCTCACGACGATGGGCTGGGCGTCGACGGCGATGACGTGTTCCGTGAAGCTCGACAGCTCCTCCTCCGATTCGTTGGGGAACTCGGCGCTGGCGGGTGCGCTCGCGTTCCCGATGTCGATCTGCTGGTCGCGGAGCTTCTCCAGCCCCGTTCCGGAGTGGCTGAGGCCGACGTTCACCTCGAAGGGCGGGGACACGTCGCCGTCGGCCTCGAAGCCGTACTTGCTCGCCCAGTAGTCGGCCAGCCGCTCGTCGGTCTCGATGTCGTACTGGCTCGGCCCCCAGTACTCCCGGTCGGTCGGCGGGTAGTTCGAGGCCCAGTACGACGCGGCCCGCTGGACCATCGGGAACAGCGTCGACGAGCCGCCCGCCTTGAGCAGTTCGGTGTTCGAGCCCCCGCCGCCGCCGGCGCCGCCCGCGGCCTGTCCCGGCGGCGTTGGACTCGTACTGATACAGCCACCCAGCGACGCGGCGACGCCCGCCGCGCCAGCCAAGACTTCCCGGCGGGTTACAGGTGTGTCCCGCATTACCCGTAGGGTGGCCCCAGATTGACTAAATACTCTACTATTATGGCTATATAGATGTACATACTCATGCCTACCGCTCGGGTCGTCGACGCCGCCGGTAGGCACATCTTACAGTCCGGGCCTCACGCGGGTACCGGTCGACTGTCGGTAGTGTGATCGGTATTACCGACCGGATCGTCTCTTTCGAGGGTTCTGCGGTCGATCCACCGGCCGATCCGTCGCTTCCGAACCGACTGGAACCGACAACCGCCTCGGCGGGCCGGCGACTCGTCGCCGAGTACGGCGGTAATATCTGTCTCTGATGCATATATAGCACTCCGTACGAAACGGCCGAAATCAGAGTCCGAATCCGCATTCGCCACTGGGCGGCCCGAACCGGGTCGATATATGCCGCAATATACTGGTATGTAGCCGTAAATATATAGAAAGGGGTTGATTTATTTGGTAGTGACGACGACGGTCCGCTATGGAGACGCGCAAGGTCCAGGTCACGGGCGGGTCGACGTACACGGTGTCGCTGCCGAAGGACTGGGCGACGGAGAACGACGTGAGCGCGGGCAGCGTCGTGGAGTTCCACTCCGAGGAGGACATCCTGCTGCTGTCGCCGAAGAGCGAGGAGGAGCGCGAGGAGGGGTCTATCGAGATCGACGGGCTGGAAGGGGACCAACTCACGCGCGCGGTGATGACGATGTACGTCAGCGGCTTCGACGTGATCAACTTCGAGGCCGCCCGGGTCACGGCCGGCCAGCGCCGCACCATCCGCGAGGCGACTCAGGGGCTCGTCGGCCTGGAGGTCATCGAGGAGACCGGCGACCGGGTCGTCCTCCAGGACCTGCTGGACTCCTCGGAGCTGTCGGTCCACAACGCAATCACGCGGATGCGGCTGGTCTCGCTGACGATGCTCTCCGACGCCGTGACCGCCCTGCTGGAGGACGACGACGAACTCGCCCACGACGTGATCGAGCGCGACGACGACGTGGACCGGCTGTGGTACATGGTCTCCCGGGTGTTCCGGACGGTCCTCCGGAACCCCGCCGCCGCCACCGAGATCGGCTTCCCCCGCGAAACCGTCTTCGACTACCAGTCGAGCGCCCGTCAGTTAGAGCGGATCGCCGACCACGCGACCAAGATCGCGACCATCGCCCTGGAGATCGGCCCGGTCAACGAGTCTGTCGCCGAGGTGCTCAGCGACCTCCAGACCGCGGCCGTCAGAGTCCCCGAGACCGCGATGGACGCGCTGCTTGAGGACGACCCCGACGAGGCGGTCGAACTCGCGACCGAAGCCCGCGCCGACCTGCCCGACATCGACGAGCGCGCCCGCGACGTGGACGACGTGATCCGCGACCTGGACGACCCCGAACTCGCCCAGTCGCTCGGGCTCGTCGTCGACTCCCTCTCGCGGACCGCCGACTACGGCGGCAACATCGCCGAGAGCGCCCTCCAGAAGGCGGCGCCCTCGCCCTGAGACTCGGCCGGCTCACCCGGCAACGTCATCGCACGTACGCTTCTGCTGGATCCGACCGTACCGAGAGCTGCCGGAAACGTGGAAAGCGGGGCCGGGTGCCCCGGGACGAGGTGGCAGTCTCGCTCGGCGTGCGAGGCGCGTGTCGAAGGGGTGCAGGTGCTCGGTGGCGGGCGCCGCACGCCATCGGCAACTCGGACGGTATCCGCCATAAGGCTCGCTAAGAGTGGTACGGTCGGCTCCGCTCCCGACCCGAGGGGATCGGACCCATATATAGACGCTCGAACGCCGGGCTCGCGCAGGGGGTCCGGTCGCGGCGAACGCGGGGAGAAGTCCGCGAGCTACTCGACGAGGACGGCGTTGATCTGTCCGTCCTGGCCGGGGCGGGACGTGACGCGGGCGCGGCCCTCGCTCGTCTCGATGATAGCGCCCTTGGTGATGATGTTCCGGCGGACGTAGTTGGGGTTCGAGGGGTTCTCCTCGACGTCTTCGATCTCGGCGGCGACGACATCGCCGTCGGCGGCGACGCTGGCGGTGTCGGTGGTGACCGCGCGGACCTTCTCGGTGTTGCCGCGGGCGTCGACCGTCTTCAGGCGCGGCTCGCCGATGCGCGTCTCCGTCGGCTGGTCGCCCAGCTCGTGTTTCTTCTTCTTGCGGTAGTCGCGGCGCCGACCGCCGGTCCGCTTGCGCGTGGAGCGTCCCTGGTACTTCATACCCGGTCAGTGTCCCAGCGTCTACTTGAACCTCTCGACTCCCGGTCGCCGCCGGGCCGAGCGCGGACGACTCGCGGGCGACCCGTCGCCCGGCGCCCCTTGCGGCACGTTCCCGCTCGGCACGGGCCTTCTCGCCCTCCTCGTCCCGCCCGGCCGGAGCGACCGGCGACCGGCAACGTTACGGTCCGGGCCGCGCCCATCGACGGACGATGAGTCTGCGCCGCGCCGTCGCCGTCCCGTTCCGGGCGAAGGGTCGGGAGACCCTCTCGGAGAGCGAGTTCGTCGTCGCGCTCTCGCTCGACCGCGAGTGGTTCTCCCCCGAGCAGGCCAAGCGGCTCGTCGACGTGGCCGCCACCGAGGGCCTGCTCGCCCGCGAGGACGACGAACTCGACCCGACGTTCGACCCGCGGGAGGTGACCGTCCCAGACGGGTTCGAGCCCGGCGACGACGTGTTGCGCCAGCGGTCGAACTTCGAGCGCGCGCTCGACGCCATCGTGCAGTCGGGAGTGGAGAAACAGGACGCCGTCGCGGCCGTCAACCGCCTACAGGCCGACCTCGGCGTCACCGTCGAGGCCGCGGCGGTCGTCTACGCCCGCCGCGAGGGCGTCGAACTCGGCGACCTGGCCGACCGCGCGGCCGACGAACTGGGGGACGACTGATGGTCGAGGACCGGGTCACCGACGGCAAACGCATCGCACAGTTGCTCTCCTCGGAGCTGTCGGGCCGCGACCGGGGCACACTCGGCGACGTGGCCGTCGTCGACGCCGACCCCGACGCCGAGCCCGCTCCCGAGGGGACCGTCGGCTACGGGGTCACCTACCGCGACGAACGGGTCGGGACCGTCCGGCTCTACCCCGGCGCCGCGGAACTGTCCGTCCGGGCCGACCCCTCGCTCGCAGAGCGAGTCGCCGACGCGGTCGACGGCCCGGACCTGTCCGTGACCGACAGCGGGTCGGTCCGGATCGAGTCCGGCGCGGCGGTCAAGCGAGCGGTGGACGCGCTGGTCGCCGGGCTCTCGGGCGAGGAGTGACGAGAACGGGGGTCCCGACGACGGAACCGGCCCGGGATCGACCGGCTTTTGGCCGCCGGCGCGATACTACCTGGCAATGACGGGGCCAGTGGAGGCCGTCCTGTTCGACTTGGACGACACCCTCTGCACGTACGAGCGCAGCGCCGACGACATCCTCGCGCTCGCCTTCGACCGGGTCGGCGTCGACCCCTTCTTCGACGGCGCCGAGTACGTCGAGCGGCTGGGCGAGTTCTCCGACGCGGGCGACGACATCCGCGACACCCGACGGGCGGCGTTCGGTACCTTCGCCGTCGAGGCGGGCCACGACGAGGCCGTCGGCGATGCGGTTGCCGACATCTACACCGACGAACGCGACCAGTCGAACGTCCGCTTCCTCGACGGCGCCGAGCGGGCGCTCGACGCGCTGGCCGACGCCTACCGGATCGGGATGGTCACCAACGGCGACCCGTGGATGCAGTCCCAGAAGCTCGCCGGCCTGGGCATCGAGGACCGATTCGAGGTGGTCGTCCACGGCGGCCACGACGCGCCGTACAAGCCCGACCCCGAGCCGTTCCACCTCGCGCTGGAGGAACTCGGTGTCGACGCCGACCGGACCGTCCACGTCGGTAACTCCCACGCCTCGGACGTGACCGGCGCCCACGCCGCCGGCCTGCGGTCGGTGTGGCTCGCCGACGGCGACCCGCCGTTCGACCACGACCCCGAACCGCATCACGTCGTCGAGTCGCTGCACGACCTCGCAGAGGAACCCTGGGGCTGAGTCCGGAGCGTCCACGCCGCGACGGCCACGAGCACCGCGTCCCCGAGCACCGAGAGCCCGGCGGTCCCGGCGAACAGGGTCCAGCCCGTCGCGACGCTCGCGACGTGGTCCGGGTTCTCGACGACGAAGTGCGCGACCACTTCGAACACGAGCGCGCCCAGACCGCCGATCAACGCGACCGCCGCCCCCGTCGCCGGCCGACCGAGGCGGACCAGCGTCGCACCTCCGAGGGGGAATCCAACCAGAACGACGGCCGCGTACCCCTGCTGCCAGGTCGCGAGCGGGACCGGGATCCGGCCGTGTGCGGCCCCGTGTATCGCCGTCAGCGTCAGCGAGACGGCGACAGCGGCCAGGAGCGCGCGAGTCGACCGACGGGCGGCGCCCGGCTCCGAACGCCGGGTACTCGCTCCCGTACCTGCACCCGTCACCGTGACGTGGCGCCCGCCCGGTCGGCCGCCGAGGTCGCCGCCCCGCCGTACTGCTCGGCCAGCCACGACTCCCAGGTCGCGGTCCCGACGGCGCGGTCCGGACAGGTGGCCTTCCCGGCGCGGAAGCCCTTCGCGACGCCGCCGGGGACCGGCAGTCGAACGATCGCCCGACGGAGCCCCCGGGCCTCGCGGTACGCGCTCGCGAGTTCGCCGAGCGTGTGGACCGCCGGACCCCCGACGGGGTCCGCGCGGCCGCGGGGGCCGTCCGCGAGGCAGTCGACGATCCGGTCCGCGACCTCGCGGTGGTCGACCGGCTGAGCCCGAAACTCCGTCGGCAGCGGCCACACGGGAAGTCTCGCGACCGTCGCCAGTATCTCGTCGACGAACGCGTGGAACTGCGTCGCCCGGAGGACCGTCGACGGGACCGGACTGGCCTCGACCGCCCGTTCGGCCTCGCGCTTGCGCTCGTAGTACGAGAACGGGATCTCGCCGACGCCGACGATCGAGGGGTAGAGGAGGTGTTCGACCCCCGCACCCTCGGCCGCGTCGAGCAGCCGCTCGGTTCCGCGAACGTCGACGGCCTCGGCGTCCCCCTGCGGCGCCGTTGCGGCGTGGACGACCGCCTCGGCGTCGGCGACTGCGCGATCGATCCCTCGTCCCTCCGCGAGGTCCAGTTCGATCCACTCGACCGTTCCGGCGTCTCCCGCGGTCGGAGGCGGATCGTCGGGCCACCGGGTCCCTGCCAGCACCCGCCACCCGGCCTCGACCAGTCGGTCGACGAGCGCGCCCCCGAGCGTTCCGGTCGCGCCGGTCACCAGTACGCTGTCCATGGTCGAACAGACGCGCCGAACGGACCTGTCGGTACTGCCGCATCTGTCCGTCGGGTTTATGCCAAAGACGGGCGGACTGCCGACCGTGAAGCGCCTTCGAGTCGCGATCACCGCCGGGGGCCGCGCGAGGGAGATCCACCCGATGTACGGCGTGCTGACGCGGGCGCCGTTCGTCGAGCGGGCGACGGCGCTGCAGTGGAACTTCACCGGCGACGCGCTGGGCATTCTCCACTACGTCGAGGGCGACGCCGACGCCTTCGCGGCGGCGGCCGACGACATCGACGTTGTCGTCGGCTACGACATCGAACGCGTGGGGGACGACGCCTTCTACGCCTACGTCCGCGACGCGACGACGGACTCGCTCGCCGACCTGTTCGGCCCAATCAGCTGCGGCGGGCTCGTGGTCGTCCCGCCCGTCGTCTACCGGCCCGACGGGACGGTGAGGCTCACGATATTCGGTCCGGAGGCGGAACTCCAGGCGGCGATGGACGAGATTCCCGAGCCCGTGCAGGTGACCGTCGAGGCGGTCGGGTCGCTCGCGGCCTCCCGCGTCGCGCCGACGGCGCGGCTGACCGACCGCCAGCGCGAGGCGGCCGAGGCCGCCCTCGACCTGGGCTACTACGACGTGCCGCGGACCGGCGGCCACGAGGCGGTCGCGGACGCCCTCAGCTGCGCGCCCAGCACCGCCGCCGAACACCTGCGGAAGGCCGAGTCGAAGCTCCTCCGGGCCGTCCTTCGCGGGGAGTAGCTGCCGGGGGTCCCGCCCGAACTGCCGCGCCCGGCCCGCCGGCCTTTCGATTGCCGGCAGACGGTTCTCCCGCCGGGAGGGACTACCGCCCGGTATGGCGAGTTCCCGGTCGATACAGGGCGTCGAACGGAGCGAGAACTACTACCACGTTCGCTACCGCGACCCCGACGAGTTCGACGAGATCCGGACGCCCGACTGGGCGGCCAACGTCGCCGGGTCGGTCGTCTCCGGCGCAGAGGTGCGCACCGGCGACGAGCACGGCAACGAGGACTGGACCGCCCAGAGCGTCCTGGTCCCGGTCGACGGCGTCGCCGACGAGAGCGAGGCGCGCGACGCGGCCGACCGGATCGTCGAGAAGATGGAGTCCTGACGCGGGTTTCGACGTTCTTCTCCGGGGTCGTGGTCGTCCGATAGCCGTCGCTGTCGGGCTCGTCACTCGAAAAAACGCGGATATCACGCCGTCGACCGCCGGGGTAGGAGGGATCGCTCCCGGGACGTCTACTGCCAGTTCTGTTGCCGAGTGCCCTGCTGACTCTGCTGGGGCTGCTGACTCTGCTGGGCGTACATCTGTCCGCCGGACTGCCCCTGCTGGCCCTGTTGGCCCTGCTGACCCTGCTGTCCCTGCTGGTTCTCCGGCAGGAACTGACCGGTCTGGGGGTCGCGCGGCTGGTGTTCGGCCTTCTGGTGCTGGAACTCCCGGAACTGCTGGGAGTGGCGCCGGTCCTGGGTGCCCTGGTCGGCCCCGCGGCCCTGCTGGCCGGGGAAGCCGGCCTGCTGGCCGCTGGGCTGCTGGGTCGCCGGGATGTACCCCTGCTGCTGCCCCCCCATCTGCTGGGGCTGCTGGCCGGTCTGTTGTGTGCTCTGCCCCATCTGCTGGGGCTGCTGGCTGGTCTGTTGTGTGCTCTGCCCCATCTGCTGGGGCTGCTGGTTCATCTGCTGTGTCTGGGGCTGCTGGCTGAACTGCTGTTGGCCCGTCTGCTGGGACTGCTGGGGCTGCTGGTACTGCTGCTGACGCTGCTGACCACCGCGCTGCTGGGACTGCTGGCCGCCCTGGCCGCCGGTCGGCAGGAACTGCCCCGTCTGGGGGTCACGGGGACGCTGCTGGGCCATCTGGCTCATCCGCTGGCGAAACTGCTGGGAGTGGCGGCGGTCCTGTGCGCCCTGGTCGGCGCCCCGGCCCTGCTGACCCGGGAAACCTGCCTGTTGTCCCGACGGCTGCTGGGCGGCCGGGATGTACCCCTGCTGTTGCTGGGGCTGCTGGCCGGTCTGTTGGCCCATCTGCTGGGACGGCTGCTGGTTCTGCTGGCTGTGCGTTCCCTGTCGTCCGCTCTGATTTCCGAAGCTCATGATATCTCTCCTGTGCGCGGGAACGAGCGCCTGCTGTGCCCGTCCGCACGCGTGTCACCCTCTGAGCGTTCCGGGGAAAGTTACTAGCCGGCTGTTCGGACGGTAGCGTGGCGGTACGAACTCGGGGACGGCGGTTGGATCGCCTTTCGGGCGGTACCGAGGTGATACCGGTGTCGTAACTCCCGGTTGACGAGACGGCGGCACCGTAACGCTCGGTTGATGGGAGGGACGGCTGTCGCTACTTGGGACTCATCGGTTGGAACCCGCCGCTAACCCGCTATCACGGCCTGCGTCGGAAAGCCGTCACTCGTCGGGGCGAACGTCGGTGACCTTGCCGACGCCCTTCGACTGGCCCTCGCGGAAGACGAACCGCTGGCCCTCCTCGACCAGGTACGGGCGGAACTTGAAGCGGACCCGCGTCGTCCCCGAGTCGCCGGGGAGCAGGCGCCCCTCGTCGGGGTAGAAGGCGGCGGCCTCGCTGACCGTCTCGAGGTGGACGACCGGCTCGTACCCCTCCCCGATTCGGGTCGGGTGGTTGAGCACCATGACCTCCGCCTCGAACTCCCGGACGGGCTCGGGGTCGGCGTCGCGGGGGAGGAGGGCCATCCCGCGCTCCACGTCGGCCTCGCGGACGCCCTTCAGGGCGATGCCGACGATGCGGCCGGCCTTCGCGCGGTCGACGCGGTGGTAGTGCATCTCGATCGACCGGACCTCGACCTCGCGGAAGCCGCCGTCCTGCATCGGCCCGAGCAGGAGTTCGTCGCCGGCCTCCACGCGGCCCGAGCGGATGGTGCCCGAGGCGACGGCGCCGACGCCGGTGACCTCGTACGAGCGGTCGACGTACATCGCGAACTCGTCGTCGGTCGGCCCGGCCGTCTTGGGGAGTCGCTCCAGCAGCTCGTCGAGGGTGTCCATCCCCTCCATCGTGACGGCGCTGGTCGCCACCACCGGGACGACGTTCTCGTCGATCTCCTCGACGGCCGCGCCGACGCCGTGGCGCGCCACCGACAGCGGCGTCTTGTCGACCTCGCGGAGCTGGCGCTCGACCTCGCGCTCGACCTCCGACAGGCGCTCGTCGCTCACGATGTCCGCCTTCGTGATGACGACCATCGTCGGCAGGTCGGTCGCCAGCAGGATCCCGAGGTGCTCGCGCGTGGTCTTCGTCGGGCCGTCGTCGGCCGCGACGGTCAGGAGGCCGTAGTCGAGCTTCTGCCCGACCAGCCCGCGGATCGTGGTGCGCAGCCACGGCTCGTGGCCGACCGTGTCGACGAAGCTCACGAGCCGGTCGGCCTCCTCGACGACGCGGGCGCGGTCGGACTTGCGGTCGGGGTTGTCCATCCGGACCGGGCCGTCGTCGTCGAAGCCGTAGACGCCGTAGGACAGGTCCGCGGAGAGGCCGCGTTCGACCTCGTGGGGTTGCACGTCGAGATACGAGCGGGTGCCGCCCTCGCCGTCGTCGGGCTGGCCGGTGACGAGGGTGCCGACCAGCGTCGACTTGCCGTGGTCGACGTGGCCGGCGGTCCCGACGACGATGTGCTCGTCGTCCTCAAGCACGGCGCCCTCCCGGACTGTCGCGACGCCGACGATGCCCTCGGCGGGGGCGTCGGCGGACCCGGAGGAGTCGGCCGGGCGACCGTCGCCTTTCGGTTTCGCGCGGCCGTCGGCGTCGACGCCCCAGGTCTCGACGTTCTCGATGTGGGCGTCGGCCTCCTCGGCCAGCAGGCTCAGCACGTCCATCGACTCGGTGAACGCCTCGGGGGCGATGCCGGCGAGGGCGCCGTCGTCGGTGACGCCGACGACGTAGGTGGCCTCCCCGTCGCCGGAGAGGACGCGGTGGCGCAGTTGGGCGGCCAGCGACTCCCGACGGCCGTCCGCCAGGTGGAGGTCCTTCGTGAGCCGCTCTTTGAACTCGACGCTGCCGCCCTCGCGCTCACCGCGTTCGATGGCGCGTTCGAGGACGGCCCGGTCGGGGCTCATGGGGGTCGGTAACGGGGGCCAGTACAAAAGCCTTCTCCGGGTTTGCGCCGGATTCCCGTCCGGAGCGCTCCCGGAGCGGTCCGTATCGGTCCCCAGACCTCGTGAACGGGCCCGCCGCGGCCGACCCCCGCGCTACCGCACCCGCTCGACCGCTTCGAGGAACCCCTCGCCGTAGGCGGCGTCGAGCACCACGTCCGCGGTCTCCCGGGCCGGCTCGTCGGCGTTGGCGACCGCGAACGACCGCCCCGCGACCTCGAACGTCGACACGTCGTTGATCGAATCGCCGACGGCCACGAACTCCCCGGGATCACGATCCAGCCGCTCGGCGACGGCCTCAAGCGCCCGGCCCTTGCTCACGTCGGGCGACTTGACGTGGTAGGCGAAGCCGGTGTCGACGACTTCGAGGCCGTGGTCGGCGGCGATCCGCTGGAGCGGCTCCAGCGGCGCCTCGCGGCTGACGGCCACCTCCGTCTCGCGCCAGCGGTTGACCAGGTCGTGGGACCCCCAGCCGAGGTCGTGGCCCGTCTCGACGTACTCGTCGACCACGCGCTGGGCGGCCTCGCGGTCACCGAGGAACAGCAGGTCGTCGGTCGCGTGGACGAACGCGACGCCGCCGTTCTCGGCCACGACCGTCCGCTCGACGCCCGCGAACTCGCAGAGTGCGACGGGGTAGGGGAGTGCCTTCCCAGTTGCGAGTACCACGGGAGCGTCCCACTCCCGAAGGACGGACAATACGGGCGGGTGGACGGCGCGGTCCTCGTCAGTCAGGGTTCCGTCGATGTCGACGGCGAGCGGTGGCGTCACTGGTCGCTACTCGGCGGTCCGCGGGCAAAAACGTGGGTGGAACCGCCGTCGGGCTTCACGGCTGCTCGGTACAGAGAGTGTCGCCGGTACGGGTCTGTCGTTCCACCAGCCGGGTTGTCAGTCACGTCTCTCCGTCGAGCCACGCCTCCTTCGCGTCCTCGACCGACTCGCCGATCTTCCGTCCCCGGTAGCCGAATATCTCACCGTACCCCGACTGTGACATCAGGACGGGAACGAACGGTTCGTCGGCGAGGAGGACCCCGCTCTTCGATTTTGCGTACGCCTCCCCCTTCTCGACTCGCTCGAAGTTCCGTGCGAGCAGTTCGTACGATCCGTCCCCCGACGGCTTCTCGACTTTGTCGTAGATCTCGAAGTAGTTCGTCACGGGGGCGTGCATCGGAGGTTTCTCTGAGATCGCGCGCTCGTTGTCGAGGAACGCCCGGATCAGCATCTCTGCTTTCGCAACCGAGTTCGGTTGCCCGACCTTCCCGGCCTCTATAGAGACGACCCGCCCCGTCGAACTGAACGAACCGTCGACGACCGACGCCTCGTTGACGACATACGAGGTCGGGATCTGTGAGACGATCTCGAGCGAGCGGGGATTCCCCTCCGAGACGAATGCGATCGGCTCGGGGGTCGCGTGGGTCGTGTGGAAGGAGATGGTATCGCAGCCGGCCGTCTCAGCCACGAGCTGGGCGGCGAGGCGCCGCTCACGTTCGTCGGCCTCTGGGTCGCCCGGGAACACCCTGTTCATGTCAACGTCGAGAAACCGACGATGCGAGATGGACGCCGGCGGATTTGCGACGATGAACTTTACGCCCCGCTCGAATTCGGGCGACGACGTGAGGACACGACGGATCGCGCGAGCACCTGTCGGTTCGTCCCCGTGCATGTTACAGACCACAGCGAGGTCCGCGTCGCCCGGGCCGAGTTCCACAACGTCAGGGGCGATCTCTTGGTCGAACATTTGGTCGGTTATAGACGCTACACGCGGAAAGTCCTCCGCCCGCTGGAGCGCTCGAAAGGGTGGCGACGATGAACACGCAGACAGATCGAACAGGACGATACTCAGTCGGTCAGTCGCTCGTAGGCCGACTGCACTTCCTTGAACGCCTCTTCGTCGCCGTCGGGGGAGTCGGGGTGGACCTCCTTGACCTTCTCGCGGTAGGCGGCCTTGACGGCGTCCTCGTCGGCGCCCCGATCCAGGCCGAGCGTATCGTAGGCCTCGGCAACCGTGGGACCGCTCCGCTGTGCGGCGGCGGTCGCCCGCCCGCGGCGCCGGCGGCGCTGACCGCCCGCGCGAGCCCCCTGTCGCTGACGACGACCGCCCCCTGTCTGCTGACCGCCGGCCGCCTGTGCCCGCCGTCGCGCGCCCTCGTCGCGGGGCTGTTCCCAGTCCTCCCGCGGGCCGGCGCCGAAGCCGCCGCGGTCGCCGCGGCCACCGCGACCGCCGCCGCCGGGCGCCGCGCGGTCCTCGACGCCGCGGTAGAGCCGCCGGGCGAACCGGCCGGAGGCGTGGTACCACATGAAGTACGCGACCGCGCCGAACAGCGCCGCGACGACGAAAAATCCGAGGTTGGCGACGACCCCGAAGATAGCGAAGAGGACGGCTATGCCCGCGAACACCGCGGCGAGCGCCGAGACGAGTCGGGGACCGTACACGCTCGCCCCTTGGCGTCGGTGCCCCCTAAACGTCTCGGACGCGGCGGGACCCCGACCGGCGGCCCGTCGCGTCGGCGCCGAATCGGCCGCTCTCGGGACTCTCCCGCTCGCCGCCCAACCCCTTTACCCGCTCGCCCGCTACGGCGTCACATGAGCGTGTCCGGGCTCTGCGAAATCTGCCAGCGTCCCGATGTCGACCACACCTGCGACCGTTGCGGAAACCTGGTCTGCGACCGCCACTTCGACGCACAGCGGGGGATCTGTAGCGAGTGCGTCGCACAGATCGAGGGCGGCGACCCCGCCGACCCGACCGGGACCGGCGACGACATGCCCGACGGCGTCGACACCTATCGGTTCTGAGCGCGCGCCGGCCGGCGTCCTCGTCGCCGGGAGGGGCTACCCGTCGCGGTCCGCCGACCCGAGCATCGCGTCGGTGTACTCGCCGACGACCCAGGCGGCGCCGTTGCAGAGGTGCAGGGAGACGACCGCGAGGACGACTCCGGTGGCCGACACCCCAAGGGCGGCGGGGAGCGTCTCGACGCTCCACGGACCCATCTGGTAGGTGATCCCGGACCGGTCGTAGAGGACCGGCGCGAGCGCGAAGGCGCCGGACGCCGTCGCGCTCGTAACCAGGATTGTGAACGCTGCGATGCCGATTGCGAACTTCGAGAGCAGGTAGCCGACGGCAAGGTAGCTCCGCGGGTCGAGCGCCAGCCGCTTCGCGAACTCGACCGGCTCCGCCTCGCCGCGGACCCGCAGCGGGGTCTCGTAGGTCACGTCCGTGCCGAGTAGGCCCCGGGCGAGCCGCGTCTCGAAATCCGCGAGCAGCGCCGCCAGCGCGAGCACCGCGAGCAGTAGCGGAACTCCGACGAGCAGCGGGACCAGCGACAGGCCCGCCGATCCGCCCGTCACGATGAGCGTGAAGTACAGCACGCCCAGCGGGAACGTCAACAGCAGGTACGTCAGGTTTCGATACGTCTGCGGGTCGACCACGACGCCGAGAAACCGCCCCAGCGCCGCGCGAACGGTGTCAGTCGTCATATCCGGACCGACGGCGCCGAACCCCGTATAAAAAGGCCACGGGCTTCGGGGTCGGCACACCGCCAGCAAAATTTATATATCGGTATCCGGCGCGCTATCGGTACTGATTCAGCCGCTTCTTCAGCCGCTTGGCGGCCTCTCCCGACGCCTGGGCGAACTCCTCGCCCTGGTCTTCGCCGGCGAAGATGATCCCCCGTGAGGAGTTGACGAGGCCGACGCCGTCGGCGAGGCCGTACTCGACGGCGGCCTCGGCGTCGCCGCCCTGCGCGCCGACGCCCGGGACGAGGAACGGGATGTCGGGGACGATCTCCCGGACTTCCTCCAACTCTTCGGGCGCGGTAGCGCCGACGACGAGCCCGATGTTGTCGTTGGCGTTCCACAGGTCGGCGAGCGCGGCCACCCGCTCGTACAGCGGCTCGCCGGTTTCGAGTTCGAGGCCCTGCAGGTCGGCGCCGCCGGGGTTGGAGGTCCGACAGAGGACGATGATCCCCTTGTCCTCCCGCGAGAGGAACGGTTCCAGCGCGTCGCGGCCGAGGTAGGGGTTGACCGTGATGGCGTCGATTCCCATGCCGTCGTCGTCCAGCAGTTCGGCGTACTTGCGGGCGGTGTTGCCGATGTCGCCGCGCTTGGCGTCCAGCAGGACCGGCACGTCCTTGCCGTGGGCGTAGGCGACGGTCTCCCGCAGGGCCGTCCAGCCGTCGGGGTCCTCGTAGAAGGCGGCGTTGGGCTTGAACGCCGCGGCGTGTTCGTGCGTCGCGTCGATGATGCGGCGGTTGAACGCCCAGCGGGGCAGGTCGTGGTCGTGCAGGTGGTCGGGGATCCGGGCGGGGTCGGGGTCCAGCCCCACCGAGACGACGCTGTCGACGGACGCGATGCGGTCGGCCAGCCGGTCGAAGAAGTTCATATCCGAGTCTCTCCGAGTCCGGTAAACAAGCTTCCGACTCCGGGTGCCCGGGAGAGCGAGGGCGGACTCGCTCGCCCCGTTCGACTCGCGGGCAGCCGTACACCGGACACCCACCCGGGGATTGCGGAAAGGAGTGAGCAATCCGGCCGGTCTGCTGCCCGCGGAGCGGGCCATGTGGGGATAGTCGTCCGATCAGATGGGCGAACCGACCTCTTCCGTGCCTGCCGGTTTCACCCCGACGAGGTGATCGAGACGGTACCGGTGTCGAGTTCTGTCTCCATCGCCGAACTCTCGTACAGGGACAGGTCGTAGGAAAAGGGTTCCACCGTCTCGATGTCGTTCGGGTTCGTCACGTTCGCGACCGACAGTGAGTCTCCTTCGTCGTCCGACCTGAGCCACGCCGCGTCTGAACTGCCCGCGTCCGTATCGAAAACGGCGGTGACATCGTAATCGCCACTTCCGTCGCTGATCACGGCCTGAATCTCGAAGTTGGCCAACTGTTCGTCGCCGACAACGAGGTACAGTTCGTCGTGCTCGCCGAGGGAGATCGGGATGTCGATCTCTTCGCCGCTCGTCCCGCTGTAGCTCTCCCGGTGGAACCCCGGCTGACCCGGATCCACCGGAGTCGGGGTCGCAGTCGGAGTTGCCGTCGGGGTCGCCGTCGGCGTATCAGTCGGTGTCGCCGTCGGCGTATCTGTGGGCGTCGGCGAGTCGGTCGGCCGGGCTGTCGGCTCCGGGGTTGCGGTCGGCGTTCGACTCGCCGTCGGAGTGGCGCTCTGCGTGTCGGTCTCCGTTCGAGCGGGCCCTGACTCGTCGGTACCGTCCGGCGTATCGCCGGATCCCGACGAGCTACAGCCCGCGACTATCGTCGACAGTCCCAGCGCAGCGACCGAAACGAAGTCCCTTCTGTTCACGGGGTTACGATTCAGGCTCGGTCAGATAAGAATACTGGAATAACGTCTCCGGTTGAATCCGCGGGGAACTGTGATCGCTGTGCCGGCCCGCCTGCCGACAGTTTCAGCCGTCTATCGCGGACCTGTGGTCGAGCTTTTTGAGTCTGTGAGTCTAACGTCGGCCATGGCCTGTCCGTTCCTCTCGTACCGGGAGTCGGCCGACGGCGCGAGCTTCGACGAGGCCCGTGCCTACTGCGAGGCCGCCGAGCGGTTCGTCCAGCCGATGCGCGCGGACATCTGCAACGACCGGTTCGACCTCGACCACGCCGAGGACTGCGAAATCTATCTCGACCACGCCGACGACGCCGGTAGCGGACCGACCGGCGAGAGCGGCCACGAGAGCGACGACGACGGAGGCGACGCCTCGTGAGCTACGAGCGGTTCCTCGCGGACGAGCCGGTCGTCGTCACAGCGGCGCTGACCGGGGGGATCCACGGCAAGGAGGCCAACCCGAACCTGCCCGAGACGCCCGAGGAGATCGGGGAGGCGGCGGGGGAAGTCGAGGCGTCCGGCGCGTCGGTCGTCCACGTCCACGCACGCGAGGACAACGGCGAGCGGGCGTTCTCGACCGAGCGGTTCCAGGCCATCGACGAGGCGATCCGCCGCCACACCGACGACGTGATCATCCAGCACACGACGGGTGCGACGGGGGCGCCCACGGAGAAACGCCACCTCTCGCTGCGGACCGACCCGCCGCCGGAGATGGCGTCGCTGGACATGGGGCCGCTGAACCGCTACGACCGGCTCACCAGCGAGAACACGCTGGCGACCGTCGACGCGCTGTACGACGAGATGGCCGACCGCGGGATCAAGCCCGAACTGGAGGTGTTCAACGACGGCCATCTCAACGAAGTCCACGGCCTGCTGGACCGTCGCGAGCTGGCCGACCCGGTCTACGCGACGCTCATCTTCGGCCCGGGGACGCTCACCCGGCCGCGACCCCGGAACTTCCTGAACGCCGTCGACAACCTCCCCGAGGGCGCGCTGTTCAACACGCTCGGGTTCGGCCGCCACCAGTTGCCGTTCGCCACGATGGGGGTCCTCTTCGGCGGCAACGTCCGGGTCGGGCTGGAGGACAACGTCTACTACCGGAAGGGTGAACTCGCGGAGAGCAACGCTCAGCTCGTCGAACGCGTGGTCCGGGTCGCCGGAGAACTCGGCCGCGAGGTCGCCGACACCTCGCAGGCCCGGGATATCCTGGGACTCTGACACCGAGCGACTGCACGAGGACCCGAGGTCCCGGGTGACCGCATGGGGATCAGGGAGCCCGGGGCGACCGCGGACGGGGTCGGTAACCCCGATGTCATCGGGTGGCGACGATGTCGGCGAGCGCCTTTGTAGGGCGACACCGTAGGGAAGCCCATGATCGCCCAGCGAGAGAGGTTCGACACGACACTGGCGGACGAACACACGACGCCCGCCGGGGAGGTGGCCTGAATGGACGGCCCCCACCAGGGACAGCAACTCGCCACCGGCGGGACGCCGCTGGAGGAAGCCGAGGCCGCCATGATCCTGGTTCACGGCCGCGGCGCGACCGCCGAGAGCATCCTCCAGATGGGGCGGCAACTCCACGAGGACGGCGTCGCCCTGCTCGCGCCCCAGGCCGCGCGCAACACCTGGTACCCCAACTCCTTCCTCGAACCCGTCGAGTCCAACGAGCCCGGCCGCTCGTCGGGCCTGCGGGCCGTCGAGGACGCCCTCGACGAGGCGAACGACGCGGGGATCCCCACCGAAAAGGTCATCATACTCGGATTCTCGCAGGGCGCGTGTCTCGGAACAGAGTTCGTGGCGCGCAACCCCCGGCGGTACGGCGGCCACATCGCCTTCTCCGGCGGGCTCATCGGCGAGACGATCGACCCCGACGAGTTCGAGGGATCGCTGGAGGCAACTCCCTCGTTCGTCGGCTGTAGCGACGTGGACCCCCACATCCCCGAGGAGCGCGTCCACGTGACGACCAAGGTGCTGGAGAAACTGGAAGCAGACGTGGAGGAGCGCATCTACCCCGGCATGGGCCACGGGGTCAACGACGACGAGGTCGAGTACGTGAGTGGGATGGTCGCGGACCTCGTCGCGAGCGAGGACTGAGCTCCCGGACGATACCGCGCTGAGGACCCCTCAGAGCGTCTCGGAGGCGAAGCGGCTGACGATCTTCTCCTCGGCGCGCTGGAGGCGGTACTGGACCGTCGAGTGGGGAGTGTCCAGTTCGTCGGCCAGGTCCGCGACGGTCGCGTCCCGCGGGGTGCCGTAGTAGCCGGCGCGGACGGCGGCGGCGACGGTCTCCCGCTCCTCGGGCGTCAGCAGGCCCGCGGTGCCGAACCCGCCGTTCCAGTTCTGCGGGTCGGAGACGTGGCCGAGTTCCAGCGAGATGCCGTCGCGCAGGCGCTCGTCGATCCGGTCGTACAGCTCGCCCACGGCGCAGTCGTCGGGAATGAGCAGCCGCCAGACGTACTCGTCGTCGCACCGTTCGGCCTCGATCAGCAGGCCGTCGCCGACGTGGTCGACGGCGAGGTAGGGGATCGAGTGGCAGTGCTGGATCTCCTCGCGGCGCGTGAAGTAGACGCGGTGCTCGGGTTCGGAGCTGATGACCTGGTACTCCCGCGTGGAGTCACAGCCAACCACGTCCAGACACTCGTTGCACGTCGTCTCGTCGAGGAAGTGCTCCTCTACGGCGTCGAGCGCCTCGGGCGACCCCAGCACGTGGTCGACGCGCCACATCGACCGATCGTTGGCGAAACACGCAGCCGTCTGGGCGCGCAGGCCCGGCCGCTCGCGAAACACGTCCATCAACACGTCGGCGCCCTCCCGATAGGTGAGGACGAACTCGAACTCGCGCATACGAGACAGTACGTTGTACATAGCTAAGGAGTTTCGATCCTGGTTCTGGTATCATACCCACCAGTATCAGAATATCCTCCCCCGAAACAGCGAAATGTTGGGTATGAACAATCCCCGAGGCGGCGGTATCGGCGTCACCGTCGACGAGCGGACGGCGACTGACGGGCGGCGTTCCGCTACCTGTCCATCGACCGGTATCGGTCGCCGTCGCGGGCGGCCAGGCCGAACGCGACGCTCCATTCGAGCAGCCGCTCGGTCCGCTCGAGCCACTCCGCCTCCCAGTCGGTGTGGCGGTCGCGCTCCCACCGGGGGACGTGCTCGCGCATCCCGTCGAAGGCCTCGTCGACGGTCAGCGACCCGGACTCCCGGAGCGCGTCGAGGAGTTCGCTCGCGCCGAACACGCGGCGCTCGAAGGCGTCGGCGAGGTCGGCCTCGTCGGCGTCGACGCGCCGGCGCCTGAACCCCCGCGGCGTCTCCTCGGCGAGTTCGAGCGCCTGGAGGAAGGTGAGGTACTCGCGGGCGGCGTCCCGGGAGGGCGCGGCCGTCTCGTCGACGATCCGGAGACAGCAGTCCTCGACCGTCCCCGGGACCAGCGGCAGGGCCCGCTGGGCGGCCGCGAGGAAGGCCCGATCGCGGACCGGCGGGACGACCTTGTAGCGCACGCTAGAGCCCGAAGCTCTCGGCGAGTCGCTCCTCGTTCACGTCGCCGAGGACGTGCGTGTCGCCGCCGACCACGTCGATCGTGACCTGGGCGGGCGCGAACACGGACTCGGGCACCTCGTAGAAGTCCCAGTCGGCGTCGGCGAAGATCTCGGCGAACGGCGTGTCGTACTCGTCGGTCGCGGTCGAGGGCACCTCGTCGAAGCGGTCGAACGGCTCGTCGACGACGAGGTGGGCCTGCCCGCCGTAGGCCAGCGCGTCGTTGGTCCGCGCGATGGCCGTCTCCTCGTCGTCGGCGACCGGCGCCACGGGCGCCGACCCCGTCACCGAGAGGATGTCCAGCGGGTCGTAGCCCAGCTCCGAGAGCCGGAACGTCGCGAGCTCGGCCGCGCGGGCGGCCATCGCGACGCTGCCGGTGAGGCTGGCCGTCGAGAACGCCTGGAGGAACACCCCGCTCTCGGCGACGCCCGCCCGCTCGGCGACGTGCTCGACGACGGCCTCGTCGGGGACCTCCTCGGTCTCTATCGCGAGGACGGCGAACTCGAAGTCGTCCTTGTAGCCGACGCGCTGAAACTCGTCCTCCTCGGCCACGAGCGCGCGGGCGGGGCCGCTGCCCAGCCCCTCGAAGCCGTCGACGCTCAGCTCCCAGCCGGCCTTCTGCGAGCACAGCAGCGCCAGCGCCGGGTGGTCGGTCGACAGTTCGACGTGGGTCAGCGGCGCGCCGGCGACCTCCTCCAGCGTGCTCTGGACGGTCGCCAGCCCGGCTGTCTGGATCTCCGCGAGCATCATCCCGGCCTCGACGCCGCCCGGCACGTCGACGCCGAAGTCGACGACCAGCGCCTCGCTGTCCAGCTGGTGGGCCGCGACGTTCAGCTCGTCGGCGAAGTCCAGCGCCTCGTCGACGAGGTCCGTCGCGGTCCGGTTGAGACTCTCCATACACCCGCCTCCACGCCGCTGGGCCTTCGGTCTTCGGTTCGCCCGCGCGGTCGTCCCGATCGTCCGGCCCGGTCGCCGCCGGGACCGGGCGACCGGCTGGCCCCGTCAATCCGACCGTTCGCGCTTCGCTTCCCGCCCGAGGTGGTCCTCGACGGCGTCGACCTTCTCGCTCGCCGACTGGTCGACGGTCCGCTTGTCGTCGACTTTCAGGAACGTGCTCACGCGGTCGGCGTCGACGGCCTCGTGGGCTGCCCCGGCAGCCGCGAACAGCTCCGCGGAGTCGTCGGCCTCGATGATAGTCCCCATCGGCGTCGTCTCGTAGCCCACGTCGTAGTCGTCGAGCGCCGCCACCGCCTTCGCGACCTCCGCGGACATGCTCCCCTCGATGACCGGTGCCACGCTCAGAAAGCCGATGACCGTCATGGTAGGGGGTACGACCGGCCGGACCTAAGATGCTCCGGCCGGGGTGGCCTCGCCCCCGCCGGCACGCTACTGGCTCGGTTCCGGCGGGGTAACTGCCCGCTAGTTGCGGCGTTCTCAGCGCAGAGATCCGGACCGAAACCTTAAGTACGGATCTCGGGAGTCGGTTGGGTATGGCCGGCTTACCGGACACGCCCTCCTACGAGGAGGACGAGACGCTCGCGAAACTGCAACAGGCGCTCGACGACGCGACGGGCGTCGACATGCGCGCCGCGCTCGAAGGCGCGATCGAGGACCGGAAGGCGGAGATCCGGCGGAACGCGCGCGACGCCCGCCACGCGGACTGACCCCCGCCGTCCGCTCGCGGCGCGGGACGGATCCGGTATTCTCACCGTATCAGCCGTAGGCACCGCTTTACTGCGAGTGCGTCATCCTCAGATCTCGGAGCGCAGTTACCGAGATTCAGTGAGGCGCGGAGATGGAACTCCGCGCCGTTGAATTGTGGAAAAGTGTGACGGGCGGGATTTGAACCGGAGGCAGACGGTCGCTCGCTCCGCTCGCCCTGCGTCTGCCCGGGTGCAAATCTCGACGGCCATTCACACTCGTGCGATGCGAGCGACACGCACAGCGGCCGCTCGCGAAGCAGCGTGAGAGAGAAGTGCGACGGGCGAGATTTGAACTCGCGTTAGGACCGTGGCAGGGTCCTGTGATACCACTACACCACCGTCGCACACACGTTCGGCGTCCGCCGGTCGCCCGGCGCGCCTCACATCGTAAACGACTGGCGGAGAGGGATAAAAGGCTTCCGAATCGGTCGGAGCGGCGACGGCGACGACCGCGCGGGCTGTCGATTCGCGGCGGGGAGTCGGCTCCGGTTCCCCGGCCGTCACTGCCACCACGCTTTTCCGGCCAGCGACGCGTGTCCCAGGCGTTATGCCAGGCGACCCCGTCCAGTGTCCAGTCTGCGGGTGGACAGGCCAGCCGAACGACCTCGACGCCGGACAGGGCCGCGGGAGCTGCCCGGTCTGCGACGAGACGATACCGAGCCACGACTGATCGGCGCGCCGGCGGGACGCTCGCGCGCGAGCCCGCGAACGACGTACCGGCGGGCCTCGCTCGCGGGAACCCCACCGCGGGCGGACTGCCGAACCCGGCGAATACTACCTCGATACGAAGCCGCGACCGCTCGGTACGTATCGCGCCCGTCGCGCGGCGCTCCGTGTGAACGGTGGCCATGTGAACGCGTCCCTCCGCGCGCGTGAAGCGCGCTTTTTTTAAGGGTGGGCTGGGGATGTATCGCTACAGTCTAGTGGCGCGGCGCGGAAGCGTCACGGCATGACCACCAGCGTGCTCGTGCCGGCATCCCTCACCCGGGAGGCCGAAGACAAACGCGAGGCGACTCGCAAGGTCGGATACGTGGCCCGCGCGGCCACGGTCTTCCGGGTGGACCGGTTGACGGTCTATCCCGACTCCGACGGGGTCGAGAAGCGAGGTGCCGGGTTCGTCGAAACGGTGCTGCGGTACGCCGCCACACCCCCCTACCTCCGAAAGGAGGTATGGGACAGGCGGGGCGAACTGGAGTACGCTGGGGTCCTGCCGGCGCTCCGCCAGCGTTCACGGACCGGCTCCGGTTCGGACGAATCGGGGTCGTTAAGACAGGGAATCGTGACCGAGGTCGGTGCTGATGGACGCGTACGGGTCAATTGCGGCCTGCAACACCCAGTCTCGCTCCCCGTGCCCTCCGAGATGGAGGTCGGGGAGGGGGAGCGCGTCTCCGTCAGGGTCTCTTCGCGACGACCGGTTCGGGCGAAGCTCGTCGACGAGCCCGCGGCAGGGTTCGTCGTCGACTCGGCCGAGATCGACGACGCGCTCGCACGGCCCGACGCCGGGCTGACCATCGCGGCCTCTCGCTACGGCGAGGAGCTGACCGTCACGAAGCTCGACCAGCTGGTCGCACGGCTTCGTGGCGGTGACGATGGCGGCACGTCCGGTGACGGGTCGGGCGGATCCGACGACACTGACGCATCCGACGACGAGGCGGCGCCCGGCGACCTGACGGTCGCCTTCGGCGCGCCGGAACGGGGGTTGCCCCCCATCCTCGGCGAGGACCCGGAGGCCGTCGCGGCGGAGACAGGCGACGACAGGTTCGACCTCTGGCTCAATACGGTTCCAGATCAGGGAAGCGAGGTCGTGCGGACGGAAGAAGCGGTGTTCGCCACGCTCGCTCCCCTCAGGCTGACGAGGTAAGACAAATGCCAGGAAAGCACAGACCACGCAAAGGCTCGCTGGGCTTCGGCCCGCGTACGCGAGCGGCGAGTGAGACCCCGCGGTTCAACAGCTGGCCCGACGACGACGGCCAGCCGGGTCTCCAGGGCTTCGCCGGCTACAAGGCCGGCATGACGCACGTCGTGCTGATCAACGACGAGCCCGACTCCCCCCGCGAGGGGATGGAGGAGACCGTCCCGGTGACGGTCGTCGAGACGCCGCCGATGCGCGCGGTCGCGCTGCGAGCCTACGAATCGACGCCGTACGGCCAGCGTCCGCTCACGGAGGTGTGGGCCGACGAGTTCCACGGGGAACTCGACCGTGCTCTCGACGTCCCGGAGGACCACGACGCTGACGCCGCAGAGGAAGAGATCCGACAAGCACACGAGTCCGGCGACCTCGGGGACGTGCGCGTCATCACGCACACGGTCCCGACCGAGGTCGACGGCGTCCCGCGCAAGAAACCCGAGGTCATGGAGACCCGAGTCGGCGGCGGCTCCCTGTCCGACCGCCTCGACTTCGGGCTCGATCTCGTCGCCGACGGCGGCGAGCACGCGATGACCGACGTGTTCCGCGCCGGCGAGTACGCCGACGTGGCCGCGGTCACCAAGGGCAAGGGGACCCAGGGTCCCGTCAAGCGCTGGGGCGTCCAGAAGCGGAAGGGCAAACACGCCCGCCAGGGCTGGCGCCGACGCATCGGCAACCTCGGCCCGTGGAACCCCTCGCGCGTGCGCTCGACGGTCCCCCAGCAGGGGCAGACCGGCTACCACCAGCGCACCGAACTGAACAAGCGACTCATCGACATCGGCGAGGGCGACGAGGCCACCGTCGAGGGCGGCTTCGTCAACTACGGCGAGGTCGACGGGCCGTACACGCTCGTCAAGGGCTCGGTCCCCGGACCGGACCAGCGCGTCGTGCGCTTCCGGCCGGCGGTCCGCCCGAACGACCAGCCGCGCCTCGACCCCGAGGTCCGGTACGTCTCGACCCAGTCCAACCAGGGCGGGCGCGGGACCGCCGCGACCACACAGGAGGACTAACGCATGGAAGCAACAGTACGTAACCTGGACGGCGACGACGACGGGAGCCTCGAGCTCCCCGAGGCGTTCGAGACGGCCTACCGCCCGGACCTGATCCGGCGGGCCGTCAACGCCGCACAGGCCAACCGGAAGCAGGACTACGGCAGCGACGACTACGCCGGGATGCGCACGCCCGCCGAGTCCCAGGGGAGCGGCCGCGGCATGGCCCACGTCCCCCGGGAGAACGGGCAGGGGCGACGCGTGCCCCAGACCGTCGGCGGCCGCCGCGCGCACCCGCCGAAAGAGGAGAAGGACCGCGGGCTCGACATCAACACGAAGGAGAGGAAACTCGCCGTCCGCTCGGCCGTCGCGGCCACGGCGGACGCCGACACGGTGGCCGACCGCGGCCACGACTTCGACGACGACGTCGAACTTCCCCTCGTGGTCTCCGACGACTTCGAGGACCTCGTGAAGACCCAGGCGGTCGTCGACACGCTCGAGTCGCTCGGCGTCGACGCCGACATCGAGCGAGCCGACGAGGCGACCGTGCGGGCCGGCCGCGGGACGACCCGCGGGCGCAAGTACGACCGCGCGAAGTCGATCCTCTTCGTGACGAGCGAGGAGCCCTCGAAGGCCGCCCGCAACCTCGCGGGCGCGGACGTGACGACCGCACGTGAGGTCAACGCGGAGGACCTGGCACCCGGCGGCGACGCCGGCCGCCTGACCGTCTGGACCGAGTCCGCCGTCGAGGAGGTGGCCGAGCGATGAACACCGTCGCACGCGGAGCGCGCGACGAGCTCATCGTTCTCACCGGAGGTGAGAGCCGATGAACTCGGTCATCAAGTACCCGAACATGACGGAGAAGGCGATGGACGACCTGGACTTCCAGAACAAGCTCCAGTTCGTCGTCGCCGGGGACGCCGCCAAGCCGGAGATCGCAACGGCGGTCTCCGAGCAGTTCGACGTGACGGTCGTGGACGTGCAGACGCAGGTCCAGCCGGACGGCGAGAAGAAGGCGTACGTCAAGCTCTCCGAGGACGACGAGGCCGAGGACGTGGCCTCGAGGATCGGGGTGTTCTGACCATGGGACGACGAATCCAGGGACAACGACGCGGTCGCGGCACCTCGACGTTCAGGGCGCCGTCGCACCGCTACAAGGCGGAACTGTCGCACCGGACGGTCGAAGACGGCGACGTGGTCGAGGGGCGGATCGTGGACATCGAACACGACCCGGCCCGCTCGGCGCCCGTCGCGGCCATCGAGTTCGAGGACGGCGACCAGCGGCTCGTCCTCGCGCCCGAGGGCGTCGGCGTCGGCGACCGCATCCAGGTGGGCGTCAGCGCCGAGATCGCGCCCGGGAACACGCTCCCGCTGGCGGAGATCCCCGAGGGCGTCCCCGTCTGCAACGTCGAGGCCAACCCCGGCGACGGCGGGAAGTTCGCCCGCGCGTCGGGCGTCAACGCCCAGCTGCTGACCCACGACCGCAACGTGGCGGTCGTGACGCTCCCCTCCGGGGAGACCAAGCGGCTGGACCCCGAGTGCCGCGCGACGATCGGCGTCGTGGCCGGCGGCGGCCGGACGGAGAAGCCGTTCGTCAAGGCCGGCAACAAGCACCACAAGATGAAATCGCGAGGGTCCAAGTACCCGACCGTCCGCGGTGTCGCGATGAACGCGGTCGACCACCCCTTCGGCGGGGGCGGTCGCCAGCACCCCGGCAAGCCCAAGTCCGTCTCGCGGGATGCCCCGCCGGGCCGCAAGGTCGGGGACATCTCCTCGCGCCGTACCGGCCGAGGTGGTAACTAATGAGTTCAGAGTATCAGATCGGCCACGAGGGTGAGTTCACCTACCGTGGTCACACGCTCGACGAGCTGCAGGACATGGAGCTCGAGGAAGTCGCGGAACTGCTGCCCGCTCGACAGCGGCGAAGTATCACGCGTGGCCTCTCCGTGGAGAAGGAGAAGCTGCTCGAGGAGGCCCGCGAGGCCGGCGAGGAGGAGACGGCCAACGACCCCATCCGCACGCATCTGCGCGACATGCCGATCGTGCCGGAGATGGTCGGGCTGACCTTCGCCGTCTACACCGGGCAGAGCTTCGAGCGAGTGAAGGTCGAGCCGGAGATGCTCGGTCACTACCTCGGCGAGTTCCAGCTGACACGGACCTCCGTCGAGCACGGCCAGGCCGGCATCGGGGCCACGCGCTCCTCGAAGTTCGTACCGCTCAAATAACATGGGAATCAGCTACTCAGTCGACGCCGACCCGGAGACCACGGCGAAAGCGATGCTTCGGGAGCGTCAGATGAGCCACAAGCACAGCAAGGCCATCGCCCGCGAGATCAAGGGGAAGACGGCCGCCGAGGCCGTCGAGTACCTGCAGGCGGTCATCGCCGAAGAGCAGTCGGTGCCCTTCCGCGAGCACAACTCGGGCGTCGGCCACCGCAACGACATCGACGGCTGGGACGCCGGCCGCTACCCGGAGAAGGCCAGCGAGGGCTTCCTCGACCTGCTCGAGAACGCCGTCGGCAACGCCGACGAGCAGGGCTTCGACGGCGAGTCGATGGAGATCATGCACGTCGCCGCCCACAAGGTCGGCGAACAGCAGGGTCGCAAGCCCCGCGCGATGGGGCGGGCTTCCCCCTGGAACACCCCGCAGGTCGACGTGGAACTGATCCTCGAAGAGCCGGAGGAGGAGCAGTAATGGCCGACGAACAGCAGTTCATCGAGGACGGACTCCAGCGGACCCAGATCGACGAGTTCTTCGCCGACGAACTGGGCCGCGCGGGCTACGGCGGCATGGAGGTCGCCAAGACCCCGATGGGCACCCAGATCGTCCTCAAGGCCGAGAAGCCCGGCATGGTCATCGGCAAGGGCGGGAAGAACATCCGCAAGATCACGACGGAGCTCGAGGAGCGGTTCGACCTCGAGGACCCGCAGGTCGACGTCCAGGAGGTCGACGAGCCGGATCTGAACGCCCGGATCGTCGCAGACCGCCTGGCCAACGCGCTCGAACGCGGCTGGTACTTCCGGAAGGCCGGTCACACCACGATCGACCGGATCATGGAGTCCGGCGCGAAGGGCGCCGAGATCGTCCTCTCGGGGAAGGTCACGGGCGCCCGCTCGCGCGTGGAGAAGTTCAACCGCGGGTACATCAAGCACAACGGCGAGCCCGCCGAGGACATCGTCGACCACGGGATCGGCACCGCGGTCATGAAGCTCGGCACCATCGGCGTGCAGGTGAAGATCATCCCGCCGGACGCCGAACTCCCCGACGACTTCGAGGTCTACGAGGACATGGAAGTCGAGGACTACGTCGAGGACGTCGACGACGAGTCCGTCGAACAGCTCCTCGAGGGCGAGCCCGACGAGGCGGAGGCCGAACAGGTCACCGAGCCGGAGACCGACGAGGAGCCGGCCGAGCCCGAGGTCGACGAGGAGGTCATCGAAGAGGCCGCCGAGGAGACCGAGGAGTTCGACGACGTGGACGTGCCCGACGACGAGGAGATCGACGAGGAACTCGAGGGCCTCGACGAGGCCGTCGACGAGGAGCTCGACGAGGAGACCGAGGCCCAGGCCGAGGAAGTCCTCGACGAGATGGAAGACCCCGAAGACGCGGACGAGGACTCCGAGGCCGACGCGGCCGACGGGGACTCCGACGGGGACGACTCCGAGGAGGGTGAGCAATGACCGTCCTCCACACCGAGGAGATCCGCGACATGACGCCCGCCGAGCGGGAGGCGGAGCTCGAGGAGCTGGAGACGGAGCTGCTGAACGACCGGGCCGTCAAGGCCGCGGGCGGCGCCCCGGAGAACCCGGGCCGCATCAAGGAGCTCCGGAAGGCCATCGCGCGGATCAAGACGATCCAGCGGGAAGAAGGCGACCTCGAGGAGTCCGAATAATGCCGCTGACACCCGAGACGCTGGCGAGACACGAACTGGTCGGGCTGGCCGCCCGCGTCCGCGCGGGCGACAACCCCGACCTGCTCGGTATCGAGGGGCGGGTCGTCGCGGAGACGACCAACACCCTCGGGATCGAGCGCGAGGGCGGCGAGTCCTCGGATCGGGCGGACAGCGGGTCCGCCGAGCGAGCGGATCGGGTGGCGACGGTCCCCAAGGCGGGGACCACCTTCGAGTTCGCGCTTCCCGCGGGCGACACCGCCGGCGGGGAGCGCGTGACGGTCGAAGGGCGCAGGCTGGTCGCACGGCCTGCACGACGAACGGAGCAATCTGGTGATAGCAAATGGCGCTAGGACTGAACGTACAAGAACCGGACGCGGCCTGTGACGACGAGAACTGCCCGTTCCACGGCACCCTTTCGGTGCGCGGGCAGACGCTGGTCGGCACGGTCGCGTCGACAGACATGGACAAGTCCGTCGTCGTCGAGCGAGAGTACGACGTGCAGGTGCCGAAATACGACCGCCTGATGAAACGGCGGAGCCGTATTCCGGCCCACGCACCGGAGTGTCTCGGCCTCGACGAGGGCGACACAGTGACGATTGCGGAGTGTCGACCGCTCTCGAAGACGAAGAGCCACGTGGTCGTTTCCCGCGAGGGAGGTGACGACTGATGGAGGCGATGAAGGCAGACGTGACCCAGGGCCTGGAGAAGGGCTCGCTGATCAACTGCGCCGACAACACGGGCGCACGCGAGCTGAAGGTCATCTCCATCGCCGGCTACTCGGGAGTGAAGAACCGCCACCCGAAGGCGGGTATCGGTGACAAGATCACCGTTTCGGTCACGAAGGGGACCCCGGAGATGCGGCGGCAGGTGCTGGAGGCGGTCGTCGTCCGCCAGCGCAAGCCGATCCGCCGCCCGGACGGCACCCGCGTGAAGTTCGAGGACAACGCGGCGGTCGTCGTCGACGACAACGAGGACCCCCGCGGGACCGAACTGAAAGGACCGATCGCCCGCGAGGTCGCGGAGCGATTCGGGTCGGTCGCCTCGACGGCGACGATGATAGTATGAGCGAGCAACCACGCAAACAGCGGACGGACGACGCTACGGCGCCGCTGCACGAGCGCCACGAGAAGGTCCGGGCGACGCTCGCCGGGGATCTCCGTGACGAGTACGGGCAGCGCAACGTGCGCGTCAACGAGGGCGACACGGTCGAGGTGCTGCGCGGCGACTTCGCCGGGGAGACCGGTGAGGTCATCGACGTGGACCTCTCAGAGACCGCGGTCAGGGTCGAGGACGTGACGGTCGAGGCCGCCGACGGGGAGGAGGTTCCCCGCCCGGTCGACGCCTCGAACCTGCGCGTCACGGACCTGAACCTCGACGACGACCTGCGCCAGGAGCGTCTCGAATCGGAGGAGGACAGCGCATGACGAAACATCAGAAGCGACTCTCGGTGCCGAACAGCTGGCCGATCGAGCGCAAGACCGAGACGTTCACCGTCAAGGCCGACGCCGGCCCGCACGGCGAGGCGGGGGTTCCCCTGCTCATCGTCCTGCGGGACGTGCTCGGCTACGCGGACACCCGCAAGGAGGCCCGCTACGCCCTCGAACAGGACAGCGTCCTGATCAACGGCAAGGCGGTCTCCGACGAGGAGCGTCCGGTCGGGATGTTCGACATCCTGGCGTTCGTCGAGCGCGAGGAGTACTACCGCGTGTTCCCCGGCGAGGGCGGTCGGCTCGCGCTGACCCCCATCGACGAGGACGCGGCCGACTCCACCCTCGGCAAGATCGTGAACAAGCAGACGGTGCCCGGCGGCGACGTGCAGCTGACCCTGCACGACGGGCAGACGCTGGTCGTCGACGAGGGCGCCCCCTACGACGGCGGCGACTCCGTGGTCGTCTCGAACGACGACGGCGAGATCGTCGCCCACTTCGAGTACGAGGAGGGCGCGCTGGTGACGGCCGTCGACGGCGCCCACGCGGGCGAGGTCGGCGAGATCGACGAGATCCAGGTCACGCCCGGCAGCGCCTCGAACAACGTGCTCGTCGAGCAGGAGACGGGTGACGGCTTCGAGACGGTCGAGGAGTACGTCGTCGTCATCGACGAGAACTTCACCGACGACGAGGGCGAGGGCCCCGAGGACGCGACCGCCGAGGCCGCGGCCGACGTCGAGGAGGGAGGTGACGACGAATGAGTTCGGAGAGCGAATCCGGCGGCGACTTCCACGAGATGCGCGAGCCGCGCGTCGAGAAGGTCGTCGTCCACATGGGCGTCGGCGAGGGCGGCCGCGAGCTCGCGGACGCAGAGGAGATCCTGGCCGACGTGGCCGGGCAACAGCCCGTCCGCACGCAGGCCCAGGCGACCGTCGGCGAGTTCGGCGTCCGCCAGGGCGACCCCATCGGCGCGAAGGTCACCCTGCGCGACGACGAGGCCCACGAGTTCCTCGAGACGGCGCTGGAGCTGGTCGACCTGTCGGCGTCGCAGTTCGACGACACGGGCAACTTCAGCTTCGGCGTCGAGGAACACACCGACTTCCCGAGCCAGGAGTACGACCCGACGACCGGCATCTACGGGCTGGACGTGACGGTCAACCTGGTCCGGCCGGGCTACCGCGTATCGAAGCGAGACAAGGCGTCCCGGCAGATCCCGTCGAGCCACCGGCTGGACGTGGCGGACGCGGTCGCGTTCGTCGAGGGGGCGTTCGACGTGGAGGTGAGCGAATGAGCGAGAGCGAATCAGAGCCCGACGAAGAGCGGACCGGCGAGCAGGTTGCAAAGCGGACCGGCCAGCTGGAGTCCTGTCAGCGCTGCGGGCGCGAGCAGGGACTGGTCGGCAAGTACGACATCTGGCTGTGTCGCCAGTGCTTCCGAGAGATCTCGCGAAGCATGGGCTTCAGGAAGTACTCATGACAGGAAACGACCCACTCGCCAACGCGCTCTCGGGCATCGACAACGCCGAGAGCGTCGGGCATCTCGACCACGAGGTAGAACCCGCCTCGAACGAGATCGGCAGCGTGCTCGAGGTCTTCTACGACCGCGGGTACATCGACGGCTTCGAGTTCGTCGACGACGGCAAGGCCGGCAAGTTCGAGGTCGAACTGAAAGGAGCGATAAACGAGTGTGGCCCGGTCACCCCCCGCTACTCGGCGGGGGCCGACGAGTTCGAGAAGTGGGAGAAGCGGTTCCTCCCCGCCCGCGACTACGGGACGCTCGTCGTCACGACCAGCCACGGGATCATGAGCCACTACGAGGCCCGCGAGGCGGGCGTCGGTGGCCAGGTCATCGCGTACGTATACTAATGCCACGCACAGAACTACAGATTCCAGACGAGGCGAGCGCCGAGATGGACCATCTCGAACTCACAGTCGAGGGTCCCAACGGGAGCGTGACCCGACGGCTCTGGTACCCCGACGTGTCCGTCTCCGTCGACGGTGACCAGGTGGTCATCGAGAGCGACGAGGACGACGCCAAGACGATGTCGACGCTGGGGACCTTCGAGAGCCACGTCCGCAACATGTTCCACGGCGTGACCGAGGGCTGGGAGTACGAGATGGAGGTCTTCTACTCCCACTTCCCGATGCAGGTCGACGTCGAGGGCGACGAGGTCGTCATCGAGAACTTCCTCGGCGAGCGCGCGCCGCGCCGCACCGAGATCCACGGGGACACCGACGTGTCCGTCTCCGAGGAACAGATCACGCTGTCCGGCCCCGACGTGGAAGCCGTCGGTCAGACGGCGGCGGACATCGAACAGCTGACCCGCGTCACGGACAAGGACGTTCGCGTCTTCCAGGACGGGGTCTACATCACGCAGAAACCGACACGAGGTGACGCCTGATGGCAGACGAGACACCAGACAACGACCCCGGCGACGAAGCCAACGCCGACGAGGAGGGCCTCCCGCAGCAGGAGGCCGCCGACGAGGAGCTCGACGAGCCGGAGCCGGCCGAAGACGAGGACGACCTCGTCGAAGAGGCCGAGGACGGCGAGGAGTTCGAGACGCTCGAAGACATCAGCGGCGTCGGCCCCTCGCGGGCCTCCGACCTCGAGGACGCCGGCTACGAGACGGTCGACGACGTGCGCGGCGCCAGCCAGGAGGAGCTCGCCGACGTGGTGGGCAACGCCCTGGCGGCCCGCATCAAGGCCGACGTCGGCGGCCTCGAGGTCGCCGAGGAGACCGAGGCCGAGGTCGAGGAGGAAGAGACCGAGGAAGCCGAGGATGAAGAGCCGGCCGAGGACGTCGAGACGGAGATGCGACCGCGCATCGAGGTCGACTTCGAGCCGGACATCGACGAGAACACCGAGCGGCTACTCGACGAGCGACGGTCGAAGAGTATGCCGAAGTTCAACCGTCAGGACCACCACAAGAAAAAGCGCGTCTCGAAGTCGTGGCGCAAGCCGCGCGGGACGCTCTCGAAGCAGCGGATCGGCATCAAGGGCAAGGGCGACACCGTCGAGGCGGGCTTCCGCACGCCGACGGCGGTGCGCGGCCTGCACCCCTCGGGCTTCGAGGAGGTCCGCGTGCACAACGTCGACGACCTCGAGGACGTGGACGGCGACACGCAGGCCGTCCGCATCGCCTCGAAGGTCGGCGGCCGCAAGCGCGAGCGCATCGAAGACGAGGCCGAGGACCGGCAGATCAAGGTCCTCAACCCCACCTACGAGGAGGTCGAAGTCGATGACTGACCTGAGCGCACAGAAGCGAATGGCATCCGACGTGCTGGACGTCGGCGAGAACAAGATCTGGCTCGACCCCGAACGCCAGGGCGAACTCGCGGACGCCATCACGCGCGAGGACATCCGCGAGCTCGTCGACGAGGGGGCGATCCGCGCGGAGGCGCCGAAGGGCAACTCCCGCGGTCGCGCCCGCGAGCGGCAGGAGAAACGCGCCTACGGTCACCAGAAGGGACAGGGGTCCCGGAAGGGGACCGCGGGCGGCCGAGAGAACGAGAAGGAGAAGTGGGAATCGCAGATCCGCGCACAGCGCGAGAAGCTCCGCGAGCTGCGCGATTCCGGCGAGATCTCGAAGTCTCGCTACCGCGAACTCTACGACCGCGCGAGCGGCGGGGAGTTCGACAGCGTCGCGGACATCGAACGAACACTGGAGGACAACTAATGGCGACAGGACCACGCTACACGGTGCCGATGCGGCGTCGCCGCGAGGCCCGAACGGACTACCATCAGAGGTTGCGCCTGCTGAAATCCGGCAAACCGCGCCTGGTGGCTCGAAAGAGCAACCGGCACGTCACGGCGCAGCTGGTCACGACCGGGCCCGACGGCGACGAGACGGTCGCGAGCGCGCACTCGAGCGACCTCGAGGAGTACGGCTGGGAGGCGCCGACGGGCAACCTGCCCGCCGCCTACCTGACCGGCGTCCTCGCGGGACTGCGCGCGACCGAGGCCGGCCTCGACGAGGCCGTCCTCGACATCGGCCTCAACTCCCCGACGCCGGGTAGCAAAGTATTCGCGGTACAGGAAGGTGCAATCGACGCGGGACTCGAGGTCCCCCACAACGACAGCGTGCTGGCCGACTGGTCGCGCACGCGCGGCGAGCACATCGCCGAGTACGCCGAGCAGCTCGACGACGGGCTGTACGGCGGGGACTTCGACGCAGCGGACCTACCGGAACACTTCGACGACATGCGAGAACAACTGCTGGAGGCGGATGAACTATGAGTAACGGCTGGGAGCCGCGGACACGGCTCGGCCACGCGGTCGCGGAGGGCGAGATCGACTCGATGCAGGACGCCCTCAACTCCGGCCTGCCGCTCAAGGAACCGGAGATCGTCGACCAGCTCGTCCCCGGGCTGGAGGACGAGGTGCTGGACATCAACATGGTCCAGCGCATGACCGACTCGGGACGGCGCGTGAAGTTCCGCTGCGTGGTCGTCGTGGGCAACCGCGACGGCCTCGTCGGCTACGCGGAGGGCCGCGACGACCAGGTCGGCGGCGCCATCCAGAAGGCCATCGAGGTGGCGAAGCTGAACCTCATCGACGTCTCGCGGGGCTGCGGGTCCTGGGAGTGTGGCTGTGGGCGCCCCCACACCGTCGCGCTCCGGACGACCGGCAAGGCCGGCAGCGTCGAGGTCGAACTGCAGCCCGCGCCGCGCGGGCTCGGGCTCGCCGGCGGGGAGACGGTCCGCCACGTGCTCGAACTCGCGGGCATCGAGGACATCTGGACGCGCTCGTCGGGCAACACCCGGACGACGGTCAACTTCGCGAAGGCCACGTTCAACGCGCTCCAGAACACCGCCGAGGCTCGCGTCCCCCAGGAGACCTGGGAGAAGCGCGAGGTGATCGAGTGATGCAAGCGCTCGTCCAGCTCCGCGGCGAAGTGAACATGAACCAGGACGTACGGGACACGCTGGAGATGCTGAACATCCACAACGTGAACCACGCCGCCTTCGTCCCGGAGACGGACACCTACGAGGGCATGGTCACGAAGGTCAACGACTACGTGGCCTACGGCGAACCCAGCGTCGAGACGGTCGCGCTACTCATCGAGCGGCGCGGCGAGCCGCTGGAGGGCGACGCCGACATCGACGACTCGTGGGTCGTCGCCAACACCGACTACATGAGCGTCGAGGAACTGGCCGAGGCGCTGGTCGACGAGGAGACGACGCTCGACGAGCAGGGGCTGGCGCCGACGCTGCGCCTGCACCCGCCCCGCGGCGGCCACGACGGCATCAAACACCCGACGAAGGAGGGCGGCGAGCTCGGCAAGCACGACACCGAGGCCATCGACGACCTCCTGGAGGCGATGCGATGACATCCAAGAAGAAACGACAGCGCGGCTCGCGCACGCACGGCGGCGGCTCCCACAAGAACCGCCGCGGCGCCGGCCACCGCGGCGGCCGGGGCAACGCGGGCAGCCGCAAACACGAGATGCACAACCACGGCCCGTGGGCCAAACACGGGTTCGAACGACCCGACGCCGTCCAGGACGAGGTCGCGGAGGTCGACGTCCGCGAACTCGACGAGGACGCGGCCCTGCTGGCGGCCGAAGGCGTCGCCGATGAAGAGGGCGACGGCTACGCCATCGACGCGCGCGACGTGGTCGAGGACGGCCACGAGGTCGACGTGGTGAAGGTGCTCGGCGCCGGCCAGGTGCGCAACGAGCTGCACCTGGTCGCCGACGCCTTCTCCGACGGCGCGGCCGAGAAGGTCGAGGCCGCCGGCGGCTCGGTCGAACTGACCGAGGCCGGGCAGGCCCGCGCCGAGGAAACCGACAAGGATACACCCGACGAGCAAGACGACTCATAACCATGGGCTGGAAGGACACCGCCGAACCGGTACTCACCCGCATGCCGACGGTCCAGCGCCCGGAGGGGCACGTCCCCTTCAAGCGGAAGCTGGGCTGGACGGCCGGCGTGCTGGTGCTGTACTTCTTCCTGACGAACGTCTTCCTGTTCGGCCTCGGGAGCGGCCAGGGCCAGGACGTCTTCGGCCAGTTCCGGTCGATCCTGGCGGGCGGACAGGGCACGATCATGCAGCTGGGCATCGGGCCCATCGTCACTGCGAGCATCGTGTTGCAGCTGCTCGGCGGTGCCGACCTGCTCGGCCTCGACACGCAGAACAACCCCCGGGACCAGGTGCTCTACCAGGGGCTCCAGAAGTTCCTGGTGCTCGTGATGATCTGCCTGACCGGCCTCCCGATGGTGTTCGCCGGGTCGTTCCTGCCGGCCAGCGACGCGCTGGCCCGGTCGTTCCCGGGCGGAACCTTCGGCGTGAAGTGGCTGATGTTCGCCCAGATCTTCGTCGGCGGTGTCCTCATCCTCTACATGGACGAGGTCATCTCCAAGTGGGGCGTCGGCTCCGGGATCGGCCTGTTCATCATCGCCGGCGTCAGCCAGCGACTGATCGGCGGGCTCGTCTCGACGAGCTTCATCGGCAACGAGGGGAACATCGGGGTCATCCCCACCTGGATCGGCATCCTCACCGGTTCGGTCGACGTGGGTCCGATCCTCGGGAGCGGGTTCCAGACGCTCATCTTCGGCCAGGGGCAGATCCTGGCGATGATCACGACGGTCATGATCTTCGTGGTCGTCGTCTACGCCGAGAGCGTCCGCGTCGAGATCCCGCTGTCGAACACCCGCGTCAAGGGCGCCCGCGGTCGCTTCCCCGTGAAGCTCATCTACGCGAGCGTCCTGCCGATGATCCTCGTCCGCGCGCTGCAGGCCAACATCCAGTTCCTGGGCCGCATCCTCTACGCCCAACTGGGGAGCCTGCCCGCGTGGCTCGGCACCTACCAGGAGGGCGCCGGCGGCGTCGCCAACCCGGTCGGCGGCCTGTTCTACTACATGGCCCCCGTCCGGAACCCCGAACAGTGGATGTGGTGGCTCGGGCAGACGACCAACGCCCCCTGGCAGATCGCCCTGCGCGTCGGCGTCGACCTGACGTTCATGGTCGTCGGCGGCGCCATCTTCGCCATCTTCTGGGTCGAGACCACCGACATGGGCCCGGAGGCGACCGCCCAGCAGATCCACAACTCCGGGATGGAGATCCCCGGCTTCCGCCGCAACACCAGCGTCATCGAGAAGGTGCTGGAGCGGTACATCCCGCAGGTGACCGTCATCGGCGGCGCACTGGTCGGCCTGCTGGCCGTCCTCGCCAACATGATGGGTACCATCGGTGACGTCTCCGGGACCGGGCTGCTGCTGACGGTGTCTATCACCTACAAGATCTACGAGGAGATCGCCGAGGAGCAGCTCATGGAGATGCACCCCATGATGCGCCAGATGTTCGGCTGACGTCACCGAACATCCGACCGCGTTCGACCACATTTTTTCGACGCTCGATACCGGACAGCGGTGGCGCCGGTCGGCGCAGACCGAGAAACACGACGGGAGAGGTCGACGGCGCTCGTCTGGGCGCCCGTGAACCCACGATATCGTCACAGCTTATTAGTGTGTCCCAAGCCACGGGGGGAAATATGGCACGTGATATCGACAGACGGAATTTCCTGAAGCTAGCCGGGACCGCCGCGGGGGCGGCCGCGGTGGCGGGCTGTTCGGGCGGCGACGGGACGCCGACGGACGGCGACGGCGGAGATGACGGCGGCGACGGTGGAGACGGCGGCGACGGCGGCGACACCGCGACCGAGACGGGGACGCCGCTGCCGGAGCCGGAGACGCGGGTCGGCTACCTCGAACGGGCCAACCGCGTGCTCCACGAGGAGGCGCCGTGGATCTTCCTGAACCGCCAGTACTCCGTCTACGGCAAGTCGGCGGACGTGGACTGGGAGGCGCGCCGCGACGAGCGCATCGACGGGTACGCCATCGAGCCGACCGGCGATACGGACTCCGTGCAGATCACCCAGTCGGCGATGGACTCGGGGCTGGACCCCCACGACCACCGCGAGACGCCGACGGACAACATCGTCCTGCAGGCCTACGAGGGGCTGCTCTCGCGGGACCGCGAGGGCCGAGTCATCGAGGAGCTGGCGACGGGCTACGAGCGGCTCGAACCCGGGCGCGTGCGGTTCGAACTCCGGTCGGGCGTCTCCTTCCACAGCGGCGACTCGCTGACCAAGGAGGACGTGGCCTTCTCGATCAACCGGATCGTCGACCCGGACGTCGGCGGGCTGGACAGCCCCCAGTCCGACCAGCTCGCGGGCGTGACCGGCGCGGAGCCGGCCAGCGGCGACAGCGCGGTCATCGTCGAGTCCGACGGGATCAACCCGATCGTGTTCGCGCTGTTCGCGACCTACTGCGACGTGATGAACAGGTCGTGGGTCGAGGACAACGACACCGCGTACATCAACAGCCACATGAACGGGACGGGCCCGTTCCAGCTGGCCAACTACGAGCAGGACGTGTCGGTCACCTTCGAGGCGTACGGCGACTACTGGAAGGACGGCGCGCCGGCCGACGAACTGGTGATCACCGCCGCGAGCGAGGCGAGCACCCGGGTCAACCAGCTTGTCAGCGGCGAGACTGACGTGATCGTCAACGTCCCGCCCCAGAACATCAGCCAGGTCGACCAGGCGGACAACGCGGAGATCAGCCCGGTGCCGAGCACCCGCATCATCTACAACGCGATGATCTACGACCGGGAACCGTTCGACTCCGTGGAGTTCCGGCGGGCGATGAACTACGCCGTCGACCTGGAGAGCATCGTCGAGAGCGTCCTCTCGGAGTTCGGCGACCAGACCGGGCAGCCGACCCTGGAGGGCTTTACCGGGTACAACTCGGAGCTCGACCCGTACCCGTACGACCCCGAGGAGGCCGAGCGGCTGGTCGAGGAGAGCGGCTACGCGGGCGCCGAGATCGAGTTGCACACGCCCAACGGCCGGTACCTGAAGGACCTGGAGATCGCCCAGGCGGTCGTCGGCTACATCGACGAGCTGGAGAACGTCTCGGCGTCGGTCAACCAGCGCGACTTCGGGAACCTGACCGACGTGTTGCTCGACGGCGACATCACGACGGGGCCGGCCTTCTACCTCATCGGCTGGGGCAACGCCACCTTCGACGCGAGTCAGACGATCATCCCGCTTTTGACCTCCGACGGGGCGCTGACCTCCTACAAGAACGAGCGGGTCGACGAGCTGATCAGCGAGGCCCAGAGCATGGGCGGCGGGGAGACCGGGACCGACAGCTAGATGTCGCCGACGCGGGCGCACGCGCCGGAGCGGGGGCGATAGCGTGGCGTCGATGGGTCGGTTCCTGGCGCGACGGGCGCTGCAGGGGCTGGCGGTCGTGCTGGGCGTCGTGACCGTCGTCTTCCTGCTGCGGTACGTGACGCCGGGGAGCCCGGTCGACTTCATCGCGCCGCTGGACGCCAGCCAGGCCACCCGCCGCCGGATCGCCGAGGACCTGGGGCTGAACAGGCCGCTGTACGTCCAGTACGTCGACTACGTCGCAGATCTGCTGACCGGCGACATGGGCTACTCCTACCGGTCACGGACGCCCGTTCGGCCGCGCGTGCTGGCGAAGGTCCCGGCCACGCTGGAGCTGGCGCTCGCGGCGACGTTCGTGGCCGTCGTGCTCTCGATCCCGCTGGGCGTGATCAGCGCGACCCACCGCCACGGCCCGGCCGACTACGGCGCGACGCTGTTCTCGCTGGTCGGCATCTCGACGCCGAACTTCTGGTTGGGCGTGATGCTCGTCATCGTCTTCGCCGTGCAGTTCAACGTGTTCCCGACGAGCACGCGCCCGGTCGGGCTGCTCGACGCCCTCGGGAACCTCGTGGTGATCGCCGGACCCGAGCAGGGGTACGCCGCGCCGCTGGACGTGTCCGGGTTCCTCGCGGACCTGCGGTCGTGGCTGGCCTACATCACGCTCCCGGCGATCACCCTGGGGACGTACTTCACGGCGCTGATCACCCGGCTGACCCGCTCGGGGATGCTCGACGAGCTCGGGCAGGGCTACGTCCGCGCGGCGCGGGCGAAGGGCCTGCCGGAGACGCTGGTGCGGTACCGCCACGCGCTGCGGAACACCCTCATCCCCGTGATCACCGTCGTCGGCCTCCAGCTCGGGACGCTGGTCGGCGGCGCGGTGATCACCGAGGCGGTCTTCGACTGGCCGGGGCTGGGGACGCTGGTCATCGACGCCATCGGCAACCGCGACTGGCCGCTCATCCAGGGCTGCCTGGTGGTCATCGGCATCGGCTTCGTGGTCGTGAACATCGTCGTCGACGCGCTGTACGCGACGCTCAACCCGCAGGTGATGGACTGATGGGACGACTCGACACGCTGCTCCGGTATCTGAACCCCCTCCGACTCGCATCGGCACTGCGCTCGTCGGTGTCGCCGCGGACGAAGCGCAACCTCCGCCGGGAGTTCGGCCGCAGTTTCCTGGCGAAACTCGGGATCGCCCTGGTCACGCTGATGGTCGCGCTGGCGGTGTTCGCGCCGCTGGTCGCGCCGTGGAACCCGACGAACCAGGACCTCGAGAACGAGCAACAGCCGCCGCTGGGGTTCAGCCGCACCGAGACACAGACCGGCCAGGAGATGGTCAACGGCTCCCTGCGGATCACCAACGAGACGGTCAGGGTGAACGCGACGACCGCTCACCCGCTGGGGACCGACGGGCTCGGCCGCGATATGCTCTCGCGGGTGATCTACGGGGCGCGCACGTCGCTGCTGGTCGGCCTGCTCGGGACGACCCTGGCGATGCTGCTCGGGGTGCCGACCGGGCTGGTCTCGGGGTACTACAGCGGCCGGGTCGACGACCTGCTGATGCGGGTCGCCGACGTGAGCCTCGCGTTCCCGTCGCTGGTGCTGGCGATCGCACTCGTGGGACTGTGGGGCGAGGCGAGCGTCGCCGTCCCCGACCCGTTCGTGATGGCCGGGGTCGCACCGCTGATACGCGGAGCGATATCGCTGCCCGGCGGGCTCTCGTATCCCACCGGGATGCCGGAGACGTTCACGCTGCCGGGGACGGTGATCGTCGTGGTCGGGCTGGTCAACTGGGTGTGGTTCGCCCGCGTCGCCCGCGGCGAGGCGCTCGCGGTCCGCGAGGAGGAGTACGTCACCGCCGCGGAGTCGCTGGGCGCCTCCGACCTGTTCGTCATCCGCAAGCACGTCCTGCCCAACAGCCTCACGCCGATCCTCGTGCTGGCGACGATCCAGGTGGCGGCGATCATCCTGCTGGAGAGCGCCCTCTCCTTCCTCGGGTTCTCCGGGACGACCCTCTCGTGGGGCTTCGACATCTCCCAGGGCCGGGAGTACCAGACGACCGCGTGGTGGATCGCCGCGATGCCGGGGCTGGCCATCGTCCTCACGGTCATCGGCATCAACCTCATCGGTGACTGGTTCCGCGACGCCCTCGACCCCGGCATCGAGGGTGAAGGGGGTGGCGTCTGATGAGCGACGCCGACGCTGACGTCGATGTCGACGCCGGTGCCGACGCCCGCGACCTCCTCCAGGTCAGGGACCTGTCGACCCGCTTCTTCACGGAGCGGGGACAGGTCAACGCCGTCGAGTCGGTCGACTTCGACGTGCGCGAGGGCGAGGTGCTTGGCATCGTCGGCGAGTCGGGGTCGGGCAAGTCGGTCACGGCCCTCTCGCTGGTCGACCTCGTCGAGTCGCCGGGCCAAGTGACCGAGGGGGAGATCCGCTACCGTGACCCCGAGCTGGCCGAGGAGTTCCCGGACGCCGCCGACGGCGAGATGGTCGACCTGCGGGAGTTGCCCGAGCGGGTGCGGCGGTCGCTGCGGGGGCCGTCGTTCAGCATGATCTTCCAGGACCCGATGAGCAGTTTCAACCCGTCGCTGACGGTCGGCGAGCAGATCGCCGAGGCCGTCGAGGTCCAGCGCCGCGCGAGCGCACGGCCGCGCTCGACCCGGTCGCGCACGCAGGGCTACGGACTCGGGTCGTACCTGCTGGACGGGGTCGTCCCCGGTCGCGACTACACGGACCCGGAGAGCCACGACCGGGCGGTCGAACTGCTGGAGCAGGTCGGGATCCCCGACCCCGCCGAGCGGGCCGAGGAGCACCCCCACGAGTTCTCCGGCGGGATGCTCCAGCGGGCGATGATCGCCCAGGCGCTGGCCGGCGAGCCCGACCTGCTGATCGCAGACGAGCCGACGACCGCACTGGACGTGACCATCCAGGCGCAGATCCTCGAACTCCTCCGGGAGATCCAGGCCGAGCGGGACATGAGCGTCCTGCTCATCACCCACGACCTGGGCGTCATCGCGCGGATGAGCGACCGGGTCTGCGTCATGTACGCCGGCGAGGTCGTCGAGCGCGGGACGCTCGAAGACATCTTCGAGGAGTCGGTCCACCCCTACACCGAGGGGCTCGTCGGCTCGATCCCCGACCTCGCGGACCCGGCCGCACGGTTGCAACCCATCGAGGGGTCGGTCCCGAGCCTGCGCGACGAGGAGATGGACGACCGCTGTTACTTCGCCGACCGCTGCCCGAAGGCGATGGAGCAGTGCCTGGAGAAGCCGCCGGAGTTCGACCTCGGCGGCGAGCACGGCGCCAAGTGCGTCCTCGCCGAGCGCGAGTACAGCGAGACGGCCGCGCTCCCCGACGGCTTTTTCGACGGGAGCGGGGACCCCGCCGACGGGACGGACCGGCGGGAGGCCGCCGACGGCGGCCAGCCGGCCGACGGCCGGCGGAGCGACGACCGGGACGGCAGTGTCGACGCCGACGGGTCGAACGGAGGTGGTCGCCGTGAGTGACGAGCGCCCGCTGGTCGAGGTCGAGGGGCTGAAGAAGTACTTCGCGGCCGACGACTCGCTGGTCGACCGGCTGCTCGGCGCCGAGAGCCGGAGCGTGAAAGCGGTCGACGGCGTGAGCTTCGAGGTCGCGGAGGGCGAGACGCTCGGGCTGGTCGGCGAGTCGGGGTGTGGCAAGTCGACGACCGGCGAGACGCTGCTCGCGCTGCAGGACCCGACCGCCGGGGACGTGCGCTTCGACGGCGAGTCGGTGTTCGACCGCGACGACATGACGGCGTTCCGCCGGCGCGCGGGCGTGGTGTTCCAGGACCCCTTTTCCAGCCTCGACCCGCGTCAGACCGCCGGGGCCATCGTCACCGAACCGCTCGTGATCCACGGGCTGCCCGCGACTGACCCCGACGTGCGGACCGAGGCCGAGGTGACCGTCGACGGCGTCGACGCCGACCGCGTCGAGGTCCGCGTGGCCGACGACGTCGACCGCGTGGTCCCCGCCGAGGACGGGGTCGCCACCGTCCACGTGACGGTCCGGCGCCGCGGCGGGGAGCTGTCGGCGACCGTCGCCGAGGACCTGACCGCCGAAATCGTCCAGGGCGGCGGATCGGCGGAGGCAGATGGTGGTAGTGGCGGTAATGGCGGCGGGAGCGTCGACGACCGGGTGGTCGTGGAGGTACGCGTCGACCGGTCGATCGACGAGATCCGCCGCGACCGGGCGAAGGAACTGCTGGAGCGGGTCGGGCTCTCGGCCGACCAGGTCGACCGCTACCCCCACGAGTTCTCCGGCGGCCAGCGCCAGCGGCTCGGCATCGCCCGGGCGCTGGCGCTCGAACCGGACTTCCTCGTGCTCGACGAGCCCGTGAGCGCGCTGGACGTGAGCGTCCAGGCGCAGATCCTCAACCTGCTCGACGACCTGCAGGCGGAACTCGGGCTGACCTACCTGTTCATCGCCCACGACCTCAGCGTGGTTCGACACATCTCCGACCGCGTCGCGGTGATGTACCTCGGCGAGATCGTCGAGCGCGGCCCGGTCGACGCCATCTTCGAGGACCCACAGCACCCCTACACGAAGGCGCTGCTGGAGAGCGTGCCCCGGGCCGACACGAGCGAGCAGGGCCGTCGCGTCGACCCGCTGAAGGGCGACGTGCCGTCGCCGCGGGACCCGCCGGCGGGCTGTCGGTTCCACACCCGCTGTCCGCACGCCCGGGAGGCCTGCCGCGAGGAGGCGCCCGACGACTACGACGGCGACGCGCCGGGCCAGCGGGCGGCGTGTTTCCGGCTGGTCGACGACCACCCCTACTGGGACTCCCCACAGATCGACGCGGCCGCGGAGCGCTCCGGGGGCGAAGCGGCGGCGGGAGACGACGACTGACCGCCCCGCGACGGGACCCGATCCTGGTCCGCCGGAACGACACCTTTTCCGCGGGGCCGCCCGGAATCCCGTGCATGACCGACGAGGAGGACGCCGCGGGCGGGCCGGCGTTCGCGGGGATGGGCGCGGCGAGCGCGGTCCGCGAGCACTGGGAGGACCTGATCGGCGACATGGAGGCCACCGCCGCGGAGTTCGAGGACGCGGGCTGGGAGACGCTCCAGTTGCACCCGGGCGACGTGACCGCCGTCACCGGCGATCGCTGGGGGTTCGACGTGCTCGTCCCCGACGACGAGTTCGAGCGACTGCGCGAGTGGGTCGACGCCGGCGACTTCGACGAACACGACGTCTACCGAGTCGAGAGCGGGATCCACTTCGCGCTCGTCGTGCTGAAAGACGAAGGCGACGAGCGGGCGGTCTGCTGTCCGCTCTACTACGACGACGCCGCGGTCGAGGGGCTCGGCGAGATCGCCGCCCGCGAGGGGCACGTCTACACGCACGTCCGCAACCTCGCAGAGGAGTACGTCACGTTCAGCCACGAGGAACCGGCGCTGTTTTTCCCCGCCGACGAGGACTGAGCGGCGGGGCGGTCGACCGACAGAACGGCGGGGCGGGCTGGCCGGACCGACGGTCTGCCCGTCCCCCGCGATGGCTGGGTTTAAGACGGAAACCGCCCACCGTCCGGTGAATGGCGAAGCCGGTACTGAAGTGGGCCGGGGGCAAGCGGCAACTGCTCGACGAGCTGTACGCCCGCTTCCCGGAGTCGTTCGGCCGCTACCACGAACCCTTCTTCGGCGGCGGCGCGGTGTTCTTCGACCTCGAACCGGCCGCGGCGACGGTCAACGACACGAACCCCCGGCTGGTGAACTTCTACGAGCAGGTCCGGGACCGCCCGGAGGCGCTGATCGACCGCCTGCGCGGGTTCCGCGACCCCGAGGCCGACCCCGACCCGGATCTGCCGTTCGCCGAGGAGACGCGCCGCGGGAGCGAGGTCGAGGGGTACTACTACCAGCAACGGGCGCGGTTCAACGAGCGCGCCTACGGCGACGGCTGGCCCGAGAGCGACGCCGACCGGCTGGAGGAGGCCGCCCTGCTCCTCTATCTCAACCGGACCTGTTACAACGGCCTCTACCGCGAGAACGCCGACGGCGGGTTCAACGTCCCCATCGGCCGCTACGCCGACCCCGACTGGGTGCAGGCCGACCGGGTCCGCGCGGCCTCGCGGGCGCTCGCCGGGACCGAGTTGCGCAACGGCGACTTCTCGTACGTCCTGAAGGCGGCCGAACCGGGCGATCTGGTGTACTTCGACCCGCCCTACGAGCCGATGAGCCCGACGGCGGACTTCGCGGAGTACAGCGCTGCGGGCTTCGACCGCGACGACCAGGAGCGCCTGCTGGACGCGGCGGTCGAACTGGACGAGCGGGGCGCGTGGGTCGTCCTCTCGAACAGCGGCGTCACGTACGACCGCTACGCCGAGGCGGGCTTCTCGGTCGAGCGGGAGGGCGCCACGCGGGCGATAAACAGCGACGCGAGTTCCCGCGGCGAAGTCGACGAGATCGTGGCGACCAACGTCCCGGAGGGCGAGCGGCGCGGGCCCGACCAGCGGGCGCTGGACGACTACTGACTGCCGAACAGCCGCTCGCGCAGCGACCGCTCGGTGCGCTTCTCCGCGAGGACGACCGAGCAGTCCACGTCGTCGACGATGTCCTCGACGACCGACCCGCCGAGGAGCCGCCGGAACAGGCCGCGCTCGCTGGCGCCGAGGACGACCAGCGTGGCGTCTTCGGCGGCGGTTTCGATGGCCGCTTCCACGTCGCCGGTCTCGACGCGCAGGTCCGCGTCGCCCAGGTCGTGGTCGGTCGCCCACCGCCCGAGGAAGTCGGCGCCCTCGGCGCTCTCGCCCTCGTCGGCGACGTACAGCAGGGTCACCGCGGCGCCGAACTCCGCCCGGAGGACCGTCGCCAGTTCGGCGCCCAGCTCCGAGTCGGGGCCGCCGGCGGTGGGGACGAGCACGCGCTCGGTGTCGAGCCCGCGGTCCCGCAGGACGAGGAAGTCACAGGGGAGGTCGCTCGTCATCTCGCCGACCGCCGATTCGGCGCGGCCGGGCGAACCGTGCGAGTCCGGACCCCAGCCCATCACCACGAGGTCGGCGTCGTGACTGCGGGCGGCGTCGAAGACGGCCTCGTAGCCCTGGTGGGAGAGGATCGTGTGAGTCTCGACGGGGACGCCGAAGGTCTCGGCGTCCTCGCGGGCGCGGTCGAGCAGGTTCTGAGAGGTGGCGTCGATGTCGTCGGCGCGCTCGCGGGCGCGATCCAGGGGCGTCTGGTCGGGAACCGTCACGACGTGGGTCGCCACGACGGACCCGCCGCGCTGTTTCGCGACGGCGCTGGCGAGCGTGATGAGTTCGTTCTCGTGTTCGGGGTTGGCCAGCGGGACCATCACGCGGTAGTCGCCGCCGTCGGGCGCGACCGTCTCGGCCGCCGAGACCGCGATGTCGGGCATCTCCTCGGACCGCTCGGTCACGAACTCGCCGAGCGCGCCCTCGTAGGTGGTGTGTCGCCGGGCGTAGACGAGATACCAGACGACCGCCGTCCCGACGAACGCCCCCGACAGCGCGATCTCGATGGGGTCCATGAACGTCACGAGCGCCAGCGACGCGACGGCGCCGACGATCGGCGTCAGCGGGTACAGCGGCACCGTGAAGTCGGGGTCGTACTCCTCGACGTCGGCCTCGCGGAAGACGATCAGGCCGACGTTGATCAGCGCGTAGACGACGAGGTGGAGAACGCTCGCGGCCTTCGCGAGCACTTCGAGGTTGCGGCCAAGCGCCGCGATGAACACCACGATCACGGCGCCGGTGACGAGGATCGACCGATAGGGCGTGGCGAAGGAGGGGTGGATGTCGTTGAGCCAGTCGGTGACGATGCCGTCCCGGCCCATCGCGAAGTTGATCCGCGCGGAGGCGAGGATCGAGGCGTTGGCCGATGAGGCGGTCGCCAGCAGCGCGGCGAGCGTGACGACCGGCACAGCCACACCGACCAGCCCGCCGGGGAAGGCGATCTCGGTCACCTGGGCGACGGGCGCGTTCGGGCTCAGGTTCGACCACGGGACGACCCCGAGCATGATCGTCACGATGATCCCGTAGACGACGGTCACGAGCGCGACGCTCCCGATGACGGCGATCGGCAGGTTCCGTCCCGGGTTCTTCAGTTCCTCGGCGACCGTGGCGATCTTCGCGTAGCCGAGGAAGGAGACGAAGACGACCGCGGTCCCCGGCAGGATCGCGCCGTAGCCCATCGGGGTGAGGCCCCCGTCGCCGACGAGCGTCGCGTAGTCGAAGGCGAGCCAGCCGAAGACGGCGAAGACGCTCAGGATCGACAGCAGGATCAGGACGATCACCGTCTGGATGCCGCCGGTCTCCTTGGCGCCGACGTAGTTCACGCCGACGAAGACGACGCCCGCGATCAGGGCGCCCACCTGGATGTCCGAGAGAATGAGCAGTCCGGGGACCGGCGCCAGCGTCGTGAGGTACTGGCCGAACCCGATGCAGTAGAAGGCGGAGGCGAAGGCGAGCCCCATCCAGTCACCCATGCCGGCGATCGAGCCGAACAGGGGACCGAGCGAGCGGTTGATGTAGTAGTAGCCGCCGCCGGCCTTGGGCATCGCCGTCCCGAGTTCGGACACCGAGAAGGCGTTCACCATCGCGACGACCCCGCCGACGATGAACGAGGCGACGACGACCGGCCCGGCCTCCTGAGCGGCGACGCCGGGGAGGACGAAGATACCCGCGCCGATCATCGTCCCGATCCCGATGGTCATCGCCGAGAGCAGGCCCAGGTCCTTCGCGAGTTCCTCGTCGTCGCTCATTCCGTCCCGTCCCCGGCGTCCGCCGATCCCGGCTCGGTTTCGACCGATTCCCGTTCGCTCTCCGCTCCGGTCGACGCCCGTTCGTCCGGTTCTGACCCGGTCACGGCCACGACCGGCCGGTCGGACTCGGTGACGAGTCGAAGCGTCTTGTCCCCGGAGAGGAACTGGACGAGGCGGCTCCCGCCCCGCGGGCGGAAGGCGACGGCCGACGCGTCGACCTCGTCGGCGAGGTCGAGAATCGCCCCGACCACGTCGCGGCCGTAGACGACGCGGTGGTCGGCCGACGGGAACCGCTCCCGGAACGCCTCGACCGCCGCCGTCGCGACCCGTTCGCTCTGTTCGACCGGCGTCTTGTCGGGGGCGCCGCCGGCCTTCTCGACGACGTTCGCGACCGTCACCCGGTCGGGGGCGTAGGGCTCCAGCCCGCGAGCCGTCGCCCTCGCGTCCGCCTCGTCGGCGACGGGGACGAGCGGGTGCGACATGAGATCCCGCCCGCCGTCGTTGGACTCGATCATATCCCCTAGCGGTGTCGAACCGGTGAAATATGTTCCGACTATTGGGCCGTCGAGCGTCTCACCCCACTCGAATCGACGGATCGTCACTTCGGGAGGAGGGTCGGCTGCCCGAAGTCACTCGAAGAGATCGGCGCTTCGATTCCCGCGGGACCGAGCGGCCACCGACCGCCCTCAGCCGAACAGGCGTTCGAACAGCGACCGCTCGTGGCGCTTCTCGGCGAGCAGGACCGAACACTCCACGTCGTCGACCACGTCCATGACGAGCGAGCCGCCGACGAGCCGCTGGAGCAGGCCCTCCTCGCTGGCGCCGATGACGACCATCGTCGCGTCTTCGGCGGCCGACTCGATGGCCGCTTCCACGTCGCCGGTCTCGACGCGCAGGTCGGCGTCGGCCAGCCCGTGTCCGTCGGCCCACTCCGCGAGGAAGTCCGTGCCCGCGGCGCTCTCGCCCTCGTCGGCGACGTACAGCAGGGTCACCGCGGCGCCGAACTCCTCGCGGAGGACCCTCGCGATCTCCGCCGAGAGGTCCGAGTCGGGGCCGCCGGCGGTGGGGACGAGCACGCGCTCGGTGTCGAACCCGCGGTCCCGCAGGACGAGGAAGTCACAGGGGAGGTCGCTCGTCATCTCGTCGATGGCCGACTCGGCGCGACCGGGCGAGCCGTGGGCGTCCTCGCCCCAGCCCATGACGACCTGGTCGGCGTCGTGACTGCGGGCGGCGTCGAAGATCTCCGCGAATCCGCGGTGGGAAATGATCGTGTGAGTCTCGACGTCGACGCCGAAGGTCTCGGCGTCCTCGCGGGCGCGGTCGAGCAGTTCCCGCGAGGTGGCGTCGATGTCGTCGGCGCGCTCGCGGGCGCCCGCGAGCGCGGTCTGGTCGGGAACCGTCACGATGTGCGTCGCGACGAGCGTGCCGTCGTTGGCCTCTGCCATCGCGCTGGCGAGCGTGATGAGGTCTTTCTCGTGTTCGGGGTTGGCCAGCGGGACCATCACGCGGTAGTCGCCGCCGTCCGGCGCGACGCCCTCGGCGGCCGACACGGCGGGTTCGGGCATCTCCTCGGAGCGTTCGAGGACGTACTCCGAGAGGATCCCCTGTTTCTCGGCCTTGTCGCGGGCGTAGGCGAGGTACCAGACGATCCCGCCAGCGACGAACACCAGCGAGAGGCCGATCTCGACGGGGTCCATGAACACGATCAGCCCGAACGAGGAGACCGCCCCCAGGATCGGCACGGCCGGGTACAGCGGGACGGTGAACTCGGGCTGGTACTCCTCGACGTCGGCGGTCCGCATCACGATGAGCGCGAGGTTGAGGAAGCCGTAGACGATGAGGTGGAGGACGCTCCCGGCCTTCGCGAGCGTCTTCACGTCGCCGACGACGATGAAAAGCAGGATGAGTCCGCCGGTGACGGCGATGCTGCGGTAGGGCGTGGCGAACCGGGGGTGGATCGAGTTGAGCTTCTCGCTGATGAGCTTGTCCCGGCCCATCGCGAAGTTGATCCGCGAGGACGCGAGGATCGACGCGTTCGCGCTGGAGGCTGTCGCGAGCAGGCCGGCGAACGTCAGCAGCGAGACGCCCACCGCCGCGAATCCGATGGAGATGTCGAGCCCGGCGAGATCGACCGAGAACGACCCCAGGGTCCCGAACGCGATTTCGGCCACGTCGAGCACGGGCGTGTCGGTGAAGTCGGGGCCGAGCTGTCGCCAGTTGACCACGCCCATCAGGACGACCATGATGATCGCGTACATGACGGTCACGATGAGGACGCTCCCGACGACGGCCAGCGGGAGGTTCCGTCCGGGATTTTTCAGCTCCTCGGCGACGGTCGTGATCTTGGCGAACCCCAGAAAGGACACGAACACGAGGCCGGTCGCGGGGAGGACCGCACTGGCGCCCCCGGTCTCGGCGGGGAAGAACGGCCGCAGGGTCGCCACGTCGGCCTGCATGACGCCCAGCACGGAGAACAGCGTGAGGATGCCGACCAGCAGCGTGACGATGACGATCTGGATGCCGCCGGTCTCCTTGGCGCCGACGTAGTTGACGGCGATGAAGGCCGCGCCGGCCAGCAGCGCGCCGACCTGGAACTCGCCCAGTCCGAACGGCCCGAGCGTGTAGGCCGCGACCCGGACAGTCCCGAGCGAGAACGGGGGGAGCGGGACGAACGTGGCGAGGTACTCGCCGAACCCGAGCGTGTAGAACGCGCTGGCGAAGGCCAGCCCCATCCAGTTGCCCCAGCCGGCGATCGAGCCGAACAGGGGGCCCAGGGCGTGGTTGACGTAGTAGTAGCTACCGCCGGCCTTGGGCATCGCCGTCCCGAGTTCCGACGCGGACAGCGCGGTGAACAGCGAGATGACGCCGCCGGCGACGAACGACAGCGCGACCGCCGGCCCGGCGGCCGCCGCGGCCTGCCCGGGGAGGACGAAGATCCCGGCGCCGATCATCGTCCCGACGCCGATGGTCAGCGCCGACAGCAGGCCCAGGTCCTTGGCGAGGTCCTCGTCACTCACTCCCGGATCCCCCCGCGTTCGTCCCGCTGTCGGGGTCCGCGGCGTCCGCTTCGCCGGCCGTCCCGCCCACGTCCGGCAACGCGACGACGGGGCGGTCGGTCTCGGTCACCAGCGACAGCGCCACGTCGCCGGTCAACAGCTGGATCCACCGGCTGCCGCCGCGGGGCGTGATGACGATCGCGGAGGCGCCGTAATCGTCGGCGGCCGCGAAGACCGCGTCGGCCACGTCCGTGTCGTAGCGGATCTCCGTCTCCAGGTCGGCGTCGTCGCCCAAGTGGGCTTCGAGGACCGCGAACGCCGCTTCGGCGACCTCCTCGCGCTGTTCGACGCCGGCCTTGTCGGGGGCGCCGCCGGCCTTCTCGACGACGTGGACGGCCAGTATCGACCCGAACTCGTGGCCGTCGAGCGCACGGGCGGTGGCCTCGGCGTCGTCGTCGCTGGCGACCGGGACCACGACCCGGCCTAGCAGGTCGCTCATCGGCCCCGCCGGGGTCGTCGGCAGTTCGGTTCCGCTCCGGCGGTCGAAGCGTGGCTCGTACCGGGGGAGACGAACCGTTCCATGGGTGTGCTCTGCGAGCGATCCAACTTAACCACTGTGTCCGACGGGCGCGAGCGGGGCCGACTGGAACGGCGTCGGCCCGTGGCCGGTTTCCGACGGGGCGGCCCGCGGTCCGCGCACCGCTTCCGAAACACACATCTTCCACCGCCGGGACGGTGACAGTTGTCCAATGGCGGTCGCCAACGAAGGGTACGTCGACTATCGGCTGAGCCTCTCGCTGGTCGGGACGGTCGTCAAGTACCTGGCGGCCGCTCCCCTGTTCCCGGTGTTCGTCGCCATCTACTACGGCGAGAGCGTGCTCCCGTTCCTGGCGACCAGCGCCGTCATGGTCGCGGTCGGGGTCGGGCTCGAACAGCTCTCCGACGAGAGCGACCTGGGCCACCGGGAGGCGTTCCTGCTGGTGAGCCTCTCGTGGCTCGTCGTCCCGGTCCTCGGGACGATCCCCTATCTCGTGGCCGGCAACGGCAGCGTCGCCGGCCCGGTCAACGCCCTCTTCGAGAGCATGAGCGGGTTCACGACCACCGGGTCGACGGTCATGCGGGACATCTCCTTCGAGACTCACTCCCACGCGCTGCTGATGTGGCGCCAGCTCTCACAGTGGCTCGGCGGGATGGGGATCCTCGTGCTGATGGTCGCGATCCTCCCGGAGCTGTCGGTCGGGGGCGCCCAGATCATGAACGAGGAGGCGCCCGGCCTCTCCATCGAGAAGCTCACGCCGCGCATCCAGGAGACCGCCCGGGCGCTGTGGAAGATCTACGCCGGGTTCACCCTCCTGGCGGCGCTGGTCTACTACGGCCTCAACGTCGTCGGGCTGGCGCCGAACATGGGCGTGTACAACGCCGTCGCCCACGCGCTGACGACGATGCCGACCGGCGGCTTCTCGCCGGAGGGGCGCAGCATCGAGGCGTTCACGCCGGCGGTCCAGTGGGCGTTCGTCCCGTTCATGGTCGTCGCGGGGACCAACTTCGCGCTGTTCTGGTACGCCCTCGACGGGCGGGTCGACCGGCTAACGGGGAACGCCGAGTTCCGGTCGTACCTCGGGCTGATGGCCGGTGTCACCGTCGCGCTCACCGCCCTCCTGTTCACCGGGCTGGGGGTCGCCTCGGCCGCACCGAACATCGACCCCATCCCGGGCAACCTGGAGAACGCGCTGCGGCAGGCGACCTTCCAGGTCGCCGCCATCGTGACGACGACGGGGTACGCGAGCATGGACTTCAACTACTGGCACCCCGCCGCACAGACGGTCCTCCTCTTCGCCTTCTTCCTGGGCGGGTCGGCCGGGTCCGCCGCTGGCTCGATCAAGATCGTCCGCTGGGTGCTCGTCCGGAAGGCCATGGCGCGGTCGCTGTTCACGTCGGTCCACCCGGAGGCGGTCAAGCCGGTCCGGGTCGGCGACGAGGCCGTCGACGAGGGGACGCTCCGGGACGTGTTCGTCTTCATTATGATCTTCCTCACGCTGTTCGTGGTCTCGACGGTCCTACTGTACGTCGACAGCCTGTTCGTCGAGCGGATGGACCTGACCGGCCTGGAGGCGATGAGCGTCGCCATCGCGACGCTGGGCAACATCGGCCCGGGCTTCGGCGCGGTCGGCCCGATGAACAGCTTCAGGCTGTTCTCCGCCCCGGCGAAGCTGTACATGGTCTTCCTGATGTGGATCGGCCGCCTGGAGATCCTCTCGGTGCTCGTGATCCTCACGCCGGCCTACTGGCGGTCGTAGCGGTCCGGACTCGCGGACCGGGGGATCGCTGGGACCGGGCGGCGGCTCGCTGTCGTCGGGACGCCGCGCCGAGGGAAATCCACTTACGCGCGCCGCGAAAAGCCGGGGGTATGCACGCGGAGGGCAGGAGATGCGCGTAGTCATCGTCGGCGCCGGCGAGGTCGGGTCGACCATCGCAGAGAGCCTCGCCGGGTCCCACGACGTGGTCGTCGTCGACATCGACAGCGACCGCGTCGAGTCGCTCACCTACTCGCTGGACGTGCTCCCCATCGAGGGCGACGGCAGCGACGTCGAGACGCTGGAGGAGGCCGGCGTCCCCGACGCGGACATGGTGATCGCCAGCACCGACGACGACGAGACGAACATCGTCACCTGCGGCGCGGCCAACGTCGTCAGCGACGCGTTCACCATCGCCCGCGTCAAGAGCCCGAAGTACCTCACCGCCTGGCAGCGCGCCCGCGGCGCCTTCGGGGTCGACTTCATGGTCTGTTCGGACCTGCTGACCGCCGAGGCCATCGTCGGGCTGGCGGGCCTGCCGACCGCCCAGGACGTGGACACGTTCGCCGACGGGCTCGTCCAGATGACCGAGTTCGAGATCCCCGCCGAGAGCCCGGTCGCCGACCAGACCGTCGCCGAGGCCGACCGCTTCGACTCGCTGACCTTCGCCGCGATCATCCGCGACGACGACGTGGTGATCCCCCGCGGAGACACCCGCCTGCTCGCCGGCGACGAGGTCGTCGCCATCGGCAGCCCCGAGAGCATCCGCGATTTCAGCTCCGAGATCGCCCCCAGGGAGCGGGGGCCGGAGGACATCGTCATCGTCGGCGGCGGGGAGATCGGCTACCAGACCGCGCGACTGCTCGAGGAGCGCGGGTTCTCGCCGCGGCTCGTCGAGAAGGACGAGGAGCGGGCCCGCTGGCTGGCGGAGAAGCTGCCCAACACCACCGTGCTCAACAGCGACGCGACCGACCAGGAGCTGCTCGAACGGGAGAACGTGGGGATGGCCGACGTGATCGTCGCCGCGCTGGAGAACGACCAGCAGAACCTCCTGGCGACGCTGCTCGCCAAGCGCAAGGGGACAGACCGGGCGATCACCGTGGTGAACACGGGCGATTTCGCGGAGCTGTTCGAGGCGGTCGGCGTCGACGTGGCCGTCAGCCCGCGGAAGGCGACCGCCGAGGAGATCACCCGGTTCACCCGCGCACGCCGCGCGGAGAACGTCTCGATCATCGAGGGCGACAAGGCCGAGGTGCTCGAACTCGAGGTCGGCGCCGACAGCGTCCTCGTCGACCGGTCGATCCGCGAGTCGGCCGCCGACATCCCCGAGGGCGTCGTCATCGGCGCGATCACCCGCGGCGACGAGCACATCACGCCGCGCGGGGACACGGTCGTCCGCGAGGGCGACCACGTGGTCGTCTTCGTCGACACAGAGGTGCTCGACGAAGTGACCGAGAAGCTGTGACCGCGCGATGAGGGTCGTCGGCGAACTCAGGGTCGACTGGGCCACCAGCCTGAGCCTCGTCGGGACCGTCCTGAAGGCGCTGACGGCGCCGCTGGTCGCGACGGCGCTGGTCGCGCTGTGGTACCGCGAGCCGCTCGTCCCCTTTCTGGTCACCGCCGTCCTGACGCTGGGGGCCGGGATCGCGCTCGAACGGCTCGGCCGGGACGATCTCGGCATCCGCGAGGGGTTCCTGATGGTCGCGCTGACGTGGCTGGCGATCGCCGTCGTCGGCGCGGTCCCGTTCCTGATCGCCGGCGAGGGGAACCTCGCGACCCCCGTCAACGCGCTGTTCGAGTCGACCAGCGGCGTCACGACCACGGGCGCGACCGTCGTCTCCGACTTCGACGCCCACGGTCGGTCGATCCACCTCTGGCGGGCGCTGTTGCAGTGGATGGGCGGGCTCGGCATCCTCGTCATCGCCGTGGCCGTCCTCTCGCAGCTGTCGATCGGTGGCGCCCAGCTCATGGAGACCGAGTCCCAGACCCAGGACGTGAACAAGCTCACGCCCTCGATCGAGGAGACCGCCCGCCTGCTCGGGTGGCTCTACGCGGGACTGACCGGGCTGATGGTCGCGACGTGGCTGGCCCTCGGCGCCGTCGGCCTCGGCCCAGAGGTCACGCTCTACGACGCGGTGGCCCACGCGTTCACCGCCGTCTCGACGGCCGGGTTCTCGCCGCGGGCCGAGAGCCTGGGCGCGTTCTCGCCGGCGGTCCAGTGGGCGACGATCCCCTTCATGTTCCTCGGGGCGACGAACTTCGTGTTGCTGTACCACCTGACCCGGGGGAACCCCTCGCGGCTGGTCGACAGCGACGAGTTCCGCTTCTACCTCGCGGTGGTGCTCGGGCTGACCGGGCTGACCGCGGCCTTTCTGGTCGCCTCCGGGGAGTTCACCCGGGTCGAGCGGGTGGCCCGCCACTCGCTCTTTCAGGTCGTGTCGATCCTGACGACGACGGGCTACGCGACGGTCGACTTCAACGGCTGGTCGCCGGCTGCCAAGCACATGCTCTTCCTCGCGATGTTCTCCGGCGGGATGGCCGGGAGCACGACGTGTTCGATCAAGACGCTGCGGTGGCTGGTCGTCGTCAAGTCGTTCCGCGGGGACCTGTTCCGGGAGATCCACCCCGACGCGATCCGGCCGGTGCGGCTGTCCGGGCAGGTCGTCGACGAGGCGGTCGTCCGCGACGTGTACGCCTACGTCCTGCTGAGCGGCATCGTCTTCGTGCTCCTGACGGTGTTCGTCGTCACCGACGCCGCGAGAGCCGGGGAGCAGATCGGGGAGTTCGAGGCGATGGGGGCGTCGGCGGCGACGTTCCTCAACATCGGTCCGGCCTTCGGCGACGCCGGACCGTACGGGGACTACGCGTGGTTCCCCGCGACGACGAAGGTCGCCTTCATCGTGCTGATGTGGGTCGGGCGCATCGAGATAATTCCAGTTCTCGTCCTGCTGACGCCGGCGTTCTGGCGGTCGTGACGGCGAAGGGATCCGCGGTTTCGCGGGCGGCCGTCCGTAGCCGCCGTCGGGCGGGCGACCGTCAGCACGACCCCCGGAACGCGTATTAGCGTCGACCGCATACGGCGCGCGTGGAGCAGCCGTGGCCACCGTCGACCTCGGTCGCGCTCGGCCTGCTCGTCGCCGTGGTACTCGTCGCGGGCGCGGGGTCGCTCGCCCTCTCGGTGACGGGACCGGACGACCCCGGGGTCGGGACGACGCCGGCGAAACTGGTCGAGCCCCGGCCGGGCGAGAACGTCTTCTGGCCGTACACGAGTACCCGCCGGTCGGCCGGCGGGCGGACCCTCGCAATCAACCTCGTCGTCTACGCGGACGCCGAGACCGTCCGGTACTTCCTGACCGAGCGGGGCGACGCGACCTGGAACGAGACGGCGGCCGAGTGGCAGGACGTGGGGCCCACGACGGCGGGGGAGGCCGCCGCTACGGCGAACGGCACTGTCGTCGAGTGGGCCGCCGCGCAGGGCGCGACGCGCTATCTCTACGTCCACAACTACGCGCTGACCGGGCCGGGACCCAACGAGACGCGCCGGCCCTACCGCGCGGCGCCGTACACCGGCCACGGCGACCGCAACCCGGGCGGGCGGTGGATCGACGAGACCTACCAGCTGCACGACGGCACCTACTTCGGCGCCCGCGACCACCTCCGGCTGTACGAGTCGCCCTTCGAGTCCGACGAGTGGGTCGCCGTCCAGGCCCACAGCGACCACTGGGACTGGTTCCGCCTGCGCCACACCGTCCACGCGACCGACGCGACGCGCGACCGTCTGGAGCGGGAGTTCATGGGCGAGCCCTCCGTCGAGACCGTCTGGCGGATGTACCTCGGGAACCGCCGGGCGATGGGCTCGGACGGCTGGGCGACGGTCGTCGACTTCGTCGGCCTGCTCGGCGTCGGGAACGCCGCGTCGGGCCTCGCCGCGGTGGGACTGGTCGCCGGTCGCGACGCGGCAGCGCTCGCCCGGCGACGGCGACGCGGCGGAGACGGAAGCGGCGACGGGTTCGCGGTCGCCGTCGGACGCTGGCCCGACCGGCTCCCCAGCGGCGGTCGGGCGAGCCTGTCGACGGGGCCCGTCGGGACCGCGAAGCGGGCGCTGGTCTCCGGACTGCTCGCGCGCGGGTGGCTCGACCGCGAGGGCGCGCTGCTGGCCGTCCGCGCGCTCTCGTACGCGCTGCTGTTCGCGGCGCTGTTCGGGTGTTACCTGTTCGTCCGGTTCGGCGGGATCGCGCTCGAAACCCGCTTCGCCGATATCTCGCCGAAGGTCATCGCCGCCACGCTGTACCCGGTCCTCGCGCTCGGGCTCCCCGCGCTCGCTCACGTGTTCGGCCGGGACCTGGACCCGGTCAGGAGTTTCTCGGTCGCGGCTCTCGCGGTGGGGGCGGCCGTCGTCGTCGACTACCGGACGCTCGGCGTCACGGTGCTGTCGCTCGACGTGGTGCTCCACCGGGTCGGCGTCGTCGTCGCCGTCGGGCTCCTCGCGGCGGGAGCGGTCAGCCGGCGGTCGTCGACCGAGACGGTCAACCCCGTCGTCGCCGCCGGGGTCCTGCTGTGGGTGACGCTGCTGGTCGCGCCGCTGGTCGGCTGGCTGTAAGCGCCGGCCGGCTGGCCCCGCTCGTACGGATCATTGCAAGTCATTCCGGGATCGACCGCACGCAGTCGTGCGGTCGACCCGGGAAACGCTCGCAATAATCCGTATCAGTCGCCCGCACGCGCGGTCACGGCCACCCACGCGTCCTCGGGGCCGCTGCCGTCCCCGTCGTCCGTCTCGACCGAGACTACGTCGAAGCCCGCGTTCGCGAACAGGTCGCGGGCGCGGTCGGGGTCGTAGCGCTCGAAGTGACGGCGGTCCTCGTCGTAGGGGCTCCCGTCGACGCCAGCCCGGTCATCACCACTGTCCGCACCGCCGGCCGCCCCGCCGTCCTCGCCGCCGGCCGCCTCCGCCCCCTCGCCGGCGGCCTTGAGCGAGACGAGCGCGACGCCCCCGTCGGCGAGCACTCGCTCGAACTCGGCGAGGGTCGCGGGGACCTCGCGCTCGGGGACGTGCAACAGCGACGCGCAGGCCCACAGGCCGTCGAACCCCCCGTCGACGAACGGGAGCGCGCGCATGTCCCCGCGGACGGGCGTCGCGTCAGGGACGCGCTCGCGAGCCCGGTCGAGAAACGACCGCGTGAGGTCGAACGGGACGGCGTCGAAGCCGGCCTCGGCGAAGGCCGCCGACTCCCAGCCGGGACCACACCCCACGTCGAGGACGCGGGCCGGCTCGTCGGGGTCGGTCGCGTCGCCGCCGGCCTCGGGGTCGGCGGCCGTCGTTCCCGGGCCGCTGCTCGCCCCGTCGACCGCGGTCACGAACCGCTCGACGATGTCCGCGACGACCGAGCGGTCGCCGTGGGTCTCCTCGTAGGTGTCGGCGACGCGCTCGTAGGTCTCGACCGTCCGTCGGACGCGTTCGTCCATGCGAACGGGCGTCCGCACGGCGGGATAGTAATTCTACCGACAGGTGCCGCCGGACGGGCCGGAACGGCCGCCGTGTCGGGTCGGCGACTCGCGGCCGTCGTGTCGGGCCGGAAACTCGCGGTCGGCGACGCACGGTCGGCGCCGACCGGGGACGGCCGGGGGGAGGCGAGGAGAACGACACTATAAAGCGGCGGTGCGTCGAAGCGGGCGACATGAACCCGAAGATCCTGATTCTCGGTCCGCCGGGCGCCGGCAAGGGCACCCAGAGCGAGCGCCTCGCCGAGGAGTTCGGCGTCGAGCACGTCACGACGGGCGACGCGCTGCGGGCCAACAAGGAGATGGACATCAGCGACATGGACACCGAGTACGACACGCCCGGCGAGTACATGGACCGCGGGGACCTGGTGCCGGACGTGGTCGTCGACGCGATGGTCGGCGAGGCGCTGTCGGACACCGACGGGTTCGTCCTCGACGGCTACCCGCGCAACGGCGACCAGGCCGAGGCGCTGCAGGACATGACCGACCTCGACGTGGTGCTCGTCCTCGACGTGCCCGAGGAGGAGCTGGTCGACCGACTCACGGGCCGCCGCGTCTGCGAGGACTGCGGCGCCAACTACCACGTCGAGTTCAACCAGCCCGAGGAGGCGGGGGTCTGCGACAAGTGCGGCGGCGACCTCTACCAGCGCGAGGACGACAACGAGGAGTCGGTGCGCAACCGGCTGTCGGTCTACCACGAGAACACCGAGCCCGTGCTGGAGCTGTACGAGGACCACGACGGCTACGTCGAGATCGACGGCGACCAGACCCCCGACGAGGTCTGGGAAGACGTGAAGGCGGCCGTCGAGGCCGAGGCGTGACCCCGTTCGGCGAGCGACCGGGAGAATTAAAGGTTGATAACGACCGAGGACGGAGATAGATAGCAATGGCACGGACGGCAGAAAAGGCGGAGTCGCTGGCCGAGGAGAGCCAGTCGATGGTCGACGCCATGGCGCGCGTGCTCCGGGTGGCCGACGAGCAGGGCACCGTGGAGTGGAGCGACGTCAGCGACGACATCACCAGCGGCGAGTGGGGCCGGCTCATCGAGCAGGGCATCCTCGTCGACGTCGACGGCGAGGGGTTCGTCGTCGACGACCCCGAGGGCGTCCGCGACGCGCTCGGCGCCGACGCGCCCGCCGAGGCCGGCTCGACCGGCGGGTCGGCGGGCGGTTCCGGGTCGTCGGCGTCCGGCGGAAGCAGTTCGACCGCATCGAGCGGGTCCACCGCCGACGACGACGAGGAGGGGTGGTCCCGCTGGGACAAGGGCGCGGCCGTCGCGACCGTCGCCCTCTTTCTCGGCTACTCGCAGGCGCCGATCCGCAACGGCGTCGGCGGCGTGATCGACATCGCGCTCGGCCCGCTGGCCGACGTGTTGCCCTTCTACATCATGATCCTCGTGCTCGCCACGTTCACCGGCTTCAGCTCGACGGTGTTGCAGGGCAAGCTGATGAACATGGAGAAGATGGGCGAGTACCAGGAGCGGATGCAGGAGATCCAGGAACGGCGCAAGGACGCGAAGGAGCGCGGCGACGACGAGGCCTTAGAGGAGATCCAGGAGGAGCAGATGGAGGCGATGGGCGACCAGCTCGGGATGTTCAAAGAGCAGTTCCGCCCGATGGTGTGGATCATGCTCGTCAACATCCCCGTGTTCCTCTGGATCTACTTCATGGTCCAGACGCCGGAGATGGTCGGCGGCGCCGGCCCGGTGATGATCCTCCCGCTCATCGGCGAGATCGCCACGTGGAGCGAGCGCATCGGCCCGATGTGGGCGTGGATCGTCTGGTACTTCGTCTGCTCGATGAGCTTCACCCAGATCGTCCGCAAGGCGCTGGACGTCCAGACGACGCCCTCGACGTCCTGAAACGGCCGCACTCTCTCTTTCGCCGTCCGGTCGTAGTTGTCGCCTTTGCCGCCCCCGCTCTCAGCGTTCGACGTCGACCTGTGCGGGGTCGGGGTCCATCTTGAAGACGACGCTCGGTTCCCACAGCAGGCGGTGTTCCTTGTAGGTGCCCTTGCCCATGCCGCCGTGTTCCTGGTTGGACTCGGTGACCTCCAGGAAGGCGAGTTCGCTGAGCAGTCCGCGGATCGAGTCGGTCGTCAGGTCGTCGGCGCCCTCGGCCGCGCAGACCTTCTGGTAGACGTCGTAGATGACGGTCGTCCGGAACCAGTCCTCCTCGGGGCCGGTGTTGGCGGTGAGGTTCGCCAGCGCGTAGAGGACGTACTTGCTGTGGGGCGGCAGGCCGGCGATGAGCTCCTTCAGCCGCTCGACCTCGGCCTGCTCCTGGGCGCGTTCGAGGTGGTCCTCGGTCACCTCGTCTAACCCGTTGTTCTTCGCGTAGTCGCCGGCGTGACGGAGTAGCCGGATGGCCTTGCGGGCGTCGCCGTGGCGCTGGGCGGCCAGCGCCGCGGTCTTCGGGACGACCCCGGCCTCGAGCACGCCGTCGCAGAAGGCGTCGCGCCGGTTCTCGAGGATCTGTCGGAGCTGTTCGCCGTCGTAGGGGTCGAAGATGAACTCGTTGTGGCCGAGGGAGCTCTTGACCCGCTCGGTCATCTGCTCGCGGAAGTTCACCTTGTTCGAGATGGAGATGATGCCGATCGGCACGTCGACTTTCCCGGCCTCGCGGGCCCGCGAGAGGAGCATGAGGACGTTGTCGTCGTCGAGCCGGTCGACCTCGTCGAGGGTGATGAGCGCCGCGTCGTACTCGCGGTCGAGGATCTCCCACAGGCGATTGTAATACTCGTTGGTCGAGATGCCGCGAGTCGGGATGTCGACGCCCGACCCGGGCGAGTTGATGCCGGTGGCGATCGTCTGGACGGCGTCTGCCTCGCCTTTCGCCTGGGCGCAGTCGACGGTGACGGTCGCCAGCCGGTTCGAGCGCCGCCGGGCCTCGCTGCGGGCCCGCTCCATGACGTGGTTGGCGACGAGCGACTTGCCCGAGCCGGTCTTCCCGTAGAGGATCACGGAGTTCGGGGGCGACCCCGTCACCGCGGGACCGACCTCGTTGGCCAGGTCGCGGATGTGCTCGTCCCGACCGACGATCCGGGCCTCGTCGGGGACGTGGTCGATGTTGAGCAGTTCGCGGTTCGCGAAGATGGTGTCGCCGCCGCCCGCCTCGACGGCCTGGAACAGCTCGTCGCCCGCCTCCGCCGACCCCTCGCCGTGCTCCTGCATGGCTTGTCCGTTCGCCGCCCCGTGGAAAAGCGTTTCCACTGCACTCCGAGTTAGTTGCCGCCCGCCAGCGGCCGGAGACCGACCCTGTGCCCGATCCGCCGTAACTCCGAACTGGGTCGACCCCACTCGATTCCGAGTTACTCGCCGCTCGCACTGTCGCTATCCGTCTCGAAGCCGTGCGGATTCACCGTCCGCGTGCAGGACCACCCCGGCCGCGACGGGAACGCCCCGGTCTCGACCGGCGCCGGTGCAGTGTGACACACCTGATTCCGAGTTAGTTCTCGGGAGTTCGGCCGACATTCGGTCGAATATGCGCGTTTCGGTTCGGAACGGCGGTCGGGTCTCGGTCCGATCCCCGGGTGATCGGTCGTTCCAGCCCGGTTCGGACTCGGAACTCGGACGGCGCGCCGGGACACCGAATTCCGAGTTAGTTCCCGCGGACGTGAGCCGGCCGAAGGACGGTACGCCGTGACACCGGATTCCGAGTTAGTCGTCGCTCGGGCGCCACAGTGGCACACACACCTGATTCCGAGTTAGTTGGCGAACTTGGGAAGCCGGAGACCCGGTGGGGTCGGAGGCGATGGACCGTTCGGTCCGGTCGACCGCTTTCGCACGAGATCGCTCTCGCTGTCGGTCTTCTTTCGCTTCCTTCTCTTCTCTTTCTCGAATCTAGTTTCTAGAATCTAGTTACTAGTGTAGACACACCTCGTTCCGAGTTAGTTCCCCGTCCGCAGCCAGGCTCTCGCCTCGCTCTCGGCCGACTAACTCGGAATCCGGTGTGTGTCCCCGCCGGAAAGTGATCTGTCGGCGAGATCTGCGGACCGCGCCAAGTCGCTGGCGGCGAAACGGGCCGTTCCGCAACCTCTATTTACGGACCGGACGGAAACCGAGTATGTTGATAACCGTTTCCGGCCCGGCCGGGAGTGGCAAGAGCACGTTCGCCGCCGCGCTGGCGAACGCGCTGGAGGTGGACCACGTCAGCGGGGGCGACATCTTCCGCGAGATGGCCGACGAGCGGGATATGTCGGTGGTCGCGTTCAACGAACTCGCCGAGGAAGACGACCAGGTCGACCGCGACCTGGACCGGCGCCTCCGGGAGATCGCCGCCGAGAACGACGACCTCGTGCTGGAGTCGCGACTCGCCGGCTGGATGGCCGGCGACCACGCCGACCTGCGGGTCTGGCTCGACGCCCCGCTGGACGTGCGCGCCGAGCGGATCGCCGACCGCGAGGACAAGTCCGTGGAGACGGCCCGTGCGGAGACCACCGCCCGCGCCGAGAGCGAGGCCAAGCGCTACGCCGAGTACTACGGCATCGACATCCAGGACCGTTCCATCTACGACCTGGTCCTTAACACCTCGCGGTGGACCCCCGCCGCGGAACTGGAGATCGTCCTCGCGGCCGTCGAGTCCTACGACCCCGTCGAGGACGAGGGCAAACCGCCGGTCACCGGCGTCGACTACGACTTCTGATGGTGCTCCGCGGCCCGCCCGACGAACGGTCCGTCGACGACCTGCTCGAGTTCGGCGTCGTCAACCTCGACAAACCCCCGGGTCCGTCGGCCCACCAGGTCGCCGCGTGGGTCCGGGACATGGCCGGCGTCGAGCGCGCCGCCCACGCCGGGACCCTCGACCCGAAGGTCACCGGCTGTCTGCCGATGCTGCTCGGCGACGCGACGCGGATGGCCCAGGTGTTCGACGACAGCGTCAAGGAGTACGTCGCCGTCCTCGAACTCCACGGCCCCGCGCCCGCCGACTTCGAGTCCGTCCTCGACGAGTTCGAGGGCGAGATCTACCAGAAACCGCCCAAGAAGAGCGCCGTCGTTCGCCGACTCCGCTCGCGGGAGATCCACGCCCTCGATGCCCTCGAAGTCGAGGACCGGCGGGCGCTGCTCCGGATCCGCTGCGAGAGCGGGACCTACGTCCGGAAGCTGTGTCACGACCTCGGACTCGCGCTCGGGACCGGCGCGCACATGGGTCACCTCCGCCGGACGACCACCGGCACGTTCGACGACCGCGAGCTGGCGTCGCTACACGACCTCGTCGACGCGCTCGCGTGGGCCGAGGAGGGCGACACCGACCCGCTCCGCGAAGTCGTCCAGCCCGCCGAACGGGCGCTGGTCGACCTCCCGAGCGCGACCATCGCCGAGTCGGCTGCTTGGGAGGTGGCCGAGGGCGCGCCCGTCTACGCGCCCGGCTTGCTCGACATCGACGATGTGTTCCGCGGCGATCTGGTCGCCTGCTACACCCCCGACGGTGCGGCGGTCTGTCTCGCCACCCTCGCGGGCGACCCCGACGCCGACGAGGGCGTGGTACTCGATCTCGAACGCGTGCTGGTCTGACCGACCGAAAGCGAAGGGCTTAATCCGGGAAGGCTCGTCTCCCGATACGCGGGACCGTGGGGTAGCGGTATCCTCGGCGCATGGGGTGCGTCGGACCTGAGTTCGAATCTCGGCGGTCCCACTTCAAATTCTACTGTCGCGTTGTTGGTAGTGAGCGACGAGCGTATCGAAACGGAAACCTGAGAGGCATTTTTCCGGGGGATATCCGGGTCCGCCCATTCAGTTTCCGCCGGGAATCTCGAACTCCCGCTTGCGCACGCTCCCGTTGCCCCGCCGTACCAGTGCAACCAGCCCCTCCTCGGTCTCGACCAGAACAGCCTCACCGCCCGCCTCCTCCAGGTTAGCCCGGATCACGTTCTCGCAGACGACGTTGCCCTTCTGCACGGCCTGGTCCTGGCGGGTGTGTCCCACGATCTGGGGCGGCGCGTCGGCGCTCAGGAACTGGAAATCGAGCCAGGCGATGCCGGCGCCGAAGGCGCGGCCGCCGCCGCGGCCGATGCCGAGGGTCTCCCGATACTCGTCGACCAGCCGCTTTTGCGTCGCTTCGTCGTCGTCGGTCCCGATCGCGTCCCGAAGTACCTCGACGGCTTCGACGAACCGATCGTTGAGCCGTGCGGCGTCGTAGTCGCTGACGCGGCCCGCGTGGGCGTAGGTGAACGCGTGGCCGTCGTAGGCGGCGACGACGTGGCCGTCGGCGATCATCTCGCAGAGCTGACGGCGGGCGTCGTCGGACTGCCGGCCGGAGAACCAGGTGTCCCAGCTCACGAGATCCTGAAAGAGGACTCCCCACTCGTGGTTGCCCAGCGTGACGCGGACGTGGCCGGGCGGGGCCTCGCGGGCGAGGCGTTCGACGAGTTCCACCACTGCGGCGTTGTCGGGGCCGCGGTCGACGAGGTCGCCGTTGAACACGAGTACCGATTCGTCGCCGGCCCAGTGGAGTCGCCCGTCCGCGTCCGCTTCGACCAGCGGTTCGAAATCGGGGTGGTCGCCGACGGCGGTCAGCGCCGAGCGGGCGGCGTCGAGGTAGCCGTGGATGTCGCTGATGCTGACGATACGGGGAGAATCGGCGTCGAGACCGCCGACGCCGTCTCGGGCGGCAGGGGGCATCGAGTCGTCGTGGTCGGGAGTGAGATCTATCATGGCGAACCGTGGGGACGGTCTGTCAGCCGGAGGCTACACCGCAGGACGTCAAAACGGCTTCGGAGGGATCGTCCCGCTCGCTCTAAACACAAAACTCATATCGCCGGGCTGAAAGAACCTAACCAGATGGACAGAGTGCGCCAGTGGGCGCGCGGAGCCTACGAGCGGGTGCTCGAACTGGAGCTGTCGGGCACGCCCAGTCACGTCGCCGTCATCCAGGACGGGAACCGCCGGTACGCGCGACAGCAGGGCGACGACGCCACCGACGGCCACCGGGCGGGCGCCGAGACGACCGAGCAGGTGCTGGAGTGGTGTCGCGAGACGGGCGTCGACGAGCTGACGCTGTACACGTTTTCGACGGAGAACTTCGAGCGCCCCGAGGAGGAGAACGAGGCGCTGTTCGACCTGCTGTGTGAGAAGCTGCGGGAGTTCGCGGACGCCGACCGAGTCCACGATTCGGGGGTCCGGATCCGGGCGATCGGCGAGACGGGGAAGCTACCCGAGCGGGTGCGCGAGGCCGTCGACTACGCCGAGCGCCGCACCGCGGGGTACGACAACCTCCAGCTGAACATCGCGCTGGCCTACGGCGGCCGGGCGGAGCTGCTCTCGGCGGCTCGGGACGTGACACGCGAGGTCGACGGCGGCGACCTCGACCCCGACGATATCGACGTGAGGACGGTCGAACGGCGGCTCTACGAGGGGCCGACGCGGGACGTGGATCTCATCGTCCGGACCGGCGGCGACGAACGCACGTCGAACTTCCTGCCGTGGCACGCCAACGGCAACGAGGCGGCCGTCTACTTCTGTACGCCCTACTGGCCGGAGTTCCGGAAGGTCGACTTCCTGCGGGCGATCCGGACCTACGAACACCGCGAGGAGTCCTGGCGGAAGACCCGCGCGCGGCGGGCGCTCGCGCTGGTCCGCGCGCTGGGCGGCGCGGAAGTCGGCGACGCCCGCCGCGTCCTCCGGCGGTTCAAGGACGCGCTCCCGAGCGCCGAACGCGAGGCGCTCGAAGCCGAGGGCGACACCGAGTTCGAACGCCCCGCCGACTGAGCGGTCCCTTCCGGCCACGTCCGAACTCGATCGTTCCCTTCTGTTCCCGACCGCGTGCCACTTGCACCCGCGTGACGGTACGTTTAAGTAGGGGTGGCGTGTGACATCATCTATCATGGCACATTCGGGGTCGGACGCCGACGCGTTCGTGACCCGGGGAACGCGACCCAGGAGCGTCGCGCGGGCGAGTCGGCGGCTGGGGCTCGCGTTGCTCGGTGCTGCGGGGCCGGCGGTCCTGACGGCGTTCCTGGTGGCGGTGACTCGCGAGGGAACGGCCGGGCCGCTGGCCTGGGTGGGCGAGGCGATGGCGACGCCGCTCGTCGGCGGGAGCGGGCTCACGTGGGCGTTCCACGTCGCCGCGGTCACCGGACTCGCAGGCGTGTGGATCGTCGGGTTCGCGCTCGTCGTCGAGGGCTACTTCGGCGTCGAGTAGGTCGCAGCGGCCAAGGCGCCAGAGGGGACTCCACGTCGAGCCGCCAGTCAGTCGTTCCCACGCGCTTCCGCTTCACCGGCGTTGGCGGCCGGCCCTTCCCGGTCGTGGACATGGAAGCCGCCGGCCTCGGCTCGCCCGGTCAGTTCCCGCTGGGGGAAGGGGATCTTGATCCCCTCGTCCTCGAAGGCGGACTTCACGGAAGTGACGACGGCGGAGACGGCCTTCCACTTGCGCGGCGGCGTGGGGTGGTCGATCCAGAAGCGGGTCTCGAGGACGACCGCCGAGTCGCCGAACGCCTTGGGGAACACCTGCGGCGGCGGGGCGTCGACGACCTCGCTACACTCCGAGATGGCCTCGACGGCGACGGTCCGGGCGTGGTCGGGGTCGGCCTCGTAGTCGATGCCCACGTCGACGCGGATGCGCAACAGTCCCTTCTGACTGCGGTTGGTCACCGGGCGATCCGAGACGCGGTCGTTGGGGATGATGACGAACTCGCCGTCGAAGTTCTCCAGTCTGGTGTGGAAGATGGTGATGTCTGTGACGATGCCCTCCTGGTCGCCGATCTCGACCCAGTCGCCGATGGTGAACGGTCGCGAGAACATGAGGACGAACCCGGCGATGAGCGACCCGAGCGTCTGCCGGGCAGCGAAGCCGACGACGATGCCGAGGAAGCCGGCCCCGACGAGGAGGCCGCCGAGGTTGGTGTCCCAGATCCCGAGGATGACGACGCCGGCGAACCCGAACAGGACCAGCTGGGCGGTCCGCAGGAGGATCTCCTCCTGGTGGTCGGTCAGCCACTCGGCGTGTTTGCCGAGGTTGGTGACGGCGTTCGAGAGGTACCGCGCGACCGCGTAGGCGGCGAAGAACACCGCGACGGAACCGATCGCCCGCCCGAGGACGCGTAGCTCCTGGTCGTTCGTCGCCTCGTCGGCCAGCGACGAGAGCGCCGGACCGAACCCCCAGAGGTACACCAGCGAGAGGCCGCCGCCGACGAGCAGGGACAGCTGTGCGGCGCGCAACACCGCCCCGCTGACGGCCCACTGGAGCGCGGAGTCCTGCGCACCCTCGACGAGTCGCGGGAGGAACAGCCAGCCGAAGCCCGCCACGGCGACGAGTAGCAACGCGGTGACGCCGAGCCGGGTGCCCAGCGACTCGAACCCAGTGAGAAACGACCGGGCGGCGTCGACCGGCGTCGCCTGTAGCATACCACGGGATTGGTGAGTCGACGGTCTTGGGCGTTGCGTTTGTCGGCCCCGGGAGTCCTCGAACCTTCTTCGTCCGCTTCAACGCACTCGAGGCCCGAGATCTCGCGCTTCGTCGTCCGCCGACCCCCGCCGCTCAGCCCTCCCCGCGGTCCGGCGCATGCGTCGAGATCCGGCACGGACGGGAGTACGTCGAGCCGCGAAGTCGGGACAGCGAACCTACAAATGGCCGGCCCCCGTCCGGGCGGTATGAGCCATCGGGCGGAGCCGAAACCGCGATGGGACAGGCCGCTCGTGGTCGGGGCCGTGTACGGACTGACGGCGACGGCGTACACGGCCGCGTACGTCACGTTCGTGAGCCCCTACGGGCTGTTTCTCGTCTCGGCCGGGATGCTGGTCGCCTCGGCGACCGTCGCGGCGTTCCTCTCGGGCGTCGCGGTCCGCCGACTGGAGGCCGCCGTCGACCCCGTGTCGAGGGTTCGAACCGACGCGTTCTCGGGGATGTTCGTCGGCTGGCTGACGCTGGTGGTCGCGCCGCCGCTGGCGCTCCTGGGGATGACGATCCCGATGTACGCCGGTTCGGCCACGAACGTCTCGCTGATCACGCCCCTGCTGATCGCCGGCTATCTCCTCACCATCGTCGGATACGGACTCTTCGGGACGCTGATCGCGCTGGTAGCGACGCTCGGGACGCCGATACTCGTCACGGGCGCGGTCGGCGTCGCGCTCGGCCACCTCCGCAGGCGCGACGGTCCCGACGCCGCCGACGGCCGCGACCGGCCGACCGGCTGAAGACGCTCGGGGGACCGTCCTCCGTGCGCCCCCGCGGCGACCGGGTCCGACTCGTCGACCGTCCCGGCGGCCCGTCCCCGCCGCGCGACTTTTCCACGCGGGACCCCAACGGCGCGTATGCCACTCGACGCCCGACGGCGGACGCGCCGCGAGCGCCCCGGATCGCTCACTCCCGACGCCCTGCTGGTCGCACCCAGCGACGAGCGGGCGTCCCCGGTGGACCGCGTGGACGCCCGGACCGACGGCACCGACGCCCGGATCGACGACCCGCCGGCGTCGGGGTGACCGCGATGCTCGTCCTCGGTGACGCTCACGCCGCAGACCCGGAGAACCGCCGGCGCCTGCTGGCGGCCTACGCCGCCGCCGGTGCCGAGCGCGCGCTCCACGTCGGCGACCTGGAGCACTACGACCTGCCGGTCCCGACGTGGTTCGTCGCCGGCAACAACGAGGACTTCGACGTGATCGACCGACTGCGCGCGGCGGCGCGCTCGGACGCGGATGGCTCGCTCGTCGGGGAGTCAGCCGACGGCGAACCGGCAGCGGGGACGCGGAACGTCCGCCTGCTGGCGAGCACGACCGCCGAGGTCGCCGGGCTGACGGTACTCGGCCTCTCGGGAAACTACGCGCCGACGAAGTACGACAGCGACCGCTCCGAACTCGCGGGCGAGCGGCGACGCCACTTCACCCGCGCGGAGGTCGAACAGGCCACCGAGCGCGGTCGCGACGCCGACGTCGACGTGCTCCTCACCCACGAGGCGCCCCACGGCCTGATCTCGTTCGGCTACGACCCCGGGAGCGACCCGATCGACGAGCTGATCGAGGCGGTCGATCCGACGCTCTGTCTGGTCGGCCACTACCACCGCCACGCGGAGGCGACCGTCGCGGAGAGCCGGGTCGTCTCGCTGGCGCCGGCGTGGGAGTCGTACTACGACCTCGATCCGGCGACCCTGGCGCTCGAACGGTTCGAGACGCCGCGCGGGGACTGAGACGAGATGTCGACGGGGAACTGAGACGAGACGCCGAGAAAGAACTAAGCTCGGCCGATCAGACGCCGCGGCCCTGCATCTTCTCCTCCTCGGGCAGGTCGGCGTTGGCGTCGCCCTTCATGCCCGCACCGGTGTTGGAGGCGATCTCGGCGAGTGTCTCGGGGTCGTCCCAGTTGTTGACGGCCTCGACGATGGCCGTCCCCATCGCCTCGGGGTCCTCGGCGCCGAAGATGCCCGAGCCGACGAAGATGCCGTCGCAGCCGTGGTGCATCATCAGCGCGGCGTCGGCCGGCGTCGCGATACCGCCCGCGGCGAAGTTGACGACCGGGAGCCGCCCCATCTCGGCGGTCTCGTGGACGAGTTCCGCGGGCGCCTCGTTCTCGCGGGCCCACTTCTCGCGCTCCTCGTGGGTCGCGCCCTCCAGTTCGCGGATGGCCGATTTGATGTTGCGCTGGTGGTGGACGGCCTGGTTGACGTCGCCGGTGCCGGCCTCGCCCTTCGTGCGGATCATCGCCGCGCCCTCGTCGATGCGGCGCAGGGCCTCACCGAGGTTGCGGGCGCCGCAGACGAACGGGGAGGTGAACTCGCGCTTGTCGATGTGGTAGCGGTCGTCGGCCGGCGTCAGCACCTCGCTCTCGTCGATCATGTCCGCGCCGGTCGCTTCGAGGATCTGGGCCTCCTTGGTGTGGCCGATGCGGGCCTTGCCCATCACGGGGATGGAGACCTCGTCGATGATCGCCTCCAGGGAGGCGGGGTCGGCCATGCGGGCGACGCCGCCGCGCTTGCGGATGTCGGCGGGGACGGCTTCGAGGTTCATCACCGCGACGGCGCCCACGTCCTCGGCGATGCGGGCCTGCTCGCGGTTGACTACGTCCATGATGACGCCGCCCTTCTGCATCTTCGCGAACCCGCGCTTGACCAGGTCGGTCCCGTGGCGGAGTTCCTCCAGGTCCGTTTCGTCGGTCATACTCCCGGCTTGGCGTCGGACTCACTTAACGGGTATCGTTCGCGGGTGGGAATCCGCGGGTCGGCGACCCCTCGACACGACCGCTATCGTTTTGCGCGCGGCGTCCACAGGGTGGGGTATGTCGGCCGTCTCCCGCGCGGGTCGCCGCATCGAGCGGCTCGTCGCCCGGTACTTCGACGCGCCGCTCCCCGACGGCGAGGGACTCCCCGCCTACGTCGCGCCGCTGCCCGACTGGCTGGAGGACCTGGGCCTCCGGCTGGCGTGGCCCATCGCCCTGGTCAACCTCGTCGGCACGCTCTTCGGCTTCTGGTACTACGCCGGCCGCCCGCTGGACCTCGCGCCGCCGCTCGTCAAGGGACAGCTCGGCGCCGCCCCTCTCCTGGCGTACCCGCTCGTCCCCGACTCGCCGGTCGCGACGATGTTCATCGGCCTCTCGCTGGTCGCCTGGCGGCTCGACGTCGACGCCGGCCCGCTGCACGCGCTCGCGTTCTTCGGCTGTATCAAGCTCGGCCTGTGGACGCCGTTCGTCCAGCTCGTCCTCAACGGCCCCGGCGGCATCGCCGCCTGGCTCTACTGGTTCCTCGTCCTCAGCCACCTCGCGATGGCCGTCGAGGCGTTCCTGATCCACCGCTACGCCGCCTTCTCCGTGGGATCGGTCGCGGTCGCGCTCGCGTGGTACGGGTTCAACGACGTGGTCGACTACTTCTGGCCGGTTCTAGAGGGGCCCCACCACACGTGGCTGCGCGCCGAACCCTTCGTCGCGCCCGGCGTCCCGGACCACGCGGTCCTCGCCCACGACCTCGCGGCGGCCTGGGCCGTCGTCCTCACGCTGGTCGCGACGTTCCTCGCGCTGGCGACCCGCGTCGAGAAGGTCAAGCGAGGCGCGGCCTGAGGGTCCCGAGGCGGGGACCGCCTTCCGCCCACCTTCCGCTCCCCCATCCTCTTCCCATCCTCTCAGTCGTCCGCGACCGGACGCGCGCCCGTCTCGCACCCGCCGCAGTACCGATACGTCTCCGACGCCAGCGGCGCGCCGCAGTCACGACAGGTCGCGGCGGCCGCCTCGGCGCCGGCCGAGAGGTCGGCGAACGGGTTCGCCCGCTCGCCGTCGTCGTCCTCGAAGAGGTGTCTCCGCTTCGGTCCCGGTCGCCCGTGGCGAGCGACGGCCACGAGCGTCGACACGACGGCGAGCGACAGGCAAACGCCGGCCGCGATCACGAGTGACATCCCTTGGTTTCCCCTTCGAACACGCACGGCTATGGGTTTCGAACCGGCCAAAAATTACGATTCGGACGATCGATCGGGCGGTTCGGGTCGCCGGCCGTCCGCGACTCGGCGGGAACTCCGGGAAGGTGCTTCCGCGGTCCGAAGCTATACCCCCGGGTCGCCCGTGTCCGAGGTATGGTATCGTTCACCGACTCGGAGCGCAGGTCGTTCGCGCGCAACGGCTTCCTCGTGCGCGACGACCTGCTGCCGGCCGGGCTCGTCGACGACGCTCGCGCGGCCGTCGTCGACGCGATGGACGCCGACCCGGACGACCCCGACGCGGTGCTCGGCCGCGGGTACGAGGTGGCCCTGGAGGGGGTCGACCAGGCGCCGCTGACCGAGATCGCCGAGCGCCTGTTCCCGGCCGCCGAGGCGCTCGTCGGCGAGGGCGTCCTCGAACCCCCGGGCTCGGGGATGCAGGTCGCGCTGGAGTTCCCGGACGGCGACGCCGCGGACCCGGTCCACGGCGCCAAGACCGTCGACGGCCACCTCGACGGCTACGCCGCGTTCGACGAGAACCCCGAAGCGACGACGTTCCAGCTCGGCGCGGCGGTCTACTTCGACGACATGGGGCCCCGCGGCGGCGGGTTCACCGTGTGGCCGGGTTCGCACCGCGCGGCCGCCGCCTACTTCGCCGACCACGCGCTGGAGTCGGTCGGCGGGAAGCCGAACAACTCCCAGCTCCCCGCGACGGGCGACGAGCCCGGCGAGTGGGACTACGACCGCCGCCTGCACGACCAGTGGGACCCCTACGAGATAGCGGGGGCGGCCGGCACGGTCGTCCTCTGGCACGGCCTGCTGACCCACGCGGCCGGTATCAACACCGGCGAGCGCGTCCGGATGACCGGCATCGAGCGGTTCGCCCGCGAGGACATCGAGGACGTTCGTCGGGACGCCGCTACCAACCTCTTCGAGTACTGGCCCGCGATGGCCGGCGTCCCGTTCGTCGACGGTGGGGAGCCGGTCGTCCCCGAGTGAACGCGGGTTCAGCGGAGGAGTGCGATTCCGCGGCGGCTGTGTTGTCGATCATATAGTTAATGCAGATCCAGCGGATGCCGAGGCTTTCACGTTTTAGCTGGGAAAGAGCGTTCTTCGCGACTCTCGTCTTTTCGGCATCACTGGGGCCGAAGATAGTGATGTTATCGGCTTGGTCGAACTGGATGGGGGCTAATAGGGACGAGAGATATCGATCTGACCCTCTCGGTGGTAGAGGTCTCTCGAGATGAATTACAGACGGAGAGCGCGTTTATCAATAATTATTTCTATTTATATGGTTATTTTATGATCCCATACACATATCAGACCGCACTTTTAGTTTCGAGCAAAGGGGAGTGAGTGTGGAATACGTTCGCTGAACCCAGAAGTGAAGTCGATCCTTAGAAATAGATTCGCAATTCTCAGTTTATTTCGTTTACTCGTCGGTACCACTAACCGTCGAGATGCTTGTGAAGGCATCTTCCTCAACTTCAGGCACTTGATTTTCGGCCTCTAAGAAATCCTGATGATGATCCTTTGCATCCTTGAGCAAATCATGCCATGATTTCCGCCCAGTCACAATATCATTCTCGACTAGATTCTCATACGAATCTCGGGCCATTTCAGTGAGATCGATTCCATCGGCTATAATTGTGAAGCGTGCTTCGTTCGGGAAGTCTTTCCTGAAGCCAGAGTTCTGCTCAAAGAAATCATCAAATGCGGTAACGTAGTTTCTAAACCTCTGGTAATCTTCATCACTGAAGGTATAATCAGGCGGCTTGAGTTCGACAACCCGGACTGATCCACGAATCTCCAGCATCACCAGATCGGGGCGCTTTCGGTCGAGGTCTTCGACAGCTGTAGTTGTAGTGATCTCCTCACCCTTCTGGGCCTCATACCACTCCTCAAATGCTTCTCTGATCTTGCTGATGCTTTTTTCTGAGGTAAGTGGTTGCCATGTTGGGTCAACAAGCCATGGAGAGTTTTCAACAATTTCGTGTAATTCGTCCTCATTTGCATCGTAATTATTGATTTTCTCCTCGAGTACCCGGATGGTGTTGATCTTATTCTGAGCAATCTGTCCGTATGAGGTGATTTCTGCGATGTGTGTTGACTCGAATAGTTCTATCAGATCTTCTGGATCGATCTCACCATCCTCAGCAAGCTGCCGTATCTCGTTCAGCGTATCCACTAGATGTTTATGCGGGGCTATTTGTAGAACAAAGTTTGTAAGATCTTCCAAATAATTCTCTAGTTCTAGCTCGTCTTCATTAGCATATTGACCGAGACTCTTGCCAAGTTCAACCGCTGCCTCCTGAATCCCTTCTTTATCGTACCTCTCTGCGGCCTTATCTCGAATGCCAGACTTCTCTACGAACTTGTTCTGTGCTTTTTCCCTACGCGGTTCTGTACTTGATTGTGCGACTTCCTTAACACGTTTTTTACCCCATTCTCCAAATTTATCTCCAAGTTCAGAGTTCCAAAGGATGTCTTGACGGTGTGTCTGGATCAGGTCTGGCCCATCATCCTGATCTAACCAGTCAGCGTGGATCTCACCAACAAGGTACGATCGGGTTACGAATTCTCCAGTAAAACCGGCTGGTAGACCGAAATCACGAGTGTTTGAGACCAGCTTTCCCCTTGCATAAATAGTCACTCCACCGAATTCATCGTTATATGATGTCTCAGCAAGGCCCATCCAACCCTTTACATCATATTTCTTCCCTTCATACTGGACCGGCTTGTCATCAAGACTGATCTCTGTTCCGTCTTGTAACGGTGGCTTAGAGTCTGAAAGCTTGAATTCGTCGTGTGGATCCTTGTTTTTATTGTCCTCTATTATTACATCAAAGTCGGAAGTCCCAGTTGCGAATCGCTGACCAAGACGCTTTTCGAGAGTATCCTTCTTAGGGACCATCTTAACGTTGAAATCATGAAGTTTGATGAGTGTACCCCTCTCTGGGCTCACATCACCGTCGTGTTCTAACGGCTTGGGTTTATAAGGTTCAGTCTCATCTTCAGAACGATCCGTAATCTCGTTATAATCCATCAGAAAATGCGATATCTCATACTCATCCTGATCTTCATCTCCGCCCGCAGACAGAACTTCAACTTGATCGCAAATTCCGAAAGGAGCTAATTTCCCAATACCTTTTCTACCCATCACTTCTCGGTCCTTCTCTCTGCTAGTTTCCTCTCCGTCCTCACGACGATCTCGACCAACTCTGAGAAATAGATCGTTCGCCTCTTCCGGTGTCATTCCGTGGCCATCATCCTCAATCTCTACATCGAATCCTTTCTGGTCTACGCCATCTGAGGTATGCGTGGCCAGATACTTTCCGAGCGGCAGTCGAAGTTCAACTTCTTCTGCGTCTGCATCATAGGAGTTCGCAATTAATTCAGCAACTGCTGCGGAAACCCGGTCATAGAGATTAATACCCAGTTTATCCACGATGGTTGTTTCAATATCCATCGTGTATCGGGAGTCCGAATCAGGCGATTTAGCGCCCTCAGCGTCTTGGGACATATGAATCCCATTTCTAGGGGGGACTCACAAAATACTTTCCTAGAACCGAAATTCTACAGATTCTACTCAACGAGTCGTCTCCAGTGGAGTCCGTGACGATGATTGGGAAACTCGGGACGCGAGAGATTGAATGAGATCCGGGGGGACTGCATTCCCAACGATCCTCTCTGAGTCATCATTTGTCGAAGGCAGTTTGAACCACCTCGGGAACGTCATCAAGATAGCCGCTTCTCTAAATGTAATCGCTCGATTCTTTTGCGGATGGGTAAATCTACCACAGCTGGGAGTTGTACACCGAGTTGTGAGAGTTGGCGCTGGACGCTCTCCATCAATAATTCCGTATGATGCAGAAGCGCCCTTCTCTAGTCCCTGATGAGCTTCAACAATGAGGTTTTCATCTTCTGTATCTTCTAGGTCACGCCAGCTATCTCCCCGTTTACGGATCGCTTCCATTCGCTCGATAGTACTCGGATGATGGGCACGTGCTCGATGCGCTTTATCATCAGGATAGCCTTCCAGACCTACCTGTTTCTCACCTGCTTCAAGACCCTGATATAGGCTATCTGCCTGGGAAAAAGCCTCGTTGACACTAATCCATTCTTTCAAATCTGCGTTCGCTGTGGCATCTTCTGTATGGGTTGGGCTTGGAAGTGAGACCTCGTCATCTTCGTAACCGTAAACGAACAGTCCAATAGTCCTCTTTCGTCGTTGAGGGACCCCATAGTCAGCAGCATTAAGAACGTCCAAGGCGACACCGTACCCTCCATTCTGCGGTGAATCACTTTCCTTTACGATATCTCCCATGGAGCGTTTTAACCAATCAATGTATGTAGTGGGATTTTCATCACCTGCGTTCAGGATATTTCTCACGTTCTCAAAAAAGACGACCTCTGGGACCTCTTCCTCTACAAATTCTACAAAGGCCCTCAGAAGGTTATCTTTCGGTTGATCTTCTGGCCAAGGTTCTGTATCTCGAAGGCTGCTAAAGTTCTGACATGGGGGGCATCCGCATATAATGTCAACTTCTCCTGCCGATAAACCGAAGTACTCTCTGATATCTTGAAACGTGACTGTTCGGAGATCTTCGTCCACCTTGTTATCTTCGTAGTCTCGACTGAGATCGGCTTCAAGTGGCTCGTCAAAGCTGACCTTTCCTGAGTACTCGTCGAGACTTCCCTCCCCACAGAGATTAGATTCATACGTCTCAAGGGCGATCGGGTCCGCATCTACAGCCCCAACTATTTCATAACCGGCTTTCACGAAGCCGAGAGATGCACCTCCGGCCCCGCAAAAGAGGTCAACGACTTTTCCCTGCGTCATGAATCAATGATCAGGTTGACGACGTCTAAATCTATCGGTTGTTCGACGTCCATTCGTATTTGGTCGGTGAACAGTTTGTTGGATGTCTGTTTTACCCCGTGCCATATCCATCACTACGATGTAGTACTTGGCACGGGAATTCAAACTTTGTATTGCACACCCCGAATGAGGATTTGCCTTGCTACGAATCAATTTTGACCTCGGCATTGACACCGTCCGCTTCGGCCTCGAAGTCGAACTCGATATCCAAAGAAGAAACCAAACCAAAAACCCGCTATTTCATATTCCCATAGAAACGCAAACCGGTCCCGGTTAGCCGACGATCAGGACCGCCGACTCGGTCTCGATCATCTCGCCGTCGCCCGAATACGTCCGCGCTTCCTCGATCTCGTACATCTCCGAATCGAGTTCGACGCCGGCGACCTCCAACTTCCCGTCGACCTCCTCGAACTCACCACTCTCGATGGCGGCGTCGATGTCGCCGACCTCGCTGCCGTACTCGGGGCCGACAAGCGAGTAGTCGAGGTCGACGCCGGTGACCTCGGTGGTGACCTCGGGCGCCTCGTCGAGCGTCTCAAGCTCGGCGACGTGCATCGCCTCGGCGACGGCGTCCTCGAAGCCCGCAATGGTGCCGTAGACCTGGACGCGGTCGAGGTCGGCGTTGAGCGCCAGCCCGTTGTCGGTCTTGTAGCGGCGCAGCGCGGCGATGACCTCCATCGCCGTCTCGCCGGCCGCCAGGTCGGCCTCGTAGCCCCGCGTCTCCGGCCAGTCCGTCGTGTGGACGGAGTCCAGCCCGTCACCGCCGTCCGCGTAGAGGCGCTGCCACAGCTCCTCCGTGACGTGCGGGAGGAAGGGGGCGAACAGCTTCAGGAAGGTTTGGTGGGCCGTCAGGAGGGCGTACTCGGTCGACCGGGCGTCCGCGCCGCCGTCGGCGTCGTCCAGTCGCTGTTTCGCGATCTCCAGGTAGTCGTCACAGAAGGAGTTCCAGAAGAACGAGCGGAGTTCGTTGCGGGCCTTCGAGAACTCGTAGGCCTCGAACTGCTCGGTCAGGGAGGCGACGGCGTCGTCCAGTTCCGCGAGCATCCAGCGGTCGACGGCCGCCAGGTCCTCGTCGGCCGGCTGCTCGATGCTCTCGGGCTCGCCCGTCAGCTGGTCGATGAGCCTGGACGCGTTCCAGAGCTTCTGGAGCAGGCGCTCGCCGGCTTCGAGATCGCCCTCCTTGTAGGGGAAGTCGTCGCCGATGGAGGTGCCGGCGGCCCAGTAGCGGGCGGCGTCGACCGGGAAGTTCGCCGTGACCTCCTCCGGGGGGATCACGTTGCCCTTCGACTTGGACATGGCCTCGCGGTTCTCGTCCAGGACCATCCCGTTGATCATGACGCTCTCGAAGGGAACCTCGCCGGTGTGCTCGTAGCACTTGACGACGGTGTGGAACAGCCAGAACGAGATGATGTCGTGGCCCTGCGGTCGGAGGTCGAACTGGTAGAGCTCCGGCCGCTCCATGGTGAACTCCTCGGCCTCGGCGTCCCAGTCCCAGCCGGCGTTGACGAGCGGGGTCAGCGACGAGGTGGCCCAGGTGTCGAAGACGTCCTCCTCGGGGCGGAAGTCGCTGGCGCCGCACTCGGGGCAGGCGTCGACCGGCGGGTCGTCCGCGAGGGGGTCGACGGGGAGGGCCTCCTTCGCAGCCATGATCGTCTCGCCGCAGTCGTCGCAGTACCAGACGGGGATGGGGATGCCGGAGTCGCGCTGGCGGGAGATACACCAGTCCCACTCCAGGCCCTCGATCCAGTGTTGATACCGGGTGAACATCTTCTCGGGGTACCAGTCCATCTCGCGGCCCGCTTCGAGGTACTCGTCGGTCCGGTCGAGCATCTCGACGTACCACTGCTCGGTGACGAGGTACTCGACCTCCGTCTCGCAGCGCTCGTGGACCTGGACGGTGTGCTCGTGGTTGCGGCTCTCGACGAGGGCCCCGACGTCGTCCAGATCGTCGATGATGGCCGCGCGGGCCGCCTCGGTGGACATCCCCTCGTAGTCGTCGGCGAGGTCGGTCATCGTGCCCGACTCGTCGATGGCGATGCGCAGGGGCAGGTCGTGGGCCTGGTACCACTCGATGTCGGTCTGGTCGCCGAACGTACAGCACATGACGATCCCGCTGCCGGTCTCCAGGTCGACGCGCTCGTCCTCGATGATGGGGACCTCCTGCCCGAAGATGGGGACCCGCGCCGTGCCGCCGACGAGGTGGGCGTTTTCCTCGTCGTCCGGGTGGACGAAGACGGAGACACAGGCGGGCAGTAGCTCCGGCCGGGTCGTCGAGATGGTGAACGTGGCGTCCTCGTCGGCGGGGCCCTCGCCGGTCTCGACCAGGTCGAAGTGGATGTCGTTGAACTTCGTGTGCTTGTCGGCGTCCTCCTGTTCGACCTGGGAAATGGCCGTCTCGCAGTCGGGACACCAGATGGTCGGGGCGCGCTGGCGGTACTCCCGGCCCTGCTCGTAGAGGTCGATAAAGGAGAGCTGGGAGATCCGCTGGACGCGGGGCTCGATGGTCTTGTAGGTGTTGTCCCAGTCGACGGAGACGGCGAGCGACTGGACGTCGTCGGTGAAGGCGTCCTCGTAGTCGGCGCAGACCTCGCGGCACTTCTCCTGGAACTCCCGGCGGGTGAAGTCCTGGTGGCGGATGCCGAGTTCGCGCTCGGTCAGGCGCTCGGAGGCGATCCCGTTGTCGTCGTAGCCGAACGGGAAGTAGACGGCGGGGTCGGCCATCCGGTGGTAGCGGGCGACGAAGTCCTGCAGCGTGAACTGGTAGAGGTGGCCCATGTGGAGGTCGCCCGAGACGGTCGGCGGCGGGGTGTCGATGCTGAAGGCGGTGTCTGCGTCGAGGGCGGCCTCGCGGTCGTAGGCGTAGGTGTCCTCCTCGACCCAGCGGCGCTGCCACTTCGACTCGACCTCGTCGGGGTCGTACTCGCCGGGGAGCGCGTCGTCGGCCTCGCGTGCGTCGGGGGCGTCGGCGTCCCCGGCGTCGCTGTCGGTGCTCATCGCTGCTCACCCCCGGAAGTCCCTCGTGCTCGGGGTCCGAGCGCAGTGGCTGTCGTGCGGTGCGTGCTGTCGGTCGGTATCGTGGTGTCGTACATCGGTCTGTCTGTCGGCCGGTCGTCGAACGGTGCGAACGCGGGGTCAGAATGGGGGGGTGTGGGGCTAGGGGGCCCCTACACGTACGGCGGCTACGGACAGCCGGGGCTCGTCCGCGGCGCGAGCGGCGGCTCCGTCGAACGGCCCTGTCATCGGTAGAGAGTGGACGAGGCTCGAAAATAACTCTTACGTCATCGCCACGGCCGCTCCGGCCGCAGTTCCGGCCGGCTCAGTCGCCCCCCGACGGGCTGGGAGTCCATCGCCGGGGAACGTCGCTCCCCCGGTCGTCGTACTCCCGGCCGTCGTCGCTATCTCGGTCGTCGCGCCCCCCGCCGTCCGAGGGCCCGGCCGACTCGCTGCCGTCGTCCCACGGGCGACCGCTCCCCGGACGCCCGAACGCGAGCGCCGACACCCCGTATCTGTCGCCCGCTTCGCGGCCGGGACCGAACCCCCGGTCGGCCCGCTCGTCGATGAACTCGTCCCGGAGCAGTACCCCGCGGTCACAGTCGAGCGACCGGTCGCCGCACTGGAGCGTGGGCATGGCGGAAATTATAATGATTAACCAATATAGTTTGGGGGCGGCGCCCGGATTTAACCGGCTCTCGTCCGTACGGGCGACTATGCGTGCTGCCCGACTCCACGAGTACACCGAGGACATGGCGAACGGGCTGACCGTCGAGGCGGTCGACCGCCCCGAGGTGTCGGCGGGCGACGACGTGGTCGTCGAGGTCGAGGGCGCCGGCTGGTGTCAGACTGACAACCACATCATCGAGGGGATGTGGACCGACTACGTCGACCAGGACCTCCCGCTGACGCTCGGCCACGAGAACGCCGGGACGGTCGTCGAAGTGGGAGAGGACGTGCGGACGGTCGAACCCGGCGACCGGGTGGTCTGCCACCCCGTCCAGACCTGCGGCGTCTGCCGGGCCTGCCGGGAGGGCGAGACGATGTACTGCGAGAACCAGGCGTTCAACGGCCTCACAGTCGACGGCGGCTTCGCCGAGTATCTCCAGACCGGCGAGCGGTCGGTCGTCCCGCTACCCGACGGCGTCGATCCGGCCGACATCGCGCCCCACGCCGACGCCGGGATCACCGCTTACCACGCCGCCAAGCGGGCCGTCGCCGACCTGAACCCCGGCGATACCGCGGTCGTCGTCGGCGTCGGCGGCCTCGGCCACATCGGCCTCCAGTGTCTCGACGCGATGTCCGCCGCCGACATCGTCGCCGTCGACCTCAAGGAGTCAGCGCGCGACCTCGCCGAGGACCTGGGCGCCCACCTGACCGTCGACCCCACGAGCGAGGACGTGCCCACAGTAGTCGACGACTTCACTGACGGGACCGGCGCCGAGCAGGTGCTCGACTTCGTCGGCGCCAACGAGACGACCGCGCTCGCGCCCGACATCGTCGCCGCGGGCGGCGACCACCACATCATCGGCTACGGCGGCCACATCCACGAGCCCGCCCAGGCCCTGGTCGACGGCGAGTTCGCCTTTCAGGGCAACATCGTCGGCCGGTTCACCGAACTGCAGGAACTCGTCGCGCTGGTCGAGCGCGACGAGGTCGATCTGCACACCAGCCGCTACGACCTCGGCGAGATCAACACCGTCGCCGAACGGCTCGAACACGGCGAGATAGACGGTCGAGCCGTCATCACGCCGTAACTCGCCCTATCGACAACCACTCTGGCGCGCGCTGTCGCGCGCTCTCGTGCGCGCGACGGAACTGCGCGAGGGATGAGCACCGCACGCCGTAGGCGCGCGGAGCGCAATCGGCTGGGGAGGTTTGTGGCCGTCTGCGGTGCTGTGCGGGGCGGTCGCGGTCCCTGGCGGACTGAAAGGGCGAGGCGCGCTCGCGTTCGGTTTAGTCGTCTGAGTCGGCACTATCCGCGCGGGCGGTGCGGAGAGCGCGGATATCCGACTCAGCGACCGCGAGCGGGCCGAGGGCTTTCACCGCTTGCTGTCGCCTGCGGTCGATTCAACTCCGAGCGAGCTGGTCGAGAGCCTTCCGCGGCCACCGAATATCGTGATCGGTTCATCTACACCGAGTCGACGAACGACTCGTAGGCCCGCTCGACCTGCTCCTCCTCGAGCGTCCCCGAGTGGACCCACAGCCCCCAGGTCCACGACCGCGACTCCCCTTCCTCCAGGGTCTCGACGGTCCCCCAGGTCGGGTTCGCGGCGAGGAAGCCGAACGGCTCGTCCATGACGAACCAGTCGACGGGCTCGTCCCCGTTGTCGGGGTGATCGAACATCGCGATCCCGGCCAACCAGGGATCGCCGACCGCGGCGGCGCCGGCCCGCCCGTCGAGCGGTCCCGAGTAATCGCACCACCGAGCGGCGGGACCGCTCGCGGCCCGCGGCGGCGACGTTTCGCCCGGGTCCCGCCCGTCGGGCAACAGCACGCGCCCCTCGCGCAGACTCCGGGCGAACCGCAGGCTCAGCCCGCTGTAGTGGCCGTGCAGCGTCTCGCTGGAGAGGTGGCGCCGCTGGCCCAGCGCGGTCAGTTCCTGCTCCCAGGTCAGGAGATAGCCCTGGCCGTCGGGTTCGTCAACCCGGATGGTCCGCTCGTCGTCCAGCAGTTCCTCTCCGGCGTCCGTCCGCCAGGTCGCCTCCTGTTCGATCTCGGCGCCGCCGTCGCTCGCCTCGCGCACCTCGTAGTCGCCGGCCTCCGCGTAGCCGTGGGGGTTCCCGGCGGCTGCGTTGGGCTCGGACTCCCAGCAGTTGACCCCGTCGACGAGCTTCTGACAGAAGAACAGCCCGAAGTGCCAGGGGTGGTCGTGGGGCGACGACACCACGAGGTTCTCGCCGGGCTTCGTATCCGCGCCGGGCGGCAGCGCGAGCGTGTCGAAGCCGGGCTTGCTGCCCGCCGGCTCCGCGTCGTACCGGGCGATCCGCGTCCCGTCGACGGACACCGACACCGCGCCGTCCGTGACGGCGGTCTCCATCGTCATCGCGCGGCCTCCCGGGCGTCCGCGAGTACCTCGTCGGTCGTCACGCGCTCGCCGTCTCGCGCCGCGCTCCGGTAGATCGCACGGATGGCAGCCATCGTCCCGAGGTTATCGCGGCCGCTCGTGAGCGGCTCCGCCCCCGACTCGACGCAGTCGACGAAGTGGAGGATCTCGTTGACGAACGCGTCCGAGGTGGGCAGGTCCGTCCGGCCGCCCTCGACCTCGTCGAACTCCTTCCGCGAATCGGGGTCGTCCCGAGCGTTGATCCGCGGCGTCGGAGAGCCGACGTACCCCTCCTGTTGCTGGCCGTCCGGGAGCGTATGCACGACGCCGTCGTCGCCCAGCAACCAGAACGACTCCGTGTAGGGCATCGCGGGCGCCGACAGCGCCACCGAGAAGTCGGCGATTGCGCCCGATTCGAACTCCAGCATCCCCGTGGCGTAGTCCTCCGCGCCGTCGAAGGCGTCGTCGACCGTCCGGGTCCACGCCGCGGCCCGGGCCACGTCGCCGAGGTAGTACCGCAGCAGGTCGAGCTTGTGGACGCTGTAACCGATGACGCCCCCGCCGCCCGCCTTCTCGCCGTCGTAGAGCCAGTGACCCTCCGGGAACAGGTCGCCCTGGTTGACCAGCGCGTCGCAACGGGCGTGTCGGACCTCGCCCAGGTCACCCGCGTCGACGCGCTCCTTCAGCGCGCGATACGGCGGGTGATACCGCTGCATCTGTCCGACCATCAGGGTCAGGTCGCGCTCGTCGGCCAGGTCGACGAGTTCGACGCAGTCGGAGAGCGCGGGGGCCAGCGGCTTCTCGATCAGGACGTGTTTGCCCGCCTCCAGCGCAGCTTTCGCCACGGGATAGTGGACGTGGTGCGGAAGCGCGATGTCCACCGCCTCGACGTCCGCCTCCGACAGAAACTCCTCGTGGTCGGTCCAGTAGTCGACGCCGAAGTCCTCGGCCACCGCTTCGGCTCTCTCGGCGTCCACGTCGCAGACGCCCGCGAGCCTCGCTCGTTCGGAGTGGTCCTCGTAGGCCGGCAGGTGCAGTTCCGAGATCCCGCCGGCGCCGATGAGTCCGATCCTCGTCATGGCACCGTCTCGGTCCCCGGCGGTCTTTACCCTTGCCGCGCCGGTCGAATTCGCTTGGAGCGAGTGGGCCGCTCAGCGTCCGCTCGCGACAGCACCCCGGACTCGCGGCGGGACGACCGCGAGACCCGAGCAGACGGCGACGGCGAGCGAACCGACGCCCGCTACGGCGGGGACCGAGACGAACCAGTCGTTGCAGCCGTCGTCCCAGACGAGGAAAGCACCGTCCACTCCCCGAAAGCCCGACGGTCCGTACGAGGAGCACGTAGCGGCGGTCCGCGAGACGATCCCGGGCGTCACCGCGAGTCCGAGCCCGACCAGCGCGACCCCGAGGAGCGCCGCCCCGAGCGATATCGAGCGTCGATTCACCGTCCGGCCCCCTCAGTCGTCGGAGTGCGCCCGCACCCACAGCTCGCCGATCCGCGACAGCCGCGTCCGGTAGGATTTACCCTGTTCCTCCTGCTCGATGTAGCCCTTCCCGCCCGGGCCCAGCCGGTCGACGTTGTAGATGACCTTCGAGCGGAAGCTGTCGGTGTACTCCTCGCCGAGTTCGCGGGCGAGCTCCTGGGCCAGTTCCGAGACGGACTCGAACTCGCCGTGCTCGCCGAGGGTGAAGAGGATGAGTTCCTCGAAGGGTTTGACGTTCGAGAAGGAGGCGACGGGGAGTTCGAGGATGTGCTGGCCGTCGAACTCCTTGGCGCCGATGGTCGTCCCGCGCTCGTCGAACTCCGAGAGCAGTTCCTCGGCCGCGTCGAGGCGCTCGTCGACGCGCTCGGCGAGGTCGGGGTCGTCCACCTCGCCCTCCAGGTCCGAGAGCAGGTCGATACCGCGGTGGAGTTCCTCGGCGAGTTCGGTTTCCAGGTACTTCTCGGGGACCGTGTAGTAGGTGTGGATGCGCCCGCGGTCCTCCTCGCGCTCGACCATGATGGAGTGGGCGGCCGTCGCGAAGGCGAAGGAGACCGTGCGGGGCATCGCGGAGATGTTGACCCAGACGCCGGCGTCGTCCTCGCGGTCGAGTTCGGCGTTGATGAGCTCGAACGCCTGCTCGAAGGCCTCGTCGTAGTCGTAGACGTCCTCGACGACGAACCGCTCGGTCTCGGCCCCGAGGAGGTTGCGGTAGTCCTGCTCCAGTTTGGCGGCGAGATTGCGGGAGTACTCGACGTTGGCCTCGCTGCCGACCGCGCCCTCCAGCAGGACGACGCGGTCCACGTCGAGCCTGTCGCGCACCAGCGGCGCGATCAGCCGGTCGTAATCGAACCCGACCGGGACGATGTGGGTCTGCATACCCGGTAGGTGGGGCCGGTGTTTACATAAAGTGCCAACCTTCCGACCGTCGCCCCCGACGTCACCGGCGTGTCGTCACGCTGGTACCGGCATTTCCGGGTGCCATCGCACTCGATCCGGCCGGCCATGTGATTTATTGCGTTTCTCTGCCACGAATCGGTTGTCATGGCGAGGAATCCCAGGTGTCCCCGGTGTGGCAGTTTCAACGTCACTCGAACGCACGGGATGAAAAGCTGCAAAGACTGCGGGAAGAGCTGGGAGTGAGCCGCGACGAGGCTCGGTCGGGAGCGAGCGGGACTATCGGTTCCCGACCGTTCCGTCAGTCCGCGCCCGTCGCGTACACCGACGCGTCCTCGTCCGGCGCGGGGCTGGTCACCAGCGAGACGCCGACGGTCAACAGGAGCCCGACGACCATCCCGACGACCGAAGAGGACCAGCCGCCGAGGACGCTCCCGGGTACGACCTCGGTGAAGACGCTCAGCAGATAGAACAGCTGACTCCCGCCGATGCCGACGTACATCCCCCACTTCGTCGTGTCCGTCCAGTACAGCGCCACCCCCACGGGCAGCGCGAGCTGGGCGAACCCGCCGAAGGCGGTGTCGCCGATCTCAAGCAGCGTCGCGGGCTGAAACAGGCTGGCGACGAACGCGAGCGTGGCGAAGACGGCGACGCCCACCCGACCCAGGAACGCCTCACGTGCCTCGGTGGCCTCCGCGACGAGCGGGCGGTAGATGTCCCGAGTGAAGTACGACGACCCCGACAGCAACATCGAGTCGCTGGAGGACATCATCGCGGCCATCGCGCCCGCGATGACGAGCGCCGCGAACCACGCGGGCGTGTACTCGGCGAGCAGTAGCGGGAGGACGTTCTCGTTGGCGCCGGCCTGGATGCCGAGCCCACGCGCCCACGACCCCAGCATGAACGCCGGGACGAACAGGAGCACCACGAGAACGGGCCACAGCGGCAGCGTCCGCTTGATGACGGCCTTCGACTCGGCGACGAAGAAGCGCTGGTTGACCTGCGGGAACATCGTGACGCCGAAGGCGATGGAGATGGCCGTCGAGAGGATGTACGGGACGGTGTAGGTCCCGCCGCCGAGCGCGAGGAAGTTGCCGTCCACGCCGCCCAGCGTCGCGGTCGCCGAGCCGACGCCGCCGACGGCGCTCGCGACCCAGACGAACGCGGCCCAGACCATCACGAGCATGAACGCGCCCTGGAGGGTGTCCGTCCAGGCGACGCCGCGCATCCCGGAGAGGGCGACGTAGACGATCATGAACAGGGTGATGCCCCCGGCGCCGGCCCAGTAGGGGACCGCGCCGCCGGTCAGCGCCTCGACGGCCGTGCCGGCGCCCTGCTGCTGGAGCATCACGTACGGGAACAGCCAGAAGATGCTGACGCCGGCGACCAGCAGCCGCAGACGGAGCGACCCGAAGCGGTCGCCGAGCATCTCGCCGAGCGTGACGTAGCCGTTGGCCTTCCCGACCAGCCACTGCTTGTACCCGAGGACGTACCACAGGATCGCGAAGATGACGCCGTCCATCAGCCCCATGACGAGGATCCACTCCGGGCCGGCGCCGTAGCTGATGTTCGGGCCGGCGAAGAACGTGAACGCCGAGAGCAGCGTCGCGAACGTCGTGAAGAGAAGGACGACGGTCCCCAGCGTCCGACTCGCGAGGTAGTAGTCCTCGGCGGTCCGCTCGGTCAGCCGGTAGGCGACGACGCCGACCCCCAGCGCGACGAGCATGTAGCCGACGATGATCCCGACCTGGAGGGCGGTGTCAGCCATCGCGACCCACCCCCTCGACGCCGAGCCCCCAGGCGCGGCGCGTGAACGCCCAGAGGACGACGGCGACCAGACAGAGCCAGCCGACGTGATAGGCGACCCACACCGGCAGTCCCGCGACGACGCCGTCGGCGCCCCACATGAACCACGGGACCGACAGCGCCGCCAGCGCGACCGCGACCACCGCCCAGCCGACCACCCGCGTGCGCTCGTTCATACACGCCCGTTCGGCTACTCCCCCGTTAACTTTTCGTCGAAATCCTACGGTGTGCAGTTTCGAAGAGAATTTCTCTTCGAACCGGATCGTCGGGCTGACTGCCCCACCGCGGCGCGGCGATATCCGGGGCATCGGCAGGTATTACAGTCGTCGAGTGACAAGTTACGGATCGTTCACGGGAGCGTCCGTGGACGGCGGTTCACCATCACCATCACCACGCCCCGGACCGGGGCAGTTCACCAATGTACGATTCAGCGAAGTATCTGATCCACGCGGACATCAGGACCAGCGGGGTGGTCGAGCGGAGCGACGTGGTCGGCGCGGTCTTCGGGCAGACCGAGGGCCTGCTCGGCGACGAGCTCGACCTCCGGGACCTCCAGGAGTCGGGGAAGCTCGGCCGCATCGACGTGGAGGTCGAGTCCGAGCGCGGGAGCTCCTTCGGCGAGATAACCATCGCCAGCGGGCTCGACCGCGTCGAGACGTCGATCCTCGCTGCCGCCCTGGAGAGCATCGAGCGCGTCGGCCCCTCGACGGCCGACGTGGAGATACGCGACATCGAAGACGTGCGCTCCGCGAAGCGCCGCCGCGTCGTCGAGCGCGCCAAGGAGCTGCTCGCGGAGTTCGACGCGACCACGATGTCCAGCGAGGACCTGGTCGAGGAGGTCCGCCGGAGCGTCCGCGTCGAGGACATCACCGAGTTCGCGGGCCTGCCCGCCGGCCCCCGGGTCGCCGACAGCGACGCGATCATCGTCGTCGAGGGCCGCGCCGACGTGCTGACGCTACTGAAGTACGGCATCAAGAACGCCATCGCGGTCGAGGGGACGGACGTACCCGACGCGGTCGCAGAATTGACCGACGACCGCACGGTGACCGCGTTCCTCGACGGCGACCGCGGGGGCGACCTCATCCTGAAGGAACTGTCGCAGGTCGGCGACGTGGACTACGTCGCCCTCGCGCCGACCGGACAGTCCGTCGAGGACCTCTCGCGGAGCGCCGTCATGGACGCGTTGCGCGACAAGGTACCCTTCGAGACGGTCTCGACCGCCGACGCCGAGGCCAGCGACGCCCACGGCCTCGCCGCCACCGACGGGAGCGCCCAGCCGTCGCCGCCCGACGACGACTCGGCGACGGTCGACCCCGAGGCGCCGGTCGAACCCGGAGGGTCCGCCGAACCGCCCGACCCCGGCGACAGCGGCCCGGTCGCGGAGGCGTCGGCCGAACCGCCCGACCCCGGCGACAGCGGCCCGGTCGCGGAGGCGTCGGCCGAACCGGCCGACCCGGCGAAGCCGACCGGCGAGGGCGAGAACGACGAGTCGCCGGCCGACGAGGCGCCGACGGGGGCGCTACCCGACGAGCCGGCGGAAGCGACCGCCGACGAACCGACCGACACGGCGGCGGCGGCCGCGTCCGCGCGGGACGAGGGCGAGTCGGACGAATCCGGGGCGAGCGAGTCCGACCCGGAGACCGAAGAGGGGGCGGACCGCGCGGTCGAACCCGAGACGCTGGCGAGCCACGTCGAGGCGGTCGTGGGCGGCTCGACCGGGTCCGTCCGGCTCCTCGACGCGAGCTACGACACCCTCGCCGAGGGCGAGGCCGACGGGGCGTTCGACCTCCTGGAGTCCGCCGAGGCGGTTCCGGCGACCGTCGTCCTCGACGGGGAACTCTCCCAGCGGCTCCTCGACGTTGCCGCCCAGCGGGGCGTCGATCTGGTCGTCGCCCGCGAGGAGGGCGAGTACGTCAAACAGCCCGTCTCGCCGCGCGTGCTCACGGCCGACGAGGTCTGATACGGATTATTGCAAGCGTTTCCCGGGGTCGACCGCACGACTGCGTGCGGTCGAGCCCCGAATGTCTTGCGATAATCCGTATGAGCGTCTTCCTTCTCAGTCCCCCAGTTCGCGCACCAGCAGAAACCCGTCGCCCCGCTCGTAGTGGTCGGGGAGCCGCTCGCGGCGCTCGAAGCCCCGCTCGCGGTAGAACTCGCGGGCCGCCCCGTCGACCTCGCGGACGGTCACCCGGAGTTCGTCCGCGTCCGACTCGCGCAGTCGGTCGACGAGCGCGTCCACCAGCGCCGAGCCGTACCCCTCCCCCTGGTGGTCGGGTGCCACAGCGAGCTCGGCGAGATAGCCCGCCTCGTCATCGCCGTCGGTGACCGCGAGCGCGTAGCCGACCGGCCTCCCCGATCCGCCGGGTACGGCGTCCGGATTCTCGTGACCCGAAGGGTCGGACCCGGCGCCGGACCCGGACCCGGCCTCGGACCCGGCCCCGGAGCCGTCGGCGGTCGCGACCAGCAGTATCGGCGGGCCGTCGACGGCCACGGTCAGCAGTTCCTCCCACGGTTCCGCGAGGGCGGCGGCCTGGATCGCGCGCAGCGCCGGGAGGTCCCCCGGTCGACCCTCCCGGACCCGGGCGCGGTCGGTCATAGGACGGCGATGGGGAGCGCCGCGGCGGCGACGCCGGCCGAGGCGACGCCGGCGGCCAGCGTCGCGAAGAAGTTGACGCCCTCGTTCTCCAGGAAGACGCCCTCGACCGTCGCGCCGAGCAGGCTGTCGACGGTCATGCCGACGACGCCGCCGAAGACGACGATGCCGGCACCGAGCGCGTCGACACGGCCGAACGCGCCGAGCGCGATGGCCGCGATGAGGCAGGCGCCGGCGAGGCCGGCCACCTCGCCCTGCCAGGTGACCGCGCCGTCGGTGCCGGGCTCGACGCGCTCGAAGGTGGTGATAAGTCTGGGATTGTCGAAGACGCCCCCGATCTCGCTGGAGAGGGTGTCGCTCATCGCGGCGGCGATGGAGCCGGCGAACGCGAACAGGAACAGCTCCGGGTCCAGCCCCGTCAGGGTGGGGCTCGCCGACCACCCGAGGACGGCGAACAGGCCCACCAGCGAGTTGGCGAGGACGTTCCCGCTACCGCGGGCGCCCTCGTTCTCCTCGGCGATGCCGCGGCGTTCCTTCTCCTCGTAGCGGAACTTCGTCGAGAGGCCCCCGACGCCGAAGAAGGTGACCAGCAGCAGGAACCAGCCGAAGTCCCCGAGGACGATGGTCTGCAGGCAGAGGAAGACGCCGGTGATCATCCCCGGGAGCGACGCCGTCTCCAGCGCGTAGGCGAGGTAGCCGAACAGGAAGGCGACGGCGAGCGCGATCGCGACGCCCGCGGGGTCGATCGACAGCGGCAGGTCGGAGAACAGCCACAGCAACAGCCCCACCGAGACCATCACCAGCGGGTCGTCGCGCTCGAAGAGCACGGCCCGCAGGAGCGCGCCGAGCAGGGCGCCGCTGGCGGCGAGGAAGGCCACGAGGGGCCACTCGGTGGGGACGCCGACCAGGACGCCGGCGGCGTACTGGCCGACGGTCCCGGCGAGAAAGCCCGCGAGGACGAACCCGGCGGTCGCGACGAACGGCTCGTCGCGCACCGAGCGGACGAGGTGGCCGCCGAGATTGCCCCACGCGAGCAGGAAGACGGTCCCGACGAACACGGGCATCGGCAGGGTGAACCGCACGGCGAGCAGCGCCAGCGCCGCGGCGGCCAGGGCGAAGCCGGCCAGCCCGTAGAGGCGGCCGTCGCGGCGGTCGCCCGGCCGGGCGAACAGCTCGAAGACCGGCCCCCCGTCGACGACGTACAGCGCCAGCGCGGCGACGAGGAGGAACGGACCGGGGGCCGCGACGGTCGCGAGTGCCGCGCTCGTTCGGCCCGCGATCGGCGGCACGGCGAGCGCGAGCGTCCCGACGAGGGCGAACGCGCCCGCGCGCCGGACTGTCGTTGTCACGCTATGTCCGGTATCCCCGGTGAGCTACTTACCGTTTCCGAACCGCTTCGTCCCGTGGTGGCGGCGTGACACGTCGGCGACCGGCCGCTCCGAGGTGGTCGCTCCCCGTCCACGAGCGTGAGATTTAGGACGCGCCCGGGGAACAGGCCAGTGTGGGACTGTACGACCGCTATCTCGCCCTCCGCATCCGATACAGCGACGCCGACCTCCCGGGGACGGTCGCGGTCATCGTCACCGAGCGGGACCTGCTGGAAACCGGCGCCTACGAGACGCTGGAGGACTGCTTCGGGTGGGCCTTCGAGTTCGGCGCCGAGCGGGTCGTCGTCTACGTCAGCGTCCTCGACACCGAAGTCGTCGACACCATCCGCCGGGAGCTCGCCGACGTGGACGCCCCCCGCGAGCTGGCGGTCCGCGGGCCGGAGGACGACGAACAGGCCGACGCGCCGATCCAGGTCGGCATCGGCCTCGGCGGCAAACACGAGTTCGCCTCGGCCGTCCGGGGCCTGGCCGAGGAAGTCGACGCCGGCGAACTGTCCCCGGAGGACATCGACGAGGACGCGATCGAGGGCGAACTCGTCTTCCCCGTCCAGCCGGATCTGGTCATCAAGACGGGCGCCGAACGCCTGTCGGATTTCATGATCTGGCAGTCCGTCTACTCCGAGCTGTACTTCACCGACGTGAACTGGCGGGACTTCCGCCGCCGAGACTACCTGCGGGCGCTCCGGGACTATCAAAACCGCCAGCGCAGGTTCGGACGGTGAGCGGCGGCCCCCCGAACCCGGGCGCTCACCAGCGCCTGAAGAACTGGTCGCCGTCGCGACTGAACGGGTCCCGCGTCCCGGCGTGGATCTCGGGTATCCTGTCCCCGGACGCGCGGGCCGCTTCGGTCAGCGGCTCGTACTGCCTGTTGCACACGTCGAGGAACCCGACGTTGTGCGGCTCGCCGCTGAACGCGCCGATCGCCGGGTCGTCGTACAGTTTGTAGTAGTGGGCGCCGACACACCACGGTTTCGAGGCGGCGTTTTCGACGTACTGGCGGTAGAACTCGCCGCGGCTCTCCTGGTCACCGACGTGACACAGCCCCGGCGCCGGCGGGCCCGCGTCCAGCGCCCCGAACGACCACTCCCCGACCAGGATCGGGAGCGACAGCGCCGAACTGATCCGGTCGCCCGGCAACTGGTCGATGGATTTCTCGTACCAGTTCATGCTGAACACGTCGAAGGTCTTCATCCCCTCGTACATCCACGGCTCCGGCGGCGTGACCGCACGGATACCGAGATTCAGGTGGTTGTCGTCGACCGCCCGACACTCCGCCGAGAGCGTCGAGTAGAGCTTCGTCACCATCACCTCGCTGAACGCCTCTAGGTCCGCCCGGGCCGTCTCCGACGGCTCGGCGGGGATGTCACCCCCCTCGGCGATGGCGTCGACCGTCACGTCCGCCCCCCACGCGGCGGCGAGATCACCGTCGATTCCGTAGCGTTCGGCCAGGAACTCGGCGAACTCGCGGCGAGTCGCGCAGGCGGTCGTGTTGTGTAACATCTCCTCGGCCGGCAGCGAGTCGATGAACGACCAGTTCGGCTCGTTCTGGAGGAAGTACCCGAGCAGGGCCGGGTCGTCTTCGGTCGCTGCCAGCGCCCGGGCACCGCGCTTCGCGTCTTCCTCGAACGACGCCGCGAAGACGTCCGGGAAGTCCCTGTAGAGCGTCTCCGAGAACTCGAAGTCGAGCACCCGCACGTACGGGAGGGCCATCGACCGCGCGGAACCGAGGTCGGAGAACGCCCCCACGGTGTTTATGCCGCTCGTCCGCAACACCCCTTCCGTCGCCGCCTCCCACTCGTCTTTCCAGAATCCCTCCCCGAATACCCGCCGGAAGTTGCGCGCGAGCAGGTTGATCTCGTCGGTTTCCTCCTCGCCGTCCGGTTCGCCGTCCACGGCCGCGATATCGTCCCGCAACTCGTCGGCCGGAGCGGCGACGCGAGGGGAAACCGCGTTCATGCCGGTGGACCAGAACGGATGGCCGTCCGGGTCGACGAGCCACCACCGGTCCCCGTCGTGGTGCGTCCGGAAGAAGCCGGTCGCCTCGACCGTCCGCTCCGTCCAGCCGCCCCACTTCGAGAACGACGACGCCGATCCCCCTGAGTTCGGCAGGTCACTCTGTCGGGTCAACCGCTCGGATAGCTCGTCGATGTCGTCGGTCTTCCCGTCCCAGTCTTTGACGTTCGACTGCCCCAGCTCGTCGACGTAGTGATCGCGGTCGATCAGCTCGTTGTGGTCGGCTGGGTGGCCCTCGGAGACGGACAGCGGCGTCTGGTACCACGTCAGATCGGACCGTCCCTTGTTGTACACCCGGATCCGGACCTCGTCGATACGCTCCGGGTCGATCCTGTCCCCGCCCGTCAGCTTCCGGGACACCGCCCCCTCCTTCTCGAGGAACCGGTTCCCGTCGTGAAGCGACCGTATCGGGAGCGTCACTTGCGTCCAGTACCTCGGTAACACGAAGTACACCGAGTAAAACTCCGCTCTCGGGTCGTCTTCGCCGGAGGACAGATACGGGATGGACAGCCCGTCGTCGTCGGCCCGGTTCACGATCCCGATCCTGAACCGCGGACTGTACTCCGTGTCGGCGTAGAGTCGATAGGAGAGCACCGAGTCCATCGTGAGCGAACCGTCTACCTCGTAGACCAGTTCGTCCCCGACCGACCGGGACACGTACTCGGTCACGTTCCCCCTGGGGAACGAGTCTCCGTCGCCGCGTGCCTCCAGTTCTCCGGAGACGTTACTGACTTCGAATTCCATTCGATCGACAATATCTATGATGCAGTATATACTTGGTGATCCAGTGGAAACACCGGCAAGTTGACACCGGAACCGATCGGTGGCGGTGTGGGGCGGCCGAGCCGGGACGGCGAGTTCCGGCGTCAGGTGTCGTGTCAATAGTGATTTACCCTCTCGCCGCGACTGGTCCGCCATGATCGTGACTGTCCTCGGGAGCGGGGACGCGACGGGCGTGCCGGCGCCGCTGTGCGGGTGCGAGTACTGTCGCGAGAGCGAGCGGCGCCGGCGACCGGCAGTTCTGGTCCGGTCCGGGTCGGACCGGCTGGTGTTCGATATCGGCCCGGACATCGGAGAACAGCTACACGAAGTGGGCGTCACCGACCCGGACGCGTTCTTCCTCACGCACGCACACGGGGACCACGCCGGCGGGCTCCCCAGACTCGGCCAGGCGGCGAAGTGGGACGCGGCCCACCTCGAATCGGCCGACGCGTTCGCCGCGACGGACCCGGACTCGTTCTCGACGGCCTACGAACTCTACCTCACGGAGACCGCGCGCGCCCGTCTCGACGCCGACTTCGAACGGATCGACGACCGGCGTATCGACCCGGCGACCCCGGCCCGGGTCGGGGACCTGCGGGTCGACGCCTTCCCGGTCGAGCACCACAGGCCGACGTTCGAGACGCTCGGGTTCACCGTCTCGGACGGGACCACGACGGTCGGATACGCGCCGGATATGCGTTCGTTCGTCGGGGGACCGCCGGACCGAACGTACGACCTGTTCGTCTGCGAGGGCGCCGCGGTGTTGGGCCAACCGGTCCACGGGCCGGGGGACGAACTCCGGGAGGCCATCGACGCCGTCGACGCCGAGCGGGTCGTGCTGGTGAACGCGAACGAACACATCCAGCGCGCCCACACCGACGAACTGCGAGCGCGGGCGACCGACGCGGGCTTCGAACTCGGGTCCGACTTCCGGACCTACGAGTTGTAGCGACCCCGCGGCGCGGACACCCCGGAGGTGAACACCTCCGGCGAGAAACGCGACGGACTGGCGCCCTGGCAGTGGTCGAGCGCGGGCGCGCTTCCCGCCGCCCGACGGTCACCGGTTCGAACGCGCGCCGTCCGGGGCCGGTTCGACGCCGTCGGGTGAGACGGGGTCGTCCGCCCCGGCGACGCCGTCGGACGACCCCGCCCCGGAGGCCGATTCCTTCAGTATCCCGTCGGCGTAGCCGCGGAGCCAGTGGTACTCGGCGGGCCTGACGGGAAGCCGGACCAGGCGCCGCCAGACGGGGGCGATACCGCTCTCGGTCCCGCGACAGAACAGCCTCGCGAGCGACCGGTAGTACCGGTCGTCGAAGAGCTTCTTCCGGAACAGGAGGCTGTTGCGGGCGTACCAGTAGGTCCCCGGCCGCTGACTCTTGTCCGCCGCGCGGGACCCGCCCGACTCGGCCTCGATGTGGTAGACGACGACGTCGGGGTGGTACACCAGGTCACCGCACGCCCGACTCACCCGGACCATCAGGTCCCACTCCTCGAAGATAGCCGGGCCGCCGAAGGAGTTGTCGAACCCGCCGACGCGCCGCAGCGCCTCGGTTTCGAACGTCATGTTCGCGCCGCGGAGGATGTCCGTGTACACCGGCTGTTCCGGGACCCACATCCCCGACGCGTCGACGACCTCGCCGTACTCCGTCACGCGGTTGCGGGCGGGCGGGTCGGGGTCGACCTCGTCGACGAGTTCGAGGTCCTCGTCGGTCCGCAGCGCCGGGCCGCCGACCCCGACGACGGACGGGTCGGACTCGTAGGCCGCGACCGTCTCCTCGAGCCACTCCTCGACCGGGACGGTGTCGTCGTCCAGAAAACAGAGGAGGTCGCCGGTCGCGTCCCCGACGATCCGGTTTCGGGCGTCCTGCTGGTTCGTCCCGTCACCGGCCATCCGTTCGTACCGGAGTTCGGTCGGCGTCCCCGAGAACGTGTGCTCGCGGTGGTCCGCGACGACCTCCCGCGAACGGTCGTCGGGACTGTCGTCGATCACGAGTATCTCGTCGGCCGGCCGCGTCTGCTCGCCGAGCCGTTCGAGGAGGTCGTCGAGATACGCCGGCCGCATATGCGTCGCGATCCCGACCGTCGTTTCGATAGCGCGCCCCATCGGTCAATTAAACGTGTTCTTCACTCGTGTTACTTAGTTGTATCGAACGGCCGTTCCAGACGGAGACGGCTCGTCCCGCTGGGATCGATACGAGCCGACAACCACAAGGGACTGGTCGCCCCTGGGGCACCTATGCACGGCCGACTCCGTTCGACAGCGACCGCCACTGGTACGCGGAAGCCCACGGGGGAGGGGACGGCACGATGACGGGCGACCGGCTGTTCGGGTCCTTCGACGACCGAACGGCGGTAGTCACGGGAGCGAGCGCGGGGATCGGTCGGGCGACCGCCTACGCGCTCGCCGAGCGAGGCGCGACCGTCGCCCTCGCCGCGCGCCGCTCCGAGCGACTGGAGACGATCGCGAGGGAGATCGAGCGGGAGACGGACGGAACCGCGACCCCCGTACCGACCGATATCCGGTCGGTCGACGAGGTGGACGCGCTGTTCGACCGAACCAGGGAACTGCACTCCGAGGCGGACATCCTGGTCCACGCCGCCGGTCTGTTGCGCGACGACGACGTCGAGGACGACGCGCTCGACGGCGCGAAAGCGATGATCGAGACCAACGTCGTGGGAAGCCTCCACGTGACGGAGCGCGCGGTCCCGCAACTCACGTCGACCGGCGGACACGCCGTCTTCATCGGCAGCTACTCCGGGAAATACCCCAGTTCGATCAATCCGGTGTACGCGGGAACGAAGTGGTGGCTCCGCGGGTTCGTGAAAAGCGTGGAGGCGGCCGTCGGGGGGCAAGGGGTTTCGGTGTCGCTCGTGAATCCCTCGCGCGTGCGAACCCCGATCGGCCGACCGATGGGGTCACCGAATCTCGACGCCGAAGCGGGTGAAATCCTCGAAGCGGACCAGGTCGCGAAAGCGGTTCTGTTCGCGTGTAGCTTCCCGGACGCGGCGGTCAGCTCGGTCGACCTGTTCAAATCCGACAAGTATCACTCCGAGGGGTTCTGACCCGACGGCCACTCGCTGCGATACAGCGCTCTGGTCTCCTCGAGAAGCCGTCTGAGAGCGGCCACCTGCCGCATCATCGCGGCCTCGTCGGACGCGTCGGTCGTCCTGAGCGTCTCCAGTGTCGACTCCAGGCCGTCCGGCCGAACCTCGAACTCCTCGATGTAGTCGTAGTTCCACTTGTCCCCCGGGTAGTACCGGCGGTTCAGCGCGAACAGACAGAGGACGAGCGACCGGAGACACCGGGCGCTGCACGCGTGAAAGTGGAGGAAGTCGCCCCGCTCGGCCTGGGGTTCGATCCGGCGAGTCAACAGGTCCTCGGCGGCGTCGAGGTGATACGAGGCCGTCGCCTCCCCGAACTCCTCGGAGTACTCGCTCGACAGCCGCTTCAGCTCCGTCAACACCCCGGCCTCCTCGTAGAGGATGTCGCACGTCCGCACCGAGTCGGCGTGCATCGACTTGTACTTGCCGAACGCCGCGTCGTTGGGCGCCCACTTGGGCGTCTCGACGCCCGACGCGTGGAGCCGTTCGATCGCCGCTCGCAACTCCTGCAGGTCGATGAGCAGCAGGTCGATCTCGGTTCCGGCGCGGACGTAGTGTCTGCACGTCCCCGATATCTCGTGTTCCCACTCCACCGCCCCGGTGAACCCGTCCGTCACGGGGTCCAGCGCCGAGTTACACCGTTCCGGGGCGGGGGGGTCGGGAGCGTAGAACGCCGCCACGTCGATATCCGACGGCGGTTCCGCCCCGTCACCGCTGGTCGACCCGGTGAGACTCACCGCCCTGATCGATTCGAGTTCGCGGAGCCGCTCGGAGATGTCGCCGGCGACGCGTTCGTGTTCGCTCCCGCTCATCGGTGTGTCCGACTATCAGGACATCTGAAAAATAGTTTCCGATATTTACACCTTCGCGGTCAGACGGCCCGAGTCCGCCGGTAGCAGGACGAACGGTTAGTGATGGGGGCCGTACTCGGTCGAATTACTGTTCGACGGAGATCTCGTCTGAAAAACCTTATATTCGTGTCACAACGATTCGCCGCCATGAGCGACCGGCCACCGAGTCCGGAGTCAGTGTACGACGACATCGCCGACGAGTACGCCAGCCGGATCGACGACTGGGCGTACAACGCGGACTACGAACGACCGGCGACGCTGTCCCTGCTCCCGGACCTCGAGGGCAAGCGGGTGCTGGATGTCGGGTGCGGCCCGGGGAAGTACGCGGAGGAGTTGTCCGACCGCGGGGCGGAGGTTCTGGGGATCGACGCGAGCGAACGGATGGTTTCCGAGGCCCGACAGCGGCTGGCCGGTCGGGACGGCGTGGCGTTCACACGCCACGACGTGACCGACGGGCTCGACTTTCTGGATCCCTCGTCGTTCGACGCCGCGGTCAGCGCACTCACGCTCCACTACATCGAGGACTGGGCGTCCGTGTTCTCGGAACTGGCCACCGTACTGCGTGACGGGAGCGTGTTCGTGTTCTCGACACAGCACCCGTTTTCGGCGTTCCAGCGCTACGAGTCGGCGAGTTACTTCGACACCGAGTTCGTCAGTCGGGAGTGGGACAGCTTCGACCCGCCGATAGAGATGCCGACGTATCGCCGGCCGCTCGAATCGATGATCGGCCCGCTGTTGCGGACCGGGTTCGCACTGGAGGAGATCGTCGAACCCGTCCCGGAGTCCGAGTTCGCCGAGAAGATGCCGGCGAAATACGAGGAGCTCTCGCGGAAGCCGACGTTCCTGTGTGTCAGATCCCGCCTGTCTGGATCGTCGGTCACCGGTACCGGACCCGACTGAGGGCCGGTTTCACACCCGGACCCCGCCGCCGACAGTCACCACGCCCGCCGTCGATCCCCGCGTCCGCTGTCCCGAAGATCGGTTCCCGGGGACGATCACGTTCGAAAGGATCCTTGACACGAACTGGCGACACGACATATAGATTTAAGTATTCGCTTACTTATCCTCTGGCAATGAGATTCCTGCTCACGGCGGAGCCTTTCGGTTTCGGTCCGGCCTCGAAGGCCAAGACCGTCGCGAGGTACATCGAGGACGCCGTGGACGAGGCCGATATCCTCGTCGCGACCGAGAAGTCCGCACTGGAGTTCAGTCGAAACAACGTGTCGGTGTTCGACGAGATCTACGATACGGAGCGTGTCTCGGTCGACTCGATCCTCGCGGACGAACGGATCGACGGCCTGGTCAGCGTGATGGAAGCCGACGCGGTGGTCGCCGCGGCGAACCGCCGTGTCCCGGCCTATTTCGTCGACAGTCTCTACTGGTTCTGGGAGTGGGAGTCCCCGGAGTCGGTCATCGACTCGTTCGAGTCGGGGGCCCCGCCCGAGACGACGGACGCGGAGTACGCGGCGCTGACCCGACACGAGACGAAGATCGTGGCACATCTCCTCTCGGACCACTCGTTCGTCCAGACCTTCCCGGGGTGGCGCCGTGACGACGTCGCGGTCGACCGCTTCGCGCCGATATCGAGGGTGAACCCGATCGTCGACACGACGTACGACTTCGACGAGCGGACAGGCGACCGCATCCTGCTGAACTTCTGCGGGCAACTGTCGCCGGCGGCGTCGCTGGACGACGCGGTCACGTACGTGGAGACGGTTCTCGAAGCGATGTCACCGACGCTCTCGGAACTCCAGGGGCGGGGATATCAACCCCTGATAGCGGGCAACAGTACGGTGCTGGAAGGGGTCGATACGTCGTATCCCGCCAGGTCGTTGAGCCACGAGACGATGCTCTCGGAGATCGACGCCGCCGACCTGCTGTTCTCGCCGCCGTCGATCACGACCCTCTACGAGGCGTCGCTGTACGAGACGCCCGTCTGTCTGTTGCCGGAGCAACACCCGGGCCACTGGCGGAACTACCGGCGGATGAAGGAGAACGGAAAGACGGCGGCGTACCCCGGCTTCGTCATGGGGGACAGGTACGCGCGACTCCGGTCGACGAGTTCCGACGTGGACTACGGGACCGACGAGGGGGGACCGGGTGCCGTGTACGAACTGCTCGAACGACCCGAGATCAAACAGCGACTGCGATCGACGTACGAAACCGCACCGGCCATCCTGGACCGGTCCGAGAGCGTCCTGGCCTCCCAGCGGGACGTGTTGCTCGGTGCCCGGAGCGGGTCCGGCGGTCGCACGGTCGCGACCCACGTCAAGCAGGCGCTGGCCTGACGGGGTACACGGGATGTACGATAGAGCCGTCGCCGTCTCCGGATACGCGGGTTCCGGCAAGACGACGGTGTCGACGGAGGTCGCAAACCGGGCGAACTGCCACTACGTCAACGTCGGGAACGTCGTGTACTCGTTCGCGCGACGGAAACTCGGACGGGACGCGCCCAGGGAACGCCTGCAGCGAGTGATCCGGGAACACAACGGGCGCGGGGACGGTGCGGCGAGCACGCGCTGGTTAATCGAGGTTCTCGACGCGATCACGGTCAGGGAACAGGTCGTCGTCGACGGCGTCCGCCGGACGGGAACGCTGGAGCGGCTACGTGAACTGTTCGACCGCGTCGAGGTGGTGTTCCTGGCCTGCCCCTTCGAGGTCCGACTCCGGCGGGTCCAGTCGCGCTCCGACGACCGGGCGCTCTCGGCGGCGGAACTGAGGCGACGCGACAGACGCGAGGCCGAATACGGGGTGGAGACGCTGCGCGAGGACCGACGGTACGACTATCTGGTCGACAGCTCACAGCCGCGGAGCGAGGTCATCGAGGAGCTGTCGCCGCTCTACTCGGACACCCGAGCGAAGTAGCGGGTCGCCGCGCACAGACTTGACGAAAATAGAAAACTTTTTCTCCAATATAAAATCAAGAATTGTCATGTTCATTGTAGTTCCGGGGACGACGATGACAGCACGGATCGAGGGGATAAGCGCTATCGGAACGTCCGACGACCTCGTGAAGTACGGACCGGCCGGGGACGCGGAGATCCTAACGTACGGCGAGTTGGTCACCGCGCCGCTGCTCCCGATGGACCCCAGCCTCGGACCGACGCCCGCGATGCTCGTACGGGCCGTCTGCGACCGCCTCGACGAGGAGATCGTCGTTCTCGACGGTGGAATCTGGGGCGAGACGGCGGCGCCGACCGTAGACGTGGAGGCGTCGCCGGGCAGCGATATCCGGGAGGCGACCGACGCGGTCCCGAACGCCGCGGAGATATTCAGCGAAGGCCGCGCGTTCGCCGAAGGGCTGTCCCGTCCGAGGGTCGTGGTCGGGGAAACCGTCCCCGGCGGCACCACGACCGCCCAGGCGGTATTCACGGCGCTGGGGTACGAGGAACAGACGTCCAGTTCGTTCGCCGAACAGAATCCGACCGAGTTGAAGCGCCACGTGGTCGATACCGCGCTGACGCGGAGCGGCCTCGCCTCGCGCGACGACCCCGACCCTCTCGGGATCGTACGGAGCGTCGGTGACCCGGTCCAGGCGGCGATCCTCGGACTCCTCAGCGGCGTCGCCGGGACGGACACGGATATCATGTTGGCGGGCGGAACGCAGATGTTGGCGATCGCCGCGCTCGCCCGGGAGATGGGGATCACTACGGAGATCACCGTCGCGACGACCGAACAGGTCCGCCGGGACCCGTCAGTCGACCTCCGGCGGACGGCGGACAAGTGTGACGTCGCCCTCCGGATCAACGATCCGACGTTGCCGGACCCGCGCCATCCCGCGATGAGATTCTTCGGTAGCGACCTGCAGAAAGAGGGGGTCGGCATGGGCGGCGCCCTGGAACTGCTGGCGGAAAACGACCTGTCGCTCGCGGATGTCGCCGACCGTATCAAGGCGATCCACGACCCGCTACTCGAGTCCCACCCCGAGTTTTCGTACGACCTGGAGTGACCGCAACAGCGGGAGAGTTCGGAGCCCCGCGGACTCTCGGCGCCTCGGAGCGGTTCACTCCGATCGGGGTCAGTGGACGGTCGCACCCTCTCGCCGATCCGGTCTGGGAGACGTGGATCGCGACGTTCCCGTCCTCGAAGGTGTCGACTACGGCCGAGGCGATGGTCCGTCGGTCGATCCCGTAGCGGGCGGCGGTCCCCCAAGGACCTCACCGAGGATGTCGACGGGACTGCCACCGAGGGTGAACTCGTCTTCCCTGTCGGACGGACCCGGTCATCAAGACGGGCGCCGAACGCCTGTCGGAGTTCCTGATCTGTCGGTCCGTCCACCCCGAGCTGTACTTCACCGACGTGAGCTGGTGGGACTTCCGGCGACGCGAGTACCTGCGCGCGCTACGTGACCACCAGAACCGCCAGCGGCGGTTCGGCCGGTGGGCCGCGCGAGGCGGACGGTCGGGAGGGCCAACACGAGCGCCGGGCGCTCGACCGCTCAGAACCCGAACACGGGGACGAAGCGGAACGTGAGGTACGCGCCGGCGGTGGCGATGGCCGGCACGACGTTCTGCATCAGGACGACGCGGGCGGTCGTCGCGGGGTCGAACAGGTCGCCGGGCTCGGGGATGTCCTCGGAGTCCTCCTCGCCGATGGGTGGCAACTCCTCGCCGGGTTCGTCCGCGGCCAGCGCGTCGACGCTGACCGGCGGGGCGTCTTCGGCCGAGACGGCCTCCGGGACGGTCACCGGACGGGTCGCCCGCCCCCACCCCAGGCCGACGATGCTCATCGTCGCGATGATGACGAAACTCGCGGGGATCCCCAGCGCCGAGAGGAAGACGACCAGGGTGGAACTGACTCCGGCGACGACGATCGCGGCCGTCAGCGGCAGTTCCGTGATGTCGCTGCCCATCGTCTCCAGCGTCCGCCGGGCGATCGTGAACGCACCGATGGTGACGGCGATCCCGCCGAAGATGATCGCCGGGTTCATCGCCAGCTCGTCGCTCCCGACCAGCGGGGCGACGGCGTTGGCGATGTTCGAGGTACCGGAGCTGAACGCCATCAGACAGCCGATCGCGACGACCGTGACCACGCCGGCCAGTTCCCGCCGGTTGGTCGTCCGGTGGACGGACACGCCCGGGATCGACCCGGACCGGTCCACGTCGAACAGCGGTCCGGTGCTGCGCTCCATCGCGACCAGCCGGTTGAGCCGCGCGTAGAAGTACCGGCCGATGACCAGCGACACCCAGAAGCCGATGATCGGCGAGACGATCCACCAGGTGACGATCTCGCCCATGACGGCGAGATCCAGCACGCCGCCGGCGAGCCCGAGCCCCGCGATCGCGCCGACCGCTGTCATCGACGTGGAGGCCGGGACGCCGAAGACGTTCCCGACCAGCAGCGCGACCCCGATGAAAAACAGGACGGCGATCGACGCTTCGAGCGTGAACACGCCGGTGTCCGTGACCAGTTCCGTCCCGAGCTTCGTCACGACGTTGCGGCCGATCGTCCAGGCGCCGACGAAGAAGAACACGCCCATCAGCGCCGCGGCGGTCGTCTTCGAGATCGCGTCGGCGCCGACCGCCGGGCCGAACGCGGGCCCCGTCGTCGACCCGCCGATGTTGTACGCGACGAACATCGAGACGAGCACGCCGACGACGAGCAGGAGTTCGACCATCAGTCCTCCCCGCCGTCGGCCGACTGCTTCGGCTCCGCGTCGGACCCCTCGCCGTCGCGCCCGGCCTCGTCGAGTTGCTCCTCCAGCGTCTCTTCGACGGTCTCCTCGACAGTCTCCTCTACCGTCTCCTCGACGGTTTCACCGACCGTCTCCTCGACGGTTTCGCCGACGGTCTCCTCGACCGTCTCGCCCACTTTCTCTTCGACAGTTTCGCCGACGGTCTCCTCGACCGTCTCGCCCACTTTCTCTTCGACAGTTTCGCCGACTTTCTCCTCGACCGTTTCACCGACTTTCTCCTCGACGGTCTTCTCGACGGTCTCGCCCACTTTCTCCTCGACGGTTTCCCCGACGGTTTCCTCGACGGTGTCGGTGACCGTCTCTTCGACGGTCTCGCCGACCTTCGCCTCCACGGTCTCGTCGACGGTCTCCTCGACCGTCTCACCGACCGTCTCCTCGACGGTGGCACTGACCGTTTCCTCGACGGTCTCACCGACGGTCTCCTCGACGGTTTCGCCGACGGTCTTCTCGACGGTCTCGTCGACGGTCTCGCCGACCTTCGCCTCCACGGTCTCGTCGACGGTCTCCTCGACCGTCTCCTTGACCGCGGTGGTCATCCAGTCGGGGTCGAAGCGGGCCATCTTCCAGACGACGTGGATAAGATACGCGAGCAGGACCCCAAATCCGAAGGCCAGCCCGACGGCGTTGTCGGCGACGACGATGAGCCCGACCGAGACGGCGATCAGCAGGCCGTAGGTCAGATCGACCAGTGAGTCGACGCGGCTCGGGTTCATCGTCCGTCCGCCGTGTCCCGGTATCGTGGGGATTGGGGAGCGATACGCTGTCGGCGAGATGGGAAAGAAGACACGCGTACCTGTATAGAGTCGCTCTCGTGTAAAGTACCTTGGCAAAGACGTACGAACCCGGCCGTCGCGCGCTCGCTCATACGGATTATTGCAAGCGTGTACCGGGTCGACCGCACGACTGCGTGCGGTCGATCCCGGGATGTCTCGCAATAATCCGTATCAGTGGAAGGTGGCGCCCTCGCCGATCTCGGTCTGGTAGACGCGGGCCTCGACGCCCTCCTCGTCGAAGGCGTCGACCATGGCGGAGGCGATGTCCCGGCGGTCGGTCTCGTAGCAGGCGGCGATGACGCTCGGGCCGGCCCCGCTGATGGTGACGCCGGTGGCGCCGGCGTCGAAGGCGGCCTGCCGGACCTCGCTGTACCCGTCGATGAGTTCGGCGCGGGCGGGCGTGACGACCGAGTCCTCCATCCCGCGGCCGACGAGTTCGGGGTCCGAGCGGTGCATCCCGGTCGTCAGGGTCGCGGCGTTGCCGACGGTCTCGACCATGTCGCTCACGCGGGCGCCGTCGGGGACGACCTCGCGGGCGTCGCGCGTCGAGACGACGATGTCGGGGAGGCACGTCACGAGGGAGATGTCGGCGTCGACCTTCGAGATGCCGCTCGGCGTGGCGATGGTGAACCCGCCGAGGATGGCGGGGGCGACGTTGTCGTCGTGGGCGTCCCCGGAGACGACGGCCTCGCCCTCGGCGGCGATGGGGACCAGTTCCTTCCGGGTGAGCCCGCGGTCGTAGAGGCGGTTCAGGGCGACCGCGGCGGCCGCGGCGGAGGCGGCCGACGAGCCCAGGCCGGAGGCCGGGCGGACGCCCTTGTCGATCTCGATGTGTGCGGGGGCGTCCAGCGCCTCCGCGACCGCGCCGACGGTGTTGTCCGCGGGGTCCTCCGGGATGAACTGGCTGCCGGCGCCCGTCACGTCGATGGTGGTCTCCGGCGCCCGCTCGACGCGGACCACGTCGGCGGGCCTGTCCAGCGCCACGCCGAACACGTCGAAGCCACTCCCCAGGTTCGCGCTCGTCGCGGGCGCCCGCACCGTCACCATATCGAGCGGTTTCCGGGACTGCGGGCAAAAAGGTAGCGGACTGCGGGGCCGGTCGCGGGCGCGGGCGGCCGTCGGCGGAGGGTCACCGGACCGCGGGCCTCGACGCCGCGGCGTGCCTCGCGGCCGGCGACGGCCCCGCCTCGGTGACGGCCCTGTTCCCGCCCCGGCGCCGGCGTTGTCTCACGTGATACTGCGACACAACGCATAATACGGACGAATTGAAATTACGGTGTCGTGAACCCGTCAGATGGCTGGTGAGGCGCTCGGTCCGGTGGTCGGGGCGACGGCGGTCGGCGGCGCCGTCGAGCTCGCGCTCGCGGCGGTCGCGTACCGCAACCGCGAGCGGCCGGCGGCGCGGGCGTTCGGCTGGCTGTCGCTCGCCGCCGGCGGCTGGGCGCTCCTGCAGGTCGCGGTCCTGACTGCGCCGTCACCGGCCGCCGCGAGCGCCGCCCACGCCCTCGCCGGCCCCGTCTCCTCGCAGGTCCCGATGCTGTGGCTGGTCTTCGCCGCCGTCTACACCGGTCACCGCGAGCGGCTCACTCCCGGGCGGCTGGCCGCGCTGTGGACCCCGCTGACGGCGTACTCGCTCGTCCAGCTGACGGCGCCGATTCACGGCGCGCCCCTCGCGCCGGTGCGGACGGTGACGGAGAACGGGATCACCGCCCCGGCGACGGTGGAGACGCTCCCGTTCGCGCTGTACTCGCTGGTCGCGTACGCTCTGATTCTCGCCGGCTACGTCCTCCTGATCGCCTTCCTGCTCGACTCGCGGAACGTCTACCGCGCGGAGACGGGTGCGCTCGTCCTCGGCGGGCTGTTCCCGACCGCGGGGGCGGTCGTGGTCTCCGCGGCCGGCGGGATCCACCCCGGCGTCTCGGTCGCCCCCGTGCTGTTCGCCGTCCACGGCGTCGTCGCGGGACTGGTGCTGTTTCGCTACAACTTCGTCGGGGTCGCTCCGGTGGCGACGGACCTCCTTGCCGAGGAACTCGACGACCCGGTGTTGGTGCTCGACGACGAGGACGCGGTGATAGACCACAACCCGGCCGCGGGACGGCTCGTCGACGGCGACCTCGGGGGTCGCCACGTCGACGCGGTCGCCGACGGGTTCGCGGCCCGGCTGGACGACGGCGCGCAGGTCACCGTCGACGCCCCCGGCGACGACAGGGAGGTGTCCACCTTCTCGGTCGGGGTGACGACCGTCGACGACCAGTACGGGGCGACGAAGGGGCGACTCGTCCACCTGCGGGACGTGACCGACCAGCAGCGGCGGCTCGACCAGCTGACGGCGATGCAGGCGGCCACACAGCAGTTCATCGGCGCGCGGACCGCGGCGGAGGTCGCCGACATCGCGGTCCGGTTCGCGGGCGACGTCCACGGCCAGGCCTACGCGGCGCTGTTCCGGTACGACGAGGGGGCGGACGCGCTCGTCTCCGAGGCGATCACCGACCGGCTGGCGGCGCAACTCGGCGTCGACCCCGACGAGTCGATCCGGGTTCCGCGGGACTCCGGCCCGCTCTGGACGAGCTACGAGGACGACGAGCGCAGGACCTTCGAGGGCGAGCGCGACCTCGTGGTCGGCCCCTACGCGTTCGGGTCGGCGTCGGCGCTGTTCCTGCCGCTGGGCGACCACGGCGTCCTCGTCATCGGCAGGGAGGAGGCCGGCGGCTACACCGAGACCGACGAGCAGCTCGGGGAGATCCTCGCCCGGACGACCGAGACGGCGCTGACCCGCGTCGAACACGAGGAGCAACTGCGGACCAGCCGGGCCGCCGTCGAGCGGCGCAACCAGCAGATCGAGTTCTTCAACGGCGTCCTCCGGCACAACATCCGCAACGCCATGCTGGTCGTCGACGGGCACGCCGAGCACCTCCAGTCGCGCGTCGGCGAGGCCGACGCCGAGAAACTGGAGACCATCCGGACGTGGTGTTCGGACCTGACGGACATGACCGAGAAGATCCGGGCGGTCAACGACACCGTGACCGCGAGCGAGGACGAACGGCTCGAACGGGTCGACCTCTCGGCGGTCCTCCGGGAGCAGGCCCGCGGACTCTCCGACCGCTACGAGGTGACCGTGGCGGTCGACGTGGCCGACGACCTGACCGTCGCCGCCAACGAACTGGTCGCAGACGTCGTCGGGGGCGTGCTCTCGAACGCGGTCGAACACAACGACAGCGCCCGCCCGCGGGTGCGGGTCACCACCGAGCCCCTGGGCGAGTGGGTCCAGGTCCGGATCGCCGACAACGGGCCGGGCCTCTCCGATGAGATGCAGACGCAGGTCTTCCAGCGGGAGATGGCGACCAGTCAGACCGCCCACGGGTTCGGCCTCTACTTCGTCTCGGTGATGATGGACCTGTACAACGGCAACGTCTGGTTCGAGGACGGCGAGGGGGTCGGCTCCCCCGACGGGAGTTGGACGGATGGAGGACCCACGGACGGAAGGTCCGCGGACGGAGCCAGCTCCGATGGGGAGCCCACGGACGGAGACGCCACCGACGGAGGTTCCGCGGACGAGGGGGCCGACGGCGGACCCCGCGGGACCGTCGTCGTGCTGGAGTTCCGGCTGGCCGACGAGGCGCCGCAGCTGTCGGCCGGCGGGTGACGCCCCCGTTCGGGTCCGGGCGGGTCGGCGGACGGGACCGAGCGAAAGGGCTTTTCCGGTGACCGCGGAACGGGAGGTATGATCGGAGTCGTCGGCGGCGGCATCGCCGGCCTCGCGGCCGCGTATCGCCTCCAGGGGCGCGGTCACGAGGTCCAGGTGTTCGAGGCGAGCGACGACGTGGGCGGGCTGGCCGCCGTCTACGGGACGGCCGGCGACCCCATCGAGAAGTTCTACCACCACCTCTCCGCCTCCGAGGAGACGATCGTCGAACTGATCGAGGACCTGGGCCTGGGCGGGGACCTGGAGTGGCGCTACAAGACCGACTCCTACTACGTCGACGGGGTCGTCCACCCCATGGAGAAGGCCTGGGAGATCCTCGCCTACCCGCACCTCTCTCTCTACGACAAGTTCCGGCTGGCGATGCTCGTCAAGGAGATCGACGTGCGCGGCGGCGTCCCGAAGTTCGACACCTACGACGACATCACCGACTTCGAGGACGTGCCGATCAAGGAGTTCCTGCTCGAACACACCACCCGCCACGTCTACGAGTCCTTCTGGGAGCCGCTGCTCGACGCGAAGTTCGGCTCCCGGAAGGAGGACGTGTCGGCCGCGTGGCTGCTCGGTCGGGTGAAGTTCCGCGGCGAGCGCGACCCGCTGCGCGGCGAACAGCTGGGCTACCTGAGAGGCGGGTTCGGCGTCCTGCTGGACGAACTGCTCGCCGCTGTCGGCGAGGAGAACGTCACCACGGGCGCACGCGTGACGGCGCTGGACACGGCCGGCGGCGCCGTCGACTCGCTGACCGTCGAGCGGGACGGCCGGACGGAGACCCACGACGTGGACGCCGCCGTCGTCGCGGCGATGCCGAACGTGCTGGAGGACCTGACGGGCTACCCCTGCGAGATCGACTTTCAGGGGACCGTCTGCTCGGTCTGGAGCATGGCGGAGTCGCTGTCGGACACCTACTGGCTGAACATCAAGGACGACGCCCCCTTCGGCGTGTTCATCGAGCACACCAACTTCGTCCCGCCGGAGCGCTACGGCGGCGAACACCTCTACTACACCGCCAGCTACATCCAGAGTCCCGAGGAGGAGCTGTGGGGGATGTCCGACGAGGAAGTCGAAGACTACTGGGCCGGGGGGATCGAGGGGCTGTTCCCCGACTTCGACCGCGACAGCGTCAACTGGGTGAAGACCGCACGGAACCCCCGGACGGCCCCCATCTACGAGCGGGGCTACCTCGATATGGTCGTCCCCTACGACCTGGGCGAGGAGGTGGCAGAGGGGGTCTACTACGCGGGGATGGCATCCCGGGCGCAGTACCCCGAACGGTCGCTCAACGGCGGGATCGAGGCGGGCTACGCCTGTGCGGACCTGATAACCGGGGACCGATAGCGGGGATCGGGGACCGGGGCGGCCCCCCGGTCGCGTGGCCGCTCCGCGCTCACGCGTCGGCTTCGTCGCCGTCCACGCCGGGTGCTTCCTCCACGTCCACGTCCTCGGGCTCCTCCTGCCCGCCGACCACGAGCTCGCCGTCGGCGGTCTCGACGTACACGTCGTCGGCGAACCCGCCCACAGCGTAGGGGTGTTCGGGGTCGTCGAGTTTCTCCGGGGTCGACGGGGCGTCGGCGATCCCGTCGGCCGGCCGGAAGTCGCCGAGCGGGTCGTCGATACTGATGTCGTAGCGCTCGAAGAAGTCCCGATAGCGGTCGTAGTGGTCGCCGAGCTCGTCGTCCGGGAACTCCATCATCTCGGTCCAGCCGTGGTTGTAGAAGTCGAAGTTGGCCTGGATGTGGGTGATCTCCCTGGCTTCGGCCTCGGGAAACCCGTCCTCCAGTGCGGCGACGTAGGTGTCCATCGTCGCGTCGAAGAAGTCGTCGAGGTGGTCCCGGCGCTCCTCGCGGCGGCCGGGGTCGGCCTTCTCGGCGAAGATGTCGGTGTGCATCCCGACCAGCCGGTCGTTGACCTTCTCCCCGACGACCGGCAGCGTGAGCGCCTGTTTGGCGGCGAAGTGGCGGACGTTCTGACGGATCTTCATCGTGGTGGGGCGTTCGGACGCGACCGTATTCAACGTCTCGACCGAACGTCGACCGGGATCCCGGCCGAACGCGGGCCGGATCGGCGATCCGCTACCGATCTCGGCGCCATCGGGCGTTCGACACGACGGAACGATCAGATTTTTCGTTCGAGGGAGTGAGTTTGGCAATCAACCGCATGGATAGATAGCAATCCACATTAACCACGGTTACGAACACCCAGAGCATGAGCGCATCCCACGTCATCATCGGTGATGGCATCGCGGGGAGTTCGGCGGCCGAGACGATTCGCGAGGAGGACCCCGACGCCGAGATCACCGTCATCACCGATGAGGGGGAGGCACTGTACAACCGGATCCTGATCAAGGAGTTCGCCAAGGGCAAGCTGCCCGAGGCGCCCATCTCGATCCACGAGCCCGGGTGGTACGAGGAACGCGACATCGACCTCCAGCTCAACACGCACGTCACGACCGTCGACACCGACGAAAACGAGATCCACACCCACGAGGGGACCGTCTACGAGTACGACAAGCTGCTCGTGGCGACGGGCGGGACGCCCGCCAGCCTGGCGAGTTTCGGCATCGACAACGCCGACGCCGACGGCATCGACCACTTCTGGACGTTCCAGGACGCCCGCTCGATCAAGGAGAACGTCGAGAACGCCGACCAGGGGATCATCGTCGGCGCGGGCCTGCTGGGCATCGACCTGGCGGCCATCTGCGGCGCCCAGGACCTCGAGGCCAACTACCTCATGCGCGGCGAGTGCTGGTGGCGCTACGCGCTGAACACGGAGGGCGCGGAGATCCTCCACGAGGCGATGCGCGAGCGGGGCGTCACGCCCGTGTTCAACTCCGGCGTCGACGAGTTCGAGACCGACGACGACGGCCGCGTCCGGGCCGCGGTCGACCCCAACGGCGAGCGCTACGAGGGCGACTGGGCCGGCGTCGCCATCGGGCTCGATTTCAACACCGAGTTCCTGCAGGACACCCCCGTCGAGACCAACGACAACGGCGTCGTCGTCGACGAGTATCTGCGCACCAACGTCGACGACATCTACGCCGCGGGCGACCTGACGTGGTTCTACGACACCATCCTCGGCGAGATGGGGCAGAACGGGTCGTGGGGCTCGGCGAAGGAACAGGGCTCCATCGCCGCGAAGAACATGATCGCGGACGTCGAGGCCGGCGGCGAGACGGACGACCCCGAGGAGTTCCGCTGGGTCTCCTCCTACTCGATCACGCACTTCGACTTCCCGTTCCTCTCCTTCGGCCACCCGACCGAGGGCGACGACGACGCCGCCCGCAAGTACAGCGACACGGAGTGGCGCCGGCTGGCGTTCAAGGACGGCAAGATCGTCGGCGGCGTCCTCATCGGCGACCTGTCCCAGCAGTCCAAGTTCAAGAAGCTCATGCGCGAGGAGCGCGAGGTCGCCCAGCACAAGGACCTGCTGCTCGAAGAGGACGTGGACATGGACAAGCTCGAAGAGGCCGCCCCCAAGCCCGAGTAACTCCGCGGTTGCTCCCTCGATAGTTCCTCCCCGTTCCGGCGACCGCTCCTTCGATAGTTACTCCCTCGATAGTTCCTCCCCGTTCCGGCGACCGCTCCTTCGATAGTTGCTCCCTCGATAGTTCCTCCCCGTTCCGGCGACCGCTCCTTCGATAGTTACTCCCCGTTCCGGCGGCCGCTCGCGAGCGCTCCGCGATCCCCGGGCCGGAGCAGACGGGTCGTTCGTGGCCTGATCGAAGGCGTTTTCCCCGGGCCAGTACCCCTATCGAGTATGGACAGCGGCGGCAGTAGCGACATGACTCTCGCCTTCGACCTGGACGCGCTGAAGGCCCTGGCCTACCCCGACCGGGTGTTCCAGGACGCGCGCCAGTGGAGCGAGTACGTCGGCGTCGTCTCCGAGCAGCCGACCTACGTGGTGACGAACTTCACGCGCAAACACCGCATCCGCCAGGACTTCTTCTCCGGGCCGCGCAGCCGCGCCGAGAGTCTCGAAAACGTACAGAAACAGTTCGGCACCGAGCGACACGTCTTCGTCGGGACCGACGACGAGGACGCCGAACTGGCCGAGGAAGTCGGCTGGGAGTATCTGCCCGTCAAGGACGCGGCCGAGGCCGCCGAGTGGGAACTCGGTGAGCCGGAGACGCCCGACGAGGACGCGGGCGACGACGAGCGCGACGACTGGCCGTGAGTTTCGGGTCTCCGGTCGCCGACCCCGAGCAGTACCGCGACGGTCCGGCCGACCGTCGAGCGCTACCGCGGCGTTTAAACGGCTGACGGCGGTACACCGGGTAATGGCAGAGCCGCGCGTCCCCGGGAGCGAGGGGGCAGACATCGAGTTGCCCTGCGGGGAGACCGTCTCCCTCCACGACCTGGACATGGGACTGCGGGAGTACGACTGCGCCTGCGGCGAGGCCCACGCGGTCGTGATGGACGTGCACCCGCTGGGCCGGTTCGTCCCGGAGTTCCTCGCCGAGGTGCTCACCGAGACCATCGAGACGGCCGACGACTTCCCCGAGTTCACGACCGCCCACGTCATGGGCATCGTGATGGAGGAGTTCCCCGAGGACGTGGTCAGCGAGGACCTCTCCGACCAGGGGGAGGTGGGCTACTCGATGCTGTGGCTGACGGACTTCGACGCCCGCCGGCTCCACGAGGTCGTCGTCGAACTCGTCGTCGAGCTGATGGACCACGCGGTCAGCCACGCCGACGACGAGGCGGCGGCCGCGCAGTTCGAGGAGTGGCTCCACGAGTTCGACGTGAGCGCGTTCGTCGACCAGTACCGCGAGGAGCGGGAGTTCGAGACCGAGCACGACTCCGCGGTGTAACGCGCCCCGTCCACGGCCGACCCGTCGGCGTCGCCCGGGCTCGGGGCTCCTCCCGTCGAACTGCCGTCCGGTAGTTCCGAACGCCCGTCCGAACCGTTCCGTTCGGTCACACGTAGTTGCGAGGTGCGTATGACAGCCGCCGACACACCCGGGCCGTCGCCGTCCTGCGGTTGGTCGAGATCGGCCGTCTGACGCCTGTCTGACGGTGTTTAATGGTTGGGGAGGGTGTACGGGTGTGTATGCGCGTACGGCAGCGCGACTTCGAGCGCATCCGGTCCGTGCTGGAGGAGGCCGACGCGGAGGAGCCGCTGACGGCCAGGGAGATCCTGGATCTGCTCGACGAGCACGGCGAGGAGTTCGACAGCGCTCACCGCGTGGCGACCGTCCTCGGACGCCACGCCCAGTCCGGCGAGGTCGAGGTCATCCGCGACCAGCCGTATCGATACGAGTTCACCGACCGCAACAACTGATACGGATTATTGCGAGACATCCCGGGATCGACCGCACGACCGCGTGCGATCGACCCGGGAAACGCTTGCAATAATCCGTATGAGGCCGTACCTTCTGGGGAGGAGGTTGTGCCGCCAGCCGCCGCCGTATCGTCGCCCCTAAATGTGCCCTCGCAGTGTGTCCGGTAGATACCCGACCGCTGACGGGGAACGCGGGCGAGCGCTCCCTCCCCGTCGGCGCCGTTCCGCGCGCTCCGCCCCGCACGCCGACCGAACGGGCGGTACGATTTTCGAAACTCGATTTCGATTTCCGCATTCTTTCGCCGGGTTTATTACGATGAGCGGACTCCGCCCGAGTAATGACACAGGACGAGGACCGTACCATTCTGCTGATCGGGAGCGGGCCGATCAAGATCGGACAGGCGGCCGAGTTCGACTACTCGGGGGCGCAGGCGTGTCGCGCGCTCCAGGAGGAGGGGGCGCGCGTCGTGCTCGTCAACTCGAACCCGGCGACGATCATGACCGACCCGGAGATGGCCGACGCCGTCTACATCGAACCCATCAACACGGAGGCCATCTCGGAGATCATCCGGAAGGAGAACCCCGACGGGGTCATCGCCGGCCTCGGCGGCCAGACGGGCCTGAACGTCACCGCGGAACTCGCCGAGGAGGGCGTCCTCGACGAGCACGACGTCGACGTGATGGGCACCCCCCTCGATACGATCTACGCGACGGAGGACCGCGACCAGTTCCGCCAGCGCATGGAGTCCATCGGCGAGCCGGTCCCCGAGTCGATCACCATCGAGTCCATGGACGAGGTCGAGGAGGCCGTCGAGGCCGTCGGCGGCCTCCCGGTCATCATGCGCACGACCTACACCCTCGGCGGTGCCGGGTCGGGCGTCATCGACGACATGGACGAGCTGAAAGACGCCGTCCGGAAGGGGCTGCGCCTCTCGCGCGACGACCGCGTGATGATCACGGAGTCCATCGACGGCTGGATCGAGCTGGAGTACGAGGTGATGCGCGACGCCGACGACTCCTGTATCATCATCTGCAACATGGAGAACCTCGACCCGATGGGCATCCACACGGGCGAGTCCACCGTCGTCACGCCCTCACAGGTCATCCCCGACGAGGGCCACCAGGTCATGCGCGACACGGCCCTCGACGTCATCCGCGAACTCGGCATCCAGGGCGGCTGTAACATCCAGTTCGCGTGGCGCGACGACGGCACCCCCGGCGGCGAGTATCGCGTCGTCGAAGTGAATCCCCGCGTCTCCCGCTCGTCGGCGCTGGCCTCCAAGGCGACGGGTTACCCGATCGCTCGCGTCACCGCGAAGGTCGCACTGGGCAAGCGCCTCCACGAGATCGAAAACGAGATCACGGGTCAGACCACCGCGGCCTTCGAGCCGGCCATCGACTACGTGGTCACGAAGGTCCCCCGGTGGCCCAAGGACAAGTTCACCGACGTGGAGTTCGAGCTCGGCCCGGCGATGAAGTCGACCGGCGAGGCGATGTCAATCGGCCGCACCTTCGAGGAGTCGCTGTTGAAGGCCCTCCGGTCGAGCGAGTACGACCCCGCCGTCGACTTCTCGACGGTGTTCAACGACGAACTGGAGGAGTACTACCTCGAACGCCCCTCGCCGGACCGCCCCTACGCCATCTTCGAGGCGTTCAGTCGCGGCTACGACGTCGAGACGATCCGCGAGATCACGGAGATCCGCGAGTGGTACCTCAAACGGTTCAAGCGCATCGCCGACGCCGCCGAGGCCGCGGCCGAGGGCGACTACCAGGCCGCGGCGGACGTGGGCTTCACCGACCAGGAGATCGTCGCGCTCGCCGGCGGCGAGTTCAACGACACCCACGCCTCCTGGCTCCCCACCGTCGAGGGTCCCGACGCCCCCGACGACGACACCGCGATGGCCGACGGCGGCGCCGAAGCGGAGTCGGCGGAAGCGGCCACCTCGCCCGGTCCGGACGTGACCGTCGACGAGGTCGAGAGTCGGACCTCCGACAGGGACTTCAAGCTCGTCGACACCTGCGCCGGCGAGTTCGCGGCGACGACGCCGTACTACTACTCCTCGCGTGACCCCATCTCGGGGCTGGGACGCAACGAGGTGCAGGTCGACCGCGACGCCGAGAGCGTCGTGGTCGTCGGCGGCGGCCCGATCCGCATCGGGCAGGGCGTCGAGTTCGACTACTGTTCGGTCCACGCGGTCCGCGCCCTCGAAGAGCTCGGCATCGACGCCACCGTCGTCAACAACAACCCCGAGACGGTCTCGACGGACTACGACACCTCCGACGGGCTGTTCTTCGAGCCCATCACCGCCGAGGAGGTCGCGGACGTGGTCGAGGAGACCGGCGCCGACGGCGTGATGGTCCAGTTCGGCGGGCAGACCTCCGTCGACATCGGCCACCCGCTGGAAGCGGAACTCCAGCGCCGGGACCTCGACTGCGAGATCATGGGCACCTCCGTCGACGCCATGGACCTCGCGGAGGACCGCGACCGCTTCAACCGCCTGATGGACGACCTGGGCATCGCCCAGCCCCAGGGCGGCTCCGCCACCAGCGAGCAGGAGGCGCTGGACCTGGCCCACGAGATCGGCTACCCCGTCCTCGTGCGCCCCTCCTACGTGCTGGGCGGCCGCGCGATGGACATCGTCTACAGCGACGAGGACCTCAAGGAGTACATCGAGGAGGCCGTCCGCGTCAGCCCCGACAAGCCCATCCTCGTCGACGAGTTCCTCGAAGACGCCGTCGAACTGGACGTCGACGCCGTCTCCGACGGCGAGAACGTCCTCATCGGCGGCATCATGGAACACGTCGAGAGCGCGGGCGTCCACTCGGGCGACTCCGCCTGCATGATCCCGCCGCGCTCGCTCGGCCGCGACGTGAACCGCAAGGTGCGGGAGGTCACCGAGGACATCGCCCGCGCGCTCGACACCGTCGGCCTGCTGAACGTCCAGCTGGCCGTCCGCGACGGCGAGGTGTACGTCCTCGAAGCGAACCCCCGTTCCTCGCGCACTGTCCCGTTCGTCTCGAAGGCGACGGGCGTCCCCATCGCCAAGCTCGCCGCCAAGGTCATGGCCGGCGAGAGCCTGGACGACCTCGACGTGACCGAGCAGGTGCCCGAGCAGACCTCCATCAAGGAGGTCGTCCTGCCGTTCGACCGCCTGCCGGGCTCGGACCCGCGCCTCGGCCCGGAGATGAAGTCCACGGGCGAGGTCATGGGCACCGCCGATTCGTTCGGCAAGGCCTACCAGAAGGCCCAGATGTCCGTCGGCAAGCCCATCCCGCTTTCGGGCACCGCCGTCGTCGACCTCTCGGAGAGCGAGTTCCCCGGCCGCGAGACCGAGGCCGGCGAGGAACTGGTCGAGCAGTACGCCGAGCACTTCGACCTGGTGACCTTCGACGACACCGAGGAGTTCGTCGACGCCGTCGAGAGCGGCGACCTCGACCTCATCGTCTCGCGCCAGCGCGAGCCCCTGGAGGCGGCCGTCGAGGAGGAGATCACCTACTTCTCGACGCTCGCTTCGGCCCGCGCGGCGCTTGAGGCCATCGAGGCCGCCGACGAGCCGCTGGACGTCCAGCCCGTCGGCCAGCGCGTCAAGCGCGACGAGTACTGGGGCCAGCCCAAGCAGGACTGAGCGGCCGACCCCGGTTCGACCCCCTCCCACCTCTCCGCATTCTTCCCTCTCCGTTTCGACTCGTCCCGAGTAGCGACGACCTCTCTCGTGTTCAGTATCGGTTGGAGACATCACACGGAACCACGAACGAGGGTCGCCGGTCCGACCAGGTCCCCGGCCTCAGGACGACCCGGTCACGTCTTCGACCCACGCTTCCACAGTTGCAGCCGTCTGTTCAACCTCGACATCGGTCGTATCGACGAGTCTGATGTCGTGTTCGGGGCCATGCTCCAGGAACCAAGCGTTCGTTTCGAGAAATTCCTCGCGCTTCTCGGGTTTGTCCTCCAACCACGACCTAGTTTGGAGACGGTTGGCGAGGACATCCCGATCAGCAACGAGCGCACATCGCTCGATCGTCGGAAAGTATCGCGTTTCATCGCATCCAGCGACGTTCGGAGGGAACCCGATACCCGAACCGCCCACGAGTGCCTGCTGGCCGGAGTAGTGGAGTAACATTCCGACTCGCAGCCACAGTTGACAGTAGGCCGTCCACTCCATCGTCTCGTGTTGAATTCCGATAAGCACGTCGGACTCGATGACGAGCGGTTCAACCCGCTCTGCGAGGTGGCGAACGATAGTGGATTTGCCGGCACCAGGTGCTCCCGTCAGTGAGAGGAGTGATCGGTACTGGAACGGATATTCGTTTTCACATACCGGACACGTGGCGACCGCTCCGTCCCTGTCTTGGGTTTCTGATCTAACAATCTTATCCAGACTGAGATCGCCACAGGAAAGACAGATATTCAACATACGTTGGTCGAGACCGTCGGGGTACAAAATAGTGTTTCAGGCTAGCGTACGGTTCTCAATACGCACGCGAACTGAGCACTCTCACGGACGACCGGACACCTTTCCGTTCGGAACACCAACCGTTTCCTATGGCCTATCGCACCACCCTGGGCTGGTCCCTGATCACTTCGGGTATCGTCACGCTCCTGCTCGGCGTCCTCCCCGGCGGTGACCTGATGTGGGGACTGCTCCTCCTCGCGCTCGGGACCGCGACGCTGCTGTACCGGCAAACCTGACACACGGGGCAGACGGCCAGCCTCAGGACGCGCCGCTCGCGGTGAGGTTCAGCCCGGCGATGCCGACGACGATGAGGCCGACGAACGCGACGCGGGCGGCCGAGAGCGGCTCGTCGAACAGGACGATCCCCAGCGCGGCAGTGCCGACGGCGCCGATGCCGGTCCAGACGGCGTAGGCGGTGCCGACCGGCAGGTGCTCGACGGCCTTCGCGAGCAGGACGACGCTGATCAGCATCGCGACGCCCGTCGCCGCGGTCGGGACCGGACGGGTCAGCCCGTCGGAGTACTCCAGCCCGACCGCCCAGGCGATCTCGAACAGCCCGGCGACGAAGAGGAGGTACCAGGACACGGGAGACTCTTCCGCGAGGACCCGCCTGTGGCTTGCGGTTCGAGTCTCGACGGGGCGGGTCGGCCGGGAGGTGTCGGGCCGCGGGCGACGACATCGCCCGACCGCTCTGCCGGGACCGCCGGTGTTTATACGCTGGGTATGTGTAGCAGTGTCTATGGAAGACATCTTCGTCGCGCGGTTGATGAGTTCCGGTCTGCAGTCGGTGGGGCCCGACACGCTCGTCGAGGACGCCGCCGCGCAGATGCAGGACAACGGCGTGGGGTCGCTGGTCGTCGTCGACGAGGACAACCAGCTGCTGGGCATCCTCACGACGACGGACTTCGTCGACATCGTCGCCAAGTCCAAGCCGAAGGCCAAGACGACCGTCGAGCGCTACATGACGACCGACGTGCTCACGACGACCGCCCAGACCTCCATCGTCGAAGCGGCCGACCTGATGATCGAACACCGGATCCACCACCTCCCCGTCGTCGACGACGAGGAGGGCGTCATCGGCATGATCTCGACGACCGACCTGGCGGGCTACATCTCCAGCGTCCAGACGCCGTCGCCCACCGAGTGACGGCCCGGACCCCGTTCGTGCAGTCATCGCCGAAGTATAAACCCCGGCGCGGCCTGTCTCCCCCATGACCGAGGACCCGGAGGCGGTCTTCGCGGCGAACCGCCGCTACTGGGACCGCTCGACGCCGCGGAAGATGGCCCACGGCAGCTACCCGCTGGCGGCGTTCCGGGCGGGCGAGTCGACGCTGTTCGACCACGAGCGCGAAGAGGTGGGCGAGGTCTCCGGGCGGTCGCTGCTGCACCTCCAGTGCAACAACGGGCTGGAGACGCTCTCGTGGGCGCGGGAGGGCGCCGAACCCGTGGGGGTCGACATCTCCGGAGAGAGCCTGCGGGTCGCCCGGGATCTGGTCGCCGAAGCGGACGTGGACGCCGAGTTCGTCCAGTGCAACGTCTACGACGCCGCCGACGCGCTCGACCGCCGCTTCGGCGTGGTGTACACCTCCCGCGGCGTACTCGGCTGGCTCCCGGACCTGGACGGCTGGGCCGACGCGGTCGCGCGCTCGCTGGCCGACGACGGGCGCTTCTACCTCTTCGAGGGGCACCCGCTCGTCCACTCGTTCGACTCCGACCTGGAAATCGGGGGCTCGTACTTCGAGACGGGCCCGCGCGAGCGGACAGAGTCCGATTTCGGCGTCGACGAGCGCCACTACCTGACCCACCACCGGCTGGGCGACGTGGTCACGTCGCTCACCTCGGCCGGACTCCGGGTCGAGTTCCTCCGCGAGCACCCCTTCGACTACTGGCGGCGCTGGGAGCGGATGATCCGCGACGACGCCGGCCGCTGGCGGCTCCCCGACGACCCGATCCCGCTCACCTTCTCGCTGCGGGCGCGGCCGGCGTAGCCGCTGGCTGGCCCGTCCCCGCGTAGCCGCCGTCGGCCCACTCCGGCGTGGCCGCCGACTTGACTCTCCTGGGCCGGGAGACGTCGCCGTTCCGCGGGAGCTACCCCCCGAGCGCCTCGGCGTCGGCCCGCAACCGGTCGACGACTGCCGGCCGCCCGCGGACCGACAGCGCGACCGTCTCGGGGCCGTAGTCGACGGACTCGACGACCGCGCGGTCGTACGCCTGCGAGACGATCCCCATCGCCTCGTCGCCGTTGGGGAGTCGCAACTCGGCGCGCTCGGTGGGGAGCCGCGCCGCGACGGCCGCCCGGAGGCGGTCGAGGTTCGTCCCCTCGCGGACGCTGACCGGGACCGGCTCCGGCGCGAGGTCGGCGACCGCCTCGCGGCGCTCGGCCAGCGCGTCGCCGTCGAGCAGGTCGACCTTGTTCAGCGCCGTGACGACCGCCGACTCGTCGACGCCCTGGCCCGCCAGCACGTCGAGCGCGACGCCGACCTTCTCGCGCAACGCCGGGGGCTCGTCGCTCGCGTCGGCGACGAGCACGACCGCGTCGGCGGCCGCGGCGTCCGACAGCGTCTCGCTGAACGACTCGACCAGCCAGTGGGGCAGGTCGGCGACGAACCCGACGGTGTCGGTACAGAGGGTCCGCCGGCCGTCGACCGTCGCCCGCCGCGTCGTCGTCTCCAGCGTCTCGAACAGCCGGTCCCGGACCGCCGCCGTCTCCGTCGCCGCGTCGGGGTGCGTGTCGCGCTCGTTCGCGCCCGCCTCCTCGGCCGCGTTGAGGCCCAGGTCGTCGGCAAGTCGGCGCAACAGCGTCGACTTGCCGGCGTTGGTGTAGCCGGCGAGGGTCACCAGGTCGAACCCCTGCTCGCGGCGCTCGGCGCGGTGTTGCTCGGCCGGGTGCGGCAGGTCCGAGAGCTTCCGTTCGAGGTCGGCGATCCGGTTTTTCACCCCGTTGAGCGGCGTCCCCTTCTCGACGCGCCTGTTCATCCCCTGCACGTCCGAGCGCGCCTTCAGCCGGGGGAGGTCGTACCGCAGCCGGGCGAGTTCGGTCTGCAGTTGCGCCCGGCGCGTGCTCGCCCGGTCGGCGAAGATGGCGAGCACCAGCCGGTAGCGGTCGAAGACGGTCGTCCCCTCGGGGAGCGACTCCCCGATGGCGGCCGTCTGTCGGGGCGTCAGCTCCCCGTCGACGGCGACCAGGTCCGCGTCGGTCTCCGCGACCCGCGCCGAGAGTTCGGTGACCTTCCCGCGCCCGAAGTGGGTCCCCGGGTCCTCCGCGCGGGCCTGCGTCACTGCACCGCGGACCTCGTAGCCCGCGGCCTCGGTCAGGGCCCGGATCTCCTCGGTGTCGACCGGTTGTTCGTCCGTTCGTGCCGCGACGATCGCTGTCGATCCCGTCCGTCGTCTCATGTATGTGTGTCTGTGGGTTGCGTCGGTCTGCGGGCGATACCGCCGCCCGACTGCCGGTCCCTGCCGGACGGCCGCCGGGCTATCGGACCGTCGAAGATATTCGGTCGCGGCGTCCCAGCAGTGTCCACACACCGCGTCGCGGCAGTGTTCGTACACCGCAGAGAAGCGCCCGTCGCCCACTGTCGTGTCCGGTGGGCCGACGCGGCGCGTCGGGGCCAGCGACCGTCAACAGAAGTGTCTGATCTCCATCGCCGTGTCCGTCCGGTCGGCCGCGGCCGTCAAGAGCGTTGCCGTTGCGTGACACTCGTTCGCACGACCCGGGGTCGGCCTTCGAGCAAGCTGATTGCCGGTTCGTTGTCGACTACTTTCACCGCCGAGATTTCACTTTCACCCGCGGGACGGCGCGGCGATCACCTCCGGAACTCCGCGTCCACTTTCACTCCGGAGGTGCGGCTAACGGCTTTTGTATCGGGGTCGCTGGTCGTGGACATGACGACGAGCGAGCGCGCGGACGGGCGCCCGGCCGGCGACGGGCGGGCGGAACCGGCGGTGGAACCGGACGACGAGGCGGCGCCGTGGCACCGGCGGCGGTGGACGACCATCGTGCTGGAGGAGTACGGCGACGGCTGGCGGGCGACCCAGACCGGCGTCGCCGCCGAGGGCCACGGCGACACCGCGGCCGACGCCGCGGCGGCGTACTGCCGGCGGATCGCCGAGACGGGCGAAACCGAAGGGGACGCGACCGGGCGGGACGCATCCGGTCCGGACGGGCCGCCGAACGGCCGGGGAGGGCGTGATGGCTGACGCGCGGCGACCGGGCTCGCGGCTGGTCTACCGCTGTCGGGCCTGTGGGTTCGAGTTCGGCGTCGGGACCGCGGGCGTCGTCCCGTGCCCGCGTTGCGGGAGCATCGGAGACCACGACCGGACGGGGACGACGGCGGGGGCGACGGATGGTGGCCCCTGAGGAGCTCGCGGACCTGCTGGCCGACCCGTACCGGGTGGCCTGCCCGACCGGCCACACGGCGCTGAAACCCGCCGCGACGACCCCAGCGCCTACTGCCGGAGCTGCCGTGAGTCCTACCACGCGACCGAACTGGTCGACCGGCGGGTCGAAGCCTGCAAACCGTACCGGGACGGGAAAGACTAAGTATGCGTGGCATTAACACACAGGTGGAGCCATACGGGGCTCCCGACGTGAACCAGCGTCGTGAACTCCCGGACCATTGGCACCGTGCACGAACGAGCGGGCGAACCGCGACGGGTCCTGGCCACCCCGTCGCACCTCGAGGTTTTTATCGGCGCAACTGGGTGAGAGCGGCAGGTGCCGTGTTCTCGGACGTGCCCGGCGAGTCCGCGACTGCGGACGAACGGACGACCGCAACCGCAAACAGCGTGAAAGCCCCCGTCCGCTTCGGTCGAGGGGCTCGCTGCGCGCTTCACTCGCTACGCTCGTTGCAGTGCTTGCGTCGCCCGTCTTCCCGAAGCGGACGGCCCCTTTCATTCCCGCCCGTGTCGACTGACCGGCCAGTCTGTGCGGGTGGGAATGAAAGGGGCGACCGTCTCGACGAAGCCCGGGGAAGCAAGCACCGCAGCCCGGAGGGTGAGGAGCGCAGCGAGCCGCGCGAGTCGAGACGGTCGGGGCTTTCACGCTGTTCGGAGCCACGAGTCAGTCAGCGGTCACCACGGGCGTCGCAGTCCCGGAACCGACTCCCGTGCCCGTTCCGACCACCCCTACGAAGACCCGCCGGATGACCGTCCGAACTCCTCGGCCAGTAACTCTATTGGGGAGGGCGGAAAGGGGAGTGTGTGAACGGACGCTGGGGCGGTCGCGCGGTCTCGGAGAACGTCGTCCTCCTGGCGATGGCGCTGGCGGCGGTGCTGCTGGCGATGTCGCTTGTCGCGTCCATCTCGGGCGGGCCGACCGACCCGGACCGGCCGCGGGCGAGTTTCGTCTTCGGGACCAACGGGACGGACGTAGTGGTCACCCACTACGGCGGCGACCGGCTCAACGGCTCGCACGTCTACGTCGAGTCGGCGGCCCGCGGGCGGCTGGGCGAGTTCGCCGGGAACACCAGCGCCTGCGCGACGCCGGTCGAGAACGTCACTCGCGGCAGCGAGTGTCGTGTGACGGGAGCGGTCTACGAGCAACTGTACGTCGTCTGGAACGGCTCCGGCGGCGACCGGCTCGTCCTCGACCGCCGGTCCGCGGACCCGACGCCCTCGCCCACCCCGACTGCGACACCGACGCCGACGGCCACTCCCACGGCGACGCCAACGCCCACCGCGACGCCGACTCCGACGCCGACACCGGATACCGGAACGCCGACCGACGCCACCGCGGCACCGAACGGGACGGTCACGCCGGGCTCGAACGGGACTGCCGTACCGAACGGGACCGCTGCACCGAACGGCACCGCCGTGCCGAACGGGACGAGCGCGCCGACCGGGTCCGACGGCAGTGGGACGGGAACGCCGTCGAGCGAAGGGACGGCGACAGCCGCGTCGGGCAGCGCCGCCAGCCCGACCGGCGCGGAGACGCTGGCCCCGACGCCCGCGGGCGGATGACCGGCGGGCGCGGCGAGGGGTTCTTGCCCCGCGACGCCGGAGGTGCTACCGAATCGATGCCCGCGAGCGAGCGCGGCGATGCGACGCGCGGACTGGACCCGGCGGGGGATCCGCGATGAGCGGCGACCTCGGGAGCCTGGGGGCCGACGCGACGCCCGATCAGGTGGTCTGTCACGTCGACATGGACTGCTTCTACGCGGCCTGCGAGCGACTCCGCGAGCCCGCGCTGGAAGGACAGCCGCTCGTCGTCGGGATGGGATACGAGTCCGAGGAGACCCACGGCGCGGTCGCCACCGCCAGCTACGAGGCCCGCGAGTTCGGCGTCGAGAGCGCGATGGCCATCTCCGAGGCGCTCGAACGGCTCCCCCGGAAGGTCGAGGCCGCCCGCGACCCGGAGCTCGACGTCGAGGAGGCGGGCTTCTACCGCCCGGTCGACCTCGATTTCTACAACGAGGTCGCCGCGGACGTGAAGGCGATCCTCCGCGACGCCGCCGACGTGGTCCGCGAGGTCAGCATCGACGAGGCGTACCTCGACGTGACCGACCGGGTCCGCTGGGATGACGAAGCGGACGGCGGCGGTGGCGACGAGGGACCCGACGCTGGCACCGACGACTTCCCGACGGTCGAGACGTTCGCCCGCGACCTCAAGGAGCGCATCGAGGCGGAGGTGGGCGTCGCCGCGAGCGTGGGCGTCGCGCCGACGATGAGCGCGGCGAAGATCGCCAGCGACTACGACAAACCGGACGGGCTGGTCGTCGTCGAGCCCGGCGAGGTCTGGGAGTTTCTCGCGCCGCTGGACGTGGCCGAGATCCACAACGTCGGGCCGGTCACCGCCCGCCAGTTGCGCGACATGGGTATCGAGACTGCGGGCGACCTGGCGGCCGCCGACCCCGAGCGCGTCCGGGAGACGTTCGGCGAGCGCGGCCTGGAGGTCCGGCGCTACGCCCGCGGCGAGGACCCCCGCGAGGTGACGCCCGTCGGCGAGCCGAAGAGCCTCTCGCGGGAGTCGGCGTTCACCGAGGCGACCGACGACACCGAGCGCAAGCGCGAGAAGGTCCGCGCGCTGGCCGCAGACGTGGCCGACCGCGCCAAGCGCGAGGGCGCCCTGTACCGGACCATCGGGATCAAGGTGGTCACGCCGCCCTACGACGTGAACACGCGCGCCGAGTCGCTACCCGGCCCCGTCGACGATCCCGACCTGCTGGAGTCGACGGCACTCGACCTCCTGGAGGAGTTCGACGACGACCGGGTCCGCAAGCTCGGCGTCCGCGTCTCGAAGCTCGACTTCGCGGAGAGCGACCAGGCCAGCCTCGCCGGGTTCGAGGGGTCGAACGGCGGGGACAGCGGCGGAACGGACGCGGATGATCCGGCGGGCGGCCACCGCGCCGACGGCGATGCGGGCACGGAGGACCCGGTGGACGACTCGGACGGTCGGGACGCTCCGGAGAGTCCCGAGGGCCAGCGCTCCCTGCGGGACTACGAGTAGCGCGCGGCCGATACCGGGGATTGTTGTGCGGGAGCACCGAACGGCGAGCCATGCGACTGGCACGACTGCAGACCCCGGAGGGCGTCGTCAGCGGGCGCTACGAGGACGGGACCGTCGTCACCGAGGACGGCGAGTACGTCGTCGGCCGCGACGGCGAGTTGACCTACCCGTGTTCGCCGTCGGCGCTGTACTGCGTCGGCCGCAACTACGCCGAGACGCTCGACCAGATGGACTACGAGCGCCCGGAGGAACCGGACTTCTTCATCAAACCCCCCGCTTCGCTCGTGGGTCCGGACGACCCCGTCTACTACCCCGAGTGGACCGACGAACTCACCTACGCCGGCGAACTCGTCGCCGTGATCGACGAGCGGTGCCGGGACGTGAGCCCCGAGGAAGTGCCCGAGGTGGTCCGCGGGTACACGATCCTCGACGACGTGGACGCGCTCGACCAGGGGGGCCGCACCGCGCGGAAGGCCTTCGACACCTCGGCGCCGCTGGGACCGTGGATCGAGACGGACGTGGACCCGACCGGCCTGGACATCGAGACCACCGTGGGCGGCGAGCAACGGCAGGACGCGAACACGGAGCTGATGCTGTTCGACCCCTCCGAGGTCGTCTCCTATCTCTCGCGGCGGTTCACGTTCCAGCCGGGGGACTGCGTCGCGTTCGGCAGCCCGGCGAACCCGGGGACGATCGAACCGGGCGAGACCGTCGAGATCACCTACGAGGGCGTCGGGACGCTGCGGAATGGTATTAAAATATGACATAAGGGATGTGATATAACTTTGGCCACAAATGGAGAGCTGACTAGCAGAGCTCAAATAGATCCAGTTATTATAGTACTGAATCACATGCTTCTTCTGGAGAATAGACCTCAACCTGAAGATTGTCTTCTATCCAATTCTTATATTCTTCATCTAAGAGGGACTCAGAGTCAGTTGAGACGATAGCTCCAGATTCTGTATTTGGGGCAGTCCTCACGAAGATGAGATCATTCTCATGAAACCCTTTCTGAGAAAGTTCTTCAATTTTGCCCTCATGAATGGGAATTCGGACACGAAATATCTCTGATTCCGTTCTCCCATATGCCTGTTTTTTGATTAGTTCTTCAAATAATTCAGTATGATTGCTCCGTTTATCTGATAGGTTTTTCTTATACTCCTCCAATATCTTATACTCCGCATCAATAGCAAACTTATAATTATCTTCTTGTAAAACAGTAAAGAAAATTCGCGCACAAGCAGGTGTCCTTACAGAGTCATGCCCTTCTGTTGCAAATAAAATGACGTTAGTGTCAATTGTGATATCGACCGTCATTGTAGGTCGTTGAGATCAGTCGACTCTTTTAACATCTCAATAGCATCAGTCAGATCGTCCTGGAAAAACCCTTCTGGCCATTCATCGAATCTTCCCCTTTCATCCATTTCTATATGTTCTACAGTAGATCCGGCTTCATCTTTTGAAACAAAATATACTGAAACACGATCTTTGTCATCTATGGTCCCGTCTGCAATCCTACGTTGGATTCGATTTAGCAGATGTTCTGAATGTGTCTCAAGCATTAATCCTGTTTTTTCTTCATTTATATTAATGAAGAAGTCAGCCATTGCTGATTCAATCTTAGGATTAAGATGGATTTCTGGTTCCTCTATAATAGTCAAATACTGATTTTCAACAGCCTGAGGATCGAAAACAGCTCTCGGTGAATTTGTGGGGCTTTCCTCACGTAGACCCATATATATACACTCAACCAGAATCGGCAGGGCTTGAGAGAGTCCAAAACCCGAGTCAGCTAAATTAACGGATAGACCATCCTCAATTACTTTTAACTGATAGATATCCCCGATTTCTACACTCTCAATATCTAATTTGCAGTCAAATCCTGTCTGTTTCAACCATTGGTTTGTCTTTTCTAAGATCGGTGAGTTCCCCATCTCAGCTTTTCTGAGGATTTTTTCTTCAATATTTACACCTTGCGAGTGCGAATCCCTGGAATCTGCTCCACTTCCGAAATAAATTCTTTGCGGACTCCTTCTTAACGGCCCTACATGGGAAATATTTTCCCCAACATTATCTATATATCGAAGCATTTTGCTTGATATTTCCACAGAAGAAGCGATCCTGTTTATTAGTCCTCTTGCAAGGTTCTCCAGTTCCTCGTTGATATTTAAATCACTCCTGTTATCTGGGTCTTCACCCTTGTTATATAATTGGAATATTTTTGAGAGCTCCTTTGAGTGCAATTCAGCGCTTGGGATTTTTTGATCTGGAATATATGGTTGGTTCTTAGAATATCTCAGATACTGCCGACCCCGATCTCCTTTCGCGAAATTTGAGATAGTTTCACGTAGTACATATTCAATAGCTATCAGTCCCTGTGGATTTGATATATAGTGATCCTCATTTTCGAGCTCAACATCTAATATTTGATTATCATTTACATCAATAACAGATACAGACACACTGCTCCGCTTGAATTGTGCAGAGATATATGACAAATATAAAGATCCGATTTCTTCTGGATAGCCCATTTCCACACGCTTCAGACGATTTCTCTCAACCTCTTCATCATATCCAAACGCAAGCTCGAGATAAGGATTGTCGGGAGGGAAATCTTCATATATCTCAATAGATTCTTCCGCATAATTCCAGAATTTTGGATGCTCTGTTCTAATGTGACGCCTATACCAGCCTTCTTCAATATAATTCTTACTACATATAGGACACTCTAAGGGCCGATCATCATCCTTTGGCTCATTCGAATAGTCATATTTGAAACTATATACAATGTCATTCTCGATCTCGTGATCTTTCACCACTTCCGAATACGTTCCAGCTTTGATGCTTTTGCCATTTAGTGTCAAATTGAGGCCTTCTGTATCTGTGGATTGTTTAAGTAGGAGAAGCGGTTCTATCAAATTGGTTTTTCCAGAGCTGTTCGGGCCCAAAATCACAGAAATGCCATCAATATCAATATCGCCTGAGTTGATAATAGACTTATAATTTTTGATCGAATATGATTTAACTCCATCGAGATTCATGGTGTAGAAACCCAATTCAGGCTACTTAATAGTTAATCAAAGTAATTGTTCTCAGAATCAAAAAGTCGAGGATAAAATAATTCGGTAGATAGACACAAGAATTCCACCCTAACCCCTGATTTAAAACCGAGAAATAGCGTAAATGAGCTTCGTTAATTAGGAAGCATCGGAACCGTCGAAATAAAGGCCGGCGACGGAATACAGCGATTTAGTGAACAGCAACGACAGGGCGATCACGGCGCTCGCGTCGCTGGCCCACGGCGCGGTCCACACCTACGAGATGACGGTCCCGCTGTTCGTCGTCGTCTGGCTGACCGAGTTCGACGCGATCCCGCTCGGCGTCACGAGCGTCGACGTGACGACGGCGACGGTCGGCGTGGTCGTCACGCTGGGCTACGGCCTGTTCGGCCTCGGCGCGCTCCCCGGCGGGGTCCTCGTCGACCGCGTGGGCTCGCGGCGGCTCATCAGCGCCTGCCTGCTCGGGATGGGCCTCTCGTACGTCCTGCTCGGCCTCGCGCCGAACATGCTCGTCGTCGCCGCGGCGCTGGTCCTGTGGGGGATCGCCGCCAGCGTCTACCACCCCGCGGGTCTCTCGCTCATCAGCAAGGGCGTCGAGCAGCGCGGCACCGGCCTCGCCTACCACGGCGTGGCCGGCAACCTCGGCATCGGCCTCGGACCGCTGGCCGCGACGGTCATGCTCCTGTTCTTCGAGTGGCGGACCGTCGCGCTCGTCCTCGGCGCGCCCGCCGTCCTCGCCGCCGTCTACGCCGCCCGCGCCGACTTCGACGAGACCGCCGCCGTCGCGGACAGCGAGACGGCCGCCGACGGTGAGACGGCCGCCGACGGTGGCTCGAAGGCCACCAGCGGCGTCGACGACCTCGGCGAGTTCCTCGCGGAGTCGCGGCTGCTGTTCGCGGGCGGGTTCGCGCTGGTGTTCGTCGTCGTGATGTGTTCGGGGCTGTACTACCGCGGCGTCCTGACCTTCCTCCCGGAACTGCTCCGGGACCTCCCCGGGTTCGAACCCGTCCCGGCGGACGCGCTCCTCCCCGAGTCCGTCAGGGCTACCTTCGGCGTCGAGTCGGGCGCGGGCCGGCGGATCGAGCCCCAGCGGTACTTCTACTCCGGGTTGCTTCTCGTCGGCGTCGTCGGCCAGTACGTCGGCGGGAAGCTCACCGACCGCGTCCCCCTCGGCTACGGTCTCGCGGGCGCGTTCGGCACGCTCGCGGTCCTCGCTGTCCTGTTCGTCCCCGTCTCCGAGGCGGGACTCGGCCCGCTAGTGGCCCTCGGCGCGCTGCTGGGCGCCTTCCTGTTCGTCGTCCAGCCGATGTACCAGGCGACCGTCGCCGAGCACACGCCGTCGGGCACGCGCGGGCTCTCCTACGGGTTCACCTACCTCGGCGTGTTCGGCGTCGGCGCCCTCGGCGGTACAATCGCCGGCGGGATCCTCGCCGTCGCGACCACGACCGCGCTCTTCCTCGTACTGGCCGGCATCGCCGCCGCCGGCGCGGTCACCGGGCTGGTGCTGACTCGCCGGGCCGACTGAACCGAGCGGGCGTTCGGGTCGTCAGCCGCCGGGTCATCGGCCCCTCGCGCCGACGGCCACTCGCGTCGACGGCCACTCGCCCCTCAACAGAAGTTCTGCGTGGCGACCACCTGCGTCTTGCCGTTCTCGGGGTCGAGGACGACCCCGACGCCCTCGCGGTTCCAGTAGGGCCGCAGGAGGTTCTCGCGGTGTCCGGGGGAGTGCATCCACCCCTCGACGATGCCGCGGGCGATCCGCGTCTCGTTGCCGTCGTAGCTCACGACGCCGCCCTCGGTCTCCACCGGGGTGTCGGCGTAGGTGTACGCGAGGTTCTCGCCGCCGGTCACGTACCGCTGTCCCCCGGTGTCGACCCGGCAGTCGTAGCCGAAGCGCTCGTAGCGGTCGAGCAGGGTCTGCCCGTCGGGGCCGGTGTGGGCGAAAAACTCCTCGGTCGCCATCCGGCGGCTGTAGTAGGTGGCGATCTCCGCCAGGTCCTCGTCGTAAGCCAGCGCCGAGAGACCGCGATCGCTGCGGATCTCGTTGACCCGGTCGTGGATCGCCCGCTCGATCAGCGTCGTGTTGATGCCGTCGGTCGCGGCCGAGTCGGAGCTGTCGGCGGGGGACGACCCCGCGTCGTCGGTCAGCGCGACGGGGGCAGTACCGCCGACGACCGTCCCGTTCGACCCGGTCGCGGGCGCGTCCCCGGGCCGGTCGTCGGTCGGCGGCGCGGTGGCGTTCGGCGCGTCGACCGCGGCGCCCGGTCCCCCGCCGAGCGCGACCACTCCCAGGCCGACCGCGGCGGTCACTGCCAGGAGGACGACGACCGCGACGGCGACCGTCCGGCCCGCGAGCGCGGTGGTGCCCGGGCGGCGGACGGGGCCGCTCCGCTCGAAGTGGTCCATCGAGCGGGGGTAGCCGATCCGAGCGGAAAGGGCCGTCGCCGACACTCGCCGGGCCGGGACCGGGACGCCTGGCGGGCCCCGCCGACAGCTCGGCGGGATCCCACCGGCTCCTGCCGGTCGGGCCCAGGCGGTCAGTCCACGCCGTGCTCCAGATTCTCCAGCAGCTTGCCGACGAACAGCCCCATCCGCGGGGACAGCTCGTCGTTCTCGGGGGTCTCGACCGGGTGGGCGGCCATCGTCTCCACGAAGCGCTCGCTGAACGTCATCGTGTGCATCATGTCGACCACGTCGACGGTCAGTCCCGCGTCGGAGGTGTCCATCTCGGGGTGGCGTTCCCGTTCGGCGGCGGTGTAGCTGATCGTCCAGGAGGGGCCGCCCACCGCGTCCAGCACCGCGTCGAGTGGACCGATCTCCAGCGGCCCGTCGGGCGCACCGACGTACACCGTCCCGTCCTCGACGTGGGTCTCGTAGCGCGTCACTGTCCCGTCCACTCCATCGGTCGCGACCACTCTACCCCCGATTGGGGCTCCGATGGTAAATGTATTGACCATCGAACCGGAGTCGTGTATCGGTAACGCGAAGGGCGAAACAACGGAATTTCTGCGGGGTCACGTTCGTAATTCACAACTTCACCGGACAGGGCGACCGGATCGAAGACCGTGTGGGGCGTGAGCGAACACCCGGTCGGCCGATGCAGTTCGGTACTCGCTGGCTCCGGCGGGCCTTCCGCGTTCGAATGTCTAACCGCGGGTACCGACCCCGCCACGACCGGAGCCCCGAACGCGAGCCGGAAAATTCTCGATCCCGGACCCCACCGCCTCTTGATGGCTAGAGTGAAAAATCACACACATTTCGGAGAACGTGTCGGTGTAACTAATTCATAAAGCGACAGAACTATTTACAGTAGACGCATTTATGTCAGATATGGCATACACAGGGACCGATAAGGACGGCGGTATCGGATACGTGACGAAGTCCGAGGATGTCAGACTCCGGGATCTCGCGGTCAGATATCTGAAACGCGTTCTAACGCTCCCGGTACGGATACTGAAGCGGTGAACGGCTCGACACGGTTCCGAGGACCGTCCTCGATGTGGGATCGACGTTTCGACTCGGGGTCGACGACGCGGATCCGGTGACCTGTCATCGAGCGAGTCTCTGGAGGCGAGCTGTGAGTCGGACGACCACGAACGCCGCGTACAGGGTGACTCTGTCGGCCGATGACAGGTCCTCCCAATTTCGACAGGTCCGTTTGAACCCGGACAGCGGCGGTACGATCCTCTCCTCGGGTCGGAGGTGATCACCGTCCGGCCCGTATCGGTCGGGGTAACGCTCACAGAGCGTCGATGTCCCCGCAGCCCGACGACGGTACTTTCTCGTGAGGGCCGTGAACGACGATCGGGAGGGGTGGTAGGCGGATCTCTCGTCGAAGTACGCGAACGAGTATCCGCCGGCGTAGGCCCTGTTCCCGAACTCGAGGTCTTCGCTCTGGTTCAGACGGGGATCGAATTCTCCGATATCTTCGACGACTGCCCGCGCGACGAGGAGACAACAACTCGGCGCGAATTTGAGTTGTTCTATCGTCCGGCGAGTTGGAAAACCGGTCTGCTGGTCCAGACGCCCGAAGACCGTATCCCTGTGCGAGGAGTAGACAGTGACCGCACAGCCTACGATGTCGGTCTCCGCTCCGATCGTATCGACGAGGGTCGACAGCCATCGGGGGCCGAAATCGACGTTCGCGTCGACGAACAGGAGATAATCGCCGGCGGCCTCCCGTATCCCGATGTTTCGCGCGGCCGCAGCAGTACCGTGTTCGTCTTCGATATAGTAGTAAATTCTGTCCTCCCGGGCTGCGATCGACTCGGCTAGCTCCTCACACTCGCTCGATTCGTCGTCGATGACGACGAGCAGTTCGAATGCGTCGTACGTCTGTGCTAAGACGGCGTTGACTGTCGTCCGAAGACCCTCCGGATCCTCAGCGACTGGGACGACGATCGAAACGTCGATATCGGCCATTACAGGGGGTAGTGTCCAATAACATATATTTATTAATATACAGTATCGATTAGTACTCGGTACGGATCCGGTCGAGTAGCGTTCGGGAGACCCGCTGCCAGTTCAGTTGCTGGGTGACGAGTCGTTTCCCTCGACGGGCGAGCGCCGAGAGGTCCAGTTCGCCCCGGGAGGCCGCATTGATGGTCGCGGGGAATTGGGAGAGGTCACGTACGAGCGCTTCCCTCCCGTCTTCGACCGGGAAGCCGCGGACACCGAACGGTGTCGAAAGGACGGGAACGCCGTGAGCCAGGTACTCGGGGACCTTTACGTTCGATCCGGCGCCCGTCGTGACGGGATTCATGCCGAGGTCCGTGTACGCATAGAGACTATCGAGATCTTCGACGAAGCCCGGCAGATGGACGTTCGGCGGCGTGCTGTCCCCCTCGAACGCGTGACCCACAGTGCCGGCAACGACGACCTGAACGTCCGCGGAGATGCGGTCAACGACTTCGAGGAGGGCATCGACCGCATCCACGTTGGGTCGATGGTCGCTTCCGACGAACGTTGCGACAAAATCCGTTTCGGAGACGCCACCCGGGAGGGAATCGGACGACGGTTCGGCCGTCGATTCGGGGATACGTGTGGCATTCGGCGCGACGTGGATGGGCGTTTCGACCCCGTATTGGGAGCGATAGTGCTGGCCGTCCCGTTCCGACGTGACCACGACCAGGTCCGCTTTCTTTGCCGCCCGGGTTTCGAGTGACTCGATATAGCGGAGTAACGGTTCCGCGAAGACGCGCTCGGTCAGGGTATCGTAGTACTCGCGTTCGACGTTGTGGCTGGAGTAGACGACCGTCGTGTTTCGGTCGGCGTGCGTGGCAACCAGGTCGAACTGCCAGGGATGTTCGACCACGACGAGGTCCGCCCCTTTCAGCGTCCGCTGAAGTTCTTCGTTGGCGTAGAGCCGGGTTCGATACCCGGAGAAGACAGTCTGGACAGCGGGCGAGACGACTCTGCGCGAGATTGTTCCGGGGAGAATACAGACCCGCCGCTCGACGTAACCCTCTCTGTCGATCCGTTCGACGTCGCCGAGTCGGTCCAGTTCGTACCGCTGGAGGCACCGTCCGTCGGAGAACCGGATCAGTTCATCGTCACCCTGTCGCCCGCTGACCAGTCCGTGAATACGCCTCGCACCACCGGTTCCGGGGGGCGAGGCCAAATAGGGGGTCACCTGCACGATATCCATCAGACCGTTCACCCTCCCGCGGACACTCTCCCGTACGCGAGAAAACTTTTACCAATTGACCGGACAGTACAAGCCCGACCCGACGCCCCAGGTGAAGGTCCGACGGGGTTGCCAACGGTATATCCCGGTCGCAAGTCACCGACCAGGGAAAGTGACAAATAAGGACTTCCTCAACACACATACGAAACATGATGCCCATATATGCAAGCGAAGTGGGAGATGATGGGACCACGAGCGTCTGGAACGGTGGCGAGGGGCCACACAAGTACGGGAACTATCGGGACGAGAGCGGACAGTTGCCCGTATCGCTTCGGATCAACTGAACGTTTCTCGGCGATGGCGCGTCGCCGGTCAGCCGCCGGCGCGGTCGGCGGCCGCTCCGTCGCTCCCCGTCACCTCGCCGCCGTCGGACTCGTCCGACGAGGTCCCGCTCGCGTCGCTCGCGCGACCGCCGTCGGTCGCGAGCGCGGTCTCCTGCTGGCGTTCGAACCAGGCCCACTCGCGGCCGTGCTGGTCGGTCTCCTTGAGGTCCCACGGGTCGCCGTCGGTGACCTTCGGGCCCTCCAGCCAGGACTGGACGAGGTTCCAGACAAAGATGATCTGGCCGAACGCGAGCAGGAGCGCGCCGAGCGTCGCCGAGCGGTGCAGGGCGGTGAACAGCAGTTCCGGCCCGGCTTCGACGGCGTAGGTGGCGTACCGGCGGGGCATCCCCGCGTATCCGAGGATGATCATCGGGAAGAAGGTGAGGTTGGTCCCGACCATCGTCAGCCAGAAGTGCCACTTCGCCAGCGTCTGCTGGTACATCCGGCCGGTGTAGATGGGGAACCAGTAGTAGATGCCCGCGAAGACGGCGAAGGCGATGGCGCCCATGATGACGTAGTGAAAGTGCGCGACGACGTGGTAGGTGTCGTGCAACAGCATATCGACCGGGATCGACGCCTCGAAGACGCCCGTCACCCCGCCGATGATGAAGTTCGCGATGAACCCGACGCAGAACAGGAAGGGGGCGGTGAGCCGCAGACGGCCGTTCCACATCGTCGCGATCCAGTTGAACGTCTTGACCGCCGACGGGACCGCGACGGCCAGCGACACGGCCATAAAGGAGGCGCGCAGGCGCGGGTCGATGCCGGTCGCGAACATGTGGTGGGCCCAGACGCCGAACGAGAGCACCCCCAGCGCCAGCGTCGAGTAGACGACGAACTTGAAGCCGAACAGCTTCCGGCCGGTGAACTTCGGGAGAATGTAACTGATGAGGCCCATCGGCGGGAGCACGAGGATGTACACCTCGGGGTGGCCGAAGAACCAGAAGAGGTGTTGCCAGAGGATCGGCCCGCCGCCCTCCCCCGTCATGAAGAACGTCGTCCCGAGGTTGCGGTCGAGTAGCAACATGATCAGGGCGCTCCCGAGCAGGGGGAACGCGAAGATGATCTGCCCGGACTGGGTGAGGACGGTCCACGAGAAGATGTCGAGGTTCGCCCAGCTGACCGACTCGTCGCGCTCGGTGACGATGGTCGCGATGAAGTTGATCGCGCCCATCGTCGCCGAGACTCCGGTGAGGTGCAGCCCGAGCAGCATCAGGTCGACGGCGGGGTTGGGCTGCTCGATCGAGAGCGGGGTGTACATCGTCCAGGCCGTCTGGGCGGGCGCGAGGCTCGGCAGGAAGAACCCGGCCCAGATGAGGAGCGCCCCCGGCGGGAGCAACCAGAAGGCGATGGCGTTGATCCGCGGGAACGCCATGTCGTCGGCGCCGATCAGGAGCGGGACGAAGTAGTTCGAGAACGCCGCGAGCATCGGCGTCCCGAACAAGAATAGCATCGTGATCCCGTGGCTCGTCAGCAGCCCGTTGTAGAGGCTGCTCTCGATGAAGTTCGAGGTCGGCGTGACCAGTTCGAGCCGCATCAGCATGACGGCGATCCCGCCCCAGGCGAACGCGAGGACGGCGAAGGTGCCGTACATCAGCCCGATGTCCTTGTGGTCGACGGTCGTCAGCCAGCGGACGATGCCGCTCGGCTTGTGCGCCTGCTCCTCGCCGGTGCCGTACCCGCCGGCGCCGGTTCCGCCGCCGACGGTCGGCGTGTACGACCGCCAGTCCTCCAGCCGTACGACCCAGACGAACACGCCCAGCAGAAACGCTGCCGTCAGCCCCGACAGCGTCAGTGTCGCGATATCGGCCATGTGCGGGGGGATTCACCCCCAACCCTCGTGGGTCTTCTCGGGAACGTGTTCGGGCCGCTTTTTCCGGGGTGCAGTGGACGGGCAGTCGACGGATCAGTCCCGCGCCCGCTGGACGAACACGCCGAGGACGAGGTAGGCGTACGCGACCGCACCGGCGAGCGCGAGCGTCCGGCCCGCCGTCGGGAGGAGCGCGACCGGGACCACCGCGGCGAGGAGTTCGAGGACGAGCCCGACGGCGATTAGTCCCATCGCGGCTCGCGCGAGTGCGTCGCCCGCGCCGGGGAACCGTCCGACCGTCGGCGGGTAGAACTGGAACGTGACCCCGGCGACCGACAGCCCGAGGAAGCCGAGCAGGTTCAGCCGGTAGTGGGCTGTGACCAGCGCCGGGTCAACGGCGCCGAATGCGAACGACAGGCCGAGCGCGACGGCGAGGGCGCCGAACCCGACCCCCAGCAGCGGGCCGAGAAAGCCCACCCGGTCGCGGTCGCTGGCGCGGTAGAGCCGGACGTACGCCGCGGCGAACCCGGCCACGGCGACGGCTTCGAGGACTGCCCCGGCGCGGAAGACGGGACCGGCGGGCAACCCCGCGGCCAGCAGCGCGGGGCCGACGGCCCCCGGCGGCAGGACGGCCCACGGCACCCACGACGGGAGGTCGGCGACGAGAAAACGGGGCAGGAGGCGGAAGCCGACGGCGAACAGCAACAGCGCGGCGCCGCCGGCGGCCAGCAGGTGCGTCGCCCGCGGCGGGTAGCCGTCGAGGACTGCGGGCGCGACGGCGACCCGGGCGGCCAGCGTCTCCCACGACCCGACGGCGAGGTACGCGAGGACGACCGGGACGAACCGGTTCGCGGCGCGGTCGACGGGCCGCCGGTCGGCGTTGTGGTCGCCCGTCCCGGTCTCCGCGCCGGTCGGGTTGTCGCGGACGGTCCAGGCGAGCGTCGCGACGAAGACCGCGACGCCGGCCGCCCACGCCGCCGCCCCGAGTGGTCCCACCACGGCCGGCACTCCCGCCAGCGGCGCCAGGGCGAGCCCGGCGGTCCCGCCGACCGCCAGCGGCAGGTGGACCGCGGGCGCCCGCGGCCACGCCAGCGACCGGTCGAAGTAGGAGGGCACCAGCGAGTACGCCTTCCCGAAGACGACGCTCAGGACGAACCCGTAGAGGCCGAGCGCGACCGTCGTCCGCCGCGGGAGCCCCGCGAGCGCGGCCGCCTGCCAGGCGACCAGCCAGCAGACGCCGGCCGCGACCAGCGCCCGCGACCACCGCGAGAGCGTCGCCGACATATCCCCGACCTCGTCCGCTCGCCCCCTCAATCTGGTGGCGAACGCGCTCGGCCGAAACGCTGTCGGCACGGACGAACATATTCGGGCAAAGGGAGAGGCGTGCGGGCGGCCAACCGTCGGACGTATGCCAGCGACAACGCTCGACATCCGGGACGTGCCGCCGCCGGAGCGCCACCCGATGATCCACGAGGCCTTCCAGGATCTGGACAGCGGCGAGACGCTACGGATCGTCAACGACCACGAACCGAAGCCGCTGTTCTACGAGTTCCAGGCCGAGGTAGAGGAGTTCGACGCCGAGAACTACTCGGTCGAGCGCCGCGATACCGACGAGTTCGTCGCGGACCTCCCGAAGGAATGAGCGAGGTCGTCCACCTCCCCGATCTGGACGGCGACGGGCGTGGCGTCCTCTTCGAGGGCGCGCCGAAGACCGTTCGACTCGCGCTGGACGCCGGCGACCGCGTCCCGCCCCACCAGCACCCCGACAGGGAGATCGTCTGCTACGTCGTCGACGGCGAGATCGAGATGACCCTCGGCGACGAGACGGTCGAACTGGCCGCCGGCGACGCCGCCCGGTTCTCCGGCGACCAGGACATCTCCCCGCGGGCCCGCGAGGACAGCGTCGCCCTGCTCGTCCTCGCCGAGGGCTGAGCGGGGCTCTCCGACTCGGTTTCTCGCCGTATCGCGAGAACAGCGACAGCGGCGAAAGCGCCCTACTCGCCGAACAGCGACAGCGCCGTCGCGACGGTCTCGGGGTCGTGGTCGTCGCCCTCGGCAGCCGCCCGGAGGCTCCGCTCGGGGGCGGCCAGCAGGCGGGCGACCAGCCGGTCGGCGAGTCGTTCGACCGCCTCGCGGTCCCGATCCGGGAGGTCGCCCCGGGCGTCGAGCCTCGCGAGCGCCGTCTCGACCTCCCGCTCGCGGACCTCGCTTGCCCGCTCGCGGATCCGGGCGCGAGCCGCGTCGGGATCGGGCGTCTCGCCGTCCGGTTCGGTCGTCTCGCCGTCCGGTTCGGTCGTCTCGCCGTCCGGTTCGGTCGTCTCGCCGTCCGGTTCGGTCGTCTCGCCGTCCGGTTCGGTCGTCTCGCCGTCCGGTTCGGTCGTCTCACCGTCCGATTCGGTCGTCTCGCCGTCCGATTCGGTCGTCTTGACAGCCGGGTCGGCGGGAGGCTCCGCGGCGCCGGCGGCGTCGGAGTCGGCGCCCTCGGTCCCGCCGGTCGACGACGCGCCGGTCATGCCCGCCAGATCGTCGTGACGGTGACGCCGTCGCGCTCGACGGTCGCGTACTCGTAGCCGCGGTCGTCGAGCTTGGGGTAGAGGTGCTGGGGCGCGCGGTCGTTGAACTGGACCAGCACCGTCTCGTCGTCCAGTTCGACCAGCCGTTCGAGGGTATTCGCCAGCGGCTTCGGCGGTCCCAGGTCGCGAACGTCCAGCGTCTCCCGCGGCGCGTCGCGGGGGGCGCCGGTCTCGGCGACGACCGCCTCGGGGTTCAGTCCGGTGGACATGCACGGACCTACGGCGCCGACGCTTCCAGGGGTTGTGCCGAACGTATTCGGGTACTGGAAAACCGGGAAAAACCATCGAGACCGCGACTACTCGTCGGCCGGGCGCAGCGTCACCACGTCGCCCTCGTACTCCTCGATGAACGAGCCGGGGCCGCCGACGCTGACCTCGCCGCCGTCGGTCTCCAGATAGAGGCTGGTCTCCAGCGTGTAGTCGTTGGTCGACGGCTCGACGAACGCCTGGCGGACCTGGCTGACCCGACCGGCGACCTCGGGGCCCTCGTCGGTCCGGACGACGGCCTCCAGTTCCGTGCCCTCGCGGCGGTGGAGGACGGCCTCCAGCACGGAGTGGCGGAACCACTCGAAGGTCCGCGGGAGCTCGCCGGGTTCGCGGACGTGGACCTCGGTCGCCGCCGGCCAGTAGGCGCCGAAGTACAGCCCGACGATCGCCCCGGCGAGGTTGTCCTGCGTGACGGTGACCGCCTCCTTGTCGACGTGGGTGCCCGAGAGGATCCCCGAGTGGCCGATCATCGCCGCCTCGTCGTCGGCGGCGTACATGAACGGCAGGCTCTCGGACCACGAGCGGACGACCGCGGCCGTCTCGTCGAGCCCCAGCTCGTCGGCGTCGATGTCGGCCATGCCGCCGACGAGCAGGAAGACGAGCACGCCCCGGTCGACCGCGTCCCGCAGCTCCGGCTCGATGTCCTCGTAGGAGTGGCCGGGGACCGCCACGAGCACCTCGTGGTCGGCCTCGGAGATCCCCCTCCGGAGGCGCTTGACCGCCGTCTCGCGGGCCTTGATGATCTGGATCTCCGGCGTCTGGGGCTCAGTCCGGTTGAACCGCTCCTCCAGCGTCGGGGTGATGGATTCGAGGCGGTTCGACAGCGCGTCGATGGCCTCCTCGGGCGGCCGCGCCCGGATCGTCGTCGGCGAGGCGTGGTCGTTGACGACGACGAGGTTGCGGTCCTCCAGGCGCTCGGCGATGTTGTACACCGCCCGCTGGGTCACGTCCGCCGCCTCCGCGACGGTCCGCACCGTCGTCTCGCCCTGTTCGAGGATCGCCAGGTAGGTGTCGATCTCCGTGTCCGAGAAGCCGAACACGTTCAGCTCGTCCCTGAGTGTCCCGTCATCGATCCCTTCGTCGGTCATGATATCGGTCCGTTGATCGGTCTCACGTATGGTTGTTCCTCTTGCATATTCGATCGGCGGCTTCGCCGCTCCCGTCGTCCGCCGCGGCCGCTCACCACAGCTCCTCGAAGGGGTCCCAGTCGAGGCGGATGAACACCGCCGAGGCGACGAACACCACGGCGAGCATCGCGAAGCTCACCACCGAGATCACGAAGGTCCCGGTCCCCCGCTCGACGAACGGGACCGCCAGGACCAGGAACCCCAGCAACACGGCGCTCGCCGTCAGGAACGCGCGCCAGACTGTCGTCACACCCACGTCCTCCGTACGCGGTGATCGACGGCCGGGCACTTCATGGTCCCGCCACCGCCCGACCCCGCGCCGGGCCGCCGCATGTCAGAGCGGCCCGCGGCCGGGCGGGCGGGACCGCCATCGTCAGTCCCCGGCGTTCGGCGACTCCGCGGCGTCGACGCCCTCCAGAGGTTCGCTGTCCCAGTAGGGGTGGTTCGGGTCCGCCCGGTGGCACGCGACCGCGCGCTCGCCGGACCCCGACTCGTCCAGGTCCGGCGCCTCGCTCACGCAGGCCTCGCGGGCCTCCGGACAGCGGGTGTGGAACCGACAGCCCGTCGGCGGGTCGACGGGGTCCGGAATGTCGATCGACCGGACCGGCGGCTCGGTCATCTCCTGGTCGCTGGGGTCTAAGTTCGCCGTCGCCCACCGCAGCACCTTCGTGTAGGGGTGCTGGGGGTCGTTGAGCACCTCGTCGGGCGGGCCGACCTCGACGAGTTCACCGAGGTACATGATCCCGATGCGGCCGTCGGCCTTCTCCGCGAGGTAGCGGGCGTTCGACAGCGTGTGCGAGATGAAGACGAAGGAGGTGTTGAACTGCTCCTGCAGTTCGAGCAGCAGGTCCATCGTCTCCACCCGCAGGGACACGTCCAGCGCCGAGACGGCCTCGTCGGCGAGGATCACGTCCGGGTTCATCAGCAGGGCGCGGACGAGCGCCACCCGCTGTTGCTCCCCGCCCGAGAGCTGGTGGGGGAAGCGGTTGGCGTAGTCCTCGGGCGGGGTCATTCCGACCCGGTCGAGCAGCGCGTAGATGCGCGCCCGGCGGTCCTCGGTCGACAGCTCGGGGTTCCAGCGCTTCAGCGGCGCCTCCAGCGAGGTGACGACCTTCTGGTTGGGATTCAGTGACGCGCCCGGGTCCTGGTGGATAATCTGCAGCGCCCGGCGGATGTCGCCGTATTCGATCTCGGGGCCGCCGACGCCGTCCTTGGCGTCCCAGACGTCCTGACCGCGGTAGGAGACGGTCCCCTCCGTCGGCCGCTGGACGCCGATGATCGCCTTGCCGAGCGTCGTTTTCCCGCAGCCCGACTCGCCGACCAGCGCCAGCACGTCGTTCTCCGGGATGTCGATGGACACGTCGTCGACCGCGTGGACCGTCTCGGGGTCGCCGGTCAGCGACCCGAGCAGCCCCTGCTCCTCCTCGAAGTGGATGGACACGTCGTCCAGCGAGACGACGGTCTCGTCGTCCGGTGCGGCGAGCGCGCCGCGCCCGCCGCTCCCACCGCTCGCGCCGGCTCCGAACGCGCCGGCGTCGTCGGTATCGGCCTCGTCGGCGGTCGCCTCGACGGCCTCGGCGACGCCCTCCACGTCGAACGGCACGGCCTCGTCGGCCCGCTCGTGGTAGAAGCAGGCCGAGCGCTGGTCCGGGCCGGCGTCGTACCACTCCGGTTTCTCCTCGTGGCAGCGCTCGTCGGCCAGCGGACACCGCGGCGCGTAGTGGCAACCGTCCGGGACGTGCGCCGGGTTCGGCGCGGTCCCCTCGATCGGCTGCATCGTCTCCAGGGGTGCGTCGAGGTTCGGTACCGCCTTCAGCAGTGCTCTGGTGTAGGGGTGCGAGGAGTCGCGGACGAGCCGCTCGCTCGGCCCGACCTCCGCCAGCTCGAACGCGTAGAGGATGGCCAGCCGGTCGGCCAGCCCCGCGACCAGCGGCAGGTCGTGCGTGATGAAGAGGATCGACAGCTCGTACTTCTCCTTGATGTCGTCGAGCAAGGAGAGGATCGACCGCTGCATCAGCAGGTCCAGCGCGGCGGTCGGCTCGTCCATCAGGAGCACGTCCGGTTCGAGGATGAGCGACAGGGCGATCAGCGCCCGCTGGCTCATCCCGCCCGACAGCTCGTGGGCGTAGGAGTTCAGGACGCGCTCGGGGTCCAGATACAGGTCCGACAGCAGCTGGTGGGCCCGCTCCATGCCCTCGTCGACGTCGTAGTCGTGGGCCTCCAGCGTCTCCTCGAAGTGCCCGCCGATGGTCATCGTGGGGTTGAACGAGGAGAGGGCGCCCTGGAAGACCATCGAGATCTCCTCCCAGCGGAACTGCTTGAGATCGTCGCCCGAAAGATCGAGGACGTGGACCGGGTCGGCGTTCTCCGAGGGGTAGTAGCGCACGTCGCCGGTGGTGATCCCGGGCTCCTCGACGGCGTCCATCATCGCGTTGGCGAGCATGGACTTGCCCGACCCGGACTCCCCGACACAGCCGAGGATCTCCCCGCGGCGCAGGTCGAGGCTCACGTCGTCGAGCACCATCGCGTCGCGGGCCTGCAGGTCGTAGGTGACGCTGACGTTGCGCACCTCGACGATGGGGTCGTCGGTCGCGCGGGCCGTCTCGTCGCGGCCCCGCGAGGACCCGTCGGTGCCGCTCGTGTCGTCGCGCGTGCTCGCCATGTCAGATACCTCCCGTGGCCGCGCTGGTGGCGCCGCCGGGGCCGCCGGCGTCGCCCTCCTCGTCGCCGTCGTCCTCGACGGTCTTCGCGTGGCGGGCGCGGACCCGCGGGTTGAACACGCGGTCGGCGCCCTGCGCGAGCAGGGTCAGCCCGAGCGCGAGGACGATGATCGTCACCATCGGGACGAGCAGCCAGTGGAACGCCGCCGCGGAGGAGGTCGCCCCCGCGCGGTTGACCGCGGCGTTCATCATGACGCCCCAGTTGTTGCTGTTGTACGGCAGGACGCCGAGGAAGTAGAGCCCGACGGCCCCGAAGATGACCGCGCGGGCCTGCCGGACGAAGTTCATCGAGATGTACGGCATCAGGTTCGGGACGATGTCGCTGCCGATGATCCGCGGGGTCGGGATCCCCATGATGCGCGAGGCCTCGACGTACTCGGCGTCCCGCAGCGTCAGCACCTGCGAGCGGATCGCGCGTGCGAGCCCCGCCCAGGCGTTGACCGTGATGAGGACGCCGATGACCACCGGGTGGCCCTCGATCTGCAGCACCGCCGCGAGGACGATGGTCAGCGGCAGGCCCGGGATGGTCATCATCACGTCGGTGATCGTCATCAGGACGCTGTCGACGCGCCCGCCCTTGTAGCCGGCGAGCGTGCCGACGGCCGTCCCGAGGACGACCGTGAACACCGCGCCGGCCGTGATCATCAACAGCATCGCGGGCGTCGCGTAGACGAGCTGCGAGAGGATGTCCACGCCGGAGGCGGTCGTCCCGAACGGGTGCTCCAGCGTCCGGAACGCCCCGATCAGCCGCCGGCCCTGATTGGGCGACGGCTCCGCGACGACGTGGGGGCCGACGAGCCCCATGAACAGGTACAGCGTGACGACGGCGACGCCGAAGCGGGCCCGCCAGTCGTCCCAGACGATCCGGGCCGGCGCGAGCACCTTCTCCTCGAACCACTGCCGGCGGCGCTCGCTCTCGCTGAGCGTCACGTCGGCCATCTGCTCGAACTCCGAGACCGACCCGCCGGCACCGTCGGAGCGGAGGTCGTCGGTGCGCTCGCCGCCGTCCGCGCGGAGGTCGTCATCGCGCTCTCCGTCGGCCGCTGGGAGCCGCCCCTTCCAGGCGTGCCCGGAGATGGCCGGCCGCGACGGGCCGGCGTCGTCGTCGGTCCCGGTGACCGCCGCCGGGTCGATGGCGTCGTCGTTGCCCGCGATCGCGTCGAAGGCGGGGTCGGAGTCGGCCTCCTCACCCGGTTGCGGGTCGTCGCCCCGTTCGTCGTCAGTAGGACTCACGCGAGGCACCTCCCCTGGCGCGCGGGTCGAGTATCCCGTAGGTCAGGTCGGCGATGGTGATGCCGATGACCATCGCGATGGTGATCAGGATGAACCCGCCCATCATCAGCGGGTAGTCCCGGGCGCCGATGGCCTTGATCAGGTAGAACCCGACGCCCGGGTACGCGAAGATGTTCTCGATGATCACCGCCCCGCCGAAGACGGTCCCGATGGCGATCATCAGGCCCGTGTACATCGGCAGGATGGCGTTGCGCGCGACGTACCGCAGGGCGATCCGGCGGGTCGAGAGCCCGCGCAGGCGCGCCACGCGGAGGTAGTCCTCCCCGAGGACGCGGATGGCGTTGCCGCGCATCGACAGCGCCCAGCCGCCGAAGCCGACGACCGCCATCGACGCGATCGGCATCGCCCCGTGGTAGAGGACGCTCAGCAGGAACTCGGGGTTGGTGAGCGCGGGGTCGAGCGCGGAGTTGTACCGCCCGCCGGTCGGGAAGATCTGGTAGCGGTAACCCAGGTACGCGACGAGCAGTAGCGCGACGACGTAGCCCGGCGTCGAGTTGAGCACCAGGCCGACGCCGGTGGACCCGACGTCGAACGTCGAGCCCTCCTTGTAGGCCATGACCGCGCCCAGCGAGACGCCGACGGTGAAGGCGATGAACAGCGCCGAGGCGGTCAGGAACACGGTCCAGGGGATCGCCGGGCCGATGATGCTCGCGACGGGGTCGCCGTACCAGACCGACTGGCCGAAATCGCCCTGCGCGAGGCCGAGCATGTAGTCGACGTACTGGACGTACACCGGCTCGTCCGGGTTGATCCCCGACTGGGCCTCGATGCGCCGGTTTATCGCCTCCGGCGACAGGTTGCTGCCCCCCTGCTCCATGATCTGCGCGCGGAGGTAGTCCATCGGTCCCCCCGGCAGGAGCCGGATGAGGCCGAAGCTGAACGACACCACCGCGAAGACGGTGAACACCGACTGTCCGATGCGTTTGACGAAGTATTTCATGTGTGAAACGGTGTGAGACGGCGCCTGTTAGCTCCACCGCCGCGTTGACGGGGCCGTCCCCGTTCGTGCGAGGGTCATTCCTGGGGCGTGGCCAGGTCGGAGATGTACCCGTCGGGGGCGATGGTCTCCGAGTCGCGCAGGTCCTCGTGCAGGATCGGTGCCTCGTACTCGGTCGGGACGTTCCAGTAGTCCGTGGCGTCCCCGCTCCGGTAGATCCAGTCGAAGTGGAAGTACGGGTGGGTGTGGTTGTACGACGCCCACCCCTGGAGCGCGAGCTTGAAGTCGCCCTCGACGTAGTCGCCGCCCCAGTAGGTCGCCGAGTCCTGCATGATCGGCTCGGACTCGATGCCGAAGTCCTGGAGGTGCGAGACGATGGTCTGGACGCCGGAGACCCAGTCGGAGAAGCCCGCGGGCCCCTTGATCGGCAGCGAGAGCGGCTCGCCGTCCTTCTGCCAGGTACCGCCGCTCTTCTCGTAGCCGGCCTCGCGGAGCAGCTCGGCGGCACGCTCGGTGCGTTGCTCGGCGCGACCGTAGGTGTCGAACTCGTCGGCGACGCCCTCGAGCCAGTGGCCCTCGATCTGTCCGTTGAACTCGCCGGTCAGGCCGCTCGGGTACGTGACGGCGACCTTCGACCCGGTGCCCGCCGCGGAGTTGCCCGCCGCGGCCTCGCGGTCGATGACGTTGGCGATCGCCTTCCGGACGCGCACGTCGTCCACCGGCTCGCGGTCGTGGTTGAAGACGATCCCCATCCCCCAGTGACGGGAGACCAGCGCGGTCTGCATGTGGTCGGGCAGCCGTCGAGTCTGGTTCTGCGGCATGAACAGCGTCGCAGACCCGTCGGTCTCGCCGTTGATGAGCGAGCTCCACCGGCCGGAGTTCTGGGGCTTGTACAGGTACTCGACCTCGGAGAAGTTGATGTTGTCCGCGTCGGGGTGGCCCTCGTACTTCGAGACGAGCGTCCGCTGGCTGTCGGCGTCCTCCCACTGGAAGGGGCCGTTGCCGACCGGCTCGGCGTCGGTGAACTCCGTCAGCTCGCCCAGCGCCGACGACCGCTCCTCCTCGCTCTCGGCCTCGTCGAGGGCGGTCACGTACTCGCCGTAGACCTCGTCGTAGGCGCGCAGCCGCGTCGGCGCGAGCAGCGACAGGAGGATCTCCTCGTTGACGGCCTGTTCGAGCGTGACCTCGACGGTCTTCTCGCCGGTCGCCTGCACGCGGTCGGGCACCGCGTTCATGTCGCCCTCCGGCAGGACGTACGGGCCGATCCCGCCGCCGCCGGCGCTGTTGTAGAGGTCGAGCTTGAGGTGGTTGGCCACGTCCGTCCCGGTGACGGGCTCGCCGTCGTGCCAGGTCTGCCCCTCGCGGACCGAGAGGGTCAGCGCCGACTCGCTGACCTCCCAGTCGCTGATCACGTAGGGGTGGTACTCCCGCGTGGCGACGTTGTACCGCATGAAGCGGTCGAAGAGCATCCGCCGGGCCTCCCCGTCGTTCGTGCCGTTCCAGACGTTGTACTGGGAGTCGGCGGGGACGGCCCACTGGGCGAGGGTCAGCCGCTCGTCGTCGGCGCCCTCCTTCAGCGTCCAGTCGCCGGTCCGGGGCAGCCAGCTGGTCGGCCAGTACACCTGCATCTTCTCGCTGTCGGCCGAGGGAACCGACCAGTCGTCGGTCGCCTGGAACGACTGGGCCAGCTTCTCCATGACCGGCAACACCGGCAGCGTCTGGTTGGTGACGTAGGCCAGCTCCTGGATGGTCCCCATCGAGGTGCTCTCGAATCCCTCCGGCGTGGCGGTCGACTCCGGCGTCTCGGAGCCGCCGTCTCCACCGTCGCCGCCGTCGGCGCCGCCGTCACCGCCGTCGCCTTCTGTCTCGGTTTCCACTGCCGACTGTCCACCACAGCCCGCGAGGCCCGTCGCGACGCCGGTCGCACCGAGCAACCGCATCATCCGCCGGCGCGACATGGGCGTCCCGTTCGACCCGTGGTTCTGGTTGTCAGACATCGCTCGTTCAAGACCATGATAGACTTACCCATAAAACTTTGGTTGAATCTGTTCTTCAATATCCTCGTCAGAATTAAGTGAGTCGTTCCAGTCAGTATTTGTCGAGCGGAGTCCGCGTCGGACTTCCGGACGCCACCCATGAAACGCATCCAAGCGATACGACGTGATAAGCGAATCGTCGGACGCGAGCGGGACGGTACCGTGGCTCACCTGCGGTCCGTGGAACCGTCTGCGAGGGTCCGACGGAACGGTGACCGGCGATGAGCGGCGACGACGACGAGCGAGTCTGGTGGAAGGAAGCGGTCGTCTACCAGGTCTACCCGAAGAGCTTCAACGATAGCGACGGCGACGGCGTCGGGGACCTGCCGGGGCTGATCGACCGCGTCGACTACCTCGACGAACTGGGGGTCGACGCCGTCTGGCTCAACCCCGTCTACGCCTCGCCGCAGGCCGACAACGGCTACGACATCGCCGACTACCGGGCCATCGACGACGCCTACGGCGACATGGGAGACTGGGAGCGCCTGCGCGACGAACTCCACGAACGCGGGATCCGTCTGATCATGGACCTCGTCGTCAACCACACCTCCGACGAGCACGAGTGGTTCCAGCGCTCGCGCCGCGGGGACGGCGAGTACGCCGACTACTACCACTGGGTCGAGGGCGAGCCCGACGAGCCACCGAACGACTGGCAGTCGGTGTTCGGCGGCCCCGCGTGGTCCTACGACGACGAGCGCGAGGCGTGGTACCTCCACCTCTTCGACGAGAAACAGCCCGACCTCGACTGGGCCAATCCCGCGGTGCGCGAGGCGCTCTACGACATGATGGAGTGGTGGCTCGACAGGGGAATCGACGGCTTCCGCATGGACGTGATCAACATGATCTCCAAGGCAGCGGGCTACCCCGACGGCGGCGACTCGGGCAACGCACAGCACTTCATGAACGGCCCGCGCGTCCACGAGTACGTCGGCGAGATGGTCGAGGAGGTCCTCGACGACGAGGAGATCCTGGCGGTGGGCGAGACGCCGGGCGTCTCCGTCGACGACGCCCGCGAGTACGTCGGCGCGGACGGCGACGGCCTCTCGATGCTCTTCCAGTTCGAGCACGTCACCTTCGACCACGGCGACTCGAAGTGGGACGCCGACGGCCCCGATCTCGTCGAGTTCAAGGAGATCCTCGCGAAGTGGCAGGAGGGCCTGGCCGACGAGGGCTGGAACTCGCTGTATCTCAACAACCACGACCAGCCCCGCATGGTCTCGCGGTTCGGCGACGACGGCGAGTACCGCCGGAAGTCCGCGAAGCTCCTCGGGACGCTCACCCACACCCTCGGCGGCACGCCGTTCGTCTACCAGGGCGAGGAGATCGGCATGACGAACGCGCCGTTCGAGTCCCGCGAGGCCCTCCGGGACGTGGAGGCGCGCAACTACGTCGCGTCGGCCGTCGACGACCCCGACGGCCACGCCGACGCCTACGAGGACGTGCGCGAGGCCGTCGAGGCGATGAGCCGCGACAACGCCCGCACCCCGATGCAGTGGAGCGACGAGGCGGCGGCCGGCTTCACCGACGGCGAGCCGTGGATCGGCGTCAACCCCAACTACACCGAAGTCAACGTCTCCCGCGCCCGCGCCGACCCCGACTCGGTGTTTCACTACTACCGCGACCTGGTCGCGCTCCGGGACCGCGACCTGCTCGTCTACGGCGACTTCGAACTGCTCGCCCCCGAACACCCGGACATCTTCGCGTACACCCGCACGCTCGCGGACGACGGTGACGGACCCGCCGAGCGCGCGCTGATCGTCCTCAACTTCGACGACGAGCCGACGACGTTCGACGTGCCCGACGGCGTGACCGTCGACGGCCTCGAACTCGCGCTCGCCAACGACGACGCCCCGGCGGTCCCCGGACGGAGGCTCGACCTCGGCCCGTGGGAGGCGTGGGTCTACCTGACGCCCGACCCCGACGGACCGGCCCTCGACAGCCCGACCGACACAGAACGATGACACAGCAGCACCAGTCCACGGACAGTCGCATCGACCGCGAGTGGTGGAAGGAGGCAGTGGTCTACCAGATCTACCCGCGGAGCTTCTCGGACAGCGACGGCGACGGCGTCGGGGACGTCCCCGGCGTCACCGAGCGCGTCGACTACCTCGACGAACTCGGGGTCGACGTGGTGTGGCTCTCGCCGGTCTACGACTCGCCGAACCACGACAACGGCTACGACATCCGCGACTACCGCGCCATCAACGAGGAGTTCGGCGACATGAGCGACTGGGAGGCGCTCCGCGACGAACTCCACGACCGGGACATGAAGCTCATCATGGACCTGGTCGTCAACCACACCTCCAGCGAACACGAGTGGTTCCGCAAGTCCCAGCGCGGAGAGGGCGAGTACGCAGACTACTACCACTGGGTCGAGGGCGAACCCGACGAACCGCCGAACAACTGGGAGTCGCTGTTCGGCGGGTCGGCGTGGTCGTGGGACGACGAACGGGAGGCGTGGTACCTCCACGTCTTCAACGAGAACCAGCCCGACCTGAACTGGCGCAACCCAGACGTGCGCGAGGCGGTCAAAGACATCGTCACCTGGTGGGTCGAGAAGGACATCGACGGGTTCCGCATGGACGCCATCAGCCACCTCTCGAAGGCGGAGGGGTACCCCGACGGCGACCCCGACGAGCCCGGCCCGCTCGGCTCGGAACACTACACCTTCGGGCCGCAGCTCGGCGAGTACCTCGACGAGCTCGGCGCGGTCGTGCCCGAGGAGGCGATGTCCGCAGGGGAGATGGGCGGCGCCGACGCTGACGACGCCAGGGAGTTCGTCCAGCGGGGCGAGTGCCTGGACATGGTGTTCCACTTCGACCACCTCGACGTCGACCAGGCCGACGACTGGACCGACGACAACTGGGGCGAGTGGAGCCTCCGGGAGTTCAAGGAGCTGATGACCCGCAACCAGCGGGCGGTCGCCGAGCCCGCGTGGGAGGCGCTGTTCCTCGGCAACCACGACCACCCGCGGATCGTCTCGCGGTTCGGCGACGACTCGTACCGCCGCCGCTCCGCGAAGCTCGTCGCCACCTTCCTGCTGACGATGCGGGGCACGCCCTATCTCTACCAGGGCCAGGAGCTCGGGATGACCAACACCGAGTTCGAGAGCCTCGACGATATCGACGACGCGATGACCGTCGGCCTCGTCGAGGACATGCTCGACGCCGGCACTGCCGACTCGTTCGACGACGTGCGCGAGGCGGTCAACTACCGCAGCCGCGACCACGCCCGCACGCCGATGCACTGGTCCGACGACGAGGCCGCCGGCTTCACCGACGGCGACCCGTGGCTGCCCGTCAACGACAACTACACCGAGGTCAACGCCGCCGCCGCACGCGCCGACGACGAGTCCGTCTTCCACCACTACCGCCGGCTGATCGACCTCCGGGACGACGACCCGGTCTTCGTCTACGGCGACTACGACCCGCTCGTCCCCGACGACGACCAGTTCTACGCGTTCACCCGGACGCTCGACGGCGAGCGCCGGCTCGTCGTCTGCAACTGGTCCGACGAACCGGCGACGTTCGAACCCGAGGGGTTCGCCGCGAGCGACGCCGAGATTCTCCTCGCCAACTGCGACGACCCCCCGGCCGATCCCGTCGGCGCGACCTTCCGCCCGTTCGAGGCGGTCGTCTACACCTACTAGTACCCCGTGCCGAGGTAGGTGTGGACCGCCTCGCCCGATTCGAGCACGTCCGCCAGCGCGACCGCGAAGTCCTCCATCGAGATGTAGCTGTCGCCCTCGTCGTCCGCGACGAGTTCGCCCTCGGCGGTGCGGTACTCCCCGGTCCGCTCGCCGGGTTCGATCAGCGCGGCCGGCGCGAGGTACGTCCACGCCAGGTCGTCGGCCTCCGCCAGGACCTCGTAGGCGTCGATGGCCGCGCGGGCGAGGGGCTCCCACTCGTCGGGGAAGTCGTCGGTCTCGACGAGGCGGGTGTCCGGCCCGACCGACAGGCCGCCGGCGCCGCCCGTCCAGACGAGGCGGTCGACCGACGCCCGCCGCAGCCCCTCGACGGTCGCCTCCATCATCTCCACGAGTACGGCCGGGTCCTCGTCGTCGCCCGGGCCGAGCGCGCTGGCGACGGCGTCGTGGCCGGTCGCCAGCCGGGCCACGGCGTCCGGGTCGCTCGCGTCGCCCGACACGGCGACGAACGACGGGTCGTCGACCCCGTCGACCGTCCCGTTGCGCGAGACGCCCGTGACCTCGTGGCCGCGGTCGAGCAGTTCCGACGCGACGCGCCGTCCGATCCGTCCGCTCGCTCCGAGCAGTAGTACGCGCATGGGGATCGGTTCGGACGTGGGAACCATATAGCCGCCCCACTCTGCCGTGGCGAACTCACCGTTCGGTAGCCCGGTCGAGCCCCGTCGGGGCCGCCGCGTCAGAACCCCCAGCGCAGACCGGACATGGTCGCGACGATGGCGACCATGAGCAGCAGTTCGACCATGCTCAGCATGCCGTACTTCTTGTTGAGTTCGGCGAGTCGCTCGTGGTCGGTGTCCTCGGCGGCGATCTCGTCGAACATCCCTGCGGTGAACTTGTGCAGCGGCCCGAACCCGAGGACGAGCAGCGCGACGGCGAGCCCCAGTGCCGCCCACAGCGACGGGGTCGGTGAGTCCCACAGGCCCATCATCCCGGCGAGGCCGATCCCGGAGCCGACGACGCCGACCGAAACCGGTTCCATGAGCAGGTTCATCCTCGGGACGAACCCCTCGGCGAACTCGACGTTCGCTTGCTCGGAGAGGCTGCCCATGACTGGGCCGAGGACGACCGCACCGAGGACCGCGGTCCCGAACCAGAAGGCGCCCAGGAACAGGTGGACGGTGAACATGACCCGGACGTCGCCCGAGAGATATCCCACCACGGGCAGCAACAGCGGGACGAGGACCGCCCCGACCGCGAACGGTTTCGACGCGGCCAGGGCCATGAAGCGGTACCGTTCGCGCCGACTCGTCGGTCGCCGTATCTCGGCTAGTGACATCGCATCCAACACTCCATGGGGAGGTAATTCCAGCTATCGTACAAAAATGCCGCGGGTCGACGGCTCCGGACTGGCCGCTCGACTGTGGAGGACTGCGCGTTCGTCGCCGCAGGGCTGTGTAGACTGTTGCACTCGGTCGAACCGGCCGCGCCGGTGCCGGTCGAGGCGCTGCCGTCCGGCAGGGGCCCACAAAGGATTCAATCCAGCCGGGAATTGCCCCGGGCGACATGGTTTCCCGCCGGGCCCGTGTGGCCGTCGCTGTCGTTGTCCTCGTCCTCGGAGCCCTGGCCGCGGTATCGCTCGCCCAGCAGCGCGCGCTCGCTGCCGAACGGGCCCACGTCACCGACCGCCTCGGCGACGCCTCGTGTCTCTCCGACTGGGGGGTCGACGAGGGGACGGCGACGAGGGAGGCGTCGGTCACGGGACTGAGTATCACCGGGCTGGAGGTCTCCGTTCGTGTCCCGTATGCCTACACACAGCCCCTCGGCGACGAGACGCTGCACGCCGACGCGGCCGCGACGGCGACGTACCGCGTGTCGGTCACGGGTGCGCATCGCGTGGCCGGCGACAGTATCGACCCGTGTTGAGGTCACGGCACGCGATGCAGACGACCGCCACGCGGAAAGCCGACCGGGGACGCTCGCGGCACGAAGGCACCCTGGAACTTCACCACCGACGTTCGATATAGCGACATACAATGTATCGTCGGCTCGCGAACCGTTGTGGGTGGGAGAACCGACGAGCGGATCTGTGGTTCGGTCAGGTGTCGTGACGTCTCGCCATTCGATAGCGAGGTCACGAACTACCGACGAGCGGCGACGAGCGCCTGTCGCGAGAGGAAGGGGACGGTCGCAGGTCCGGGAGTCGGGGGGCCGAGGGCCCTACTCCGAGTACAGCGAGTAGACGATGACGGCGAAGCCGGTCGCGGTCAGGGCGCTCTCGATGGCGAGGGCGAAGTCGGCGACGGTCTGGTTGTCGACGTTCCCGCCGAAGAAGGGGACGTTGACGCCGAACAGCGAGAAGCGTATCGCCTGGTCGATAGCGCCCGCAAGCAAGGTTCCGGCCGTGACGATCCCGAACCCGACCGCGAGATACCACAGCGGCCGGGCGCCGCTCCGGCGGTAGGCCTTGTAGGAGAAGTAGGTGATCATCCCGCCGAGGATGAGCGTGATGGTCTTCAACGCGACGAGCACGACGGTTCCGGGTGTAGCGTGTGGGCTCATGTTTCCTTGCGCACCTCCGACCAGAGCGATTCGAGGCGCTGGTCCGGCGTCCGTGGCCGACGGGCGATCTCGGTTTCGAACTCGCGCTCCTCGGTCAAAGCGATGACGACTTCCTCGAAGTCGACCTCGTAGATGCTGGCGTGCTGGCCGTCGGGGCGGATCTCGGTGCCCTCGAACAGCAGCTGGGCCTCCTCCAGGCGGTCGAGCTTCCGGTAGGTCGTCGAGAGGGGGATGTCGCTGGCCTCGGAGATCTCGCTGGCGGTCATCGGTTCCTCCAGGGCGGTGACGATGGCCCGGCAGTCGGGGTCGTCGAGCGCGTCGAGCACCTCCTGGAGGTCCGGCGCCTCGTCGTCCGCGAACGGGTCACGGACCATTGCTAGCGGCCACTTACCCGACGACCGTTATAATCGCACCGACACACGGCCGCCGCGAACGGGCGCGACCCGCCGAGAGCGTCCGCTCCGGACGCCTCGGACACGTCACACGATCCGGACATATCCGAGCGGTCGTCCGACGAGCCGGCGGGTGCTCCGGCCACTCAGGGTCGGCCCTCCGCCCGGACCGCCTCGCTCGCGTCCTCCCAGGGGAGCGGGCCGTCGTAGCCCGGCGGGACGTACCCGCAGAGCGGGTCGCTCGCCAGCGGGTCGCCGGTGTGGGCGTACGCCCGCGACCGGCTCCCGCCGCAGACCTCCCTGAAGGGACAGGCGCCGCACTTCCCGCGCAGTTCGTCGCGGTCCCGCAGGGCCGTGAACAGGTCCGACTCGCGGTACACCTCGGCGACGTGGTCCTCGGGGACCGTGCCCGCCGACTTCGGCAGGAACCCCGAGGGGTACACCTCGCCGGTGTGGCTCACGAACGCGAAGCCGTCGCCCGCGAGGACGCTCGCCCGCCGGTTCTCGTCGGCGGTCGGGGCGTCGTCGCCGCCTGCCCCCGCCGAGGCCCCCTCCGACTCGGCGGCCGCCTGCCGGCGGACCCGCCGGTAGTGGGGCGCCTCCGTCGTCTTCAGGCCGAACGGCGCCTCGTCGGCCACCTCGGCCAGCCACTCCATGACCCGCTCGGCCCGGTCGGGTGCGATGGGGTCTAACACCTGCCCGCGACCGACGGGCACGAGGAAGAACACGCTCCACAGCACCGCGCCGAGGTCGGCCACCACGTCGCGGATCGCCGGCAGATCCTCGACGGTGTCGGCGCAGACCGAGGTGTTGATCTGCAGCGGGATCCCCGCCTGCTGGGCCTGTCTCGCGGCCCGCATCGTCGCCTCGAAGCTCCCCGGTTCGCCGCGGAAGGCGTCGTGGCGCTCGGGCGTCGCGCCGTCCACGCTCAGTGCCATCCGCTTGAGCCCGGCGTCGGCCAGGTCGCCGATCGAGCCGGCGTCGAGTTCGTCGGTCCCGCTGGGCGTCAGCGAGACCGTGAGTCCCTGGTCGGTCCCGTAGTCGACCAGTTCCACCAGGTCCGGCCGTTTCATCGGGTCGCCGCCCGAGAGGACGACCAGCTGGCGGTCACCGAAGTCGGCGGTCTGGTCGAGCAGGCGCTTGCCCTCGGCCGTCGAGAGCTCGTCGGGGTGGCGGGCGGGCCGGGCGTCGGCCCGGCAGTGGTCGCAGGTCAGTTCGCAGGCCCGGGTGACCTCCCAGATGAGCACGAGCGGGCGCTCGGCGGTGTCGACCGGCGGCCGCATCAGCGCCACCTCCGGGGCGCCCGCTCGGGGCCCCCTCGGCGTCGGTCCAGCACCCTGTCGTCCGCCAGCGGTCCCGTTCGGATCGCGGTCATCGCCGTGGAGTTCGGACTGCACTACCTAAGCGGGCGGCCGCGTTCCCAGTGACTGAAAATCCGGTGCAGTGGGTATGAATAGCGAGTCCGTCCCGTCCGATATGTCCGACCCCGATGTCGATCCCGACCCCGACCGCGAGGGAGGTGACGGCGCCCTCGACGCGACGGTCGACGCGCCGCGCGGCGACGTGACCCGGGAGTGGGAGCTGTTCGTCCGCGAGGAGTCCGGCGATCCGCTGACCCACGCCGGCAGCGTCAGCGCCCCCTCGGCCGAGATCGCCCGCGAACAGGCCGCACGGCTGTTCGGCTGGTCCGCCGAGACGCTGTGGCTCTGCCCCGCCGACGAGACCCGTCGGTTCGCCGCCGACGGCGTCGCGCTCTCCGACCGGGCGAGCGACGACGCGACCGGCGACCCGACCGAGGAAACCGAGGCGGCCGGATCGACCGCCGCCGGGGGTGAGGACGCGTGATCTCGGTCAGCAAGCTCCTCTGTGACCTCGACGCGGAGGGGGACGGGCTCCGATACGACGCCGCCGACGAGTCCGAGAAAGAACAGATCCGCGAGCGCAAACAGCGCCGGCCGGTCGTCGTCTGGAACTGCACGAAGCAGTGCAACCTCTACTGCGACCACTGCTACGCCGCCGCCGAGACGGAACCCGCTCCCGGCGAGATGACCACTGCGGAGGGCAAGCAGTTCCTCGACGAGCTCGCCGAGTTCGGCGCGCCCGTCGTCCTCTTCTCGGGGGGCGAGCCGCTGGCTCGCGAGGACCTCGTCGAACTGGTCGGTCACGCCAGCGATGCGGGCCTCCGCCCCGTCCTCTCGACCAACGGGACGCTGCTGACCGAGGATCGGGCGGCGGCGCTCCGCGACGCGGGACTCAAGTACGTCGGCGTCTCCGTCGACGGGATGCCCGAGCGCAACGACGCCTTCCGCGGCCGGGAGGGCGCGTTCGACCGCGCGCTGGAGGGCATCGCGGCCTCCCAGTCGGCGGGGCTGAAGACCGGACTCCGCTACACGATCACCCGCCACAACGCCGACGACCTCGAAGACGTGGTGGATCTGCTGGCCGACCGCGGCGTCGACCGCTTCTGCTTCTATCACCTCGACTACGGCGGCCGGGGGGCCGAGATTCAGGACGTGGACCTGACCCCCGACGAGCGCCGGGCGGCGGTCCGGCGGGTCTGCGAGCTGACCCGCGAGTACCACGACAGGGGCCACGAGATCGAGACGCTACTGGTCGGCAACTACGCCGACGCGGGCTACCTCGTCGAGTACGCCCGCCGGGAACTGGACGAGGCGACGGCCGACCGGATCCACGGATACCTCCTGGAGAACGGCGGCGACCCGACGGGCGAGCGGATCGCCGACGTGGACTACCAGGGCAACGTCCACCTCACGCAGTTCTGGCAGGGCTACTCGCTGGGCAACGTCCGCGACCGCCCGTTCGGGGACATCTGGACCGACGACTCGAACCCGCTGCTGGGCGCACTTCGCGAGCGGGAGGAGCACCTCACCGGCCGCTGCGCCGACTGCCAGTACCAGGACATCTGTCGCGGCGCTTCCCGCCTGCGGGCGCTGTCCGACGGCGACGGCCCCTTCGGTCCGGACCCGCAGTGTTACCTCACGCCCGAGGAGCGCGGTGTCGACGCCGAGACCCGTTCCCCCGGCACCGCCGACTGAGGCGCGAACCAGGTTCGTATATCGCTATCCGCGATATCGAATCCGGGCACTCCCTGGAACACCGGCGACCACGCGAACGGTTACTACCGGCCGCCAACGGACAGCCAATTTTGGCCGCTACCGAAACCCGGTCCGCCGGCGGAACAGGAGAACTACGAGATAACGGGCGAATCGGGCCGTTTGGATGGGCATCGTGATCATTGACCGCCAACTGATTTTAAGTACCTGGGAAGTAATATCAGGATTGAGACATGGCATCCGAGACAAACGACGGGCTGCTGTACGGCGTGTATCGGGACCGAGTCGGGGAGCCGACGACACGCGACGAGGTTCGGGGGTACTGGGTGTTCCTGACGGGGCTGGTGCTGGGGACGCTGGGGGTCGTCCTGTTCCTGCCGAGTTCGTCGGCGGTCGGGACTTCGGGGCTCACCCTCCGGGAACTGAGCATCTTCGTCGCGGCCGTCGGGCTCGCGATGCTGGTCGCGGGGCCCGTGATCAGGCTGCCGCTCCAGCCGTGGGCCAACTACGCGGCGTATCTCGGACAGGCCGTCTGTTTCGTCGCGGCGGCCTGGTTCGTGGTCGTGTTCCCGGCGGACTGGAGCGTCCAGACCGGGAGCCAGCCGGTCATCGTCCTGTACGCGGTCGGCCTGGGGATCATCACCCTGGTCGGCGTCATCGCCCCGCTGATCGCCGGAGTGACGCGGGAGGACCTGGCGGCGAGCGAGAGCCGGAACGCGGAACTGGAGGCTGAACTCGCAGAGGTCGAGGGGGAGCGCGACCGGCTGGCCGCGGAACTGGAGGAGGCCCGGGACGAGACGGCCGCGAGCGAGAGCGAGTCGGCGGACCTCCAGACGACACTCGACGCGCTCCACGAGAGCCGTGCCCGGTTCGAACTGTACGAGGACGCCGGCGGGAAGTGGCGCTGGCGGCTCCGCCACCGCAACGGCAACGTCGTCGCCGACGGCGGTCAGGGCTACACCCGCAAACACAACGCCCAGAAGGGGATGGCGAGCGTCCGCCGCAACGCCCTCGGCGCGACGACGCTGCTGTTCGAGCGAGAGGCGGAGATCCCCGACGAGGACGCCGAGTTCGAACCCGTCGAGGAACTGGAGAGCCAGGGGACGATCGAGGTCTACGAGGACAGCGCCGGCGAGTACCGCTGGCGGCTCCGCCACGACAACGGGAACGTTCTCGGCGACGGCGGCGAGGGCTACGCCTCGCGGAGCAACGCCCGGCGGGCCGTCGACCGCGTCCAGTCGTACGTCGGGCCGGCCGACTACCTCTGGTTCGACCCCGCCGGGTTCGAGGTCTACCGCGACGAGGCCGACGAGTGGCGCTGGCGGCTCGTCCACCGCAACGGCGAGATCCTCGCGGACGGCGGCGAGGGCTACACCCGTCGCAACGACGCCAACAGGGCGGTCGACCGGGTCCGCGAGCGCGTCGACGACCTGGAGTTCGAGGTCTACGAGGACAACGCCGGCGAGTACCGCTGGCGGCTCCTGAGCGGCAACGGGGAGATCCTCGCCGACAGCGGCGAGGGTTACAGCGCCCGCGACGAGGCGGAAGCGGCGGTCGACCGCGTCCGCGAATACGCGCCCGAGGCGGACGCCCTCGACATCGGGCGGGCGGCCTTCGAGATCTACGAGGACGCCGGCGGCGAGCACCGCTGGCGACTCCGGCACCGCAACGGCAACATCCTGATGGACAGCGGCGAGGGCTACAGCGACCGTAGCGGCGCCCGCGACGGTATCGAGAGCGTCAAACGCAACGCGCCCGCCGCCGAGATCGAGGACTGAAGCGGGCCCACCCACGTTTTCGCGCCGTTGGCGTCTCCACAGGCCGTCGCGCGGAGCGGCCACGGCGCCCGACCCGGTCGGTCCCGCTCGCCCGAGCGAGGGACCGGTCTTCAAATGAGCGGTGGGCGACAACCGCTCATGGTCACGTCCCTCGTCCCGTCGGCCGCCGCGGTGGTCGCTCTCGTCGCGCTGAGTGCTTTCTTCTCCAGCAGCGAGTCGGCGATCTTCTCGCTGCCCGAGGAGTGGATCCGCGAGACGGCGGCGGACGGGTCACCGGACAGCGTCGCGCTCGGGGACCTCCGCGCGGACCCCCACCGGCTGCTGGTCACGATCCTCGTCGGGAACAACGTCGTCAACATGGCGATCTCCAGCATCGTCACGCTGCTGGTCGCCGACGTGTTCTCCCCCGGGCTGGCGGTCGTCCTCGCAACCGTCGGAGCGAGCACGCTCATCCTCGTCTTCGGGGAGATCGTGCCGAAGTCCTACGGACTGGGCCACGCCCGGACGTGGAGCCTGCGGGTCGCGCGGCCGCTGACGCTGGTCGAACTGGCGCTCGGCCCGGTGGTCTCCCTCTTCGACGCGAGCACGCGGCGACTGACGGCGCTCGTCGGCGGGAACCAGGGGATCGAAGAGAACCTGCTCGACGAGTGAGCGCCGCCGGTGGGGCGCTCGCGGATCGACGACGGGCTGGCGGCCGTCCCCTCAGAACGCCTCTCGCGGCCCGACCTCGACGCCGTCCCGTCTGAACTGGAGGACGTGGGTGAAGTCCTCGGGGGTGACGAGGCCGACGACCTCGCCGTCGGCCTCGACCAGGGCGTACCCCGACGCGTGCTCGCTCAGCCGAACGAACGCCTCGAAGGCGTCGGACTCGACGGGGATCCGCGGCAGATCCGTGGTCGCGATCTCGCGGATCCGCGTGGTGTCGTGGGCGTCGGGGTCCGTCCGGCGCACGGCGTCCAGCGTGACCACGCCGACCGTCTCGCCGGCGTCGACGACGGGGTAGACGGTCCGGCGGTCGCGGATCATCCGGTCGGTGAAGGCGGCGACCGACTCGTCGGCGTCGACGGCCTCGCCGTCCAGCCGCGCCACGTCCCGCAGCGTCAGTCCGGTGAGCAGGCCCTGGAGCATGACCGACCGCGACTCCGTCGAGGCCGCCCCGTAGATGAACAGGGCGAGCAGGATCAGCATCGGCGCGAAGCTGAGCACCCCGAGGATGCCGAACAACACGGCGAAGCCGGTACCGAATCGGGCGGCCGCCGTCGTCGCCGACTCGTAGGGCCGCGAGCGGGCAAGCAGCGCCCGGAGGATCCGCCCGCCGTCCATCGGGAACGCAGGGAGGAGGTTGAACACGGCCAGCAGGATATTGGTGACGACCAGCCAGCCGAGGACGAACCCGACGACCGGGGCCGAGGCGGGGACGGCGAGCAGGACCGCGTAGCAGGCCACGCCGGTGAGGACGCTCGTGATCGGCCCGGCGATGGCGATCCAGAACTCGCGGTTCCACTCGCGGGGCATCTCCTCCAGGGCGGCGATGCCGCCGAGCAGCCAGAGGGTGATCGACTGCGTGCCGATGCCGTAGCGCCGGGCCGCCCACGCGTGGCCGAGTTCGTGGACGCCGACGCTGACGAACAGCCCGACCGCGGCGCCGGCGCCGATTGCCCACGGCGTCGATCCCGCTGTGAGCGTCGCGACGTCGAACTGGTTCGGAGCGAACGTGTTGACGAGTCCGGCGTAGGTCTCGATCTGCGCACCGCTCCCGATGATCCACGCGAGGATCGGGAGGAAGACGAGCAGCGAGACGTTGATCCTGATCGGGATCCCCCAGACGGAGCCGACCGTGAAGTTTCGCATCGGTCCCAAGAGGGCGTGGTCCCTCAAAAGGACGGGGGAGTGTGCTCCGTGGGGCACCCCGGCGACCGTCCGGCGGCCCGGGGACCGCCCGACGGCCCCGGGCGGTCAGGCGGCCCGGTAGTTTTTCGTGGCTGCTCGGGAGACAGTACGGCCATGGCGACAGCGTACCTCACGGTCGACGACGCCCCCTCCGCGACGCTCCCGGAGAAGCTCGCCGCCCTCGACGACTACGGCGTGCGGGCCCTGTTCTTCTGCGAGGGCCGGCGCCTGGCCGACCACGCCGACCAGGCCCGGGCGGCCGTCGAGGCGGGGCATCTGCTGGGCAACCACGCCCGCGACCACAACCACGCCTCCGACATCGCGGTCGAGGACTTCGCAGAGGAGGTCGACCGGACCGAGGCGGCCATCGACGAGGTGTACGCCGACGCGGGGGTCGAGCGGCCGGCGAAGCTGTTCCGGTTCCCCTTCGGCGACAAGGGCGGCGACCGCGCGGCGGAGTTTCAAACCGTGCTCGCCGAGCGGGGCTTCCGCCCGCCCGAGGCCGATCTGATCGACTACGACTTCTGGAGCGACCACGCGGGCGACCGCGACTGGTTTTGGACGGTCGACGTGGCGGACTACAACGTCGACACGAAGGAGGGGCTGGCCGAGAACGTCGCCGACGCCGCAGACCGTCTCGGATCGGACTCGCGGGACATCCTCCTGTTCCACGACGGCGGCAACTCCCCCGAGCAGTTCGAACACTACCTGCACCTGCTCGACGACCGGGGCGTCGACTTCGGCGACCCGCTGGAACTGGTCGACGGCGCCGACGCGAGTGAGCGACGGATGGCGGAGGACTACTGACTGATGGCGGGGAGCGACCGGGCGATGACCGAACCGCTCCCAAACACGGTTGCGGACGCGCTCGCTGGGGAACGGTCGACCGCGGCCCGCGCGCTCGCGACCGCCGCGGGCCTGTTCGGCCTCGCTCTGGGGCTCCAGGCGCTCGCGGCGAACGGGGTCGTCCCGGGCGCCGCGTCCGCACTCGTGGCGGCGGTGCTGGCCGCGGCGACGGTCGCCGGTCCGGTCCTGTCGGCGGTCGCCGCCTCCCGACGGGGCGGGCTCGCGGGTAGCCTGTCGCTGGCCGCCGCGCCCGTCGCGGGCCGGATCGCGTACTTCTCGCTGTTCACGCCGAACGCGGTGGTCGCGCTCCCGGGGTCGTTCGAGGGGTCGGGCGCGGCGGTCTTCTGGGCGCCGGTCGTCCTGGCGCTCGGTGTCTTCGGGTTCGGCGTCGGAACCGCCGTTCGGTGGGCCCTCGACCGCTGAACGCCGAAACCGGGGCGAGCGGCCGGCCGGGGGCGTGGCCGGGACCGAGTCGCTTTTGCCGGGGCCCGCGCAACGGTCGGCCGTGCTCTCGGTCGAACTCCACGCCCACTCGGCGGCCTCCTACGACGGCCGCGACTCCGTCGAGATGCTGCTGGAGCGGGCGGCCGCGGTCGGGCTCGACGCGCTCGCGGTCACCGACCACGACGAGGTCGGCGCCAACGCGGAACTGCTCGAACGGGCCCCGGAGTACGGCCTCGTCGGCATCCCCGGGATCGAGGTCTCCAGCGCCGCCGGCCACGTCCTCGGGCTGAACGTCGACGGAGCGGTCGAGCCGGGCCTGTCGTTCGCCGAGACGCTCGCCCGGATCCGCGACCGGGGCGGGATCGCCGTCGTCCCCCACCCCTTCCAGGAGATGCGCAGCGGCGTCCTCGCGAACATCGAGAAGTCCGAACTCCGCGAGGCCGACGCGGTCGAGGTGTACAACTCCCGGCTGGTGACCGGCTACTCCAACCGGCAGGCCCGCCGGTTCGCCGAGCGCTACGACCTCCCGATCACCGCCGGCAGCGACGCCCACGTCAGCGACATGGTCGGCCGCGCGGTGACGCTGGTCGACGCCGAGGAGCCGACGGCCGACGCCATCTGCGAGGCGGTCGTCGACGGCCGGACGACGCTGCAGACGCGGCGGACCCCCTGGCTGGTCAGCGCGCGCCAGGCCGTCGGGAACACCCGCCGGCGCGTCCGCCTCGCGCTCGACCGACTGCTCCCATGAGCGACCGGGCCGACGCCGAGGCGCCGGGAAGCGCCCGCACGAACGCTCGCCGCGACATCGACGAGGTCCACCTCCGCGGCGCCTCGCCGGCGACGGTTCGGGGAGCGCTGGCCGACGGCGACCCGCTCCCTGGGACCGCCGGGTTCGCCGGCGCCGTGGACGGCAGGCTCGTCCGGGACGCCCTCGGTCGCCAGCCCGTCTTCACCGAGGCCGACGACCACGACACGTGGAGTTTCGACCCCGCGGCGCTGTCCGACCCCGACCCGGTCCCGGCCGGCCACGCCCGCGACAGTGAGGGCGACGAGCGGGTCTGGAGGCTGCCGGACCCAGACCCGGCGACCGACGAGCGGGCGGCCGTGCGGGCGGTCCGCGAGGCCGTTCGGGGGGCGATCGACGAGGTCCCGACTGAGGGGCTGGCGGTCGCCTTCTCCGGCGGCGTCGACTCGGCGGCGCTCGCAGCACGGCTCGACGCCCCGCTGTACGTCGCCGGCTTCCCCGACAGCCACGACGTGGACGCGGCCCGGACCGCCGCCGCGAAGCTCGACCGCGAGCTCCGGGTCGTCGAGTTGACCCACGGCGACATCGAACGGGCGGTCCCCGAAGTCGCGGCGGCGACCGGGCGGACCGACGCGATGGCCGTGAGCATCGCGCTCCCGCTGTATCTGGTTGCCAAGCGGGCCGCCGCGGACGGGTTCGATCGGCTCGCGGTCGGACAGGGGGCCGACGAGCTGTTCGGCGGGTACGCGAAGGTGGCCCGCGCACCGGAGGACGAACGGGTCGCGGCCGACACCGTCCGCGGGGCGCGCCGCGAGGTCGTCGGGACGCTCCCCGACCAGCTAGAGCGGGACGTGCTGGCGCTCCGTGCGGCGGGGGTCGAGCCCGTCGCGCCGTTGCTCTCCGACCGGGTGGTCGCCGCGGCACTGGATCTGCCCGGGGAACTGCTCGTGACCGCCCGCGGCGAGCGCAAGTGGGCGCTGCGGCTCGCCGTCCGCGAGTGGGTCCCCGACCCGGTGGCCTTCCGGGAGAAGAAGGCCGTCCAGTACGGCAGCCTCGTCTCGCGGGAGCTCGACCGGCTGGCCCGCCAGGCCGGGTTCAAGCGGCGGATGGACGACCACGTGGAGCGGTACGTCGACTCGCTGCGCTGAACCGTTCCCGGGCTCGCCGGCGGTCGAAGCTGTAATCTGAGTAACGACAGGAGCTAAGACGGTCGCCGCGGTAGCGACGGGACGAACCGGCGATGAGGGGACCATTCGGGGCCGCCGACCGCGCCATCTCCCAGGAGGGGATGGCCGCGCTCGGGTTCGGCCTCACGGTGTTGATGATCGGCGTCGCGGGGGGACTGCTGATGCAGTCCGGCGACTCGCTGCAGGACGGGGGGCCGATCCTCTCGACGACCTCCGAGTCGGTCCACGCGACAGGACCCAATAGCGGGTGGGTCCGGATCGAACACGAGAGCGGCGACACCGTCGACGTGGCCGACGTGGACGTGGTCGTGCGCCTGCCGGCAAACGACAAACGGGCAACGTTGCACGGGCTCCCGACCCGGCGGCTCACCCAGGACGACTACACCGGCAACCACATCTTCACCAGGGGTCGCTCCGGGGTCGACGGCGCCGTCGCCGTCCCGAACGGGAGCGACGCGACCCTCGAAGCGGGTGACGAGATCGCCTTCCGGATCGAGCAGCGGCGCGTCGACCTCGAACCCGGCGGGACCGTCGTTGTCACGCTCCGCCACACCGAGTCGGAGACCCGACTCGCCCGGGAGCGGATCGACATCGTCGAGTGACGGCCTCGGGGGACCGCACAGCGGGGCGGGCCGGCCAACCGCGAGCGGGGCGCGCTCAGTCGGCGACCGTCTCGATCGCGCGCCGACCGATCTCGGCCACGTCCGGGTCGAGGGCGTCGGTTTCTGCGAGGTCGTCAGCGGTGAACCAGCGCCACGCGTCGGCGGGCTGCTCGCCGTCGGCGGGGTCGATCGCCCGGGTATCGGCGCGGGCGTAGTAGACCAGGTCGACGTGCTGGTGGCCGACGAACTCGCCGTGGACGTTCACGTCGGCCAGCTGGAAGTGCCGCGGTTTGGGGAGCGCCTCGACGGTCGGCGAGCCGATGTCGTCGCGCTCGGCGACGAGGTCGGCGTCGATGCCGGTCTCCTCGCGGACCTCCCGGAGGCCCGCCTCGTGGGGGAGTTCGTCGCGGTCGACGTGGCCGCCTGGCGGGAGCCACTTGCCGAGCCCGTCGTGTTCGTGCAGCGCGACGGCGCCGTCGCTGACGACGTAGGCGGTCGCCGTGTAGTGTCGGGTCGTCTCCATGGCGGCCCCAGGGCTACGCGGGGCTTCGGCTTTGGGAAAACTGCCGGCGCGAGAAACCGTCCTCAGGGGGCGGTGAACTCCTCTTCGGCTTCGAGGAGTTCGTGGTAGCGGTTGCGGATGGTGACCTCGGAGATGTTGGCGACCTCGCTGACCTCCGACTGGGTGACCTTCTCGTTGGCGAGCAGCGAAGCGGCGTAGACGGCCGCGGCGGCCAGGCCGACCGGGGACTTCCCGGAGTGGACGCCCTGCTCTTTGGCCGTGTTCAGTAGCTGACGCGCGCGTCGCTCGACCTCGTCGGGGAGGTCGAGGTCGGAGACGAACCGGGGCACGTAGCTCTCGGGGTCGGCGGGCTGGATCTCCAGCGAGAGCTCGCGGACGACGTAGCGGTAGGTGCGGGCGATCTCGTCCTTGTCGACCCGGGAGACCGCGGCGATCTCGTCGAGGCTGCGCGGCGTGCCGGCCTGCCGGGCGGCGGCGTACAGCGCCGACGTGGCGACGCCCTCGATGGAGCGACCCGGGAGCAGGTCCTCGTCGAGCGCGCGGCGGTAGATGACGCTGGCCGTCTCGCGGACGTTCTCGGGCAGGCCCAGCGCCGAAGCCATGCGGTCGATCTCGCCGAGCGCCTGCTTGAGGTTGCGCTCCTTGGAGTCGCGGGTGCGGAACCGCTCGTTCCAGGTGCGCAGCCGCTGCATCTTCTCGCGCTGGCGCGAGGACAGGGAGTTGCCGTAGGCGTCCTTGTCCTGCCAGCCGATGTTCGTCGAGAGGCCCTTGTCGTGCATCATGTTCGTCGTCGGCGCGCCGACCCGGGACTTCTCGTCCTTCTCGGCGGCGTCGAACGCGCGCCACTCCGGACCGGGGTCGATCTCGTCCTCCTCGACGACCAGGCCGCAGTCCTCGCAGACCGTCTCGCCGTGCTCGGCGTCCGACGCGAGGTTCCCCCCACACTCCGGACAGACGAGGTCCTCCGACTCCTCCTCGTCTCGCTCGCGGGCCTCTTCGCGCTCGCTCGTGTGGCGTCTGATAGTGGTGTCGGTCATTGGTTGCAAACTCTGCGGGGCGAGCCCCGCCAAAACCGTCTCACCGGATTATGTGTTGGGGGGCAGGCGACTTAAATCTTTCCCGAAATCGGGCCAAGATCACGCGTCCGAACTCGACCATACTTAATCTGTCGATCCGAGCGTCGCTGTGTGCCGAATACGGTCGGATGAGGTCCCCGTTTTCGGGCCGTACACGGCCTGAAAGGAGTGGATAGCGGCTGGATCGGGGGCAGCGGTCGGCGACCGGGGACGGGCGCCGAAAACGGGTATTCGACGGTCAGCGGGGCGCCGAACGGGGATCGGCGCCGGATTCCGGCGCCGGCGCGCGCGACGGTTCGGCCGGCTGGATCGGTGCGGACGGCGGTCGCGGGGCGGCCGGGTTCCGCTCGCGCGCGGCCGGCCGGGGCGGGCATCGAAACCCTTACCGCCGGGCCACGCCTCGCGTCGGCCATGAGCGACACGGAGAACGTGGTCGAGCCGGAGGAGGTGCGCCACGTCGCGGATCTCGCGCGCATCGACCTCGACGACGAGGAGGTCGACCGCTTCACCGAGAAGTTCGCCGACATCCTCGAGTACTTCGAGACGCTGGACGAGGTGCCCGAGGTCGACGAGGAGGAGGAACTGGCGAACGTCATGCGGCCCGACGAGGTGCGCGACTCCCTCTCCCAGGAGGAGGCGCTGGACAACGCGCCCGAGTCCGAGGACGGCTACTTCAAGGGCCCGAACGTCTCGTGAGGACCGACCGCCAGCGATAGTTACACATGAGCACGGAGTACAACGGTTACATCACGACGGAGCGGATCGACGGCGCATCGGACGGCCCCCTCGCCGGCAAGACGATCGCCGTCAAGGACAACATCTCCACCGAGGGCGTCCGCACGACCTGCGGGTCGGCGATGCTCGACGACTACGTCCCCCCGTTCGACGCGACGGTCGTCGAGCGCCTGAAGGAGGCCGGCGCGACCATCCCCGGCAAGACCAACATGGACGAGTTCGGAATGGGCACGACCACCGAGACCTCGGCGTTCGGCCCCACCGAGAACCCGGTCGCCGAGGGGCACGTCCCCGGCGGCTCCTCCGGCGGGTCGGCCGCGGTCGTCGCCGCCGGCGACGCCGACATGGCCCTCGGGACGGACACCGGCGGGTCGGTCCGCGCGCCCGCCGCCTTCTGCGGCGTCGTCGGCATCAAGCCCACCTACGGCCTGGTTTCGCGGTACGGGGTCGTCGCCTACGCCAACTCCCTGGAGCAAGTGGGGCCGATCGCGCCCACGGTCGAGGAGGCCGCGGAACTGCTGGAAGTGATCGCCGGCCCCGACGAGCGCGACGCGACGACCCGGGACGCGACGGAAGAGGCCGGCGAGGGCGCCTACGACTACGCGGCCGCCGCCGACGGCGACGTGGACGGCCTCGACATCGGCATCCCGATGGAACTGCTCGACGGCGCCGACGAGCGCGTCACCGACGTGTTCTGGGGCGCCATCGAGGAGTTGGAGTCGCAGGGCGCCAGCTACCACGAGGTCGACCTGGAGTGTCTCCGCTACGCGGTCGAGGCCTACTACGTGACCGCCATGAGCGAGGCCTCGTCCAATCTCGCCCGCTTCGACGGCGTCCGCTACGGCCAGTCGGGCGGCTACGACGGCAACTGGAACGAGACGTTCGCCCGCGCCCGGGAGGAGGGCTTCGGCGAGGAGGTCAAATCGCGGATCCTGCTGGGTACGTACGCCCTCTCGGCGGGCTACCACGACAAGTACTACAAGAAGGCCCAGGACGCACGCGCCTGGATCAAGCGGGACATCAACGACGCGCTGGATGGCGCCGACGTGCTCGCCTCGCCGACGATGCCGGTCCCGCCGATGGAGCTGGGCGAGAGCCTGGAGGACCCGCTGACGATGTACCTGGCCGACGCCAACACGACGCCGGTGAACCTGGCGAACCTGCCGGCCATCTCGGTGCCGGCCGGCGAGACCGACGGCGGCCTGCCCGTCGGGCTCCAGCTCGTGGGACCGGCGTTCGGCGAGCGGGAGATCGTCCGGGCCGGCAGCGCGCTGGCCTGAGTAGTGCTGTTCGCAGCCGAACGGAGTGAGGCGCGCGAGACACGAATTTTCAAGCCGCTGTGGTGACGACACCACTCGCATGAGCGACGGCGACGACCGGGCGACAGACCCGAGCGAGGTGTTCGAACTGGTCGCCCACGAGACCAGGTTCGACATCCTCCAGTCGGTCTGGGAGCTGACGAAGTCCACGGACGAGGCCGCGTCGTTCGCGGCGATCCGCTCGGAGGCCGGCGTCCGCGACTCCGGCCAGTTCAACTACCACCTCGACAAGCTCACCCCGCAGTTCGTCAGGAAGGCCGAGGGCGGATACGTCGTCACCCACGCGGGGGCGAGGCTCGTCGGCGCGGTCGTCTCCGGCATCTACACCGACGACGGGACGAGCGTCGACCCGCGACCGGTCGGCGAGTGCCCGAACTGCGAGGACCTCATCGAGGCGAGGTACGACGCCGAGCAGCTCGACATCGAGTGCACGGACTGCGGGGTGACGATAACCAACATCGCGGCGCCGCCGGTCATCGCCGCCGGGCACGACCCCGAGGACCTCCCGTCGGTCTACAGCAAGTACCTCCTCACCGAGACCGAGCGGATCAACCGCGGGTTCTGTCCCTCCTGCAGCGGTCGCGTCGACACGAGCGTCCGGGAGTCCGAGGACGACCCGGGAGATGCGTTCGCGGACCACCTCGGAGTGGTCCACGAGTGTCGCGAGTGCGGCGCCGACTCGCGCTCGGTGGTCGGGGCGTCGGTCCTCGGTCACCCTGCCGTCGTCTCCCTGTACCACGACGCCGGGATCGACGTACGGGAGACGCCGATCTGGGAGCTGACCGCGCTGCTCGACGCGCCGGGGGAGATCGTCGCTGAGGCCCCCCTCAGGGTCGAGACGACGGTCGAGGTCGCGGGCGAGGCGGTCGACCTCCTGCTGGACGAGGACCTGAACGTGATCGACTACGAGCGGCGACCCGTGCGGACCGACCCGGAGTGACGCGGGCCCCAGACCCGTCTCAGACCGTCGCGAGGTAGTCCTCGACTGGGACCGCGCGGTCCCAGAAGTGGGCGTGTACGTCGCGGCCGAGTTCGACCGCGCCCTCGCCGGAGCCGACGAGGACCGCGTCCAGGTCGGAGACGCCGTCCCGCGTCGGCAGGGAGAGCGCGACGAGGTCGGCGGTGACGGTGAACGAAAAGGGGAGGTCGGCGACGCGCTCGTCGATGCAGGCGGGCGCGCCGTCGGTGTAGCGCTCGATGGCCTCGTCGACGAGGCGGTCGTCGACGACGACCTGGGCGTCGAGGACGCCCCGGTCGGCGAGTTCGTCGACCATCCGGGCGAAGCGGGGGTAGTACACCTGCGCGCCGACGCGCAGCCAGTCCGCCTCCCGGAACAGCTCGACCGCCCAGCGTTCGAGGTACTGGGGGTTGCGCGCGGGGTTGCGGTACAGCTCCCACTCGCCCGCGCCGGCGAGCCGTTGCCTGAACCGGCGGGGCAGCGCCGACACGTCGTGGTCGTCCCAGAACTCGTCGTCGAGCAGGTCCTCGACCGCGTCCTGGCGGGCCAGTTCGTCCGCGACCAGCCGACCGCGAGCGGTCAGCTCCCACCGGCCGGACTCCCGGACGAGCCCGCGGTCGGCGAGTTCGTCGAGCGTCTTGTAGACGCCCGACTGGCTCACGTCGAGGTCGGCGTGGAGGGCCGCCGTCGTGCGGGGGTCGCGCTCGACGGCCCGCAGTAGCGCCGAGCGCAGCTCCGACCGCGCCACGTAGGTGACCAGGGAATCACCGTTCATACCCGCAAAACTGCGGGTGGCCCACTTTTAATGGATCTGGTTCGTTCACGGACACGTCGGTCGGAAGGGTCCGATTTCTCGACTCTCCGGCCTTCACGCGCCGTAGTACGTTACACGATCCGTGGAACGGTCCAGCGACCGTCCGCGATTCCACACGAAATTTAAAATAACTTATACTTCTGCCCGCGCCACGCGGAGACATGGACGAGGACAAGTATCCGGCGCCGTCGAGTCGCCGTCGGTTCGTGAAGGGGATGGTCGGCAGCGCGGCGCTGGGGTCGCTCGGCGTCGCCGGGTCCGGGTTGACGACGGTGCCGACCAACCGGACCGGCGTCGGCGGCGGGAACGTCGAGGCGAAGGTCATCAGGAACACGGACGGGCCGGCGCCCCGCGGGATGTCCCAGATCCCGGTGACCGTCGAGGACGGCTATCTCAAGGGCGTGTGGCCCGCGGCGACCGAGAACGGCGAGGTGGCGGACGGGGCAGCGAAGACGACGCTGGGCGGGGTGGAATACTCCAGCAAGTGGTTCCAGTACTGCGGCATCCAGACCCACCCGAAGGTCGAACCCGACAGCGAGGCGGACAACTTCCTGCGGGCCGACCCCGGCGGCCGCTACGAGTGGGAGGCCGACATCGAACCGGGGACGAGGCTCGCCGTCGAGATGTTCGACGACTACGAGGAGTGGGGCAACGGCGTCGGCGACGCCGGCCTCGGCAAGCCCGCGGCGGCGACCTGGCGCTCTGTCGAGACGGATTCGACGCTCCCGGTCCAGGTCATCCGCAGCCCCGAGATCGAGCGCCTCGCCGAGGACGACGAGTGGCTCGCCGCCAGCACGGAACAGGGCTTTATCGCCTGGCTCAACAAGTGCACGCACCTCTGCTGTGTCCCCTCCGGGTTCAAGCAGTCGGCCACCGTCGACGGGGCCGCGAACGCCGTCTACTGTCAGTGCCACCAGTCGATCTACGACCCCTTCGACGTGGTCTCGAAGGTCGTCACCGCCTTCCCCCGACCCGAGAACTGACCGCAACGGCTTCTCATCCGGGTCATCACCGGACCACCGCCGTCTCGCGAAAACGTTTACTCGCTCGCGACTCACAGGAGGTTTTTCAGTATCTACCGTGTAGGATGGGGTGATGCCCCAGATCGAGGTTTCCGAAGACCTGTACCGTCAGATCGAGACGGAGTCGGCGGACGGCGACATCGACACCGCCCTCTGGAAGATGGTCGGCGCCTACCGCCGCGCGAACAACCCCGAAGCCGACACGACCTGATCGGTCGCCGAGCCGATACGGCCGCCGTTCTCCCGTCCGCTCACCGTTCCGGCAGCGACAGTTATCTCGGGGGCGGTCCACGTTCCCCCATGGCAAACGAGACCGACGGCGGCGACACCGGCAGGCGCGACGCCGGCGATAGCGGTAGCGACGGAACCGACGGCGACCGTGCCGACAGCGAGGACGACGGTTCGGGGATGGCACTCGGGATCGCGCTCGGCGCGGCGGCGGGCGTGGCGCTGGGGACGGCGATGGACGACCTCGCGCTCGGCATCGCCATCGGGCTGAGCCTCGGCGTCGCCTTCGGCGTCGCGTTCGACCAGTCCGAGCTCGGCGAGGACGAGGAGTGATACGGATTATTGCAAGCGTTTACCGGGTCAACCGCACGCAGTCATGCGGTCGATCCCGGAATGTCTTGCAATAATCCGTATGAGTCAGCCCAGCTGGTCGTAGACGCCGGCGAGGCGGTCGACGGAGTGTTCGACGCTGACGGCGTCGCGGCGGGCGAGACACTCCTCGCTCAGGCGGTCACGCTCGGCGAGCGTCCGGGCGATCACGTCGCGGAACGCCGCCACGTCGTCGGGCGGCGCCTTGTAGCCGGTCTCGCCCTGGTCGATGGTGTCCGCGAGGGCGGCGCTGGCGACGCCCGCGACCGGCGTCCCGCAGGCGTTGGCCTCCAGCGCCGCGATCCCCTGAGTCTCGACCGGGCTCGGGAACGCGAACACGTCCAGCGCCGTGTAGAAGGAGGGCAGTTCCTCCCGGTCGAGCCACCCCAGGAAGTGAGCGTCCAGGTCCGCCGCCGCCGCGGCCCGCTCCAGGTCCTTGCGGGCCGGCCCGTCCCCGCCGAAGACGAGGGTCACGTCCAGCCCGTCGGCCGCCTCGACGATCGCTTCGAGGTTCTTCTCGTAGCCGTGGCGGCCGGTGTAGCCGACCAGCGGCCCCTCGGGGAGGCCGTGGCGCTCGCGGAACCGCCCGGTCTCGACGGGCCGGAAAAACTCCACGTCGACGCCGTTGGAGACGACTTCGACCGGCGTCGTCGTCCCCACGGTGTCGCGGACGTGGTCGGCGGTCCGTTCGCTGGGCGCGACGACCACGTCGACCCGGTCGAGGAAGCGGCGCTCGTACTCCTCGGCGCTACGCTCGACTGCGCGCTCGATCGGCCGGGTGAACGCGAGGTACTCCGCGTACTCGCTGGTGGGCGTGTGATAGGAGGCCACCATCGGCAGGTCGTGCTTCCGGGCGAGGCGCAGTCCGGCGAGCCCGAGGCTAAAGGGGGAGTGGGCGTGGACGATTTCGGCGCTGTCGACCGCCTCGGGGACGCCGGGGACGCCGACGCGAAAGCCCTCGTAGAAGGGAAAGGGGAGGCTGCTGACGGGGTATTCCCCCTCGCCCGCCTCGTAGTCGCCGTCGGGGTAGACCACGTCCATCCGGCCGCCCCGGCGGTGCCAGCGGTCCCGCCAGGTCTGGATGGTGTAGGTGACGCCGTTGTGGGTCGGCAGGTAGGAGTCCGTGAACGCGGCCACCCTCGGCAGGTCCATGCGTCCACGGTTTGCGAACCGGGACTTAATGCGTTGCCATCTCGGCTCGTCCCGCCGATATCCGGTGACGACGAGCGGATCGGCCCGGCGACAGCCGAACGCAAAGTATACCTGCCGCTCGGCGGCATCTCGGAACGTGGACACCGAGGCCATCGCCCGCGAGCGCATCGACCGCCTGCGCGAGCTCGCCAGGGCGGCGACCGTCGACGGCGACGACGAGCGCGCCCGCCGGTACGTCCGCCGCGCCCGCCGCATCGCCGAGCGCAACCGCCTCGCGCTCCCCCGAGAGTTCACCCGCTTCACCTGCGACCGCTGTGACGCCTACCTCCGGCCCGGTGCCAACGCCCGCGTCCGCCTGCAAGACGGCCACGTCGTCGTCACCTGCGACTGCGGCGCCCAGGCCCGGTACCCCTACGACTGACCGCTCGCGAGCGGTTTCGACCGTCGATTTCCGGCCCGTCACCACCCGTAACCTTTGAGCGGCTCCACTCCCTCGGGTAGGTACATGAGCGATTCCACGCGGGCACAGCGGATCCACGAACTCGACGTGACGGTCTGGGTCGGCAAGAAGGGCTTAGACCCCGTCGAGGACGAGCTGTCGGACCAGCTGGCAGACCGGGAGTTCGTCAAGGTGAAGTTCCACCGATCGGCCCGGGGCGGCACCACGGCCGAGGAACTGGCCGAGGACCTGGCCGAGCGGGTCAACGCCGAGGTGGTCCGGACCCGCGGCCACACGGCGGTGTTCGAGCGATGACAGGGGCCGCGGTCGTCCCGCTCCAGAACGGTGCCTCGGGCGTCGTCGCCGACTTCCTCGTCGACAACGTCGGCCTGGACGCGCCGCTGGCGGGTGCCATCGGCTCTGCGGTCACCTTCGTCGTCGCCTTCGTCGCGCTGTACTTCCTCGGACGGGTCGTCATCAGCCCCGTCGTCGGTCGCTTCCTCTCCGCGCGCGACCTCGACGAACACGCGCGCAAGCCGCTCCGGAAGCTCACCAACTTCCTCATCGCGTTCGGCGCGCTCGGGGTCGCCTTCGCCTTCGCCGGCTTCGGCAACATCCTCACCTCCATCGCCACCGTCGCTGCCGCGGCCACGCTGGCCATCGGCTTCGCCATGCAGGACGTGCTCTCGAACTTCGTCGCCGGCATCTTCATCTACACCGACAAGCCGTTCCGCATCGGCGACTGGATCGAGTGGGACGAGTACGCCGGCGTCGTCGAGGACATCAGCCTCCGCGTCACTCGCGTGCGCACCTTCGACAACGAACTGCTCACCGTCCCCAACTCCCAGCTCACCGACGGCGTCATCAAGAACCCCGTCGCCAAGGAGCAACTGCGCATGAAGTTCGTCTTCGGCATCGGCTACGAGGACGACATCGACGAGGCCACCGAGATCATCCTCGAAGAGGCACGCGACCACCCGGGCATCCTCGACGACCCCGAGCCCTCCGTCCGGCTGACCGAACTCGCCGACTCCTACGTCGGCCTCCAGTCGCGGTTCTGGATCTCCAATCCCAGCCGCGCCGACTTCGTGAAGGTCCAGGGCGAGTACGTCACCAGCGTCAAACAGCGCTTCGACGACGCCGGCATCAACATCCCCTACCCCCAGCGGGACATCCACGGCGGCATCGAACTCGACAACGTCGAGGGGCTCGTGGAACCGACGACGGGCGACGACTAGAGACCACTTTTTCCGGCGGAGACGCACCCACTTTTTGCGGCGGAGACGCACCCACTTTTTGCGGCGGAGACGCACCCACTTTTTCCGGCGGAGAGCTCCTCGCTCGCTTCGCTCGCTGCGGGGATCCTCCGCCGCAAAAACGTGGGGAAAAAGAGCCGGACGACTCGGTCGCTTCGCTCCCTCGCGTCCGGGGAACCGGCACTCCGCGCCGGATGCTCAGAGCGGGCCAGCCTGTCCCCGGGTCGGCCGACGGGACGGCCTCCCGGCTACCGCAACGGCACCGCTCCGCACAGCACCGCAACCGCGCTCCGCTCCGCTTTCCCCGATTACCTCGCTGTTTCCGCCGTCTCGGCCGGATACACCTCCGCCAAGAGTTCGCGGACGGCGTCGGTGAAGAACTCGGGATTGTCGAGATTCGAGGCGTGGCCGCCGCCGGGGACGGCCCGGAGCGTCGCGCCGCCGATCTCGGTCGCCAAGTGGCGGGCCTGGTGGCGCATGAACGGTGCCTCGTGCTCGCCGTAGAGGACGAGCGTCGGGGCCGTGATGGCGGGGAACCGGACCTCGGTCCGGTGGAAGCCCGCCACGGCGCCGATGACCTTCGCGAACTCGTCGGTGGCCATCTTCGGCCCAGTCTCCCGGATGCGCTCGATCCGCTCGTAGTCGCCGCTGACGCCCTCGCCGGAGAGACGTTCCTGCAACCAGACCATCGCCCGCTCGACGCGCTGGTAGCCGAGGAGTCGGACCGGCGGGACGGTCGCGCGGAGGAGGAGCGAGCGCTGGAGGCGCTCTCCGAGCGAGCGGAACTCGGGCGCGAAGGTGTCGGCGAGCACCAGCCCGGCCACCCGGTCGGGGTGGCGCGCGGCGTACACCTGGGCGATACAGCCGCCGGTCGAGAGCCCGCAGAGGACGACCTCGTCGACGTCCAGCGCGTCGAGCAGGGCGCCGAGGTCGTCGGCGAACAGGTCGACGGAGTAGCGGCCCCGCTGGGACCCGCCGGTGCGGCCGTGGCCGCGCACGTCGTAGGCGACGGTGGTGTACTCGTCGCTCAGCGCGTCGAGTTGCGGGTCCCACTGGGAGTGGTCGACGACGGCGCCGTGGACGAACACGACCGGCGGCCCCTCGCCGCGGCGCTCGTAGTACGTCTCGATGTCGTTCGTGCGGACAGTGGGCATACCACGGAGTACGCGCTCGGCGGGGATACGGTCGTCGTCGGTCGCGGTGCTGGGCGGAGCGGTGCCGTGCAGAGCGGTTGCGGTGGATTCGGAGCGGTCGCGGTGGCCGGGAGGCCGTCCCGTCGGCCGACCCGGGGACAGGCTGGTTTGCACGAACGTCCGCGCCGCAGGCGCGGTTCACCGGACGCGAGCGACCGCAGGGAGCGAGTCGTCCGGCTTTTTTCACCCATGTTTTTGGGCGAGGGGTACCCGCAGCGCTCGCAGAGCGCGAGGATACCCCTCGTCGAAAAAGATGGTGGCGTGATGAATGGACGGACTCCCGGGGTTGCCCGGTCGTTCGAGCGCGGGGAATCCCGCTTGCCTCCTCCACCCCGCGACCCTGCGAGCGACGGGTGTCCGAGGGTCCGCTGCTCGCTTCCGCGCCTGACGGAGTGCCCTCGATCAACCGCGGCCGCGCGTCCCTGCAGACGCGAAGCCGCGGACCGCCGTCCCCGCAGGACGAGGCTTCCACGTTGGCTCGCGGGGCCCACGCCCGTCGGACCGGACGCCCCCGGTGTTCGGCCCCTGCTAAAGGCCATACCGCAGGTGACGAGCAGGGCCTAGCTGCCCGGCCTAGTCCATCCCGACCTACCGCCGTCCATCATAAGGACCTTTCGGGTCGCTCCGAGGTCGCGGCCCCGAGACCCCGCGACCGCGACGGGACTCAGACCAGCCCGAGCGTCCGCGACCACCAGAGACTGGCGACCGGGACCACGGCGGCGGCCGCCAGCGTCGCCCACCGGTGAGAGGCCATCACCGTCGGCGCGTCCATCCCGACGACGACCTCCAGGGGGACGGTCACCGCCCAGACGGCGACGACGACGACGACGAAGAACCCGAGCGCGATGCCGATGCCGGCCGCCAGCGGCGGGTCGGTGCGCTCGTCCCGTCCCGCCGCGAGCACGATCGCCGCCACGAGCGCGAAGATCCCGCCGACGAGCGGGTTCAGCGCGCCGGCGCCGTAGTAGGTCCCCACCGCCGACCCGACGGCGGACCTGACCAGCACGTAGGGCAGGCCCAGCGACACGAGCACGAGCAGGCACCCGACGACGCCGACCAGCGGCGCGAGCCGCGTCTGCTTCATGCCCCCGACTGCGGACGCTCCGGTTTTAACGACCCCGGTCTCCGTTCGAAAGGCTCGCTGGGCCGGCCGAGAGGCCCGCCGCGTCGGTCGCCGAGCCGAAACACCGACAACGGGGGCGCCCGAACCGCGGGGTATGGGATTCGGCGACACCGCGAAGAAGATCCAGCGCGTCACCGACATCGCGGAGAAGCTCTACGAGCGGCTCAACCAGGTGATCGAGCAGGTCCAGGACCTCAAAGAGCGGGTCCAGTCCACCAGCGAACAGCTCGACGCGATGGACCGGGAACTGGCCGAACAGCGCGCCATCGTCGAGGCGCTCGCCGAACAGCAGGGGATCGACGCGGAGGCCGTCGTCGACGAGCTTCCCGACCCCGACGCGGAGGGCGAGACTGAAGCCGAACCGGGCGAAACCGGGGCCAGCGGGAGCGACACCGACGGGTCCGGGGCCGACGCGACGGACGCCACCGCCGACTCGACCGACCCGGACACCGCCACGACGAACGACTGACGGGGTCAGCCCGCGGTGTCGTTCTCGCTTCGCTACTCGAACAGCCGCTGGTGTTCGACCTTGAGACAGCGGTCCTGCACGAAGTTCCGGCCGGCCCCCTCGACGCGCTCGCCGGCCTCGTCGTGAGTGATGCCCAGCTGGAGCCAGACGGTGCCGGCGTCGTCGCGGCCGAGCGCCTCGTCGACGATCCCCGGCACCTCGTCGGTCGGTCGAAACACGTCGACGATGTCAACCGCCTCCTCGACGTCGGCGAGCGAGTCGTACGGGTCGCGGCCGAAGATCTCCTCGGCGTAGGGGTTGACCGGGATCACCTCGTATCCCTGTTCGCGCATATACACCGGCACGTCGTGGGCGGCCTTCCCGGGCGTGCTCGACAGCCCGACGACGGCGATCGTCTCCTCTTCGAGTATCTCGCGGAGTCGCTCGTCGGAGTCGACTGGCATACCCGAACGGTGGGTCGAGACGCGCAAAAGAGTGCCGGCCGTCGGCGCTTCCGCGGGGCCCAGCGGGTCGTCAGCGCTCCAGCGGGTCCGGCGCCGCGTCGGGGACCGTCGTCGACACCGAGCCGTCTTCCTCGACGGTGACGGCGTGGTCGAACAGCTGCCGGAGCGTGTTCAGCGTCTCCTCGTCGTGTGCGGTCGACTCGATGGTGTGGATCCCCATCGCGTCGGCGTTCTCGATGCGACTCGTGAACACGTGCATGAACCGGAACACCGTCTGCACCTCCGAGTACATCAGCAGCGTCGACAGCGAGTCGACCAGCACGCGGACGTTCTCGATCCCCCGCTCCTGGCGGAACTCCTCGACGAACTCCGAGAACTTGATCCCGATCCCCGTCATGTCCTCCGGCGAGGAGGCGTACTTGACGATGTCCGTGTCCCGGGCGCTACGCCCCTGGTGTTTCGTCACGCAGTCGACGATGCCGATGTCCACGGACCCGGGATCCGTGACGAGCGCCTCGTAGTCGTTCAGCACGCGGTTCGCGCTGTCGCGGGTGGTGACGACGATGACGCCCTCACCGCGTTCGGAACCGTGGGCCAGGATATCGAGCGCCATGCGACGCTTGCCCGACAGCGGCGGCCCGGAGACCAGCAGGTTCGTACCCGGGGCCACCGTCGCGTTCCCGAACGTCGTTCCGAGGTCGTACATTCCTTCCGGAGACACCACCGTTCGTCGCGAACCGCCGCCGGTCCGTTCGATACGTGTCGATTAGTCACGGCGGTCGTTAAAATCTTTATTATGGGACGGCGCGGGTGACGGGTCGCAGGACTGGATCGTTGCGCTGTCGTTCCCCCCTGGTTCCGACGCCCTCGACTCGCGGGCCCTCCCGTCACGGATCGGGACGTTTAAACATCGATGCTCGTGTAGGAATCTACGAGGGCGCTTAGCTCAGTTTGGACAGAGTGCTTGGCTTCGGACCAAGCTGTCGCGGGTTCAAATCCTGCAGCGCCCATTCGTTTTCCGAACGGTTCGCATTCGCACGACAGCGCGGCGTCCCGTTTAAAGAAGACGCCGACGCGGATTTGATTTCATTCGACTTTCGAACGGGGGTCGCCGCCATCACGCGATTCGCTAAGATTTAGATGGCAGCACACGGACATAAGAGTTGGGAGTTCAGCGACCGAGCGTACAAACTGGTCTATTGTCCAACACCATTGCCGACCTACTCATCGATACTCCCTCTGTTGCAGAGAGTTACCCACCACCATCAGTATTCGGTAGTTGTCAGTGAAAATTAGGTACCAATCGAATTGCTCTCACAAAAATCTGGAAATCGAATGAAAGCGGGGAGCTAACCTGACTCTTGGTCAGGATGTATACACGGTTAGTCGCTTGTGCGGTTCATCGAGTGAATTCGGGGACGGCAGTGGAATTGGGCGGAACTTCGTCCCTGACCGAGAAATCCAAATTGTACATCGGCCTTCTCCATATTTTTCGCTTCATGCGAAATCTCTATCCACTGTTGAAGAACCGATCTCCCAAACCAGCTAATTCAGGTAATGAAACCGCCGAATTGAGGACTCAACCCAACATCGTCTACGATTCAAAACTCAGAATGTGATAGCTTTGCTTTCTGGCGATTTCCATTGTTTTCTCGTGGCACCAACCCCGACTGATTCGGGCGCCCTCCTGCGGTTTCTCGTATTCAATGATCGTATAACCTCAACTGTACTCGAACAGGATCCATATTCCGCTCGTTGCTCCTACCACCCAGCGGTAAGCGAAATCGAAGGACGGCATAGGGCTAGTACATAGAGCGGGGCTTACCCTTAAACCAGTGTTGTCGATACACAATTTCGGGTCTTCCGACCCACCAATAATGAACAGCAAGCGATCACCAAACGAGAGCAGTCGAATAGACCTGTTGAGAAGCATCGCAAACTCCGTCGTGGACGACGAAGTGTACGTCCCGACCGATGATGAGCTCCGTAAACTCGGTCTGGACACGCGACCCAGAGGAAAAACAGCGAAGTACATCGTGAGCGGAAATCACGCAGCGGCTTCCGTCAGTTGGCACGTGTACGAGATTGAAGGGGCTGACTTCGCCCCGAAGGACACCATCAAGTTGCGATACAGAACGGAGGCCGCACTTGACGGACCGGGGCGTGCAATCACGGGAATTGGCCGTCTCGAACTAGACGGCGTCGGCGTGAACCAGTCGCTGTTGCGAAAGAAGCTGAAGGAGATCTGGACCCCCCATAACGAGGACGCAATCAGTGAGGACGAACTCTCCAACGAGGCCCGCAGTCA
>NZ_JBLKNY010000006.1:0-407649 GCF_051414075.1 Halosimplex marinum | reverse complement strand
CAAAACGCTCTCAGCAACCGGTTCTTCGACTCGCTTGAGCAACTGACCACCGCGATCGATACTGCTCTCGACCAACTCTCGCTTCCAACAGTGAGCAATTATTTCTAACGACTACTATACTTCACCCTCTTCCCGGCTCTCTGCAAGCCAGTTTAGATTTTCTTTCGAGGTGAAGTCTAATCCCATGATAGTTGGACTTCGATTTCTTGCAATTTAATTTCTTCGCTCAGTCTAAACGGCTAATAAATATTCATCGTTCATTGGACAGCCGAAAGGGATGTGAGATGAGATTCTGCCTTATTCAACAGGTAGTGTTCATGCATGGTGAGTTCACTTTGGTAGGCGTCAAACCACTCCCAAAGACGGTCCATTGAGTCTCTCTCCGTGATTTTTGTACCCCGTTCATCCAAAACGGATAAGACCATGCATATCTCGTGATGTTCTGATTTTGATGCCTTCTTTGGATTGATTAATTTGTGCGCGATCGGTTCCATTGATTCTGGTAGTAAGAAATTCCCGATGCTGATCTCTGGAAGCGTGTCACCTCGGACCTGTACTTCAGCATCTCTGTGTACAATCTCTCCATCCTCGCGGTGCTTTAGGATGAAATCCGGAGCCAATAGGATATCTTCTGGTCTTAAGTCAAGTTGGATAACAAGAGAACCGTATCTCTTCGCTATAATGGGATCTACCGTAAAGTTACACAGGCAGGAAAATGAGGTGGTAACTTTGGTTCGGCCCGGCCTCTCTAGAATATCCGTTATAACCTCTGGAACCAGATGTTTTAGACCGCGATACACAGGCACCGAGTCCCCAAAGTTACGATCCAAAAATGCCTGTGTTAGTTCGTATAATCTCTCAATGATTTCCTGCTGGGAACCCCATGGCTCCACAGCAACAAGATCCCCGTTTCGTGGTGGAGCATCGATTTCAAAGGCGCTGTCGTAGAACACTTCATGGGACTTTGCATGGTTTGCATACGATGTCCGTTTCCAATCCCATATTTGAGATAAAACAGAATTAACCTCGTTCTCTCCAAATTCTCTCTTTAATCTACGAATGATAGTATCCTGATCTGAATCACTGATGGCTCTGTATGGGTTTGCTCTTTGACCGTCGAATGTATGATCGGGGCGTACATCTACTAACTCACAGTTATAGACAACTCGCTCCATATTGGCAACCTACACACAAATTTCATTGAGCATACCTACTAACCAATTTTGGTATCACAAATTAGTCGGTCAGGAGTGACTCCAAACCTCGGGACCGATGATCTTCATTCTCGCCGCGGCACCTCGTGGCGGCCGAACCCGTAGCGTAGCCGGTTGGCCAGCCGCCGGGAGAACCGACCGGGACCCTCGCCGCCCGATGACCGGGAGTCGAAGCGCTCGGCCAGCGCCCCGTAGATCAGGGGAACCGGAACCTCCTGTTCCAGGGCCTCCTGGACGGTCCAGGTGCCCGTCGACCCGCCCTCGACGCGGTCGGCGACGGTCCCGAGGTCCGACCCCTCCTCCGCGAAGGCCTCCTCGCAGAGCTCCAGCAGCCACGAGCGGATGACGGCGCCGTTGTTCCAGGTGCGCGCCACGGATTCGAGGTCCAGGTCGTAGCGGCCGTTCGCCAGCAGTTCGAACCCCTCGCCGTAGGTCTGCATCAGCGCGTACTCGACGCCGTTGTGGACCATCTTGACGTAGTGGCCCGAACCGGCGGGACCCATGCGGTCGTGGCCGTCCGGTCCAGTCGCAACGGCGTCGAAGACCGGCGTCAGTTCCTCGTAGGCCCACTCGGGGCCGCCGACCATCAGCGAGAAGCCCAGTTCCGCGCCGGCGGGGCCCCCCGAGGTCCCGCAGTCGAGGTAGGCGGCGTCGGTGGCCTCGGCGCGACGCACGGAGTCCTCGAAGTGGGAGTTGCCGCCGTCGACCACGATATCGTCGCCGTCGAGGTGCGGTTCGAGGTCGTCGAGCGCCGCGTCGACGGCGTCGCCGGCGGGGACCATCAGCCAGATCCGCTTGTCCGCGCCGAGCCGATCCGCGAGGTCGACCACGGAGTCGGCGGGGGTCGCGCCCGCGTCGGCCGCCCGCGAGACGGCCTCCTCGTCGAGGTCGAAGGCCGCCACGTCGTGGCCCGCTGCGAGCACGCGGTCGACGACGATCTGTCCCATCCGGCCGAGTCCGACGACGCCCAGTTGCATACGCCGAGCCTCACCGGGCGCGCAAGTAGGGGTTGTGGTTCGAGGCGGGGCCGCGATGCCGTCAGTAGTCGGCGGGGACTTCGGCCTGTCTCCGGGCCGCTTCGACGGTGTTGCGGAGCAGCATCACCCGCGTCATCGGGCCGACGCCGCCGGGGACGGGCGCGAAGTAGTCGGCCTTCGGTTCGACGGTCGCCGGGTCGACGTCGCCCGCGAGTTCGTACCCGCCGTCGTCGGTCGGAACGCGGCCGATCCCCACGTCGACGACCGTCGTCCCCTCGGTCACCATCGACCCGTCGAGGAACCCGGGACTGTCGACGGCGACGACGAGGATATCCGCGTCGCGCGTCTTCGCCGCGAGGTCCCTCGTCCGCGAGTGACAGACGGTGACAGTGGCGTCCGCGCCGCGAGCGCCCAGCAGCGCCGCCAGCGGCTTGCCGACGATCATCGAGCGGTTGCAGACGACCACGTCCGCGCCCGCGAGTTCGATATCGTACTCGACGAGCAGTCGCCGGATGCCCAGCGGCGTGCAGGGGACGAACCGGGGGTCGCCGGCGACCAGCCGACCGACGTTGTCGGGGTGGAGGCCGTCGACGTCTTTCTCGGGGTCGATTCGCCGGACGGCGTCCATCCACTCGACGTGGTCCGGCACGTCGTCCTGCACGAGGACGCCGTGGACGGCCGGGTCGGCGTTCAGGTCGGCGAGCACGTCGCGCAGCTCGGACTCGGGCGCGTCGGAGTCGACGTCGACGTGGGTCCCCTCGATGCCCACCGCCTCGCAGTCGCGCTGTTTCATCCGGACATAGGACGCGGCGGCCGGCTCGTCGCCCGCGTGAACGGTCGCCAGTCCCGGCCGGGCGCCGGCCTCGGCGAGCCGTTCGACCGAGTCGCGGAGGTCGTCTCTGAGCCGGGCGGCCAGCGCCTCGCCGTCGAGGGTCGTCGCCATGGGCGGACCCGCCGAGCGAGTGGCGGTAAACACTGCGGTGCGGGGAACCGACCGACGACACCGTGTCGACTGTCGCGATACTGTCGAGAGTGAATCGAGACAGGAACCGGAGAGCGACCGATACGCACCGGCCAACGACGCTCTTGCTGATAGATATCGTACCACATAGCTTCGGACGCGGCGAGGGAAGGGCGACGAATCCCGATCCCGGCGCCCGGCCGCGTTTCTTCGCGCTCCGGAGTGGCGACGAGCGGACGCGTCCGGGGCATTCGGTATATCGGCATGCGCTTGACAGCGTCAGACGGTCCCGGAACGACCCCGACGACGGAACGCGCGGGATCGAACGCGAGAGCTTCCGAAAGCGATATTTCGCCCGCGAGAGCCGTCGGTGACGGAAACGAGCCGCGACCGCGACCCAGACGAGGTGTGTTACCAGCCCCCGACCGACCGGAAGAACTTCATCGCGAACACCTGTGCAGTCGGTATGACTTCTCGTCGATCGGTACGCCTTGCGGAACTGACGTGGCCGGAGGTCGAATCGGCGCTCGCCGGCGGGACCGAGACGGTGGTCGTCCCGGTCGGGTCCATCGAGCAGCACGGGCCGCACCTCCCGCTGAACATGGACACGCTGGACGGTGAAGAACTCGCTCGCCGGATCGCGGCGGACCTCGGAGACGCGCTCGCCGCGCCGGCGATCCGCCCCGGCTGTTCGGGCCATCACATGGAGTTCCCGGGGACGATCACCGTCCCGCCCGAGACGCTGATGGAGGTTATCCGCTCGTACTGCCGCTCGCTGGACGAACACGGCTTCGAGCACGTGGTACTCGTCCCCACGCACGGCGGGAACTTCGGCCCGGTCACCACCGTCGCGCCGGAGATCGGCCGCGAGATCGACGCGAGCGTGATCGCGCTCGCCGACCTCGACGAACACATGCGGTTGCTCAACGAGGGCCTCGCCGAGGCGGGGATCGACTACGACCAGGACGTGATCCACGCGGGCGCGGCCGAGACCGCGGTCGTCCTGGCCATCGACGAGGACCTGGTACGGACCGACGAGTTCGAACCCGGACCCGACGGCGAGTTCTCGACCGCGCGACTGCTGAGCGAGGGGTTCCGGGCGATCACCGAGAACGGCGTCCTCGGCGACCCCGGCGAAGCGACGGCCGAAGCGGGTGAGGCCATCCTCCAGCGAGTGACCGAAGCGTACGTCGAGCGGATCGAAGCCGAGCGCGACGCGCTCTGAGCGGCCGGGAAGCGCGGCCCCGGACGGATCGGTCGCGCCGCGAACTCCAGACATACACGCGCGATCGACGGCGTCAGACGCGGCGACTGGGCGGGCTCGCGGGAGCGAGCGAGGGATCGACAGAAGAGCGGTGGGGAGGCGGCTGGGAAACGGCGAAGTCGGGTCAGTCCCCGCCGTCCGAGTCGTGGAGCGGTCGGAGCGGCGTGATCTGCGGGCCGCGCTCGGTCGGCGTGACATCCGCCTCGATGCCGAACACGTCGGCGAGCAGTTCCTCGGTGACGACCGCTTCGGGGTCGCCGCGGCTCCGGACGGCGCCGTCCTTCAGCGCGACGACCCGGTCGGCGAGGCGGGCGGCCTGCTGGAGGTCGTGGAGGACGACCACGACGGTCTTGTCGCTCTCCTCGCGGAGCCGTTCGATTATCTCCATCACTTCGAGCTGGTGGTGCATGTCGAGGAACGTCGTGGGTTCGTCGAGCAGGAGCACGTCGGTCTCCTGGGCGAGCACCATCGCGATCCAGACCAGCTGTTTCTGCCCGCCGGAGAGGCTGCCCACGTCGCGGCCCCGCAGGTGGTCGACGCCGGCGAGGTCGATGGCGCGGTCGATCGCGGCGCGGTCCTCGTCGGTGAGCCCGTCGAAGAAGCCCCGGTGGGGATAGCGGCCGTGTTCGACGAGCTTCTCGACGGTGATGCTGTCGGGCGCGACGTTCTCCTGGGAGAGCAGGCCCAGCCGACGGGCCAGGTCCTTGGCGTCCATGTCGGCGACCTCGCTGCCGCCGATGCGGACGGCGCCCGCCTCGGGGGCGAGCTGGTCGGCCATCGCCTTCAGGAGGGTGCTCTTGCCGCTGCCGTTGGGGCCGACCAGGGCGGTCACCTCGCCGGGTGCGGCGACGAGCGATTCGCCGTCGACGACGGGCTCTTCGCTCGTGGGATAGCCGACGACCAGATCCTCGGCTTCGAAGGGGGTGCCGCCGGCGTCAGCGGTGCCGATAGCGGGCGCCGAGAGCCCCGACTGGGGGTCGGGCGTCTCGTCGCAGTCGGTGTGTTCGTCGGGGTGGTGCGGTTCGGTCGGGGTGGCGTCGCTCTGACTCATATCTCTCCGAGTTGCTCCTGTTTGCGCATCAGGTAGAGGAAGTACGGGCCGCCCACGAGGCCGGTGACGATGCCGACGGGGAGCTGGCCGCTCCCGCCCGCGAGGACGGGGATGGCCAGCCGCGCGCCCACGTCGGCGGCCACCAGCAGGGCGGGCCCGGCGAACAGACAGCCGACGACCAGCCGGCGGTAGTCGCTGCCGACGATGTTGCGGACGACGTGGGGGACGATGAGGCCGACGAAGCCGACGATGCCGGCGACGGCGATGGAGGCCGCCGCCGCGAGCACGCCCACCGCCGAGAGGGCGAAGCGCATCCGCTCGACGTTCATCCCGAGCGACGAGGCGGTCCGCTCGCCCAAAAGCAGGACGTTCAGCTGTCGGGCGCCGACGAGCGAGAGGCCGATAGCGACGACCGACCACGGGAGCGCGGTGCGGACCTGCTCCCAGTCGACGCCGGTCAGCGAGCCGGTCGTCCACGCGATGGCCGACTGGACCACGCCGATGCTGTCGGCGAAGAAGAACAGGCCGGTCTGGAGGCTCTGGAAGACGGTGCCGACGATGACCCCCGCCAGCACGAGCCGCACGGGGGAGGTGCCGCCCTTCCAGGCGATGACGTAGACCAGCAGGAACGCGGCCATCCCGCCGGCAGCGGCGATGATGGGCAGCGCCGCCGCCAGCACCGGGAAGACGACGAGCGTCAGCAGGATGAGCAGGCCCGCCCCCGAGGAGACCCCGAGCACGAACGGGCTCGCCAGCTCGTTGCGCGTCACGGCCTGGAAGATGGCGCCGGAGACGGCGAGGTTCGCGCCGACGAGGCCGGCGACGAACACCCGCGGCAGGCGGATCGTCCAGACGATGAGCGTCGGCGTCGCGAGCTCCGGCAGTTCGCCCTGGAAGCCCGTGACCGTCCGCATCAGCCCCTCGCCGAGCAGGAAGTTGAGCATCCAGCGGTGGTCGAGCAGGACTGCGGGGTCGACGACCGACCGCCAGGCCCGCACGGCGGGCATCGAGTACGACCCGAAGCTCACCTGGACGAGCCCCGCGGCGACGGTCACCGCGAGGGCCCCCAGACACAGCCCCAGCAGCGACCGGTCGACCCAGTCGAGGCGGGCGCTGTCGGACCCCTCCGTACTCGACTCCGTCTCCGCTCCCGAGGCGGCGTTCTCTACCATTCGATCGGTTTAGGTATGCCTAAACAACGGCTTAGTGGTTGCGGTTCGGTCCGTCGGGTGGCGGCGCGGGGAGTCACGGGTCAGGTCCCTCCGGGTCGGTCGCTTCGGCCCGTTCGGCCTCGATCTCGGCGGCGCGTTCGAGGACCGCGTCGTCGTCGAGGTGTTCGAGCAGGCGCCGGTGAGCGCGGTCGGTCAGGTCGGCGACCTCGTCGGCGCTCCGGCGGGTGTCGAAGGCGTCGTCGACGTACTCCGCGCGGAGGTCGGTGAGCGGTTCGTCGCCCTCCTCGGACTCGAAGTCCTCGGGAACCCGCTCGTCGAACCACTCGCGCCAGCGCTCGCGGTCGCCCCACTCGCCCTCGAACTCGCTGTCGGGGCGCAGCCAGTCGTAGTGGCGGGCCAGTTCGCGGGGGAAGCCCCGCTCGGCGCGGCGGTCTTCGAGCAGCGTCCGCGCGACGTGGGCGCCCCGGCCGGCGGCGACGACCGCCTGCACGTCGCGCTGGCCGGCCGGCGAGGCGACGTAGAGCCCCTCCACAGGAGTGCGACCGTCCGCGTCGGGGTAGTCGGGGTCGAAGTGTTCGTGCTCCTCGCCGTCGTGTTCGTGCGTCTCGAACATCGCGTCGCCGCCGAGCGGCCGGAGGTACTCGCCGTCGTAGCGCGTGGCGGCGACCACCCGCTCGGCGACGACGCGACGGCCGTCCTGGGTCGAGACGGCCAGGGGACCCGCCGGCGGGGCCGCGTCCGGACCGTCCGCGTCGGTCGCCCGCTCGACCGACTCGACGAGGTCGTCGACGACCCGACAGCCGGCCTGGCGGGCGTGGTCGCGGAGCAACCGCTGGAAGGTGTCCACGTCGACACCCGCCGGGAAGCCGGGGTAGTTCTCGAGGAACGCGCAGCGGTCGAGCGACGCGGTCCCGCGGTCGAAGACGACCGCGTCGAGCCCGTAGCGGGCGAGGAACACGCCCGCTGCCGCGCCCGCGGGGCCGCAACCGACGACGACGGCGTCGGCGGACCCCGACTCGACCTCGGTCCCGGCGCCGACCGCGGGACCGTCGGTCGCGTCCGCACCGCCGTCCTCGTCCGCGTCGCTCATCTACAGGTCACCCGCGACGATCTCCGCGACGCGCTCGCGGTCGAACAGCTCCGCGTCGGCGCCGTACAGCTGATTCGCCGTCCGCTCGGTCAACACCATACTGGTGATCGGACCCTGGTAGAGGCCGCCGGCCCGGTACACGTCGCCGTTCTCGACCGCCGTGAGCGTGCTCGCAGTCTGGTGGTCTTCGAGGAACAAGACGACCGTGTCCTCGAACTCCGAGGTGGACATGGCCTCGCAGCCGCGGAGCATCATCACCTCGGGGTCGACCTTCAGCAACGTCTCCAGGTCGATGGCCGCCCGCGAGCCGTGGAAGTCCTTGATGTCCGTGCTGGCGAGCGCGTCGCGCACGCGGAGGTCACGGAGGTGCTTGAAGCCGGTCCCCTCGCCGATGATGTAGGGGTAGTACTCGACGGGCTCGTTGCCGACGCCCCAGAGGACAGCCACTTCGGGACGGCTTCCCTGGTTGGGGACGACGGGGGCGAGGTTCGACTGGAACTCGTCGTGGACGGCCTCGAAGGCCTCGTAGCGGTCCGTGCGCTTGAACACCTTCGCGAGCTTCTCGAACGCCTCGAAGAGGGTGTAGTAGCGGTAGTCCGAATGCCAGGGGTAGTGCTGGGCGTAGATGCAGTTGCCGAACAGCGGCGCGATCTCCGCGCGGATCTCCTCGACGTCCGATTGCTCCCACCCCTTGAATCGGTTCATGAGGAAGTTCGGGTCCATGACGTGAACGTCGGCGTCGAGTTCGTAGAACAGCTCCGTGCCGACGCCGCCGTCCTGGTAGAGCGACACCATGTCGCTCTTGTCGACGCTCACACCGGGGATCGGGTCGTAGTAGTCGGTGTGGTAACGGCTCTTCAACCAGACGCCCTCCGGCGGTTCGAGGCCCAGGGCGATCCCCATGTCGGCCCACGAGCCGTTGTTGGCGACCCAGGTCTCGGGGACGGCGTCGAACTGGACGCTCCCCACCGGCTCGATGGACACCGAGTAGGGCGTCTCGACGGGCGACCCCGTTCCGGCCGGCGTTCCGGTCGCGGTCCCCGAGTCGTCGGTCGGCGCCGGAGTCGGCGTGTCGGTGGGTGTGGAAGCCGGCTCGTCGGTCGCGCCGGCGTCGTCGCCCGGCGTGTCGGTCGATCCGCCGTCGCTGGCACAGCCCGCCAGGGCGCCGCCGAGGACGGCCGCTGCGGTGGCCAGGTACGTTCTGCGCGTCGCGTCGGAACCGGGGTCGGCATCGGACATACGTTTTAGGCCAACCTAATCCGGTAAAGCCGTTTCGGAACTTAGGCAGGCCTAAATTCGAATGACAGGATGACGTCCCGGACGGGAAAAGCGAGGGATTCGACGGTTGCTCCGCGGGTCGCCGTCGGGTAGGGCGGGCGCGCCACCGTTTAGTCCGCGGCGGCCGACGGCGGGGTATGGACGAACGCGTACGCGAGCACGCGGAGACGCTGGTCGACTGGAGCGCGCGGATCGACGAGGGCGACGGCGTGGTCGTCAGCGTCGACGAGGGGGCGCACGACCTCGCAGTCGCCGTCGCGGAAGCGCTGGGCGAGCGCGGCGCGAACGTGACGACCGTCTACGACTCCGAGGAAGTCCGGCGGGCCTACCTCCGCGCCCACGACGGCGAGTTCGACGAGGACCCCGAGTACGAGCTCTCGCTGTACGAGAACGCGGACAGCGTGCTCTCGCTGGGCGCGAGTCGCAACACGGCGGCGACCGCGGACGTGCCCGGCGAGCGCACCCAGCGCCACGGCCGCGCCCGCCAGGGGATCAGGGAGGCCCGACTGGCGACCGACTGGGTGTCGACGCTGCACCCGACGCGGGCGCTCGCGCAGGAGGCCGGGATGGCCTACGCGGAGTACGCCGAGTTCGTCTACGACGCCACCCTGCGCGACTGGGAGGCCCTCGCCGAGGAGATGGCCCAGTTGAAGGCGATCCTCGACGACGGCGAGGAGGTCCGGATCGTCAACGAGGGGACCGACCTCACCCTCTTCATCGACGGCCGCACCGCCGTCAACTCCGCCGCCAGCGTCGCCTACGACTCGCACAACCTCCCCTCGGGCGAGGTGTTCACCGCGCCCTACGACACCGCCGGCGTCGTCACCTTCGACGTGCCGATGACGATCCGCGGCCGCGACGTGCGCGACGTGAAACTGACGTTCAAGGACGGCGTCGTCGTCGACTGGGAGGCCGCACAGGGCGAAGCCGTGATCGACGAGGTCATCGGGACCGACGGGGGCTCCCGGGAGCTCGGCGAACTCGGGATCGGGATGAACCGCGGCATCGACCGGCCGACCGGGCGGATCCTCTTCGACGAGAAGATGGCCGGCACCGTCCACCTCGCCTTGGGCCGCGCCTACGACGCCAACCTCCCGGAGGGCGAGTCGGGCAACGACTCGGCGGTCCACGTCGACCTCATCACCGACATGACCGGCGACTCGCGCCTGGAAGTTGACGGCGAGATCGTACAGAGGGACGGCGTGTTCCGGTGGGAGGAGGGGTTCGAGGAGTAGACCGGTACGGTACCGGAGCACGTCGGCGTCTCAGTCCTCGTGGAGCGTCGAGAGCCGCTCGGTCGCCCAATCGAGCGCGCCGAACAGCGCGCCGAGGTGGTGGGAGCCGTTCAGGTCCGATGGTTCGACGGCGCTCGACGCGTCGGGCGGCGGGTGGAACTGCGCCGTCGGCCCGCCGGGTTTCGGGTGTCGGTCCCAGCGACACTGCCACCGGTCGCCGTCCCGGGACTCGACGTAGTGGATCGTGTACTGGCCGCCCTCGTACCAGCGCACATCGAACCGGGCGGCGTCGACGGCCGCGGGGTACTGGTCGTCGTCCAGCCGCAGTTCGAGTCGCCGCGGCGAGATGCTGTCCGGCCGGAACGTCCAGTCGCTCACGAGGGCGTGGCTCGCGCCACGCCGGGCCATCACCTCCAGCGTCGGCACGTCCAGCGGTCCGCCCGGGGAGTCGTCCGCCGGGAACTCCGGGGAGTCGTCGGACGTCACGCGGGGACGCCGTCGTCGGTCCGCGATTCGGCCCGCTCGACCGCGTCCCGCAGGACGCGGATGTCCCGGCGGACGGTGCGCCACTCGCGGAGGGCGTCCCAGCGTTCGTGGAGCGCCTCGTGGTCGTCGGCGGGGAGATCCTCCGTACCGACCGCGTCGGGTTCGGGGACGCCGTATCGGTCCTGTAGTTCGCGGTCGCGGTCGATCAGGTCGTCGACGCGCCGGCGTAGCTCGGCCGGGTCGTGTTCGTTCGCCAGCGATTCGACCCGCTTCCACCGGAAGTACGAGTCGTTGCGCCGGTACGTGGCGGGGCGACCCTCGCGTCGCCGGGCGATCCCCATCTCGGTCAGCTGTTCGAGCGCGTTCCGCGCCGCGGTCTCCGAGCAGTCGGCCCGCTCGGCGAACGTCGCGGCGTCCGCGAACTCCCGCGCCCCGACGATCAGGTCGTAGACGCGCTGGAACGTCGTCCGCTCCTCGCTCCAGCGGTCCGCCACCGACTGGTCGCTCATACCGGTCGTTCGGCCTTGGGACATATATCTGTTTTCGTGACCAGATATGCGTGGTCCGCCGGGATTCACGGAGTCGAGTCGGCTTCCGCGGGCGCAAGGACTAACGGAGCGCCCGCGAGAGAGGTAGTCGTGACTACCCACGACGTCGCCTTCGTCGGGACGGGCGACCTGGCGGACCTGAAGAACCCGAACCCCGAGGGGTTCGCGATGAACTACTACCACGCGGAGGGCTACGAGCAACTGGACGACTGCGACCTCGTCGCCTGCGCGGACCTGGAGCGCGAGCGCGCCGCGGCGTTCGCCGACCGCTTCGACATCGACGACGGCGGCGTCTTCGAGGACTACGAGGCGATGCTCGCCGAGGCCGAACCGGACATCGTCTCGATCTCGATATGGCCCGCGGACCACGCCGACGTGGTCCTCGACTGCGCGCGGACCGACGGCGTCGACGCGATCCACTGCGAGAAGCCGATGGACCTGACGTGGGGGAACTCCCGGCGGATGGCCGAGGGCTGTCGCGAGGCGGGCGTCCAGCTCACCTTCAACCACATGCGCCGATTCAAGCCGACCTGGGTCGAAGCCCGCGAGCGGATCGACGACGGCGCCGTCGGCGACCTCGAACGGATCGAACTGTCGCCGGGCAACATCTACGACGGCGGGACGCACCCGATCGACTTCGCGACGGGCGTCGCCGGTGACGTGCCCGCCGAGTGGGCGATCGGACAGATCGACTACCGGGAGGAGAACAAGTGGTTCGGCGCCCACAACGAGAACCAGGCCCACGCCCACTGGCGCTACGAGACCGGCGTCGACGCCGTCGTCTCGACCGGCGGCGACCGCTCGTTCGTCCCCGCCGATATGCGCTTCGTCGGGACCGACGGCGTCCTCGAAGTCGGCCCCGAGGGCTCGGACGCGGACCTGCGCTGGCGGACCGACGGCGGCGAGGAATGGGAAGAAGAGACCGTCGAGGAAGGAGCCTGGACCGACCCCATCGACGACGCGGTCGCCCACGTCGTGGAGTGTCTGGAGTCCGGTGACCGGCCCGTGATCGGCGCCGAGAACGCCCTCAACAGCACCGAGATCATCTTCGGGATCTGGGAGTCCGCGCGGCGCCGCGGCCGGGTCGAGTTCCCGCTGGAGATCGACGACAATCCGCTGGAGGCGATGGTCGAGTCCGGCGACCTGAACCCGCAATAGCCGGGACGGGCCCGGTTCACTCGGAACTGTCGTCAGTTTTCGGCCGGGTGAATTAAGAGCGACCACGACGCTACTGACCGGACGTGTCAAACGATTCGCACCGGGACTGGGAGGCCGAGTACCTGTCAGCCGTCCTTCGGTCGCTTCCGGTGTTAGTCACCGTCCGGTCGAGAGACGGAACGTACAGGGCAGTGTTCTCGGACCTGCAGGTGTTCGATTACCCGTCGCCCCGCGACCTCGTCGGCAAGCGAACCGAGGAGGTGTTGCACTCGCCCGCGGCCGACATCGTGACGGAATCGATACGGGAGTCTCTCTCGACCGGCGAGCGCCGGTACGTCGAGTTTCCCGTCCAGTTCGGCGGCGAGCAGTTCAGGCGAGCAGGCTGGGTCACGCCCCTCGACGCGCGGCCGGACGAGGCGGTCATGGTCACCTACGACTGCTCCGAACAGAACGAACGGGAGGAGATGCTGTACGATATTCTCGAAGTGCTGGGGACTCACAGTTCACGCGCTGCCCTCGAACGGGCGTTCTGTGAGCGGCTCGTCGAGCGAGACCGATACGAGATGGCGTGGATCGGCGAGTCCGCCGGCACTGACGACGTGGTGATCCGTGAGGCTGCCGGTGCCGATGCGTATCTGTCGACGGTCCGCGAAGAATGCGGGCCGTACCACGAAACGGCCGACCCGGGCGTACGGACCCTCGCGAGCGGTGATCCCTGCTTCGTCGACCGCATCGTCCCTTCGGGGACCGGCGACTGGACGGACATCGCTGCCGGCCACGACCTCCAGGTAGCGGCCGCGGTCCCGCTGGCCCAGAATGGCGTCTCCCACGGCGTCCTCACGGTGTACTTTTCCGATACGGAGTATCTCGTTCCCTGGCGCAAACGACTCCTCGAACGGTACGGCGACGTGGTCGGATACGCCCTGAGTGCGGCGATGTGGCGGTGGGCACGGGTGACCGACGCACCGGCGACGCTCGAACTGACGATCGTCGACGACACCCCGTTGCTCGCGCTCTGTGACCACGCCGGACTCGACGGTCCCTGTCGGGTCGCGTCGGTCGTGCCCCGGGCCGACGCGACCGTCTACTACCTCGCTCCGTCAGACGGCGACGTCGGAGCCATCGAGCGAAGCGTCGGGGAGACAGCCGGCGTCAGCCGTTTCGACGGCGACCCGACCGAAGAGGGCACGTGTGCGGTCGTCGTCGAGTCCGTGACTCCGGAGGGAGCGCTCGCCAACCTCGGCGTCGCCTTCGAGCGGTTCCGTGTCTCCGCCACGGAGGCGTCGCTGACGATGACCGTTCCGCGTGCCGACGGCGTCCGGTCGGTCGTCGAGCTCGTCCGCGAGCGCTACGCGGAGACGAGCGTGTCGATCCGGTGGGGGGATCACGGAACGACCGGCGAGTCGCTGTTCGAGACGAACGTCGCGTCGCTGCTCACGGACCGACAGTACGAGGCGCTCGTAACGGCCTATCGCCACGGCTACTTCGACCGCGACCGCAAGCACAACGCCACCGAGATCGCCGATATGCTCGGAGTCTCGCGATGGACCTTCAGCGAACACCTCCGCATCGCACAGCGGAAACTGCTCGCGGACCTGCTCGACTGACCGTCCGGCGGGGCTCGGATCCGCCCGCATCGACGAAGCGTCCGTGACTCTCCCGGCCGAATCGTTCGGGACGTGGCCTCGGGGCGGTCGACCGGCCCTCCTCCGTTCGGCGAAACGCGGAGCGTCCCCATCGACATCGCCTCGACCCTCGACCACTCTCATGTGGGCGTTCAAGTTAGGGGCGCTCCGGGAAACAGTCTCGACGATGGGACATCGGGTTCGCGGTCGGGTGGTAGCGGCGAGTCGACAGCGGCACAACGGACGCACGCGAGCGGACACAGCTGACGGGGACGGTCGATCGAGACACCGCACTGGCGACGGACGGCCCGGTGGCGGTTGGCCGTCCAGGCCAGCGCGTCCACCAGCGGCCGCGAGGGCGCCGCCGACGGCGTGGTCACACGTTACTCGGGCAAGCCGTTCGGCCGGAGTGAGGGACCGGGGTCTCCCGTGGCGTCGAGTCCAGCAGCGATCGAGCGGAGCGGGAGGCGCGTGTGACGAATGAGCGCGGACGGGTCAGCCGAGACCGGACAGCGGCTCTACGCGCTCGCACTGGCGGCCCTGGTCGTCGGGTCGGTGTACGCCGGCCCGGTCTCGTTCAGCGGCCACGCCGGCGGTGCGACGGCCGGCAACGACCGGGTCACCGACCCGGAGGACGGTCCGATACCGGGTGCCGGGAACGCCCCCGTCGCGCAGGTGACGGTACGCAGCGAGGACGCGGTCGTCAACGACCACTCCGGGTCGAGCGGCGCCGCGGCGGGCGACCCCGTCGGGACGTTCGGGAGCGAGGCGTTCTACTACGATAGCGACGACAGCGGCGACTACACGAGCGGCGACGAGGTCATCCTCGACCGCGACGGCGACGGGACCTACACGTCCGGGCCGGACCCGCTCGTCTCCGGCCTGTCCACGGGGTCGGCCGTCACGACGGCCGAGGGGTTCGACGGCGACTGGTCGCTCGACAGCTACGACGCCGACGAGACCGACGGCGGCTGGGACGACAGCGAGGACGCGATCGTCATCGAGAGCGGCAGCGGCGGCACCTACTCGGCGGGGGCCGACACCGTCCTGAACGCCGGCCCCGACAGCACGGTCGACAGCGAGGTCGGCGACACGGTACGACCAATGAGCGACATCTCCGGGTCCGAGACCGGCCCACACCTCGTCGACGGGAACGGCAACGGCGAGTTCGACGCGGGCGAGGACGTGGTGACCGACGCCGACGAAGACGACCAGTACACGGCACAGGCCGACCTCGAACTCGACTACGACGGGGGTGAGACGCTGAGCGACCCCGCATTCACCGATAATTTCGACGCGCCCGCCGGCGCGTCGCTGACGGGCGCGGAGACCGTGTCGCCGCCCGCCGGTGGCGATGCGCCGGCCAACGGGTACGCGCTGTATTACGTCGACAGCGACGACAGCGGCGACTACACGACGAGCGACGAGATAGTGCTGGAACCCAACGCCGGGAGTACGACGAGCCTGACCCTCGACGTGGCCGGTGACGACGACGCGGACGGCGACGGGGTAAACGGCGACGACGTGATACTCACGTACGGCGACGACTGGACTGACGAGGCCAACGAGGGCGATACGCTCCGCCGGTTCGAGGCCTTGGACCACGTCGCCTTCGAGGACTCGGGCCACGACGGGACCGACGACGGTCAGTACCAGGAGGGCGAGGAGATATACCTCGACTACAACGACGGAGGGACCGTCTCGACCGGCGTCGACCCCGTGGTCAACGACGACGGGAGCGACGACTGGAGTGGCGGCGACTCGCTGATCCGACTGGACACCCTCGACGGCTCGCCCACGAATCTCGGCTGGATAGACGAGGACGGCAACGACGACTACGACACAGGGGACGAAATCATCGTCGACGAGGACGAGGACGGCGTCTACACGGGGTCGGCCGACACGCTCGTCGCGGGGACGGCCCCGAACGCTGGCGCGTCGCTCTCGACGGGCCAGGACGACGACTGGTCCATCGACTCCCACGACGCCGTCGACGGCAACGACTGGGAACGGACGACCGACGGCCTGTTCGTCGACGGCGGCGACGGCCAGTACTCGACCGACGACACGTTCGTCGCCGGAGAGCGCGTTCCCGGCGGGACGAGTGTCACCACCGCCGACGGGTTCGACGTCGACTGGTCGCTGGACTCGTTCGACGCAGACGGGACCGACGGGAGCTTCGACGCGAGCGAGGACGCCATCGTCTACGAGAGCCGCGACAACGGCGAGTACACCGCGTCGACGGATACGGTGTTGAACTCCGGGAGCGACGACGACGTGGACAGTCCGGCCGGCAAGACCGTCAAGTCGATGAGTACCATCGCATCGGACCAGTATCTCGCAGACAGCAACGGCAACGGCGAGTTCGACCCCGGCGAGGACGTCGTGTGTTGCGACCGGGACCAGGACGGACTGTTCACCGACAAGGGAGACACGGTCATCGACACCAACGGGGCAACGAGCGCGACGGACTACGAGAGTGACCCCGACGCCGAACTCGCGGATTCATTGACTGGGGCGGAGACAGTTTCCATCCCGGCGGGCGGTGCCGACGCGGGCAACGAACTCTACTACGTCGACAGCGACGACAGCGGCGACTACACCCCGACCGACGAGGTCGTGCTCGACGCGAACGCCGACGACGCCGACAGTTTGACCCTCGATACCGACGACGCTAGCGACGAGGACGGCGACGGTGTCGCTGGCGACGACACGATTCTCGTCTACGGGTCGGACGACGCCAACGGCGCGAGCGAGGGCGATACGCTGCAGCAGTTCCAGGCCTCGGACCACGTGGCCTTCGAGAACACCGGGTCCGAAACCGGCCACGACGCCGACGGGCAGTACCAGAACGGCGAGGACATCTTCGTCGACTACTACGACGGCGGGACGGTGAGTTTCGATTACGCACTCGATACCGTCACCAACGACGGCGGCGAACAGCAGGTCTCCGGCGGCGACCCCCTCGTCAGGCTGGACAGTCTCTCGAACCCCTCGGGTATCGGCTGGCTCGACGAGGACGACAGTAACGACTACAGTACGGGCGACGAGATCATCGTCGACGTCGACGGTGACGGCGCGTACACGGCCAGCACCGACCTCGTCGTCGCCGGGACGGCACCGAGCGGAGGCACTCCGATATCCGCAGGACAGGACAGCGACTGGGCAATCGATTCCCACGACGCGAGTGACGGCGGGGCGTGGGACGGTACCACGGACGCGCTCTTTATCGACACGAACGGCGGTGGTACGTTCTCGGCGACGGCGGACACGCGGATCAACGCCGGCGAAGATGGCACCTTCGACGTGTCGAACGGCGATCCGCTCGCCGACCTCGACGAGTCCACCTACGGCTACGTGGACACCGACGGCAACGGTCTCGACGCGGGCGACGAAGTGTACCGGGAGGGCGACGCATCGACGCCGGCGGGCGCGAGCGTCTACGGCGACGAGCTGACATCGCTGACGGTCGAGCAGGTCGGCACCCTCGACACGCAGTACATCGAGCGTGTCGAGCTATACCGCGACGACGGGGACGGGACCCTCGAACCTGACGGGGACGACACGCTCGTCCGGAGTGTAACACCTCAATCCGGAAGCACGTACACCTTCAGCGGTCTCTCGGAGGGGATCGGCCCCAGCGAGACGACCTACCACGTCGCGGTCGACCTGCGGAGCGATGCGCCCGTCGGACAGACGCTCGAATTCGAGGTCCCCGAAAACGGCATCACGTTCGCCCAGAGCGCCTCGACTGGCGCTTTCGGGTGGACAGCTATCGAGATCGACCGCGCACCGACTCCGACTCCGACAGCGACTCCAACATCGACCCCGACAGCGACTCCAACCTTGACACCGACCCCGACTCCAACCTCGACACCGACCCCGACTCCAACCTCGACACCGACTCCAACCTCGACACCGACTCCGACATCGACACCGACTCCAACCCCGACGCCAACCTCGACATCGACCCCGACATCGACACCGACTCCGACATCGACACCGACTCCAACCCAGACTCCGACCCCGACACGAACGAACACGGTGACGCGAACGCAGACTCCTGACGATGGCGGCGGGAACGGTGGCGGCGGGAACGGCGGGGGCGGGAACGGCGGCGGTGGCGACGAGTCACGGCAATCGACACCGACACCGACTGCCGCTCCCACGTCAACACCGACGGTCACCTCCACACCGACATCTACGGCTACGCCTACACTGACACCCACGGCCACCACCACACAGACACCGACAGCGACGTCCACGTCGACACCGACGCCTACGTCCACACCGACGCCCACGGCCACCGCCACACCGGCACCCACTTCAACGCCGACACCGGCTGCTACACCAGCGCCGACGCCAACACCGGATAGAACCGTGGAAGAATCGCCACAGCGACCGGGCGGGACCGCGACTGCAACTGCTGCATCGACCGACGGGACCGATGGGGCCGACGGGGGACCAGGGATACCGCTGCTCGGCGGGCTGCTGACACTGTTCGCGCTCGGCGGACTCACGCTCGGTCTCCTCCGCTGGCGCGGCTAACCCCGTATCCCGTTCCGGACGGCGCCGTTTCGTTCGCCCGAGAGAGCACTCGGCGGCCTGCCCAAAGTAAGACGGAGGAGAGAGAGCGTCATAGAACGTTGGCATACACACCCTGTAAATCTCTCAATGCGGGGGAAGTAGTTATCAGGCGAGCATCCGCCGAGCGACCATCGGGAGCGAGGCGGTTCGCCGTCAGAGCGAGCGCTGACGGTGTTTTCCCCCACGTTTTTCCAGCGGAGGATTCCCCAACGCGACCCCTGACGCGCGAGAAACTCTCCGCTGGAAAAAGGGGGTTCGCACACGAAACGAACACTTCCCGACTGACCCCACGCTTTTGCCCGGCGCGGCCCCATCCTCGGGTATGACCGACCTGACGGCGTTCGTCGACGGGATCGTCCACGAGCCGACCCAGACCGAGGGACGGGGCGTCGACCTCACTGTCACGGAGGTTTACGAGGTCGCTGAGCCCGGTCGGGTGGACTTCGGCGGCGGCGAACTCGAAGCCGCCGAAATCGAAGCCCACGACCGCCGGTACCGGAACGAGGACGACGACTACCAGTGGTGGCACCTCGATGCGGGGCAGTACCTGGTCGAGTACAACGAGTCGCTCGCGGTCCCCGACGACACGGTCGCGCGGGTACAGACGCGCGACGCCGTTCGGGCCCGCGGTGCCTTCCACCCGACGCTGGAGCTGTCGGAACTCGGGCGCGTGCCGCTGTCGGTCGGCGGCGCGGGGATCCGCCTGAAAGAAAACGCCCGCGTCTCGACCGTGGTGGGTGTCGAACGGGCGTGAGGGGAGCCGGGGCGCGCCCGATCGGGGTTCAGCGTCCGCCGCGCTCGTCAGCGGGGCGGTGACCAGCCCGACATACCCGAGCGTTCGGATCGGGAACATATCATCGTTCGCCTGGGGGACCCAGCCGCTCCGGACCACCGCGATTCATTGTCGGCGCCGGCCCAGCCACGCCCGAACGCTCATGGCGACGGTCAGATCCGCACGGCGGGACGAACTGGGCGACCTGCTCGAACTCTACCGGCATCTCAACCCCGACGACCCCGAACTCGCGCCCGAGGCGGTGGCCGACCAGTGGGCGGAGATGCTCGCCGACGAGACGCTCGATATCGTGGTCGTCGAACACGAGGGTCAGCTTGTCGCCACCTGCCTGCTGTCGGTGACGAGGAACCTGACGCGGGGCGCGCGGCCGTTCGCGCTGGTCGAGAACGTCGTCACACACGAGGACTTCCGCGGCGAGGGCTTCGGTAGCCAGTGCGTCGAGGCGGCCGTCGACCGGGCACGCGAGCGCGACTGCTACAAGGTGATGCTGTTGACCGGCTCCGACCGGGCCTGGAAACACGAGTTCTACGAGTCGTGCGGGTTCGACCCCGAGGCCAAGACCGGGTTCACCCTCGACCTGCGGGAAGGGGGTGACGCGGACGACAGCGAGGCGGCGGACGGCGGGGACGAGGCGGGACACGAGCCGCGGTGACGCGGGGCCGTGCGAACGGTTGGCTCGGCGGGTACGGCGACGGACGGGGCGTTCCGACGGGCTTTTGAACGCGCGCCGAGTTCGACCGGGTATGGCAGATTTCACGGTCGCCGTCTCCGACCCGGAGGACGGCCACACCTACCAGGTCGAGATCGACGGACAGGACGCCAACCGGTTCATCGGCCGCGAGATCGGTGAGGAGGTCGACGGGGGAAGCGTCGGCCTCTCGGGGTTCACCCTGGAGATCACCGGCGGCTCCGACGAGACCGGGCGCCCGATGCGCGGCGACGTGCGCGGCACCGAACTCAAGCAGATCATGCTCGAGGGCGGCACGGGCTACGACCCGGACCGCGACGGCGAGCGCCGCCGCGTCACCGTCCGCGGCCGCGAGATCGGCGAGGCGACCCGTCAGATCAACGCCCGGATCACCGACCGCGGCGGCGAGGACCCCGCCGACCTGCTCGGCGACGAGGCGTAAGTCCCCGCCCTCCGGTCGAGGCGTCGAGCGCTCGCGGAGCTTCTTTCTCTGCCGGACCGTGCGACGCGTTGGCTCGCCTCGCGGAATCGTTCTCGGGAGCGGGTGCTTCACGCGGCGGTCGGCGGCGGAAACCTAAGTGCCGGGAGACAGGGCAGTCGGCAGGGATGCCACGGCTCAGTATCGAGGTCAGCGAGGCGGAACTGGAGCGGCTCACCGAGATCAGGGACGAACAGGGGCTGACCTGGCGGGAACTGCCTCTCCGGGGCAGCGACGTTCCCGACTTGTCGTAGCCGGGACTCGGGAACGTCACACCACGGCGTCGACGGCGGCGAACGCGCCGTAGCTGACGCCGAGCGCCAGCACCAGCGAGCCGACCCAGGCGGCGACGGTCTTGAGCATCTTCTCCTTGCTGACCGCGCTGTTGCCGGCGGCGTAGCCGCTGCCGATGATGGCCGAGACGATGATCTCGTTGAACGAGACGGGGATGCCGAAGAAGACGGCGGTCTGGGCGATGGCGAACGACGGGATGAGCGCGGCGATCGACCGGCGGGGGCCGAGCGAGGAGTAGTCCTGCGAGAGGGCCTTGATCATCCGGGGCGCGCCGGTCCACGAGCCGACGAGGAGGCCGATCCCCCCACCGAGGAGGACGGCGACGATGGGGAGGCCGAACGGGTCGAGCAGCGGGACCAGCGGCCCGATCGCCAGGCCGACCTGACTGCCGCCGGCCGAGAACGCGACGAGGCCGCCGAGCACGAGCAGGAAGTGACGCTGGCCGCGCTCGCCGTTCGAGCGGATGTCGACCCAGAGCGCGAGCGCGGCAGCGGCGGCGAAGGCCAGGGAGACGGCCGCCCGCACGGCGAGCAGCGGCGCGTCGACGGCGCCCCCGACCGCGGTGACGACCGAGTCCTGCTCGCCGGCGGGGCCGAGGAAGACGAACTGGACGTTGGCGAGGATGGCGCCGACGACGCCCGCGAGCGCGGGCACGGCGGCCCGTTCGGGCACGCCCTCGTTGCGCAGCAGGCGGGCGGTCCCGTAGGCGATCCCCCCGCCGAGGAACGGCGTCGCGATCCACAGCGCGGCGATCTGCCGGTACTTCGCCCACGCGGGGTCGCCGCCCAGCGCGAGGCCGACGCCGACGACGGCGCCGGTGACGGTGAACGCGGTGGCGATCGGGTAGCCGGCGAAGACGCCGACGGCGACGAGGATCGCCGCCGTGGTGAGCCCGACCACCGCGGCGACCGGCGAGAGCGTGACCCCCCGGATGAGCTCCTGGCCGACCGCCTCGGTGACGTTGGCACCCTGGAAGACCGCGCCGGCGAGCCCGAGGATCCCGACGACGAAGCCGGCCCGCATCACCGAGATCGCGTTGGCGCCGACCGCGGGCGCGAAGGGCGTCGACCCGGAGGAGCCGGCGCCGATCGCCCACGCCATGAACAGACTCGCCGCCGCCGCGACCAGCAGAATCCCCAGCGATGCCATCTGCGCTCGCCTAACGGCGGTTCACTTAATAGCCTGCCGACTGCGGCGGATTTGAACGGCCGCGGGGAGGAAGAAGAGGCCGGCTCAGGTCGTCTCGGAGTCGGCCTGGTCACCCAGGTCGGGCGCCTCGACGCCCTCGGCGGCCTCGGCCGCCTCGGTGACCTTCTCGGTGTCGACGTGCCAGCGGTCGACCGTCGACTCGTAGTCGGCCAGCTTGTTCGACACCTTGATCTTCAGGTCGTCGTCGTTGACGTTGATCTCGAAGACGTACTCCGGGCGGTCGTCGCCGCTGACCCGCTGGAGGTTCGCGCTGATCAGTTCGTTGTCGAAGTAGTAGGGCGCGATCTGGGTCATCAGGTTGCGGTAGACGGCGTCCTCGACCTTCCGGACGGCCTTCCGGCCGGCGGAGTCGGCCGCCCGCGCCACGTAGTCCAGCGACTCGCCCCACTTGTCGACGGCCGCGTCGGTGTCCTCCTCTTCGAGGTTCTCGTAGGACTCCGTCAGCTTCTCGCCGGCGGTCTGGAGGTCCTCGTCGGGGTCCTTGCCGGCCTTCTCGCCCTCGCCCTCCTGGACGCTGGCCTGGTCGGCGGTCTTCTCGTTGACGTCCTCGTCGAGCCGCTCGTGGCTCTTGGGTCGCCACTCGTCGAACTCGTCGAGGGCGGCCAGCGATACCGACTCCTCGCCCTCCTCGCGCAGGTCCTTCAGCGCGCGGACGATGCGCTCGCCGTGTTCGACCGCGTCGACCCACCCGCCGCGGGTCTTGAAGCCGGAGACGCTCTCCTCCATTATCGCCCGTAGGTGAGCCGCGTCGCGAGTTCGTCGATCTTCCGCTTCGCCCGACCGAGCAGTATCTGGGGCTTCGCGACGCGCCGCATCTCGTCTTCCGGGACCTCGATGCGGGCGTCGCCGAACGGGTCGCGGTCGCTCCCCTCGTCCGTCGCCGCGTCGACGACGCTGGTCATGCTGCAGCGACCGCACGCCTCGGTGTCTTTCGGAGCCATCGATTCGTCCGGGGGTTCGCACTGACGGCGGTTAAACTTCACCCTCCACCCGTTTCCGTCGGGAGCGTCCTCGCCCTCGACTCCCTGTGGGCACCCCGACGCAAAGACACGGTGAAAAAGCCGCTCCCACGGGGCTTCACCCCCGATCCGGCGGTCGAACCGGCGCCGGAGGCGCCGGATACTACCTGCGGGTACGGGACTTATCGTCTCCGTCGTAGTTCGTTTGTGTACACTGGGAAGGTGAACAGTGGGCCGACAGCGAGGAGAGCGATTAGCTCGTCGACAACGGCTCCGATGATACTGAGCTGGAGGCCGATGATCATGAGCATAATATCGTTCTGTCGGGCGGCAGTCTCGGTCATATCCCGGGATGTTATGCATCTCCCACAACTGTTTCGGCTCAGCGCATCGCTCGGTCAGTCTGCAACACGAACCGAACGCCATCGAGGCCCGTCGCGGGCGCACGTTTTTGTCGCCCCGGTTCCATCGAACGCGACATGGGATACCATCACGTAGCCGTGGGGGAGATCGAACCCACGCCGGACCGGCCGAGCGTCCAGCGGTCGGTCTCCGACGCGGCGGGGCTGGAGAACGTGGCGGTCAACCGCTACGAGGTCGAGCCCGGCGAGGCGGTCCCGCTGGCCTACCACTACCACGACGAGCAGGAGGAGGTCTTCTACGTGCTGTCGGGGGTGCTGACGGTCGAGACGCCCGACGAGACCTACGAGGTCGGCGCCGGCGAGGCGTTCGTCGTCGAGCCCGACAGCCCACAGCGGGCGCACGTCCCCGAGTCGGCCGACGAGCGGGCGGTCGCGCTCGTCGTGGGCGCGCCGGCCGTCGACGACGTACACGCCTACGAGGTGGAAGAGTCGTGAGCGACCGGGAGCGATCCGACGCGGAGGACGGAAACGGGGAACCCGGTCCCGCCGAGGCCGACGAGGCGGCGGTCGCGGACCTGGACGAGGAGACCGCGACCGGCGAGGCGACCCCCGAGGACGTGCCGGTCTGGGACGACGAGTACGTCGAGCGGGTGAGCGGCCGGCTGATGCACAACTTCGACCTGGAGAAAGACCGGACGGTCGCCGGCGAGTCGTTCACGCTGTACGGCCGGATGGAGATAGAGAGCCGCAAACAGCTGTTCCACGCGGCGCTGAACTACGCGAACCACGACTCGACCGAGCACCTGTTCGTCGCCCGCCGGGACGGCGTCGGCGTCGCGGACCTGGAAGCGCTCGTCGAGTGGGCCCACGACCTGGCCGACGAGTGGGTCGACGCCGACGAGGAACACTTCAGCACGGACTTCACGGTGGCGCTGGTGGTCCCGCGGATTCCCGGGGCAGTCCGGGAGTTCGTCTCCGAGTTCAAAGACCGGACGCTCATCAGGTACGGCTACTACGGCCACTACGAGGTGAACCTGGTCGTCGTGGCGCCAGCGGCCGAAGAAATCGTGACGAGTCGGGCGACGGACCTGGGTCGGGCGTTCGACCTGTGGTCCGACCCCGAGGAGGAGTCGTCGGGACTCCTCGGTCGGCTGTTCTAGTCGTCGCCGGGTTCGACGCCGCCGCCTCCGCCGCCGCCGACGATGGCGTCGCGGTCGAGGCCGCCGCGGGCCTCCTTGATGTTGTTGTAGCTGAACCAGACGAGCCCGAAGATGAGCCCGACGAGCACCAGCGCGATGACGCTCTGGAAGACGAGCGACGCGGCGCCGACGGTGGTCTCGTACTCGCCGGCCAGCAGCGCCGTCGGGTTGCGGTAGACGCCGATGACCAGCAGGGCGACGACGGTCACCGCGAGCATGAACACCAGCGGCACGCCGGTGCTGACGAGCTGTTTCGTGTCGTCCCAGTTGGCGAGCCAGACGGTCGCGACCAGCAGCGCCAGCGCCGCGAGCGCCTGGTTGGCGCCGCCAAAGAGTGGCCAGATGTTCGACCACTGGCCGGAGGCGACGAGGAAGTAGCCCGCCAGCGAGAGGATGCCCGCGTTGACGTAGCGGTTCGTGACGGTGCGTTCGAGGTCGGTCTCGGGGGTGCCGACGATCTCCTCGAGCATGTAGCGGCCGAGCCGCATCGCGGTGTCGGTGCTCGTCAGCAGGAAGCTGACGAACACGAGCCCGATGAACGTCGCCGCGGCGGTGACGCCCAAGCCGAAGACCGTCAGCAGGGCGCCGCCGCCCGCGGGGAAGGTGACCAGCGCCGACGTGAGCGTGTCGGTCCCGCCGGCGATGAGCGACACCGCGAGGATCGCGGTGACCGCGAGCAGGCCCTCGCCGAGCATCCCGCCGTAGCCGATGAGGCGGGCGTCGGTCTCCTTGTCGAGCTGTTTGGCCGTCGTCCCCGAGGAGACCAGCGAGTGGAACCCGCTGATCGTCCCGCAGGCGATCGTGACGAACAGGAACGGGAACAGCGGCCCGAGGCTGGCGTGCCAGAAGCCCGTCCAGCCGGGGATCTGCGTCGTGAGCGACGTGATCTCGACGCCGTCGATGCCCGCCGAGCCGACGGTGACCGTGATGTCGGTGAAGCCGACCACGGTGCCGACGATGGCGCCGAGGATCATCCCGCCGACGCCCGTGTACAGCAGGCTCGACGTGAGGAAGTCACGCGGCTGGAGCAGGACCCAGACCGGCAGGACGCTCGCGGCGAACGCGTAGAACACGGTCACGAGCACCCAGCCGGCCATGTTGGGGTTCTGCGCGTTCGCCAGCGGGAGGAACCCGCCGCTGTCCCCCAGCAGGACGATGGTCTCGGCCGGCAGCCCCTCGCGCGCGAACAGCGCGAGCGGGTACTCCAGGCCGACCCACACGCCGCCGAACACCAGCGCCACGAAGGCGACGGCGCCCGGCAGGAACGGCAGGTTCAGCTGGTAGAGGTACACCCCGAACACGATCGCCAGGGCGATGTACACGATCGACGCCGTCGCCGTCCACGGGAAGGCGTCGAACACCAGCCCGATCAGGTACGCGAACGCGGCGATCACGAGGATGATCGTCAGGTACGCGAACCACAGCAACATGTCCTTCCCCCGCTCGCCGACGTACTGCCCGATGATGTACCCGATCGACTTGCCGTCGTGACGGACGCTGGACGACAGCGACATGAAGTCGTGGACGGCGCCGAACAGCGGGTTGCCGACCGCGACCCAGATGACCGCCGGGATCCACCCGAACGCCGCCGCGGCCGTGATCGGCCCCGCTATCGGCGCGCCCCCTGCGATACTCGAGTAGTGATGCCCGAGTAAGACCGGCTTTTTCGACGGGACGTACTCCTGTCCGTCGTCGTACTTGTGCGCCGGTGTCTCACGGTCGTCGTCCAGCTCGACGAACCGAGCCAGGTATCTGGAGTACCCGAGATACCCCACCGAGAACGTTGCCAGTGCCGCTATCGCGAGCCACATCACCTGTACCATGTGTTGCCACCTCACACCCTACATCACGAAAGAACACTATAAAACTTGAAGATTATGATATAACTCATCAGACACTTACCGGCAGTAAAACGGCGGTACGTCGGGACGGGCGTCTTCAGCCGTCCGTTCCAGTGTCAGGTCCGCTGATCCGGTAGTGGTCCGGCTCCCCGGGAACCCGTCGTAGGGCGGCGAGCGAGACCGGTCCCGGTCACGCCTCCGCGGGGGCCGGTTCGGTGTCGATGGCGAGCTCGTCGGCGACCGCCGCGAGCAGGTCGCCTTTCACCTCGCGGACGCGCGACTCGATCTCGGCGACGACCGGCTCGTCGAACTCCCGGCGGATCTCGTCGATCCGCTCGCGCTCGGTTTCGACGCGGTCCCGCAGCCACGTCGCGCCCCGTCCCTGTTCGTCGTCGTCCGGCGCGGGCGTCACCTTGTTGACGACGAACCCCTCCACCTCCAGGTCCTGTTCGGCCATCTCGGCGACGGCCCGCTCGGTCTCTCGGATGGACAGCTCGTCGGGGTTGAGGACGAGGAAGAAGGCCGCGTCCTCGCGCAGCGCCCGGCCGGCGAACTCGAACTTCGCCTTGCGGCCCTGCAGGTGGGCGATCAGCGGGTCCTCGTCGATCTTCCGGCGGGCCTCCTTGTCGCCGATGGCCGCCTTCTCGAAGAGGTCGACCGACTTCGCCCGCTTCTCGACGAGCCGCTCGATCCACCCCTCGAGGAAGTCGGGCAGCGCGAGCAGCCGGAGCGTGCCGCCGGTCGGCGAGGTGTCGAAGACGACCCGGTCGTAGTCGTCGGCGTTCCGCATCACCTCGATGAACCGGTCGAACAGCGCGGCCTCGTAGGCGCCGGGCGTCCGGTGGGCCAGCTCGATCTGTCGGTCGATCTCGTTGACGATGGCGGCGCTGACCTGTTCGTTCATGCGCCGGCGGATCTCCCCCATGTGCCGCTCGACCTCCTCGTCGGGGTCGATCTCCATCGCCCACAGCCCCTCGCGGCCCTCGACCGCGGTCGGCTCGTCGCCGAAGTCCTGGTCGAACACGTCGGAGGTGCTGTGGGCCGGGTCCGTCGAGACGACGAGCGTGTCCAGCCCCGCCTCGGCGCACTTCAGCGCGTAGGCGCTGGAGACGGTGGTCTTGCCGACGCCGCCCTTCCCGCCGAAGAAGACGAACTGCTCCACGGTCAGACCGCCCCCGGCACGCGGCCGGTTCGCGCGGCGGTGCGCGGTCCCGCCACGGGTGGTGCCCCCGCCATCAGTGGAAGTGGTACTGCTGACCCTTGCGTTCGAGCCACGACCCCCGGTCCCACATCCGTCGCTCCCAGGCCTCGAACTCGTCGCCGAGGTACGGTAGCAGTTCGGCCGTGTAGTACGACACCGGACTCGGGATCCCGAACGCGTCGGCGAAACAGGCGAACAGGAACGTGTCCTCGACGTCCTCGGCCTCCTTCTCGATCTTCTCGAAGGAGGGGTGTTCGACCATCCCGTGGTACAGCCCGTGGAGCCACTCCTCGACGGACTCCCGGAAGGAGGCGATCCGGTCGGCGAGCGACCGCCCGCTGTCTGTCATGAACGTTCGTAGCAGACGGACGTATTTAAAGATGCCAGCGGGCCGCCGGGGCGGGCGCGGCGGCGCCGCGGACACGGGACCCGTCGTGGTTCCCCCCGATCCCACGGGTATGGCCAGTTCCGGACCCGGCGAGCCCGGACCGCAGGGGTGCTGCCCTCGACTCGGCCCCTGTCAGCAGGCACAGCCGGTGGACGCGGCGGAGCGCTCGAAGGCCATCGCGTCGCCGCAGGACGGGCAGTCGGGCGGTTCCTCGCCCGCGGCGTCGCGGTCGAGCACCCGCTCGCCGCAGTCGTGACACCAGTAGGCGCCCTCCGACTCGCGAGTCGGGTCGTCGCCTCGCGCGGGATTCCGCGTCGAGGCGCGGAGCAGTTCCCTGACCGTGGTGAGCACACCCATGGGCGTGAGCGGGTGCGACCGCCCCCGACAAAATACCCCGCCCGGTCGTGCGAGCGGTTCGCACGGCCGCCCGTGACCTGACAGCAACGGCCGAGCGCAACCGCCACCGCTGGGTCCTATTCGAGTGTCCAGTCAGGGTCGAGTCCTGCTTCCTCGTAGAGGTCTCGGCGCATCTCCTGATCGGACTGTAGTTCCTTACGAGCGGCCTCACCGACTCGCTCGGCGAATTCGATCGGGACTACGACGACACCGTCCCCGTCGGCGACGATCACGTCGTCAGGGCGCACCTGACATTCTCCGACGTTCACCGGGATCTGCTCGTCGCTAAATTCGGTCCGACCGTGCCACTTCGGTTTGGTCCTCGTCTTCGAGTAGACTGGAACGCCTTCGATCACTAACTCGTCCGTGTCGCGAGCCCCGCTGTTCGTGACGATGCCCTCCGCCCCCTGAGAGACCCAGTCCAGACCGTTGTACGAACCGATCATGCCGACCGGGATATTGTGGGCTTCGAAGACGATTACGTCGTGATTCTGGATATCGCTCGGCGATTCAACGTGCTCGTCGTACCAACCCCAATCGGAATGAACCTCCTCCCAACCCCATTCGTCAGGGTTGTGCTGCGGTTTGTTGGTCGGGAGATAGCGCATCGTGTGCGCGAATCCCATTATCTGATGAGAAAAGGAATCGTAATCGTGGTGAAGCGCCTGGATATCCTGGCTCATCTGATTGATATACCGACCAAATCCGTAGCTGTCCAATCCGTCGACAACGTCAGCGACTCGCAGTCCGTCGTACAGATCGACGATCTCCTCACGCTCTTCTGTCGATAACGGTGCTTCGTAATCAACCATGGACCGAAATGCTTACCACAGGTAATTAAAATTAGGATCGCGGAAGCAGTCGTGTTTAGTTACGTATAGGTGAGGTGAACGCCTCCACCTATAGGCGGAGGATGAAGCCGACAACTCTGCCGTGTTGAATAGTAGTGCCGGTCGGGACGGTCGAAATTTAAGCTGGCTTGTCAAGGGCTGATGCCAGTGGTGTCAAAATTGGTATCACTCCGTCATGGCTCAGAGAGCGTTATTCAACACGGCATCGTATCGGATATCTGAATCAGGATCGCAGAGATACGGGCAAGCAACGGTAGTTCCGCACTCCTGTCAGAAATTCAATAACTATAATTTTTATACTATCATACTTATTTCCGTGAGTTATAGACTCTCCAAACGATGTCGAGCTGGTTCGTACGACAATCAGCATAACCTGCCGAACACCTCGAATCGGGAACGAAACGCCTCGGGGGTCTGACCAGCCTAGACCCCCATGAATCCCGCCAGATCTGTGAATGGACACCACCAGAAAAGATATCATCGTTCACTAGATCCGTCAGTACGATGCGCTCGTTTGAATCTGATGACGGACACATCGTCATCCAGTTGCAACCGGGGGATAAAGCGCTCGAGTCGATCGAGTCGGCCATCGATGACCACGATGTCGATACCGGAGTCGTGGTCTCCGGGGTCGGGTCGCTGAACAAGCTCCACATCCACTACGTAGTCCCCTATCCCTCGTTCCCAGAACTCGCCGACGAAGACGAGGACGTGGACGAATTCCTTCACGAAGAGGGGGCCTGGGAGGTCGGATCGCTGCAGGGCGCTATCACAGACGGAGAACCACACCTTCACATCACAGCATTTGAGGCCGACGAGGGTCGTATGTTAGCTGGTCACCTGGAGCCGGATTCGGTCGTCCATGCGCTGATGGAGATCGTTATCCGGCCTATCGAGGGGCTCGAACTGACCCGCGAACCGGAGGAAATGGGAATTCCGATGATTCAAGAGCGGTAGCGCTCCACTCTACATCTCGTTCTCGTCGAAGATTGCCCGGAGGGTGGCGAGTTGTTCGTCACGCATCTTTGCAACTTCGTCGGCCGACCGGTCGTACTCGAAGAATCCCTTCCCGCTCTCCACGCCAGCCTCTCCAGCCGCAAGTCGATCGTCGTACATCGGAGACGGGGTATCCCGATCCGACAGGGAGGGGTAGATGCCACTCGCGACGGTTCGAAAGAGGTCGAGACCCGCGAGGTCGACCGTTTCGAATGGGCCGAGCACCGCCGTCCGGCGTGCGTACCCATCTCTAACCGCAGTGTTGACATCCTCGATGGATGCAACCCCAGTGTCGACGAGGTGCATACACTCGCGGAGGACGGCGAACTGAATCCGATTCCAGACGAATCCGGGCACGTCCTTCTGTACGACGATGGGCTTGCGGTCGACCGCTCCGAGGAGGGCAACCAGTTCCTCGACCACCCAGCTATCAGTTTCTTCGCCGGCGATTACTTCTACTGTCGGGAGGAGATACGGGGGATAGAGCCAGTGACACCCCACCACCCGATTCGCGAACTCGAACCCCGCTGCGATATCCGACACCTGCAAACTCGACGTATTGGTCGCGAGTATCGTTTCCTCGGAGGTCGCGTCGGCCATCTCCCGGAACACGCCCCGTTTTACTTCGAGATCTTCTGATACCGTTTCCAGTACGATATCCGCGTCCGACGCCCCCGTCTCTGTATCGAGGGTGAAGGTCACATCTTCGAGGACGGTACCCGGTGACATCGTGGTGACGCCCTGCTCGTTCAGGAACCGTACCGATTCGCGAATCCGCTCCCGGGCCCGGTCTAAGTTCGACTGACGGTGGTCGACAAGAGAGACGGTCTGTTCGTGTAACCTGAAATGAACCGCGAATCCAATCCCCATCTGACCCGCACCGACAACCGCGAGGTGTATCTCGCCACTCATTGATACTGATTACTGTGATTCGTTACCGCCGCGACGATCCGTGTCGGTGACGTGAACCGCTGAACCGGCGTCTATCGAGACCATCCACGAAACCATGGTGGCACTCAAGCGCCGGACCAATTAAACCTAGTTCCTCCGTCCAGTTGTCACTCATCGAGTTCGATGAGTTCGATAGGGAGTCCGGGAACATCGTCCGGTTCAACGAACGCGCGAACGTAGGGACCGAGCCCTTCAACTGGTTCGGGATCGAACATCGAATACCCGTCCTGTTGCAGCGCTTCCATGGTCGGTTCGATGTCCGGAACTGTCACTGCAAGGTGATAGGGAGCTGGTTCAACGAGTTCGTCGATTAAATCATCGAGATACGTTCCCCGCTCGCGACGCCCCACGACTTCGATCCTGAAGTCGGGCCAAGAGACGAACGCTACTTCGACGGCACCGTCGACAGTAGTCGATTCCTGGACGGTTCCGCCGAGAACGTCACAATAGTAGGTCATCGCCCGGTCGTAGTCCTCCACGAGATGTCCGAAATGATGCAGGCTGGAAAGCATACTAGCCGGGATACCAGCTGCTCATATGAATTTTTCTGAGGGTGAGGCCATCGCGCTAAGTTAGAGGACGAGGCGCTCGATCTCGAAGTGCCTATGGACGATTTCGAACGCCTCGAGGGTGATGTCGCGTGGATCGACATCGGTTGTGGAGCGCGAGCGGACTCCCGACTGGGCGATTCAAGTGGGCATCCGATGTTACTTAGTGGGTGTATCAAATATATTACTATTTGTGGATAGTTTTAGCCATGTCAGGCTCGAGAAGGCCCAATCATGGTTCGAGGTCTTCGGCGTCTACCACAATGCACGCCAAATGTAACGCGATGTGCGAAGAGCTCGCACGGCCGCCGGCGACGCGACGGGGCGGACGCCGCGGACGCGCCACGAACCGTCCGCCTATCCGAGGTCGTCGGCCAGCCGGTCGAGCGCGCGGTCGAGTTCCCCGCGGCGCTTCCAGGCGGCGACGCGGTCGGTGACGGCCGCCAGCGGGAGGCCCAGGCTGACGCCCGACCGGGCGGTGACGCGGCTCCCCTCGTCCTCGTGGTCCCAGTCGATCTCCGTCCACATCTCGTCGAACGGCCCGGCGTCGCCGACCTGTTCGTAGCGCAGGCCGTCCTCGCGTGGCTCGAACCGGAGGGCGACGCCGATACCGCGGGCGCCCGCGGTGACGACGGTTGCGTCCTCGCGCTCCTCGACATCGAGTACCTCGAAGCTACCCTCGTACTCGACGACGACAGCCGGATCGAGCGCCCGGCGCACCTCCGCGGGCGTCGCGCCGACGAACCGCTCGACCGTGACTTCTCGCATCGACCCGTCCCTCGCGGCCGCGGGGCTTAAACGCTGGCCCGCTGCCCGGCCGGAACCGGGGAGCGGATAACCCCGTCGGCTCGCCGGCCGTCCCCGCGGGGAAATCCTTACCAGCGGGGGCTCCGTTCGCTCGGGGACAGATGCGTGGGACCGAGGTGCGCGGTGGCGCGTCGGGCGGCGACCGAACGGCGACACGGGGAGTGCGATGACCCGCGAGTCACCCGGGCGGAGCGACGACGAGCGGGCGCCCGACGGCGGGTCGTCGTCGGCGCTCACTCGCCGGGCAGCGCTGGCGGCGGTCGGCGCCGGGGCGGCGACGGGGCTCGCGGGCTGTCTCGGCGGCGGCCGCGAGGAGATCGTCCTCACGGGGATGGAGGTGTACAACTGGACCGGCGACTCGATCACCGTCGAGATCACCCTCACGGCGGGCGGGTCGGAGCTGCTGGCGACGACCGAGACCATCGCGTCCGACTCGAGCGCGCGGATCACCCGCGACTGGTCGGGCGAACCGGCCGCCTACCGCCTGCAGGTCGACGCCGTCGACACGGACCTCGCCGTGGACACCGACCTGCCGGACGGGACCTGGGCCCGCGGGGAGTGCGCCTGGGCCGAGGTCGACTTCGGCAGCCCCAGCCGACAGCGCGAGCCCGGCGGCGCGACCGAGGCCTACACCGCCGACGCCAGGCTCCGCGACAACGACGAGGGCCCCTTCGGCGAGGAGTGTCCGTCGGGGTGACCCCGCTCCAGGGCGGGGGACGGCGCGCCCGGACCCCGAGCCGTCTTTCAAGTGCGTGGCTCGCGTAGCTCCCACGATGGCCGACGACATCCCGCGCGAGAACGGCATCCCGTGCGAGCAGCCGATCCTGCTGTTCGACGGCGTCTGCAACCTCTGTAACGGGTCGATCCGGTTCGTCGTCGAACACGACCCCGAGGGGGTCTTCCGGTTCGCGCCGCTGCAGTCGGCGGCGGCCGAGCGGCTGCTGGCGGACGTGGGCTTCGAGGGCTACGACTTCGACACGTTCGTCCTCGTCGACGGCGACGACTACTACACGAAGTCCGAGGCCGCGCTACGCGTCGCGAGCGAACTGGAGTTCCCGTGGTCGCTCGCCGGCGCGCTGCGCGTCGTACCGCGGCCGCTCCGCGACGCCGTCTACGACACCGTCGCCAGCCACCGCTACGCGGTCTTCGGCAGGAAAGCCCAGTGCATGGTCCCCTCGCCGGAGATCCGCGAGCGGTTCATCGAGATGAGCGCGGGGACAGACGGTGACGGAGCCGGCGACTGAGATGAGCCCGCCCGGCTCAGCCGTTGGTCAGCGCCAGCCAGCGGAACTCGCCGCTGAGCGCGTCGACGGCCGGCAGCGCCGAGGGGCCGTAGTGGAAGAGGACGAACGAGGTGAGCAGGAGGTACACCGTCGCCATCCCGACGGCCGCGCCGAAGGCGGCCGCGGCGGCGCCGTCCGCGCGGTCGTCGTAGCGTCCGGCTACGAGCGCCGCGGCGAGGACGGCAGCGACGGCCAGCGACGCGAGGCCGAACGGCTGGACGACCCCGCCCTTGGTGGTGTCGAAAAACAGCATCGAGCCAAAGGAGAGCGGGACGCCGAACAGCACGGCCGCTTCGTACCCGAGGACCGCCGCCCGGGTCCGCTCGGAGAGCAGCGTCCGGACCCGGGGGATCCGGAAGAGACCGTAGACGGCCAGCGGGTAGATCGGGTGGAGATAGCGGACGGTCGCCTGGACGTAGAGGGGGAGGTTGTTGATGTACAGCGAGACGAACAGCGTCGCGAACACGACGACGAGCAGATCGACGGAGTCGACGGCCGCGCGGAGGCGCCGTTCGCCCGAGCGGAGTCGGCCGACCCACCGGCGGGCCGGGAGCGCGACCAGCGCCGCGAGGACGGGCGCCGATTCGAGGACCGACAGGTCGGTGTGCCCGTCGAAGAACATGTTCACGACCTCCGTCTCGGTCTCGCCCCAGCGGACGAGCGTCCGGAACACCCGACCGGGCTCGGTGAACAGCGCGACGAACCCGCTGACGTACATATCGAGCGCGCGCCGCGCCAGCGGACGGACCGCATCGAACCCGGCGACGACCGTCCCGGCGACCGCGGCGACGGTCCCCGCGACCGCGGCGACGGTCCCCGCGACCGCGGCGAGGACGCCGCCGCCGGATCCGGTCCCACCGCCCGATGCGCCGCCAGCGGTGCCGGCGCCACCGCCGCCCGACGCTCCGCCGGCACCGCCACCGCTCGCCGCGCCGCCGTCGGTGAGTTCGGCCAGCGAACCCCCGTGGTAGGCGTCGAGGAAGTGCGGGGGGAGCAGCGGGTTCCCGGAGACGACGGCGTTCGTCGCGAGGTAGGGGACGAGCCCGAGGCCGGCCAGCGCGCCGACGACGGCCAGCGTCCGCCGGTCGTTGCTGGGCGCGGTCGGCAGGTCGACGACCGCGAGCGCCGCCAGCAGCGTGATCCCCTCGGGGGCGTGAACCCACGCGAGTAGCCCCCCGCAGGCGTAGGCGCCGCCGCGGAGCGCTGCGACCTCCAGCGGCGTCCGCTCGCCGTCGCCCTCGCGGCTGGCTGCGAACGCGTAGACCGCTAGCACGACGAACATCGCCGAGAGGGTGTGCCGTTTGGGCGTGCTCGCCCAGAAGGCGACCGGCGTCCCCAGCAGGACGGTCGCGCCCGCGAGGAGCCCGACGGTCCGCCCGTGGCGTAGCGCCAGCAGGCGGTAGACGCCGACGACCAGCACCGCCCCCGCCAGCATCGTCGCGACCTGGAGCGCGAACGTCGACAGGTCGACCACGTAGGATTTGTGGAACCAGGCGTTGCCGACCAGCGCCAGCGCTCCGAGGCCGACGCCGGCCGCCAGCCCCCGCCGGCGGTGACCGACCAGGTCGCCGGTCAGCGTGGTCGCCGCGGCGACGAGTCCGCTGAACCCGACCACGACCAGCCAGCGCAGCCCGATCGGTTCGAGCAGTTCGACCGCCCAGTAGACCGGCAGGGCGAGCGCGACCAGGCCGTATCCGCGGCCCCACACTCGCCCGTCGCGGTAGTGCATCCCCGGGAACCCGTCGTTGAGTTCGCCCGGGACGCCCAGCGACAGGCGGCCGTCGGCCATCCGTTCGAGCATCCACGGGTATATCCCGATGTCGTTGAAGAAGACGCCCATCCGCCAGGTCAGCACGTACAGCGCCAGCGCCCCGCAGAACAGCGCCAGCCCCGGACGGCCGCCGAACGCCACCCGCGTCAGCGTCGCCGCGACGGTGCCGACCCGTTCGTTCCGGACGGACGCCGGGAGCCACGCGTACCGCGCCGAGTCGCCGCTCATCCGTCCCTCCCGCCCGCGGAGCCGCCGTCCGCGCGGTCGGACCGCCCGATTCGTTTCGTCACGTTGCCACCACGTTCCCCGCACCCCGAGATAACTATTTGGGGGCGATTATCGCACGCGATAACCCACTTTTTCCGGCGGAGAGCTCCTCGCGGCGCTTCGCGCCGCTGCGGGGATCCTCCGCCGGAAAAACGTGGGGAAAAAGGCCGGACGACTCGGTCGCTTCGCTCCCTCGCGTCCGGTGAAACGCTCGCTTCGCTCGCGCGGTTCAGCGACTGCGAGGCGAAGCCGAGCAGTCGGCTTTTTCACTCATGTTTTTGCCGGCCGGGTGCCCGCAGGCGCGCGAAGCGAGCGAGGACACCCGGCCGGCAAAAAGATGGGGTTTATGCGGCTCTTGGCGCTAGGGGCGCGCGTGGAGTCGCCGTTCGACGTTCTCTCGGTCGAGCCCGACGCCGACGAGGCCGAGATAAAGGAGGCCTACCGGGAGCGAATCAAGGACGCGCATCCCGACCACGGCGGGTCGGCCCGCGAGTTCCAGCTCGTGAGGGCCGCCTACGAGGAGATCAAGGACGGGGGCGGCGAGGCGGTCGACGAGGGCGACGGCGACGACCCCTCGCCGGCCGAGCGGGCGGCGGCCGCGGAGTCACCCGGCGAGGACGACGAGCCCCGCCGCGAGCAGCGCTGTCGGGTCGAGTACCTCAACTACGAGGTGCTCGACGACCGCGGGTGGGGCGTCGACGACCCCGACCTGATGGAGATGGCCGCCGACGGCGGCCTCGACCGCGAGGACTACGGCCAGTTCTGGGTCCGGCCGCGCGAGTCGCTGCTGGAGGCCGCCGAACGCCACGGCTTCGCCTGGCCCTTTGCCTGCCGCGGCGGCGCCTGCGCCAACTGCGCGGTCATCGTGCTGGAGGGGGAGATGCGCACCCGCGTCGACCACGTCCTCCCGCCGGAGATGCTGGAGGAGGGGTTTCAGCTGTCGTGCAACGGGATGCCGGTCACCGACGAACTGCAGGTGCTGTACAACGTCAAGTCGATGCCCGAACTGGAGGACCTTCTGCTCCCGCCGCGGCCGTTCGAACAGGCCCACGACGACTGACCGCGGGGGCCTGTGACACGAGGCCCGGGATTTTTCCGGGGGTGGAGTGACACTCCGGGCATGACCCACTGGGCCGACCGGGTCTTCCGGGAGCAGGCGGATCTCTTCGCCGAACACTTCGAGGATATGTTCGCGGCGGCCGACGACGAAGTCGCGGCCCTGCTGGACCTGCTGGCCGCCGAGTTCGACTGCGAGCCCGAGCGGTCGCTCGACGTGGCCTGCGGCGTCGGCCGGCACGTCCTCGCGCTGGCCGACCGCGGGGTCGCGGCGGAGGGACTGGACTTCTCCGAACCGTTCCTCGACCGGGCGCGCGAGCGGGCGAGCGACCGCGGCCTCGACGAGTCGACCGCCTTCCACCACCACGACATGCGCGACCTGGACGAGCTGTCGGGGAACTACGACCTCGTCACCGTCTTCTGGAACTCCCTTGGCTACTACGGCCGCGAGACGGACGAGTCGGTCCTGGCCGACGCCCGCGAGTTGCTCGACGACGACGGCGTCCTCGTCGTCGAGCAGTCGAACCGCGACGCCTTCGTCGCCGACCTCGACGAGGCGACGGTCACCGAGGACGACGACCGGCTGACCCTCTACCGCCAGGCGTTCGACGTGGAGACGAGCCGGTTCGCGACGACGCTGGACGTGTTCGACGCGACCGACGACGGCTACGAGCACGTCGACACCATGGAGTGGGAGAACCGGCTGTACGCGCCGCCGGTGCTCCGGGAACTCTGCGAGCGCGCGGGCTTCGAGGACGTGCGGCTGTTCGGCGGGTTCGACGGGAGCGACCTCACGCTGGAGTCGATGCGGGTGGTAGTGCTGGCGCAGTAGAGGGGGGTTATCCGCCGAACTCCCAGCCGGCGCTCTCCAGGCGCTTCTCCTCGAGACGGTCCCGTTCGGCCTCGTAGTCGTCGGGGTCGTGGTGGGGCCGCTCGTCGGCCAGGTCGCGGGCGCGCTCGAACCACGCCTCGGCGTCCTCGTAGTAGTCGCCGGCCTCGTCGGAGTCGTCGGTCTCGTCGCCCTCGCGTTCGAGCGCGGCGGCGTGGGCACTCATCGCCTCCAGCAGTCCGGCGGTGACCCAGGAGAGCTGGTACTCCAGCGCGTCCTCGGAGACGGGGGCGTGGCCGTTCCAGCCGGCGTCGGCGGCGGCCCGGTAGCGGTCGAACGCCTCCTCCCAGGCGTCGACGGCGACGGTCGCCTCCTTGGCGTCGAGCGCCGTCTCGCAGCGCCCGGCCGCGTCGTCGAGGAACCGCTCGCCCGCTTCGCGCAGGTCGGCCTCGACGGCTTCGAGGCGCTCGGCGGCGCCCTCGGGCACGTCGTCCACGTCGTCGATCACGTCGCTCGCCTCCTCGACGGCCTCGGCGGCGTCGACGTACGCCTCGCAGGCGTCGCCGTAGCGGCCCTCGTCGAGCGCCGACTCGACGGTCTCGTACCGGGACTCGGCGCGGTCGAGCCACGAGGTCACGCGGGCGTGGGCCAGCTCCTCGACGACCTCCTGAATCTCGGCGCGGATCTTCTCCTCGGGGGCGCGGTCCTCGCGGGTGGCCGCCCGGCGGGCCTGGGAGAACTGCGAGCGGGCGGCCAGCGCGTGCTGGTTGGGGTCGTCGCCGCGCTCGCAGGCGTCCTCGTAGGCGGCGATGGCGTCGCGGGCCTGCGAGAGCGCGCTGGACATGTCGGCCCACGACGAGCCGACGTTGCTGATGTAGTCCTCGGCCGCCTCGGCGTCGCCCTCGTCGGGGTCGAAGACGACCGTCTCGTCGTAGGTCTGTACCTCCAGCTTGCTGTTGAGCAGGCCCTTGCGGACGTGGCTGGTCTGCAGCCGGGTCAGCTCGAAGGCGATCTCGGGCTCGTCGGGCTGGTCGCCCAGCACCCACAGCACCCGCTCGTCGGTCACGAGCATGAAGGCGCCGTGGCCGCCCCCCGATTCGATCGTCGTCGTTCGACCGTCCTCGGTGTGCTCGATGGTGCCGTCGTTGGCGAGCGCGTGCTGCAACTGCTCGCCGTCGCGCAGCAGATCGTCAAGGTGTTCCGCGTCGGCGTCCCCGGACCCACCACCGGATATCGCGTCGTTTACTCGGTCGAACATTGCCCTGTGGTTGCCCTGTATTTCTGCGACGGTAGGTAATAAACTTCGGTGTAGGTTCACGGTGCGAAACAACCCGCTGACCCGGGGTATAGAGCGTATACCCCGACATCGTTCGGCCGCGTGCCAACCGCTCCCTCGGAATCCTTTTCCGGCGTTAGGGCGTATCACCGGTCGACAATGGGTATCGGCGGCTCGGACATGTACCGACAGCAGATCCTCGACCACTACAAGAACCCGCGCAACTACGGGGAGCTCGAGGAGGCCACGTTCACCCACGTCGGGGAGAACCCGATGTGCGGCGACACCATCGAGATGGACGTCGTCCTCGACGACGACGACGAGACCATCGAGCGGGTCGCCTTCCGCGGCGACGGCTGCGCCATCTCCCAGGCCTCCGCCTCGATGCTCTCCGAACAGCTCGCGGGCACGACCGTCGAGGAACTGCAGGAGATGGACAGGGACGACGTGATCGACATGCTCGGCGTGGACATCTCGCCGATGCGCGTCAAGTGCGCGGTCCTCGCCGAGAAGGTCGCACAGGACGGCGCGGCGATCTACTTCGACGAACTCGACGTCGAGAAGACGACCACCGAAGACGACGAGGACTGATACGGATTATTGCGAGTCAGTCCGCGATCGACCGCACGACTGCGTGCGGTCGACCCGGGAAACGCTTGCAATAATCCGTACGACGCCGGGACAGCGGACTGGGGCTGTTCTTTTGCGGACTGTTCCTTCGCGGTTCGGTAGCGGGCTCGGACTACGGTCCGTCGTCCGGTTCGACGACGGTAGTCTCGTCGGCGACGCCGTGTTCGATAGCGACCGAGTGGCGCGTGTGGCGGGCGTGCGTCTCGGCCCAGCGCTCGGCGGCGTGGCGCGCGAGGTGTTCGGAGCCCTCGGGACAGCGGCGACAGTCGGCGATCCACGTCCCCACGTCGTCCGGGAAGTGGCCGGTGTGGCGCTTGTGGTCGAGCGCGAACTGCTCGACCGCCTGGTTGCCGACGCCCAGGTCGTCGAGTTCGTACCCGAGGTCCCACTCGCGGTCGCAGCGCGAACAGCGCACCGTCGGCGTGTCGTCCACGTCCGCCGGCGTCGCGCCGCCGTCCGGCCGTCCGGTCCCGCCCGTGCTGTCGTCGGACACGCCCGCCGGTTGCGCCGCGAGCGCCTTGGCTCTGTCGGGGTCGCGCTCGCCGGAACCGGGACGCATTTCCCCGCGACCCTGCCTTCTCCGACAACGTGGTACTGCAACGGCCCCGGACCCCGATGCCCGTCCGCCGACGCCGGTCGGGAATGCTCACCTCGCGGCTCCGTCTAGCGGCGCGACCAGCGCAGGCGTTGACCCGGCACTGGTCGGGTCCGGGAGGGTCAGCCCGGTGATCCCGCGTCGGCTCGCGCGCTTGGACGCGCTGGTAGTGACCGCGCTGGTGTGGTTCCTCGGGAAGTTCCTCCGGTACGCCTTCCCGGCGCTGTTCGAGACCATCGGGGCGACCTACGGCGTCTCGCGGACCGTCCTCGGGTCGGCCTTTACGGTGTTGATGCTCGTCTACGCGCTGATGCAGTTCCCGTCGGGACTGCTCGCCGACCGGGTCGGGTCGGTCCGGGTGATCACCGCCGGGGCGCTGCTCACGGCCGCCGCCGCGTTCGTGCTCGCGGTCGACGCCCCCCTCTGGGTGCTCGTCGGTGCGATGGCACTCGTCGGCGCGGGGACGGGCACCTACAAGACCGTCGGCGTCAGCCTGCTCGCGCGCGCCTACCCCCGCGGGACCGGGCGCGCGCTGGGCGTGTTCGACACGTTCGGGACCTTCGGCGGCGCCGCGGCGCCGGCCGCGGTCGTCCTCGCCTCGGCCGCACCGGGCGTCCTCGGCGCCCCCTGGCGGACGCTGTTCCTGGTCGCCGGCGTCGTCGGCGTCGGCCTCGCCGGCGCCTTCGCCTGGGCCACCCCGCGGCGGCTACCCGACGAACCGGCCGCCGCGGCCGCGGACGACGGGAGCGGCGGCGGATCCGTCCCGCTGGGCGCGTACGTCGCGCTCTTCCGGGACCCCCGGTTCACGCTGTTCGTCGTCGTCACGGTCTGTTTCTCCTTTACCTACAACGGGGCCGTGGCCTTCCTCCCGCTGTATCTCGCGGAGGAGACCGCGGTGTCGTCGGCGACGGCGAACCTGCTTTTCAGCGCGCTCTTTCTGGTCAGCCTCGTCCAGCTGGTCACCGGCGAGGCCAGCGACCGGGTCGGCGTCGAGCCCATCCTGGCGCTGACGCTCGCGGTCGCCACCGCCGGGATGGTCGCCGTGCTGGCGTTCTCGGCGACCGGCGGCCCGCTCGTCCTCGGCGGCGCGGTCGTGCTGCTGGGCCTGGGCGCCCACGGCTACCGGCCGGTCCGCGGCGCCTACATGATGGCGGTCACCCCGGAGTCGGTCGCCGGCGGCAGCCTCGGCGTCGTCAGAACCCTGTTGATGGTCGCCGGCGCCGCCTCGCCCGCGGTCGTCGGCTACCTCTCCGAGACCGCCGGGTTTACCCCCGCGTTCCAGCTGCTCGCGGCCGCGCTGGTCGCCGCGACCGCGCTGACGCTCGTCCTGTGGGTGACCGGTCAGGAATCCTGAGCGGGGTCCCAGTCGAACCCCGTCCCCACGGCCGACACGCCGCCGTCGACCCGCAGGTTCGTCCCGGTGACGAACGAGGCCTCGTCGGAGGCCAGGAAGACGACGGCGTCGGCGATCTCCCGCGGGTCGGCCGCGCGCTTGAGGATCCCCGGACCGTCCGCGCTGGGCGTCGTCTGCTCGTCGCGGTACTCGCGGGCTTCCTCGGGGTCGTCGGGGAGGTGGTACTCGGTGACGACGTAGCCCGGCGAGACCGCGTTGACCCGGACCCCGTCGGGCGCGTGGTCGCAGGCCATGTCCTTCGTCATCGCGGCGATGGCGCCCTTCGTCGAGTCGTACTGCGCCCACTCCGGACGGCCGACCTCCGCACCCATCGACGCGACGTTGACGACCGAGCCGTTGCCCTCGCGGCCGCCGGTGGTCTCGCGGTCGTCCCCCTCCGCCCCGGTCATCAGCGGGATCAGGTGTTTCGCGCAGAAGGCGACCCCCTTCTGGTTGACCGCGAGGATCCGATCCCAGCTATCTTCGTCGGCCTCGGTGACCGGCTTCGGGTCGACGCGGATCCCCGCGTTGTTCACGAGCACGTCGACGCCGCCGAACCGCTCGGCGACCCGCTCGGCCATCGCTTCCACCTCGCTTTCGTCGCCCACGTCGCACTCGACGGCCAGCGTCTCCCGGCCGGTGTCGGCCGCGATGTCGTCGGCGACCGCCTCGGCCCGGTCGCCCAGCACGTCGACGACGGCCACGTCCGTACCTTCTTCGGCCAGTCGGCGCGCCGTCGCCTCGCCGATGCCGCGCGCCCCGCCGGTCACGACCGCCACGCTGTCCGCGACTCGTCCTGTCATGGCTCGCCGTTCGGCTATCTCCCGCTTGTAGCTGTCGGCGGGCGGGACGGCGAAAACCCCACTCGGTTTCGCGGCCCGACTCAGGCCAGGAAGACGTGGCGGGGCCGGTCGGCGAGCACCTCGCGGCCCCACTCGACGGTCTCGCGGAAGTCCTCGGAGCGGAAGAACGCCATCGCGTCCTCCTTCGCGTCCCAGCGGCTGGCGATGAACATGTCCGTCTCGTCCTCGCGGTTGGCCAGCAGGGCCGTCTCGCGGTGGCCGTCCATCTCGGCGAGGAGTCCGCCGACCTCTCCGAAGGTGTCGACGAACTCCTCGCGGTAGTCGGGTTTGACCGTGTAGAACATCCCCATCGTGCCGAATCCCTCGCGGTCCTGCGGGCGGCCGACGACCCCCGGCAGGTCGGTGAGGAAGTCGGCGGCGGTGTCGGCCGCGCTCTCGGTGTCCCAGAGGCTCACGACCGCCGTGGTCTCGGAGTCGTCGGCCACGTCGCCGTAGACGGCGGTCTTGACGTGGGTGTCGTAGCGGTCGAAGCCGTCGCGCAGGTCCGCGACCTCCGCGTCGAGCGTCTCGGGGTCCGCCTCCGAGTAGAGCACCAGCGCGTACACGTCCTCGCCGTGGGGCTGGCCGGCGTAGACCCCCTCGGCGGCGAGTTCCTCGCGGATGTCCGCGGCCGTGGTGTCGTCACTCCCGCCGGCGTCGGCGGCCGCCGCGTCGCCGTCGGCCGACTGGTCGACGTTCGACTGGTCGCCGCCCGCACCGCCGTCGGCCTCGCCCGCGTTGCCGAGCGGGCCGCGGGCGCTGCGGGTGACGCCCTCGATGTCGGTCAGGAAGCCGATGGCCGTGTCGGCGGCGCTCTCCGTCTCCCAGACGCTGACGACCGCCGTCTGCCCCTGGTTGGCCCGGACGCTCGTCAGCACGTGGGTGTCGTAGTGGTCGAAGTTGCCCCGGAGCCCGTCGACTTCGTCGACGATCGCCCCGGCGTCGGCGCCGGCGTAACAGACCAGCGCGTGGTCGCCCGCGCCGTAGTCTTCGGGATAGACGCCGAAGTTCGCGAGCGTCTGTGCGGCCTCGTCGGCGTCGAGTTCCGCCGCGTCCACGTCCTTCTGTGCAGCGGCGGGCCGACCGCCGCTCGCGGCGGTGCCGTCACTCGATTCGTCGACGGTCTCGGTCGTCCCGCTGCTCGCCCCGCCGGCGTGGCTCTCGGCGGGCGGGTCGGCCGACTCGCCGTCGCTCCGGGAACCGCGAGCGCCGTTCCCGTGGGCACTGTCGCCGACGTGGCCGTCGTGGCCGGCGTTGGAGGCGCTGGCGTGGGCCTCGCGCTCGCCGGTCGACGCCTCGCCCGCGTCGGCGGCGTCGCCGGCCGGGACGGACTCGCCGGCGAGGTAGGCGCCCAGGTCCGCCGGCGGGAACCGGCGGCCGACGTAGAAGGGACCGAACTCGGCGAACTTCGAGGAAGAGGGGTCGAACCGCATCTCGTAGAGCAGGTCCTTCACGTCGGTCATGTCGTCGGCCCACAGCGTGACGCCCCACTCCCAGTCGTCCATGCCGACCGACCCGGTTATCATCTGTTCGACCTTCCCGGCGTAGCCCCGGCCGATATCGCCGTGGCTCTCCATGTGCTCGGCGCGCTCCTCGAAGGGCAGGTCGTACCAGTTCTGGTCCGGCTCCCGGCGCTTGGACATCGGGTAGAAGGAGACGTGCTCCGCGTCGGGGATCTCCGGGTGGAGCCGCGACTGGATGTACTGGGCGAGCCCGGAGTCGTCGTCGACCTCGCCGTCGAAGTACTCGCGGGCCCGTTCGGAGTAGCCCGACGCCTCCGTGACCGAGACGTACGACGAGGACTGTTCGGTGAACCGCGCGAACTCGGTGCGCTCGAACCGGCGTTCGAGGCGTTCGACCGCCGCCAGCGAGGGGCGGAGGTGGACGAGCATGAGATCGGCCTTGTGGCCGACGACGGCGTACAGCGCCGACTGGCCCTCCTCGGCGTCGGCGACGGCCTCGGCCGACCCGAGGAACTCGACGGCGTCTTCGAGGGCGCGTTCGCGGACGCGCTCGGGGGCGTCCCGCCAGGCCTCCCAGTCGACCGTCCTGAGGTCGTGGAGAGCGTACCAGCCCTCCTCCGTCTGCGGCGGCTCGCGTCTGACCATACCGGGGAGTAGCCGGTCGCAGTTTAGGAAACTTGTTGTTCCCGCCCGCGCCGAACAGTGCGGGAGGGCGGTCCGGCTCCGCTCAGTTCAGCAGTTGCGGCCCGAACAGCATGAGGAAGAGGCCGGCGAGCATCAGCAGGCTGATCGAGGCGGTGACGGCGGTGGTCGCGCGGCGGCCGTCCTCGACGGGGAGGCGGGCGACGACGGACTCCGCGGACGAGCGGAGGATATGCCCGCCGTCCAGCGGGAACGTGGGCACGCAGTTGAACACGCCGAGGTTGAGGTTCACCCACGCCGTCCAGAACAGGACGTTCGCGAGCATGAACACGCCGCCGCCGAGCGGTTCGAGCGGCCCCGTCACCGTGTAGAAGTTCGTCACGTCGGGGACGAACCCGGCGAAGTTGTAGCCGAAGCCCAGCCCGAGGGTGCTCAGGAACGGCAACAGGAGCACGACGAACATCTGCCCGAGGAACTGCCCGGAGAACAGCCCGCCCCACGCCCCGCTGAAGCCGCCGAGGTAGGCCAAAAATTGCGCCGCGGGGTAGACGTCGATGCCCGTGTCGACGACGGCGATGCCGCTGAAGCCCTGCTGGGTCCGCAGGCCGAGCGCGTCGCCGGGGCCGTCCCAGCCGGCCGTCACGCTGTAAGTGTCGACCTCGCCGCCGACCGACGCCCGCACGTCGACGGTCTGCCCCGATTCGAGACCGCCGACCACGTTCCCGTACGCGGAGGCGTTGGGCGTGCGCTCACCGGCGACTGAGAGGACGATCACGTCGGTCCCGTCGGCCGGGACGGAGGCGTTGGCGAGCGGTCCGTTCTCGACTGCGAGCCCGTAGGCGCCGACGGGGAAGGTGGCGGTCCCGCGGTTGGTCTCGATAGTCGCCGTCTCGCGGCCGGCCATCGCCTCGGCGAACCCGCGCTCGGTGTAGACGGCGGTGCCGTCGACCGCTTCGACGATGGTGGCGTTCGCCCGGTTGGGTTCGATGCCGTCGGTCACCGACGGGACCGACCGCATCAGGACGAGTTTCCGTTCGAGCGTCGTCGTCTCGCTGCCCCGCAGGGTCAGCTCGACCGACCGCTCCTCGATGTCGTCGAGCGCCGCCTCGAACTCCGAGACGTTCGCGACCGGCTGGCCCTCGACCTCGGTGACCAGGTCGCCGTAGCCGAGGCCGGCGTCCTGGGCGGCCGACCCCTCTGCGACGTTGCCGACCGGGACGCCCGCGGCGGTCGCGATGGCGCCCGAGACCGGGCCGAACAGGAGGAGGAAGCCGACGAACGCGACGAGGAAGTTGTTCGTCACGCCGGCGGCGAACATCCGGGTCTGACTCCCCCGGCTCGCCCGGAGGCGGCTCTCCTCGTCGGGTTCGACGAACGCGCCGACCGGGATGAACGAGAAGAAGGCCAGCCCCATCGAGTCGATGTCGATGTCCTCGACGCGACAGAGCAGGCCGTGGCCGCCCTCGTGGACGACGAGGCCGATGAGCAGCCCCAGGATGATCTCGGGGGCCGCCGACAGCGGGAGGAAGTCGTTGACGCCGGGGATGACCAGCACGTTCTGGGGGTTCTGGACGGGCTGGCGCTCGGGCTGTTGCATGGCCTGGATGCCGGCGTTGAAGACGGCGACGAACATCCCGACCATCGTCACCAGCGCCATCCCGACGCCGAAGTTGCCCCAGGCGCGCCAGGCCCGCTTCGGCTTGGCGAGCCACGTGAGAAACTGCCGGCCCCGGAGCGTGTGGAGGGTCAGGATCGGCCCGGAGACCCGGACGGAGTCGGGGAGCTTGCCCCTCGCCTGCAACGCCATCGTCCCCGCGGTGAAGACGACGACCGCGGCGAGCACCCAGTACAGCGGGCTTACCATTACTCGATTCCAGGGCCCTCCCCGTCAAGAGGGTTTGGTTACCATCTTTTTCCCGGTCGGGTGTCCTCGGTCGCTGCGCTCCCTGCGGGCACTGCGTGGCGGCGTAGCCGCCACGACGTACGGTCGCGGGCCGGGGCCCGCGACCCGCCCGACCGGCAAAAACATGGGTGAAAACACCGGGAGAGCAAGCTCTCCCGAGCCCTCGTTCGCATCGCTCACGAGGAAGGCCGCCTCCGCGGGGCTTCGCCCCGCTCCGGCGGTCGAACCGCGCGCCGCGGGCGCGCGGACGCTCAGTGCAGTCTGCAGATAATTCAGACGAGACGGAATAGCGCGATACACCGTATCCAGTCTGAACCGTCGGGGTTTGGGACGTTGATACCTGCTGTGTACGTTCCTGTGTCCACAGTTGCTTCCTCGTTGATGAAATCCACGACTTCTCCGAAAGTCCACGTATGCGTTTCACCGGGCGAGAGCGTCAGTTGTCCATTACCAGATGAGCGTTTCTCAATCGGGTTCCATCCAGCGGACGATTTCATCATAATCGACCATTGGTATGGGTTGAACTCCAGTTCGGTCGAGGATTTGTTGTGAAGCGTCAGTTCAACCGTTCCTGTTGACGCGTCCGCCGTCGTTTGTGACGGGAGGAGATAGGCGCTCGCAGACCCTGTCTCGACAGTATGTGAGCAGACAGCGGCCCCTGAATATGAATCGTGTGGTGGGCAATCGCACTTGGAGAGTAGAGTCGGTGTGATGGTGGAAGTCCCCGGCCCCGTTGCATCATTTGAACAACCAGCAAGTCCGGCCATCGATGCACAGGTAGCGACAAGCAACTCCCTACGGTTCATATTCTATCTCTGTCTCGTCTACACAAGTGACTGTGTGAGACGAAAAGGACTCTTTGAACGTTGACATCCTCCTCCGCGTAAACGCGGAGGAATCCCGAGCGGTGGGAGTTTCAGGTCTGCAGTCCGGTCACCGGATTACCACACCTTTCGGGCGCGGTAGTCCCACGGCATCGATGTGGTGGACTGCTGGCGGTGTCAAGCCACCGTTACCCCTATCCTCAACCGTGTTTGGCGTCCCAGTGTTGTTTTGGCCACGGGGACGCCAGCAGGCGTCAGCGGAGTTGGGGGTATCGTGTCGCGTGCTTTGAGCAGTCGGCACGTTGATACACCCCTCGAAGATGTGACGTTCACCGACTGATCTTTCGGACATTGCCTCGTTTCGTGGGCGGACAGGCCGCCTCCGAAGGACGGTTCGGAATCCGCTCCGTTCCGACCGATTCCTACACCACTGTACGGCGGCCCGTCACTTAAACGCCGATATTCTGCAACTCAAGGGGCCGTCGAACGTGGATTCTCTCCCAAGTTGACGGCGCGTATCCACCGCCTGAAGGCCGTGGGATTGCGCCTGCTCCGCGTATAAGCGCACCTACTAAACACCACCGGGCCTCGAAAACTGACGACCCGTCTACCGCTCCCGTCGAAGCCGCTCGACGACGAACTCCCGGTCGAGGTCCCCGAGGAAGTGCCCGAGCTGCGGGCCCTCGTCCTCGCCGAAGAACAGGCGGTAGCCGACGCCGAAGAACTCGCCGATCTCCAGTCCGTGGCGCTTGGCCGTCTCGTAGATCTCGCCCTGGATGGCCTCGCCGTCCGCCCCCTTGGCGACGAACTCGGCGAGGTCGTCCAGCGCCGCGGCGGTCGCCTCGTCGACGCTCACGTCGGGCAGCTCGGAGCGCGAGACGGTGTAGTTGTACTCGTTGTCGGTGCGGCCGGCCCACTCGCTCGCGAGCGCGACGCGCCCGAAGGCGTCCTCAACGGCCCACTCGGGGTCGTCGTCGGCGACATGGCCCTCCTTGCGCGCGGTCGCCGCGCGGGCCTCGGCGTCGTCGAACATCCCCAGCACGGCAGCGAAGGTGTACGGCAGGCGAACCCGCTCGGCAAACTCGCCGTCGAGGAACTCGCGACGGCGTCGGCGGTCCTCGGGGTCGTCGTGGTCGAAGTCGGCGGCCACCCGTGCAGCGTCGTCGGCCCCGCCGGTTTCGCCGACCGCGAACACGTCGCTCGCGGCGAGCGCGTCCGGGGGCACGTCCGCCAGCGAGAGCAGGAACGGGTACACCCGGTCGGCGCGCCGCTCTTCTTTCCCGGTACCGGACTCCTCGCCGTAGTAGAGCCGCTCGACGCGGTCGAACTCGTCGACGAGCTGGTCAAGGCGCTCGATGCTGAAGTCCCGTCCGCGGTTGGGGTCCTTCGCGAAGAAGAAGCGGACGACCTCGGGTTCGAGCATCTCCAGCACGTCGTGGACGAGGACGATGTTGCCCTCCGAGGAGGAGAACGGTTCGCCGTCGAGGGTGAACCACTCGTAGACCATCGGCTCCGGGGGTTCGATATCGAGGACGTTCTCGGCGATGTCGACGCCGGAGGGCCACGACCCCTCGGCGTGGTCCTTGCCGAACGGTTCGAAATCGACGCCCAGAACCTGCCACTGGGCGGGCCACTCGAAGCGCCAGGGGAGTTTCCCCTCGCGGAACGTGGCGGTCCCCTCGTGGCCGCAACCCTCGATGGTCCGATTGCCGGCCTCGATGTCGGTACAGCGGTACTCCACCTCGCGGGCGTCGACGTCGACCGCGGTGACCGTCTCGGTCACCTTCCCGCACTCCGAGCAGAAGGGGTTGAACGGGACGTACTCGTCGTCGACCTTGTCCTGGTACTCCGCGAGGACCTCGCGGGCCTGCTCGCGGTTTTCGAGGACGTGTTCGACCACGTCGTCCATGCGGCCGGACTCGTAGAGGTCGGTGGTCGAGACCACGTCGATGGGGACGTCGAGCAGGTCGGCCGACTCGGCGATCAGCGTCGAGAAGTGCTCGCCGTAGGAGTCACAGCAGCCGAAGGGGTCGGGGATGTCCGTGTACGCGCGGCCGAGGTTCTTGCCGAGCGCGCCGGCGTTCACGTCGCCCAGGTCGACGATCCCCCCGTCGAGGTCGGCGAGTTTCCGGGGGAGCTTCCGGAGCGGGTCGCGGTCGTCGGTGGTGAACACCTGCCGGACCTCCCAGCCCCGTTCCCGGAGCACTTCGGCGACGAAGTAGCCGCGCATGATCTCGTTGACGTTACCGAGGTGGGGGACCCCGGAGGGGGAGATGCCGCCCTTGATCACGATCGGCTCCTCGGGGTCGCGGGCCTCGACGGCGTCGGCGACCTCGTCGGCCCAGAAGGCGTAGCGGTCCTCGCCGGCGGTTTCGTCCGTCCGGGTGTCGTCCGTCGCCTCAGTGTCGCCGGCCGCGTCGGTCTCGTCGGCGCTCGCGGTGGCGCTCGGTCCGTCGGTCGTCGCCTCGGAGTCGCTCTCGCTCATGCTGTCTCCAGGGGACGAGCGCTCATCAGTGACTCCACTCGGCCGGCGGTTCGCTCAGGCCCTCGGGGACCACGTCGGTGCCGTCGTGGTCGCCGGTGCGGACCGCCCGCTCGACGGCCTCGGGGTCGGTCCCGTCGAGGACGACCGTCCTGATGCCCGACCGCTGGACGATCTTGGCAGCGAGCAGGTCGACGGGCGCGTTGCTCCCGGCGTCCATCTCCAGGTCGGCGATCAGGCCGACGAGTTCGTCGGCGGTGATCTCCGAGAACTTCGCGGCGTCGGGGTCCTCGCCCGGGTCGGCGTCGTAGACGCCGTCGACGCTCGTGGCGTAGACGAGCAGGTCGGCGTTGACGTACTCGGCGAAGGCGGCGCTGACAGCGTCGGTCGTCTGTCCGGCGACGGTGCCGCCCATCACCGGGATGTCCCCGCGGCGGATCGCCTCGCGTCCGGTCTCGTAGCTCTCGGGCGGCGTCGGGGCGGCCCGCTCGTCGAGCGCGGCGATCAGCAGGCGGCCGTTGAGACGGGTCACCTCGATGCCAAGCTGGTCGAGTTCGATCTCGTTGGCGCCCAGGTCGCGCGCGGCCTCGATGTACTCGCGGGCGGTCGGCCCGCCGCCGACGACCGTGCCGAGCGTGTACCCGTCGGCGTCGAGCGACTCGACCGCGTCGGCGTAGGCCCGGACCCGCTCGGGACCGACCGACGGAACGAGGACGCTCCCGCCGATAGAGACGACTGTCTTCATTGGGACGGCGTAGCCGCGATGCCGTCTTAAGGGTTGTCAAGCCCGACGGCCCGCCCTGGCGACGATGTCCACCCGCTACCGTCCGTTCCCGCTCGTCACCGCACGTCCCCGCTGGCGCTCGCGTGGATACCTCTCCCCGCTCGGCGGCCCGGAACCGGAAATTGTTGCCTCAATATCGGGCTGAATCGCGGTTTCACGACGCGGCCGTGCGAACCGAGCGCAAAAACACTTCGAGCAACGAGAGCGTGTTCTAAAACGTCTAACCGCGTCAGAAAACGTCCTAAAAGTTTGCGAACCGTCCGTTTCACCCGGGTCGTCTGTGAAACGACACGAAGCCACCCGAAGCTTCCTCCCTTTATATGGGGATACCGGCCACAGAGAGAAGCGAGGTGTCAACATGAGCTCGATACTCCAGCCCTCCAACGACGACGCGCCGTCGAAAGAAGAGCGACTCAAGGCGTATCTCCGGCAGAAGGCCGAAGACGGCGAGATGTACTTCAAGAGCAAGTTCATCGCCGACGAGGTCGGCCTGTCGCCCAAAGAGATCGGCGCGCTCATGGTGAAGATCCGCGACTCGGCCACCGACCTCGAGGTCGAGAAGTGGTCGTACACGAGCGCGACCACGTGGCGCGTCGAAGTCGCCTGACCCGAGCTTCGCGACACCGACGCTCCGACCCCACACCCGGACGGGAACCCCACACTCCACCACACGCACCGACTCCCGAACTACATCCGAACACCACCCCATCCGTTCACCACACCCCTGCGGGACGCCCGAGTGCGGGCGTCCCGACCCCGCTTTCTCTCCGCGCTAGCTGGCCAGCGACGCGGCCGTGATCGGCGACTGCGTCGACCGCTCCCGTCGGTTCACGGCCGGGAGCCTCCGGTGCCCGGCGGCGGTGTCCCGGGATTTATACCGGGGAGAACCCAACCGGGGATCGATGGACGAGCGTCGCGCGCCGGCGGAGGGGCCGCCGGTCGAGGACATCGAGTCGGTCTTTCAGGTGGCCGACGTGCGCGTCGGCGACGACGACGCGATCTACTACCTGGGCACGCCGCTGGCGTCCGCCGAGGCCCTCGAACGGGAGCTGTGGGAGCTGTTCCGCGAGGCGGGCTACGACGTGTCGCTGACGACCCGCGCCCAGTCGGCGGCGCCGTTCGACGAGCGGCCGGCCGTCGAGGACCGCTTCGGGCCGACCCGCCCCCAGTACGTCCTCGTCGCCGAACCCCGCTCGCCCCACATCGACGGGATCCCGTGGACGAACCTCGTCTTCTTCGTCCTGACGGTGCTGTCGACGCTGTACGTCGGGTCGATCTGGTACTACGTCGAACTCGACGGCCCGCTGGCCCTGCTGGAGGCGTGGCCGTTCACCGCGGCGATCCTCGGGGTGCTGGCGGTCCACGAGTTCGGCCACTACGTCATGATCCGCTACCACGACGTGGACGCGAGCCTCCCGTACTTCATCCCGTTCCCCTCGCTCATCGGGACGATGGGCGCGGTCATCCGGATGCGCGGGCGCATCCCCGACCGGAAGGCGCTGTTCGACATCGGCGTCTCCGGCCCGCTCGCGGGCCTGGTCGCGACGGTCGTCGTGACGGTGGTCGGCCTGTACCTCGACCCGATCACCGTCCCCGAGCGCGTGGTGAACGGCGGGGGCGGCGCGATCCGGTTCAACGACCCGCTCCTGCTCGTGATCCTCGCGGAGTTGACCGGCCAGCCGCTGTCGTACCCGGACCCGCGGCTGGCGGCCAACCCCGTCATCTTCGGCGGCTGGGTCGGGATGTTCGTCACCTTCCTGAACCTCCTCCCCGTGGGCCAGTTCGACGGCGGCCACATCGTCCGCGCGATCCTCGGCCCCCGCCAGGAGACCGTCGCCGCGGCCGTCCCGGCGGCCCTGTTCGGCCTCGCGGGCTACCTCTACTTCGCCCAGGAGGCGACGAACGCGGTCGTCCTCTGGGTGGTCTGGGGCGTCATCGCCGCCGGCCTGGCCTACGCCGGCCCCGCTACGCCGATCCGCGACGACCCCATCGGCCCCCGTCGCCGGGCGCTCGGCGTCGTCACGCTCGTGCTCGGCCTGCTCTGTTTCACGCCCGTCCCCTTCGAGATCCTGGCGGCGTAGGCGCTCGCCCCCGTGACCGAGCGGCGGTCCAAGAACAGCAGTTTCAGTGCGTGTATCCGCGGTCTGCGAGCGTCTCGCCGTCCAGCGTGACGCCCGACTCGACGACCGTCCCGATCCTGGTCAGTTCGACCGAGAGATCCTCGCGGACGGCCGACAGGGCCGCTTCGGGGACCGTACAGACGAGTTCGAAGTCCTCGCCGAAGAAAGCGCCCAGTTCCAGTCGCTCGTCGGCGTCGGCGGCGACCTCCTCGACGACCGAGTCGATCGGGAGCGGCGACTCGACGGCGAACCCGCAGTCGCTGGCTTCCGCGAGCTGGTGGAGCGAGCGGGCGAGCCCGTCGCTGGAGTCCATCATCGCGGTCGCGCGGCCGGCCAGCGCCCGCCCGGCGGCCACGCGCGGCTCGAACCGGAAGAGGTCGTTGGCCCGCTCGACCTCGCCGCGCTCGAACAGCCGGAGCGCAGCGGCGCTCCGACCGAGCGTGCCGGTGACACAGACCGCGTCCCCGACTCGGGCGCCCGAGCGGCGCACGGGGTCGTCGGCGTCGCCCAGCGCAGTGGTGGCGACGGTGAACTCGTCGTGGTGGTCGAGGTCACCGCCGACGTACTCGGCGCCGACGGCCTCGCAGACGCCCGCGGCGCCGTCGACGAAGTCGGCGAGCTCCGTCTCGTCGAACTCGGGGGCCGCGTAGACGGCGACGGCGGCGGTGGCCGCGGCGCCCATCGCGGCCACGTCCGAGAGCGACGCCCCGACCGCGCGCCAGCCGGCGGTGTAGCGGGTCGTCCCGTCGGGGAAGTCCGTCCGGTCGTGGAGCATATCGGTGGTGACGACCCGGCCGTCCACCACGGCGGCGTCGTCCCCCGCGGCCGACAGGCGGTCGCCGAGCAGCCCCAGCGCGGTCCGTTCGTCCATACTCCGCGTTCGCCCGCGCCCGGGAAACCGCCTGCGGTTCCGACGGCGCCCGCGGTTCGGCCGGTTCCCGTCGGAACGGGGCCCCGCCGACCGCCGGTCGTGACCCGTACCGTGCCCACTCCGGAGGGTTCAAGCCGCGGACGCCCTTCGACCCCGACATGAACGGGGACAGGTGGGCGACAGTCGTCGGGTTTCTCGGCGCGGCGGTGGTCCTCGCCATCCTCGTGTGGGTCGTCGGTATCGGCGACATCCTCTCGGAGCTGCGCGGGGTCGAGCTCCGGTACCTGCTGGTGATCCTCGCCGTCGCCGTCGCCTGGCTCGTCTGCTGGGGGCTGGCCCTGCGCGCGGTGCTGAGCGCCCTCGACGCGCCGATCTCCGTGGCCATGAGCGGACTGGTGTTCGCCGGCGCGGTCTTCTCGAACAACGTCACCCCCTTCGGCCAGGCGGGGGGCGAACCCGTCAGCGGCTATCTCATCTCGCGGGCGACGAACCGGGAGTACGAGACCGGCCTGGCCGCAATCGCCTCCGTCGACGCGCTGCACTTCGTCCCCTCCATCGGCTACGCCCTCGTCGGGCTGACCTTCGTGGTCGCCGGCGCGGCGGAGTTCGGCCGCAACCTCGTCTTCGCGACGACGGCGCTGGCCGTCCTCGCGGTCGGCATCCCCGCCGCCGCGTACTTCGGCTGGCAGCACCGCTACGAGCTGGAGGCGGCCGTCGTCCGCGCGGTCACCCCCGTCATCCGCACGCTCGGCCGGGTCGTCCCCCGGAAGTCGCCGCCGACGGCCGCCGCCATCGAGCGCCGCATCGAGGGGTTTTTCGGCGCCATCGAGCGCGTCGCCACGAGCCGCACGACGCTGCTGGAAGCGGTCGGCTTCTCGGCGCTCGGCTGGCTGGCGATGTGTACCTCCCTGTGGCTGTCGGTGTCGGCGCTGGGCCACACCGTCCCCTTCTCGGCGGTCCTGCTCGTCGTCCCGATGGGCGCGGTCGCCGGGATGACGCCCCTGCCTGGCGGCCTCGGCGGCGTCGACGCCGTGCTGATCGCCCTGCTCGTCTCGACGACAGGGGTCACCGGCGGCGTCGCCGGCGCGGCCGTCCTCGTCCACCGCGCCGCCACCTACGTCTTCCCGACCGTCGTCGGCGGCGGCGTCGCCTTCGCGCTCGGCGTCGGCGACTGACGCGTCGCTGTCCCCGGCCGGCCGCACTCCCGAGACTCGCGGTTCCCTTCGGTCACCGCTCGCCGTACCGTGGCCCTCACTGCGTTCGCCCCTCGCACTCCCTGTGTCGCCGTCCCGCACCCGTCCGGCGAACGATGCCCTTAAATGAACCGCTCCGGAAGACACCTGCAATGGCGACACTCTACGACGTACCCGCGGAGGACCTCAACGAGGCGGTCGCCGAGCGCCTCGCCGAGGAGGACGACGTACAGGAGCCCGACTGGTTCAAGTTCGCGAAGACCGGCGTCGGCCGCGAGCTCCCGCCCGAACAGGAGGACTTCTGGCAGCTGCGGGCCGCCAGCCTCCTCCGGAAGGTCGCCGTCGACGGCCCCGTCGGCGTCGGCGCGCTCCGGACGGCCTACGGCGACTCCAAGCAGGGGTCCAACCGCTACGTCGTCCGCCCCGAACAGACCACCGACGCCAGCGGCAAGATCATCCGCGTCGCGCTCCAGCAGCTCGAGGACGCCGGCTACGTCCAGACCGCCGAGGGCGAGGGCCGCCGCATCACCCCCGAGGGTCAGAGCCTCCTCGACGACACCGCCGGCGAGGTCCTCGAGGATCTGGACCGCCCGGAACTCGAACGCTACGCCTAGCGCTTCTGCCGGCCGTTCTCTCGATTTCGCCGCACGGGTAGCCGCGCCCTCGGCTCCGAAATCGTTTTCCCGACGACTCGACAAGGGACGCCCATGAGCGGTGAACCGAACGACGAGGAGCTAGAGAAGCTCCGCCAGGAGAAGATGGAGCAGCTGCAGGAACAGGGCGGTCAGGGTCAGGGCCAGGGCGTCGACGAGGAGGCCATGGAGGCCCAGCGCGAGCAGCGCGAGGCCCAGAAGAAGGCCATGCTGCGCAAGCACCTCACCGACGAGGCGCGCAAGCGGCTCAACACGGTGCAGATGTCCAAACCCGAGTTCGGCGAGCAGGTCGAACAGCAGGTGCTCGCGCTGGCCCAGAGCGGCCGCATCCAGGGGAAGATCGACGACGAGAAGATGAAACAGCTCCTCGAGAAGCTGCAGCCCGACAAGAAGAGCTTCGACATCCAGCGCCGGTAGATGCCGACGGTCGCCACGCTCTTTTCCGCCGGCAAGGACTCGGCGCTCGCGGCCGCGCTCCTCGACCCGTTCTACGACGTAGCGCTGTGTAGTTGCACGTTCGCCCTCGACAGCGGGCCGTCCGTGGTCGGGACCGCGCGTGAGGCCGGCGAACGGACGGGGTTCCCGGTGGCGACCGTCGAGCTGGACGGGTCGGTGGCCCGCGAGGCCGTCGACCGGATGGTCGCCGACGGCTACCCCCGCGAGGGGATCCAGCAGGTCCACGAGCACGCGCTGGAGACCGTCGCGGGTCGCGACGAGGTGGGCGGCCGGGCGTTCGACGCCGTGGCCGACGGGACCCGCCGCGACGACCGCTCGCCCGCGGTCGGGCGGCCGTTCGCACAGAGCCTGGAAGACAGGAACGGAATCGACTACCTGCGGCCGCTGGCGGGCTACGGCCGCGGCGCCATCGACGGGCTGGCTGAGCGGCTACTCGACGTGGAGACCGGCCCGAGCGAGGCGATCCCGACCGGCGACTACGAGACGGAACTCCGCGAGCTGATGGCGGCGGAGCACGGCGAGGGGACCGTCTCCGAGGTGTTCCCCGAGCACGTCCAGTCGCGGGTCGTCGCTCGAACGGAGTGAGATGCCGGGTGTCTCGGTCGGTTCGGTGTGCGAGTTGAGTGGCTGTTTCTGTTCGGTTTGCTCTGGAAGAAAGTCGGGCGACAGCGACCGCACTTGACAGCAGGCGGTGAAAGCCCTCGACGCGCTCGCGGTCGTTGAGCGGGATATCCGCGCTCTCGGCACCGCCCGTGCGGATAGTGCCCGCTCAAGCGACTGTACAAGCGCGAGCGCGCCTCGCCCTTTCAGTCCACCAGGACCGCAACCGCACCGCGACCACCCCGCACAGCACCGCAGACAGCCACGAGCCTCCCCAGCCGATTCGCGACACGCGAGTCGCGAATCCCTCGCGCGGCTCGGTCGCGCGCATGAACGCGCGCTCCAGCGCGCGCCAACTGCACCGCAACCGCTCACTGCAACAGCTACCGCCTGCACTGAGCATCCGCGCGCCGCAGGTGTGCGGTTCTACGTGGCGAGTGCGCGAAGCGCACGAGCCGCGCCTTTTTCATCCATGTTTTTGCCGAGGGGGTTCCCGCAGCGAGGCCGAAGGCCGATCGAGGAGACCCCCGGCCAAAAACAGGGTGGCGAGAGTTTATGACCCAAAGCGGGGCCACCGCCGGGTATGCACACGTTCCGCGACGTGGCGACGGCGGCGTACTGCCCGCGGAAGCTCTACTACCGCCACCGCGACCCGGCGGCCGACGAGGAGGTCCCACAGGAGGTCCTCGCCCGCCGGGATCTCGCCTTCCGCTACCCCGAGTTGCTCGACTCCGACCCCGAGGTCCAGGCCGCGCCGATCGAGGTGACCCCGACGCAGTACCGCTCGCGACTCGGTCGCCTGCGGGCGACCCTCGACGCCTGGGACGACCTGGTGGACCCCGCCGACCGGAAGGTGACCCTGGAGGGCCGGGAGTGTCGCGGGATCGCGCACAAGGTGCTGTCGGGACCGCCGCGGCCGTCGCTGGTGTTCGCCGGCTCCCCGCCCGAACAGGGGGTCTGGGAACCCCAGACCGTCCGGCTGGTCGCCGCCGCGAAGGCGCTGGCCTGGGAACGAGAGACGACGGTCGAGACCGCCTTCGCCGAGTACCCCGCCTACGGCGTCGTCCGCGAGGTGCCGCTCACGACGCGACGGAAGGCGACCTACCGCTCGGCCGTCCGGACCGCCGACGCCGTCGACGGCCCGCCCTCCCGGACCGCCAACCGCGAGAAGTGCTCGCCCTGCGACTACCGCGACCAGTGCGGCGTGACGACCCGGTCGCTGAAGTCCATGCTGTAACCCTGGCCTGCGGTGCGGTCGCGGAACGGGTCGACCGCTCTCGGCACGCCCCTTCGATCACTCCCGGACGTACAGCGACCCCAGCAGCGCGGCGACACCGGCGAGCCGGATGAGTTCCTCGACGAGGAACACCCACCACAGCGTCGCCGCAGTCAGCGGCCGGTCGCCGCCGACGGGGCCGGTCAGCGGCGTGCCGTCCAGCAGCGCGCCGACCGCCGCCTCGAACGCCGGCGGTGCGACTAGTACCAGGAAGAGGCCGACAGCGAGCAGGGCCATCGGGCGGCTGTCGTGCTGGTGGTAGGCGACGGCGGCCTTGCCGACGACCACGAGCGTCCCGGCGACGACCAGCCCCTGGACCAGCGACGTGGCCATCGCGAGCGTGCCGGCGACCGTCATCGGAGATCACTCCAGAGGGCGTGCAGTCGCGCGGCGGTCTCGTCGCGGTCGCGGTGGCTCACCGCGAGTTCGAACCCCTCGTCGGTCAACTCGACCCCCAGCCGTTCGAGGCGGGCGCGGTACTCGGCGTAGTGGTTGCCCCGGTCGTCGGTGCGGGTCGCCTCCGAGAGGAACCCGGCGGCTGTCAGGTCGTCGATGCGGTCGTAGACGGTGGAGGGCGCGGCGTCGAGCGCCTCCGCGAGCGCGTCGGCTGTCATGGGTTCGGTCCGTGTGGCGATGAGGATCGCCCGGGCGTACTCGTCGCCCAGCAGCGCGAGCGTCTCCTCCGGCGGCGGCGCATCGCTCACACCCGCCCCTTTCCCGTCCGATGTTATAAGCGTCCCTCGCAGTTCGCGAACCGCGGAACGCGCATCGAAACAGCGAACCGCGAACAACCGGCGCCTCCGGCGCCGGAGGGTCAGGCGAACAGTTCGCGCGCCGCGTCCAGCGCCTCGACCAGCTTGTCGACCTCTTCCTCGGTGTTGCGAGACCACCTTTTTCTCGTCGGGTGTCCTCGCTCGCTCCGCTCGCTGCGGGCACCACTCCTCGAAAAAGATGGGGCAAAAAGGCGCGGCTCGCTTACTGCGTTCGCTCGCCGCGAAGAATCGGCGCCGGAGGCGCCGAATGCTACCGCAGACCGCTGTAGCCACCACAGACCGCTACGCGAACAGTTCGCGCGCCGCGTCCAGCGCCTCGACCAGCTTGTCGACCTCTTCCTCGGTGTTGTAGATGTAGAAGCTCGCGCGCGTCGAGGAGGAGATGCCGAGCTTGTCGTGCAGCGGCTGGGTGCAGTGGTCGCCGGCCCGCACCGCGACGGCGAAGTCGTTGAGGATCTCCGAGGCGTCGTGTGCGTGGACGCCGTCTAAGTCGAACGAGACCAGCGCCGCGCGGTCGTCGCCCGGCGGGCCGAGGATGTCGATGTCCTCGAACTCTGAGAGCCGGTCGTGAGCGTACTCCGCCAGTGCCTCGCCGTGGCGCTGGACGTTCTCCATGCCGATGTCGTCGAGGTAGTCACACGCCTCCGCGAGCGCGATGCCCTGGGAGATGGGCGGCGTCCCGGCCTCGAACTTCCAGGGGAGTTCGTGCCACGTCGACTCCTCGAAGGTGACCTTCTCGATCATCATGCCGCCGTAGAGGTACGGCTGCATCTCCTCCAAGAGGTGCTCCTTGCCGTAGAGGACGCCGATCCCCGTGGGACCGCACATCTTGTGACCCGAGAACGCGAAGAAGTCGGCGTCCATCGCCTTCACGTCGACGGGCATGTGCGGAACGGACTGGGCGCCGTCGACGAAACACAGCGCGTCGTGGTCGTGGGCCACGTCGGCGATCTCCGAGACGGGGTTGATCGTCCCGAGCGTGTTCGAGACGTGGACGACGCTGACCATCTCCGTGTCGTCGGTGACGAGCTCGCGGAGGTGGTCCATGTCGAGGTAGCCCTCCTCGTCGACGCGGGCGTACTTGACCGTCGCGCCGGTCTTCTTGGCGATCTGCTGCCAGGTGACCAGCGCGGCGTGGTGCTCCATCTCGGTCATGACGACCTCGTCGCCCGGGCCGAGTTCCGCGAGGCCCCACGCGTAGGCGACGGTGTTCACCGCCTCGGTGGTATTCTTGCCGAAGACGACCTCCTTCCGGCCGTCGGCGCCGATGAACTCGGCGACGCGGTCGTGGGCGTCCTCGTAGGCGATGGAAGCCTCCTGGCTCAGCTGGTGGAGCCCGCGGTGGACGTTGGCGTTGGTGTGACGGTAGTAGCGGGCGATGGCGTCGACGACCCGGTCGGGCGTCTGACTGGTCGCCGCGTTGTCGAGGTAGGCGAGTTGCTCCCCCGCGAACTCCCGTTCGAGGATCGGAAAGTCCTCGCGGATGCGCTCGACGTCGAGCGACTCCGGTTCTGACACTCCCATTACTCGCTACGAGGTGCTCGACGGGCAACATTCCTTCGGTTCGTGCGAACTTGCGTTGGCGGTTCGGAAAGCTACCCGTCTGCGAGCGAGAGCCGGTCGCGTTCGTCCTCGGGAATCGGATTTCGGTAGGTCACGGCCTCGTCCGCACAGAGCGTGTCGAAGTCGTCGTCGGTCGTGACGAGAACGTCGGCCTCGTGAGCGCGCGCCATCGCGAGGACGAACGAGTCGTACACGTCGTGGTCCTTTTCTGCGCTGATGTCGTACGCGTCGGAGAGGACGGTGTCGGTCGCACCGACGACCCGTGCCGGACTGTCGAGCAACGACCGGACTGCGTTTCTCGCTGCCACGGTTTCGACCCCGAAGTTTCGAGTCATGATGTACTGTGCCCGGAGCGGGTAGTAGTCCGGCACGAGCAGCGTGTTCGGCCCGTCGAGCGCGTCGCGGATCCACGGGAACACGTCGTCGTGTGCGGGATGGTCGTCGGTCAGTCCGATCGCGACGGCGTTCACGTCCGTGAGGATCGAGACCTCGCCGGGGATCTCGTCGCGGTCGCTCATTCCTCGTCGGTCTCCATCGGCCCGAAGAGCGCCTCGCCCGCGTCCGTCGGCGTGGTGTCGGTCCAGTCGTCGCGTTCGGCTGTCGCCGTCTCCAGCCGTCCGCTCGGCGACGGGTCGATCTCCAGCACCGACCCGCGCAGTTCCGCCGGCACGCTGTCGTTCGGTTCGATCCCGAGCCGCTCCCTGACTGCCTTCGGGATCGTGATCCGGCCCCGGTCGTCGACCCGAAGGGTCACTCGTTCCCCCTCTTCGTCCCCCTCGTACGTGCGCGTTCCCACTCTGATCCCTCCGTTTCCCACTACCCGGCCGATATCAAAAGAGGTTTCGGCCGCTCCGGCGGTCAGACCCACCGGCCGACCGGCAGGACGCCCCTGAGTCCCTCGAAGAGGGCTCCGAGACCGAACAGGAAGACGACGACGCCGAGACCGGACATCGCGGGCGAGGTCGCGCCGAGGACGGCCGTCACCCCGGAGGAGAGGAGGACGACGCCGACCCCGAGCAACAGGAGCGTGCCGACGACGCCGAGGACCGCGTCCTCGACGGCGTCGTGGACGATCTCGTAGAGCCGTTCCTCGTCGATTTCGGCGGCCGAGCCACCCGAGATTGCCGGACCGGACCCGTCGTCGGGGTCCGCGGAGTCGCCGCTTCCGCTGTCGCGGTCGCTCATACACCTGTCGACTCGCTGTAAAGTCAGAAACGTTCCGGTCGGTCGGGTAGCCCCGGCCGGGCCGCGCTTACATCCAGAGCAGTTGCGCGTGGCGCGTGCCGTCGAGTTCGAGGACGTTCTCCTCGTCGACGAAGCCGTGCTCGACGGCGAGGGCGACGGTCTCCTCGCCGACGAGGTTGGCGGTCGTACACCGCTGGAGGCTGTCGACGACCTCCTCCTCGGAGGCCTCCTCGCCGTCGTAGAACTCCGGCTCGACGGTCAGCGAGACCGAGCCGTTCTCGTAGGTCTCGCCCAGGTCCTCGGGGTCGCAGACCGAGACGAGCAGGCCCTCGTCGGTGTCGCGCTCGTTGAGCAGCATCTACTCCAGCATCTCCGCCTCGGCGTCCTGACGGAGTTCGTCGGCCTCCTCGGCCAGTTCCTCGGCGCGCTCGTCCTCGCCGAGTTCCTCCAGCGCGCGGGCCTTCTCCTCCAGGATATCGGCGTTGCGAAAGCCCAGTCGGATGGCGTTGTCGAAGGCGTTGCGGGCGTCCTCGGCGAGGCCCCGCTCCAGCAGGAAGAAGCCGCGGTTGTACCACCCCTGGGCGAACCGGGGGTCGATCTCGACGGCGCGCTCGGCGTGTTCGAGCGCCTGCTCGGTGCGGCCCGACTCCCAGAGCGCGAAGGCGAGGTTCGTCTCGGCGGTCGCGGCGTGCTCGGAGTCGTCGTCGATGGAGAGCGCCTCGCGGTAGGCGCCGACGGCGGCGTCCCACTCCTCCAGCTCGGCGTGGGCGGCGCCCTTGTTGGTCCAGGCCTCCTGTTCGATCTTCTCGTCGTCCGCGAAGCGGGCGGCCCGTTCGAGCGCGTCGGTGGCCTGCTCGTAGCGGTTGATGCCGATGTAGCTCAGGCCCACGTCGAGCAGTTCCTCGGCGTCGACCTCGTCGGAGGCGAGGTTGCGGTCGTCGAGGAGGTCCGTGACCGCCCGCGAGTCGACGGGGTCGACTTTGCCGGTGTCGACGTGGAACTCCGGCGGGTCGATGTCGAACCCCTCGTAGGGGTCGCCGAAGCCCTGCCCGGAGGAGAACTCGTGGTCGTCCCTCTCGTCAGTCATACCCCGGGGTACGCGAGCCGAGCGGTTAAGGGCTACGTCACCGACCCGTCAGCCGCCCGCGTCCGACCGAACCGCCGATCCCTCCTCGTGCTCGTCGCCGCCGTCGGTTTCGTCGCCGTCCGTCCCGGCGGCGTCTCCCTCCACGTCGGTCACGCTCGCGAAGAGGTACAGGCCCGCGACCGTCGCCAGCAGGAGCCCCCAGTTGCTCGGTCCGGGCGTGACCGTCGCGAGGTGGATACCGATCGCGACCACGAGGACGGCCGTACACCGCCGGACCGTCCGCCGGAGGGCGGCAATGTCGTCAGTACTCGCCGGGTCGTCCATACGTGCCGACGCGAGCGGCCGGCGGCTAAAGCTGACGGTCGGCTGGTCGGTTCTCGGCGGCCGTCGGCTTACCGGAGTTCGCCGCCGCCCGTCCCGACCGGCGGGCGGTCCGGGTCCGTCTCGTCGCCGTCTCCGTCGCCGTCGCTCTCGCTGTCGGGTCCGTCCGCGTCGCCGGGTCCAGCCCCGTCGCCGGAGGGCGGACCGCCGGCCGAGTCCGGGGAGTCGGCACTCCGCCGGAAGAAGCCGACGAGCAGGCTCGCGGCGAGGTAGCCGACGGCGAGGTACGCGAGAGGGTGGCCGAAGCCGGCGTTCGGGCCGTATCGGTGGGTGTTCGCGGCGATCAGCCCGAGGCCGACGACGACGACCGCGGTGCAGCGGCGGAGGGTCAACCGCAGGGCGGCGGAGTCGTCCATGCGCTCCTGTGGTCGCGTGCGATCGACTAAGTCTAACGGTCTGGACCGGATCGGTGACCGAGTCGCTGCGCCGGCCGCGGGTGAGCTCATGTTCGGTCTCTGTGCGAACATCCCGCCCGAGTCACCCGGGTCAGACGTGAACAGACCCTCAACAGGGGAGATAGGGATTCAGTTTCCAGCTGTGGTTTCGCCTCCGGGCACCTCCTGGGTCAGTGTGTGAGGCGGTGAGTCCCGTTGCATCAGAGCTACCCGTAGAACTGTCCGAGTGCTGCGAAGACCCACACGAGGACATGTGCGCCAACGACGGGGACCAGTGTCCGCCGTCGGAGGTAGACGACAGTAAGCACAGCGGCGACCAATGCAGTCTGAAATAGACTCCCGAGTGGCCAATTCAGCGCATGTACGGCAGTAAACACGATCCACGTACCGCCACCGGCGACCAGCGGGCTGTCCGTATATGCGAGTAGCCGTTCGATTGGATACCCTCTGTATAGGATTTCTTCGACAGTTCCGATCGTCACGGCGTAGGCGATCGCCACGCCGATCCCGGCGCTCGTACTTACCAGGCCGCCGCTCTCGCTCACTGGTAGTCCGAGGGCCTCGATGAGCGGCGGTGTCCCGGCGTAGACGAGTAGAATACCGATGGCCGTTACGACAATATATCCGAGATCGACGGGAGCGGGTCGCCGGAATCCGAGATCAGCTACTGCCAGCCCCTCCCCTTTCACCGCGATTCCGACCACGATGAGCGCGACCCCCCAGTGGATCCCCATCGTGGGTATCGCACCGAGGTCAGTATCGGTTGTCCCGAGTAGAACCACGAGTAGCGGCAATCCGAGGAGGGCGAGTGCCAGATTTCCGATCGTGAGTGGCGGGAGGCGGCCAGCGATAGATACCGAGTCCGAACTGATTTCTGTCATAGAAACAGACGAAGCCGTCATCCTAAATAACAGTTGGGTGTACAACGGCGAGCAGTCCCGTTCTCCCGACGAAAGCGCCGTTCAGCGAGCCGGCCTACCCACGGTCCCGGGACCGCTCTGACGGGGAGGTCACCGGTTTTCGCGGCGGGGTGCTCCACAGGTCGTCTCCGGCGAAGCTCCCGCCGGAAAGAGAGCGTCCGGAAACGCTGAAGGCGTCGGCGGGCCCACCGCCGACCATGGGCGAGCGACTGTTCGTCAGCGTCGACCTCGACGGGCTGGCCGACGAGGTGGCGGCCGTCCAGGAGCGGTTCGAGGGGGCGTCGGGCCTCAACCTCACCGACCCCGAACAGACCCACGTCACCCTCAAGTTTCTCGGTGATACCGACCCCGACCGGATCGACGACCTGCGCTCGGAACTCTCGGCGGCGGTCGACGACGCCGGCGTCGACCCCTTCGAGTGCGAGTTCGGCGGCCTGGGCGTGTTCCCGAGCCTCGACTACATCAGCGTCGTGTGGGTCGGGACCCGTTCGGGGGGCGAGGAGCTGACCCGACTCCACGAGGCCGTCGAGGAACGGACGACAGCGATGGGCTTCGACGCCGAGGACCACGAGTTCACGCCCCACGTCACGATAGCGCGGATGGAACACGCCGGGGGGAAGGAGCGAGTGCAGGAGACAGTCCGTGAGGACGACCCCGACGTGGGGACGCTCGCGGTCGAGGAGATCAGATTGAAGGAGAGCGTGCTGGGGCCCGACGGGCCGACCTACGACACCGTCGAGCGGTTCCCGCTGTAGCGGAACAGCGCCCGAGGCGGTGACGGCCGAACTCAGAGCGCCGGGAGGCCGCCGGGGAGGACGCGGGCGACGACGTACCCCTCGCCGTCGGCGGCGGGGGAGAGTTCCATCCGGACGGTCGAACCGGGTGCCTTGCCGTCGAGCCGCTCCGCGACGAGCCCGTCCAGACAGCCGACGACAGTGCGTTCCTCGCCCGCCGGCGTCTCGACGGTCATCCGCCCGGTCGCGCCCATCGGGTTGACCACCCGGTGGGGTGCGGCCCCCGTCTCCCCCTCCGCCGCGTCCGCGTCGGTCGTGCGCATCTCGGTCGTTGACATACCGTTATATTCAGCGAACCTGTATTTATATCCTGCCGCATAGGAGTTCGAACGTTCATAGTGTGTATAAGGTGCATTAACCACGGCGTGACACACCGAATTCGACGGCGCTGTGACGCCCCACCGCTCGCCCCCCATCGCCGATCGTCCGCTTTAGGTCCCCCAAAAATAGTCAAATTCGTGATAACTATTAAGGGCGCGGTCGGCGTAGGTTCGGGTACGGATGGTGGACCTCGGGAACCTCGCGCTGGTGTTCGTCGCGGGGCTACTGACGGCGCTGGCGACCGGGCTCGGCGCGCTCCCCTTCTTCCTGTTCGACGAGATCTCCGAGCGGTGGAACGTGGCGCTGTGGGGGCTCGCCTCGGGGATCATGGTCGCGGCGTCGCTGTTCGGCCTGATACGAGAGGGGCTCGCGGTGGTCGACGGCGGGCTCGTCGCCGCCGCGGTCGCTATCGGGCCGGGCGTGGTCGTCGGCGTTCTGCTGGTGGTCGTCGCCCACGAGGTGCTGGCAGACACGGAGTTCGACGCCCGCGATTACGAGGAGGCGGACTTCCGGAAGCTCGTGCTGATCCTCGGTATCCTGACGGTCCACAGCTTCCCGGAGGGCGTCGCGGTGGGGGTCTCCTTCGCCGAACTCGGGATCGACGACCCGAGCCTGGCAACGGTTACGCTCGGGAGCCTGACGCTGCCGGTGCTGGCGGTCTTCATGACCGTCGCCATCTCGATCCACAACGTCCCGGAGGGGGTGGCCATCTCGATCCCGCTGCGGTCGATGGGCGTCGGCGAGTGGCGGATGGTGTGGTGGGCGGTGTTCTCCAGCCTGCCCCAGCCGCTCGGGGCCGTCGTCGCCTACTACTTCGTGACGCTGGCCGAGCAGTTCCTTCCCTTCGGCTTCGGGTTCGCCGCGGGCGCGATGGTGTATCTCGTCGCAACGGAGTTCGTCCCTGAGGCGCTGGAGCGGGGGTCGGATCTGCCCGGCGGCGGCCGCCGGGAGCTCGTCGGCGGGATCGCCGCGGGCGTGCTCGTGATGGTCCCGCTCGCGTTCGCGTGACGGGGCGGTCGGTGCGGGTTGACGGGACCGGTGTCGGGCGATACCGGGCCGCGGCGGAAAGGAACAGGAATTTAAGCGCCGGGGCGGAAGAGGGTGACACTATGGGCAAGAAGTCGAAGTCGAAGAAGAAGCGCCTGGGGAAACTCGAGCGCCAGAACACGCGCGTTCCGCCGTGGGTCATGCTCAAGACGGACCGCAACGTCGAACGCAACCCGAAGCGGCGCCACTGGCGCCGTAGCGACACGGACGAATGAGCGCCGGCGACTTCGAGGAGCGGGTCGTGACCGTCCCGCTCCGCGACGTGAAGGCCGCGCCCAACGAGGAGCAGGCCGACAAGGCCGTCTCCATCGTCCGCGAGCACCTCGCCAAGCACTTCGCCGTCGACGGCGACGCCGTCCGCCTCGACCCCTCGATCAACGAGGCGGTCTGGGCCAACGGCCGGTCGAACCCGCCGCGCAAGCTGCGGGTCCGCGCGGCCCGCTTCGAGGAGGAGGGCGAGGCCGTCGTCGAAGCCGAAACGGCCGAGTAAACTTGCTCCGCGCGGCTTTCTCCGGGTCGGCGTACGTCGGTGTCTTCGCACGCGCCACCGACGACTGCGTGCTCGTCCGCCCCGACGTGGACGAGGACCTCCGCGAGGACCTGAGCGACGAGCTCGCGGTCCCGGTGGTCGCGACGACCGTCGGCGGCTCGGGCACCGTGGGCTCGCTGGCGACCGGCAACGGCAACGGGCTGCTCGTCAGCAGCCGCGTCCGCGACCGCGAGCGCGAGGCGATCGTCGAGGCGACCGGCCTCGCCGTCGGCGAACTGCCCGGTCGGATCAACGCCGCCGGTAACGTCGTCCTCGCCAACGACAGCGGCGCGTACGTCCACCCCGACCTCTCCGAGTCTGCCGTCCGCGCCGTCGAGGACGCGCTGGACGTGCCCGTCGAGCAGGGCACCCTCGCCGGGACGCGAACCGTCGGGACGGCCGCCGTCGCGACCGACGAGGGCGTGCTCTGTCACCCCGACGCGACCGACGCCGAACTCGACTTCCTGGAGGAGTTGCTGGACGTGCCCGCCGACATCGGCACCGTCAACTACGGCGCACCGCTGGTCGGCTCGGGCCTGGTCGCCAACGACCACGGCTACGTCGTCGGCCAGGACACGACCGGGCCGGAACTGGGCCGCATCGAGTCCGCGCTCGGCTACATCGACTAGCCGGTCAGCGGACCTCCTGAGGGATCTCCGCGGCGTTGTCGACCAGCACGGTCAGCAGCGGTTCGATCTCGTCGAACCGCGGACCTCGCCGGACGGTGTCGTCCTCCCGCTCCCACTCGACGAGCCCCGCGGCACTGAGCTTCGGCAGGTCGACGTGGCGGAGACGGATCTCCGCCCGCCGCGGGCTCGGCGGGCCGGTCCGCGGCCGCTCCCCCGAGCAACCCGACGCGGACGGTCCACCTCTGTCGAGCGCCGCGTCCGGCACGTCGACCGATTCCCCCTCGCTCAGCAGCACCAGCAGCCGCCGTCGTCTGTCGTCGGCCAGCAATCCGAATATCTTCGAAGCCCCCATCATAACCCCCCGTTCGTGACGGCTGTACATAATTATTGGCTCGGAATAGAGTAAACATTTCTTGGCGACTTCGACGCGGCGCGACATCCGGGCCGTCCCGACGCCCGGGAGGGTGCGAGACTGCGTTGCGGAAGGTACTTCCCGCTCGCTCTCCCAGCGGGACACATGAGTGAATTCACAGTCACCGGGCAGTGGAGCGCCCGCGACGGCTGGCAGTCGTTCGAGAAGCAGGTCGAGGCCGAGAACGAGAACGTCGCGCGCGAGCACGTCCTCGCGGAGTTCGGCTCGAAGCACGGGCTCAAGCGCACGCAGGTCGAGATCGAGGGGGTAGACGCATGAGCCTCGGTGGCGGCGGTGGCGGCGGTCAGCAGCAACTCCAGCAGATCGCCCAGGAGATCGAACAGATCGAGGAGCAGATCGAGTCCATGGAGGAGGAGATCGAGGGGCTCCAGGCCGAACAGCAGGAGATGGACGAGGCTATGGAGGCCATCGAGACTCTCGAATCCGGGGACACGGTGCAGGTGCCGCTGGGCGGCGACGCGTTCCTCCGCGCCGAGGTGCAGGACATCGACGAAGTCATCGTCGAGTTCGGCGCCGGCTACGCCGCCGAGCAGGAGCAGGGCGACGCCGTCGACATCCTCGAGAACAAGCAGGACACGCTCGACGAGCGCATCGAGGAGATCCGCTCGGACATCGCCGAGCTGGAGACCGAGAGCGAGGAGCTCGAACAGCAGGCCCAGCAGATGCAGCAACAGCAGATGCAGCAGATGCAGCAGATGCAGCAAGAGCAGGACGACGAGTAAGGCGCGATGTTCGACGGACTGAAGGAGAAACTCGGCCGCTTCAGCGAGGACGTCGAGGAGGACGTCGACGACGAGGCGGTCGACGAGGAAGCGGCCGAGGCGGACGCCCCCGAGGCCGAGGCCAGCGACGCGTCCGCGGAGGACGAGGAAGCTGAACCGGCGGAGCCGGGCGAGCCCGAATCCACCGAGCCGGCAGACGCCGAACTGTCCGAGACGGCCGAACCCGAGGCCGAGGCGCCTGACGCCGAGGAGGCGAACGAGCCGTCCGAAGGCGAGGGAGAAGGCGCCGACGACGCCGAGGGAGACGAGGCCGATGACGACGGTCGGAGCCTCGGCGAGCGGGCGAAGCTGTTCGCGACCGGCAAGACCGTCATCGACGAGGACGACCTGCAGGACCACCTCGACGACCTCGAACTGGCCCTGCTCCAGAGCGACGTGGAGATGGGCGTCGCCCAGGAGATCCTCGACGGCGTCGAGGAGAACCTCGTCGGCGACACGCGCCGGCGACTGTCTTCGACGGGCAGCCTGGCCCGCGACGCGCTCCGGGAGGCGCTGTACGACGTGATCAGCGTCGGGCAGTTCGACTTCGACGAGCGGGTGGCCGAGGCCGACAAGCCCGTGGTGATCATCTTCACCGGCGTCAACGGCGTCGGAAAGACGACGACGATCGCCAAGCTCTCGCGGTACTTCGAGGACCGGGGGCTGTCGACGGTGCTGGCCAACGGCGACACCTACCGCGCCGGCGCCAACGAGCAGCTCCAGCAACACGCCGACGCGCTCGACAGGCGGGTCATCTCCCACGAGCAGGGCTCGGACCCCGCCGCGGTCATCTACGACGCCGTCGAGTACGCGAAGGCCAACGACGTGGACGTGGTGCTGGGCGACACCGCCGGCCGGCTCCACACCTCCGACGGTCTGATGGACCAGCTGTCGAAGATCGACCGGGTCATCGACCCGGACATGACGCTGTTCGTCGACGAGGCCGTGGCCGGCCAGGACGCGGTCAACCGCGCCCGCGAGTTCGACGACGCCGCGGCGATCGACGGCGCGGTGTTGACGAAGGCCGACGCCGACCCGCAGGGCGGCGCGGCTATCTCCATCGCGCACGTCACCGGCAAGCCGATCCTCTTTCTCGGCACCGGCCAGGACTACGACGACCTCGAACCGTTCGACCCCGAGGAGATCGTCGACCGGCTGCTCGGCGAGGAGTAGGTCGTCCCCTGTCTCTGCCCGCGGGAGCGTGCGTCAGCGGGCGGCGCCGACCCGCCCCTCGCCGTCGACGACGACCTGACAGCCGGCGTGGGAGAACGAGACCCTGAGCCCCTCGCCGCCGCCGGCGACGAGCCCCGCGAGCGCGTCGGGGTCGACCGACCGATACAGCGGCGGGATCTCCTCGACGCCGCACTCCTTCGCCGCCGCGACCCGCTCGACGACGGCGACGGGGACCGCGTCCGGATCCGCCGTTTCGGCCGAACTGTTCTCGACCGCCCGCGAGTCACTGATCATGGTTGCCTCCTGCGATACGAACGCTCGTCGGTCGACGACAGTGCTACCAGCGCCATCACGTCCGTTTCGGGCCGCGACGCCTCTCAGCCCTCGGTGTGACACGTCACGGGTACTAAGTGCCGGTCAGGACGGCGGCCGGTCGTCGTGGTCGAGGGTGTGGCCGACCAGCGCGTCCTGGCCGCGCCGGAGCCGCGCGGAGGCGGCGTTGCGGGAGATGCCGAGTTCGTCGGCCACGTCCGCCAGCGAGCACTCCCGCGGGACCGCGAAGTAGCCGGCCTCGCGGGCGACGGTCAGCGCCTCGCGCTGCTCGTCGGTCACCTCGTATTTGCCGTAGGTCGAGGGGTCGTCCGCGCGGTAGAGCCGGACCAGCTCGACGCCCCCGTCGCCGTCGCGGACCCGGTCGTGGAACGTCGCGGCGGCGTCGCGGTCGGGGAACAGCGCCCGGAGCGTCCAGACGCCGTCCTCGCCCTCGGCCCGCAGGACGGTCGCGGCCACGTCGTCCAGTACCGAGAGGAGGTCGCTGTGTTCGCCGCGCCACTCGACCCGGTAGAGCCGCTCTTCGGGGTGGTCTTCGACTCGGGCGAACGACCCCACCGACGGGTCGCCGCCGAGCGCCGCCTCGAAACGTTCGAAATCCGACGACGTGATCCAGACGTACGGCGTCACCGCCTCGTCCCCGTCGACGACCATCCGCTCGACGGTGACCGTCCCGTCGACGCTCCCCAGCGCGTCGTCGAGCAGAAACGAAGCCGCTGGTACCCTGAACTCCCCGATGACACTCATAAGAAGCGTACGCGCCGGCGGCGGATAAACGCCGGGCCTACTCGTCGCGCTCGTCGGAGAGGTGTTCCCACACCTCGGCACAGCCACAGCCGTCCTCGACCCCGTCGAGGTGGGAGGTGTCGACCTCGCGTTCGTCGTCCGGTTCGACCTGCGCTTCGTCGTCGGCCGTCTGCACGTTCTTCGTGTCGCTCATTCGGTTGTGCTATCGAACGGCCCCACTCCATATAAAACGCCACTTCTCCGCACCCCTCGCCGTCACTGCCCGGAACAGGCAACATTATCCGGTCCGTCGAGTCGGTGTCGCGGGCCGGATCGCCGGACTGAGCCGCGATGCCCGCGACGGACCTCCCGCGGCGGGAAATGACGGCGACGGGACCGTCCGCTCCGGACGCAGCCCGGCTCGGTGTGTCGCTGGAGGTGAAACGGAGGTGTCACCGGCGCGGCCGACCCGTCCGTGGTAGCGGCAACCCGTGTGGGGTTTCCCGCAGTCGTGGCAGGCCTGTCCGTGAGGGGGAGATACACGGCGGGGGACGTTGTGAGTGGCATACAACGCGAGCGCCGCGTAATTCTCATACATGAACGGGACAGACACGCACGCCTCCGGCGATCGGGGGGATCGGACATGAACACGGTCGAGCAGCACAAACAGGAGAAACACCCGCTGGACGTGATCGAGGACGTCGCCGAGTACGCCGAGGAGGGGCTGTCGTTCGACGAGATCGAGGAGCGAGCCGGCGACGGCGAGTGGGAGCGGCTCAAGTGGGCCGGGCTGTACTCCCACGGCCGCAAGCAGGGCTACTTCATGATGCGGACGAAGGTCCCCGGCGGCTACCTGACGCCCGAGCAGGCCGAGGTCATCGGCGAGGTCGCCGAGGAGTACGCCGTCGCGCCCGAGGAGTACGGCGGCGAGGAGCAGAACGACATCTGGGGCGACGCGTTCATGGACATCACGACCCGACAGGACATCCAGAAACACTGGATCCGGGTCGAGGACGTGCCCGACATCTGGGAGACCTACGAGGAGGTCGGGCTGACGACCGTCCAGGGCTGCGGCGACGGCGCGCGCAACGTCCTGGGCTGTCCCGCGGCGGGACTGGACGGCCACGAGTGCTTCGACGCCCAGCCGGTCATCGACGCCGTCTCGGACTACTTCACCGGCAACCGCGAGTACGCCAACCTCCCGCGGAAGTTCAAGATGACCATCACGGGCTGCAAACACGACTGCGGCCAGTCGCAGATCAACGACGTGGGGATGACCCCGGCCCGGAAGGAAGTGGACGGCGAGGAGATCTACGGCTTCCACTGCAGGGTCGGCGGCGGTCTCTCGGACGGCCCGCGGATGGCCACGCAGATGGACGTGTTCGTCCCGCCGGGCGACGCCGTCGAGTTCTGCCGCGCCATCGCCCAGACGTTCAAGGAACTCGGGGACCGCAACAACCGCGGCGTCTGCCGGATGCGATACCTTGTCGAACAGCTCGGCACCGACGAGTTCGAACGGGCCGTCCGCCGGCGCTGCGAGGTCGACCTGCCGACGGCCGGCACGGACCTGACGGAGGGGTACACCGGCGACCACGTCGGCGTCCACGACCAGAAGGGCGAGGGCCTCAAGTACGTCGGCTTCAACGTCATCGCGGGCCGGATGGGCGGCGACGAGTTCGCAGAGGCCGCCCGCGCCGCGAAGAAGTACGGCACCGACGAGGCCTCCATCAGACTCGCCACCGACCAGAACTTCCTGATCACCCACATCCCCGCCGAGAACGTCGGCGACCTGCTGAACGAGCCGTTCGCCCGCAAGTACGAGCCCGACCCCGGCCCGTTCTCCCGCGGTGCGGTCGGCTGCACCGGCTCGGAGTTCTGCAACTACGGCATCATCGAGACCAAGAATCGGGTGTACCGCTGGGCCAAGGCGCTCGACCGCCGCATCGACACGCCCGACGACCTGGACGTGGTGCGGATGCATATGTCCGGCTGTTCGGCCTCCTGTGCCCAGCCGCAGATCGCCGACATCGGCTTCCGCGGCGAGACGGTCAACGTCGACGACCCCGAGACGACGACCAACGAGGAGGGCGACAACATCGTCGAGGGGATGGACTTCGGCCTCGGCGGCTCGCTCGGCTCGGACAACGAGTTCCTCGACTGGGTCGAGAACGCCGTGCCCGCCCAGGCGGTGATCCCGGCCATCGAACAGCTGTTCGAGGCCTACGTCGACGAGCGCGACGAGGGCGAACGGTTCTACGAGTGGACCCGCCGCGTCGGCAACAACCGCCTGCGGAAGATCATGCAGCGGGCCGACGCCAACGTCTCGGGAGGTGTCGCCCATGGGGACTGACGGGCGGAACCGCCGACGGGATCGCCGCGAGCGCGACCGCGCGCCCGACGACGCGCGGGCCGACCCCGACGGGGTCGCGCCCGCCGACGCCGCGCCGGAACTCGCAGAGCACGACCGCGGGACGGACGACGGGGCGGCGTTCGAACTGGACGACGAGCGACTCGTGACGGACGGCGGGACCCCGGGCGGCCGCGACGGCCCCATGCCGGGCGTCCCCGACACCGGCCGGAGCGACGACGGGGACGACTGCGGCTGCGGGAGTTCCTGCGGCTGTGGCGGTAGCGGGGGCGGCCACGCCCACGGCGCCGCCGACGGGCACTCCGGCGGCTCGCCGGCTGTTCCCGACGGTGGCGCCACGCCGGCGAACGTCGACGAGCACGGCAAGCTCCGCGACGTGGAGTTCACCGAGCCGGCGGAGGGCAAGAGCCAGGACGTCTACGAGACGCCGGCCGACCAGCGGGTCCAGCGGCCCGGCGAGGAGGAACTGGCGCTCGACACGCCCTCCTACGAGATCCGGTCGCAGATGAACGACATCGAGACGCCCGACGACAAGACGTGGTTCATGGAGCTGGACGAGGCGGTCATCGACGACGGCCGCTGCATCCAGTGTGGTACCTGCGTCGCCTCCTGCCCCTCCGATTCGATCGGCATCGGCGACGACGGCCTGCCCGAACTCGTCAAGATGTGCACGGGCTGTTCGCTGTGCTGGGACTTCTGCCCGCGGGGCGGCCTGCGCTACGAGCGCCAGTGGAAGATCACCGGCGGCGACGACAACGTCAAGGGCGCCGGCGACCCCATCACCGAGTTCTCCGCGAAGGTCGAGGACGACTGGCGCGAGAACGCGCAGGACGGCGGCCTCGTGACGGCAGTGCTCTGCAAACTCCTGGACGAGGGCGAGATCGACGGCGCGCTCATCGCCACCGAGAGCGACGACGAGCCCTGGAAGGCCGAGTCGTTCCTCGCCACGACGCCCGAGGAGTGCATCGAGAACGCCGGGAGCTTCTACAACCAGACGATGGCCCTCGGGAACCTGAACCTCTCCCAGTGGGAGCACAAGCTCGACGTGCCCGTCGAGGAGGCCTCCCTGGCGCTGGTCGGCACGCCCTGCGAGATCGAGGGCATCCGCGCCCTGCAGGACTTCGAGTGGGACTACGCCAGCCAGGAGGACGGCGTCCGCTCGATCGACTACGCCATCGCCCTGATGTGTACGAAGAACTTCAACTACCAGAAGCTGATGGGCGAGAAACTCGAGGAGGAGCGGGACATCGACCTCGATAACGTCGGCAAGATGGACGTGCTCGACGGCCGGATGATGGCCTACGACCACGAGGGCGAACTCATCGTCGACGAGGACGTCGAGGAGTTCCACGACGCCGCCCTGAAGGGCTGTGACGAGTGCGCGGACTTCACCGGCTACTGCGCCGACCTGACCGTCGGCTCCGTCGGCTCCAGCGACGAGTACTCCAGCGTCATCGTCCGCACCGAGCAGGGGCTGGACGCCTGGAACCTCACCAAGGAGGACCTGGACTACCACGACCTCGAAGACCGGTCGGCCGTCGGCGGCCTGCAGTCGTGGGACAAGAAGAAGGCCTTCGACTCGCTGGAGCGGCCGTTCGACCCCGACGCGCCCCGGTTCATCGACTACACCGACCACGCCGACAAGTACGGGACCGAGTTGAACCCGCACGACCGCGGGCACTGAGCGAGATCGCCGGTTCGAAACGCTCGCTATCGATCGTCGGCTCGACCCCTTCCCGCTTCGATCGCCGCCGCGATGTCGTCGATCTCGTCGTCCCAGATACCCGCGACTTCGCGCCAGGAGCGCTCGCCGGTCAGTCGCTTCACCACGTCGCTAAAGCTCTCCCCCTCACGTTTTTCCGCTACGAGGCGCTCGTACGCCTCCTCGTCGAGTGAAATCGTCGTCGCCATCACTCCACTAATCGCACGCGTACAGACGTAAATGCCGGGTCGAATCGTGCGCCAAGACTTATCCGCCAGCGAGAAATCGGTCGGCACGTGACTACAGACGAACAGGTGGACGGGCTGGACGAGGAGGCGAGGTCGGCGGTCGAGCGGATGGTCGCCGCCGTCGACGGCGACTGGACGACCCGTGAGGCGACCGCGATCGACGACGGCGGCAACGAGACGGTCGCGGTGACGGTCGAGACGGGCGACGGCGTCCGCGAGTGCGTCCTCAAGGCGACCGACGAGGAGAACGGGGGCGGGAACCTCGCGGCCGAGGCGAAGCTCCTCCGCCTGCTCGGCGCCGAAACGGCCGTCCCCGTTCCGGCGGTGTACGGCGTCGTCGGCGACCGCGCGGACCTGCCGACTCCCCTCTTCCTCATGGAGCGGGTCGGCGGCGACCCGCTGCCCGCGGACGCGTCGATCCCCGACGACGAGATGGTCGCGTACGCTCGGCAGGTCGGTCGTGCGCTCGGCGAGGTCCACGACCTCGACGCGTTCGACGGCTACGGCCCGGTCGTCGACGCCGAGCGCGTCGATCCGTCCGACGCAGGCGGAACGCGACCGCTCGCCCGGGAGTACGGGCTGGCGCTCGACGACCCGCGCGATTCGTGGGAAGCGCAACTGGCGGCGACGGCCGAGCGGATGCTCGACGGACTCGCGGACGGCCGGTTCGACGATATCGTACCCGACCTCCGAGCGGCGATCGACCGACGCCAGCGGCGTCTCGACCTCTCGGGGTCACCAGTGCTCGCCCGGATCGACCACCACCCGGCGAACATGGCCGTCGACCGCGAGTCGCGGACGGTGACGGGGCTGCTCGACTGGGGCCTGGTCCGGACGGCCCACCCGGAGTACGAACTCGTCTGCGCCGAACACGGCTTTTGCGGCACGGACTCGCTCGACTCGAAGCGGCGCGAGCGCGTCCGGACCGCGCTGTACGAGGGGTACGACGGGGCCGCCGGGCTCCCGTCCGACGGCGGCTTCGAGTCGCGGCGCCGGCTCCACCTGCTGGTGTTCCTCGCTGCGAACATGACCTGGGTGTCCGACTGGGTCACGCCGGAGACCGCCGAGGAGGTCGAGCGCGACTGCCGCGAGTTCGTCGCGGAACTGCTGTGAGGGGCGGCCGGGGGAAACGAGCGGACGACCCCTGCAGAGGACACGACCCGAACGCGAACGGCGAAACGACTACCGCCGAGCGGGCCGACGAGCGACGCGATGACCGAGCGCCTGTACACTGAACACCCGGACCTGTACGACGCGATCCAGCGCGGGTGGGACTACGACCGGGACGCCGCGTTCGTCGACGAGCGGGTGGCCGCGAGCGACCCGTCCGTCCTGGACGTGGGTTGCGGGACGGGCGAGCACGCCCGCCGGTTCGCCGCGGCCGGGTTCGACGTGACCGGGGTCGACCCCCACGAAGGAATGCTCGACTGCGCACGCGAGAAGTGCGGCGACGAGGTCACGTTCCACCGGGGCGCGCTCCCCGACCTCGCCGTCGACGGGCGATTCGACGCCGTCGTCGCCATCGGGGGCGTGGTCAACCACCTGCCGCCCGACGCGCTCGGTCCGGCGGTGGCGGCGCTGGCCGACCGCCTCGCGCCGGACGGCGTCCTCGTCTTCGACAACTCGCCGCTCCCGCCCGGGGGCAACGACCCCGCGTACCACGTCGGCGAGTACGACGGCGGCCGCTACGTCCGGGTGGCGCAGATGCAGTCGCGGGCGGACGACCGGCTGGAGTGGGTGTCGGTCGCGTTCACCGAGGACGGCGAGGTGTTCACGAACAGCCGGCCGATGACGCCGTTCGACGACCGGGAGGTCGCGGACGCGCTCGACGCCGAGGGACTCGCCGTCGAGACCCGCGACGGCTACGGACCCGACGACCGCCGGACGGTGTTCGTCGCCCGGAACTGAGCGTCACATCTCCGAGCGCTTGACCAGCGCGTAGACCAGAAGCGCCGAGAGGACGACGCTGAGGTACGCCTCGCTGGCGGCCAGCACCTCCGCGGCCCGCCCCTCCGGGCCGAGGAAGCCGTAGCCGATGGTGGTGTAGGAGATGTAGCTGAACCGCGCGACCTCGAACAGGGTGGCCAGCCCCTCCGCCGTGAACGCCTCGGCGGCGGAGAGCTGGCCCGCGGCGGTCCGGAACGGGCCGCCGCCGAACGCGTAGAGGGGCACGTACAGCAGCGGCGCGAGGACGAACGCGAAGCCGATCCGGATGGGTCGCATCCCGTGGCCGCAGGTGACCCCGAGGAAGTAGTTCTCCGCCGCGCGACCGAAGTTTTTCACGCGGGTCCACAGATCCTGAGAACTGTCGCGGACGACTCGCAGGTTCTCCTTTCGGCTGAACTGCTGGCGCTTGACGCGGAACTCCCCGGCGACCTTCATGTCGCCGACGGCGGCGGCGCTCTGTTTGGCCTTGAGGTAGGTGGTCTCGATCACCTCGGGGGTCATCTCCAGGGCGTAGTCGGGGTCGGCGTCGGGCGGCTCGTGGAACTCGTGGATGGCCCAGGCGTTGCGGTCGAGGTACTGCCGGTGGCCGCTGAAGTCGAACTCGTGGCCGTCGAACTCGGTGAACTCCGTGCGGCAAAAGCGGAAGAAGTCCAGCAGGCGCCGGTGGTCCCCGTCGGCGGCGACCAGGTCAACGTCGCCGAGGCTCGCGAGCGTCAGGTCGTAGCGCACCCAGTCGTCGGCGGGCTGGGCGATCTCGCCGCTCCTGATCTTCGCGCGGGTGAAATCGACCCAGGCGTCGCCCTCGACCTGGCTGGCCTCGAAGTCGATGCGCTCGGAGAACCGTGCGCCGCTGAAGTCGATCTCCCCGCCGAAGGCCGTGTCGACGAAGTTCGCCGACGTGATCTCGGCGTTGTGGAAGTCGGCGTCGGCGCCGAAGTGGGCCGCCTCGAAGGTCAGGTCGTCCTCCAGGAAGTTCGCGCCGCCGGAGAACTCCGCGCCGCGGAAGACGGCGCGGGCAGTGAACTCGACGCCGGAGAAGTCGGCGTCCTCGCGGAAGCGCGTCTCGTCGAAGTCGGCCTCGGCCGCGAACGTCGCGCCGGCGAACGTCGCGTCGGCGTCGAACTCCGCCTCCTCGAAGTGCGCGACGCCCTCGAAGGCCACCTCCCCGAAGGAGACGAACCGGAAGCGGGCGTGGCGGAAGTCGACGTCGCCGGCGAACGTCGAGCGCTCGAAGGTCACGTCCTCGTCGAGCGCGCGCTCGCGGCCGGAGAAGGCCGCCCCGCGGAAGTCGGCGTCCCCCTCGAAGGCCACGTCGGCGAACCCGGTGTCGCCGTCGAAGCGCGCCTCGTCGAAGTCCGCGAACCCCTCGAAGACGGCCTCGTCGAACTCGGCGTCGCCGTCGAAGCGGGCCTCCTGGAAGTCCGCCTCGCCGGCGAAGGTCGCCCGCTCGAAGTGGGTGAAGCCGAACGTCGTCTGCCGGAAGTCCGCCAGGTCCGCGAACGTCGCGCCGGTGAAGCTGGTGTTGTCGTCGAGCAGGTTCGAGGCGCCGTAGAACTCGGCGCCGCGGGCCTCCGCGACCCCCTCGAAGGTCGCGCCGTCGAAGCTCACGTCGTTCGTGAACGTCGACTCGTCGACGTCGAACCGCCCCTCGAAGGTCGCGCCCTCGAACTCCACGTCGCCGGCGAACGTCGCCTCGAACGCCTCGAAGTCGCCGGTCACGGTCGCGCCGTCGGCCAAGATTGCCTCCTCGACGTGGGCCTCGTCGAGGGTCACGTCGCCGAGCGTCGCCTCGTCCAGACGGATCGGCAGGCGGACCGTCGCGAACGTCGCCGACAGCGACTCGACGGTCGCGCCCCGGAGGTCGACCGGGTGGCGGTCGGCCCCCTCGACGGTCAGCCGGTCCAGTTCGATGGCGGGGAGTTCGACGCCCCGCAGGTCCTTCGCCTCGGCGTCGCCCTCGCGGACGACCGTCAGGAACGCCTCGCGCACGTCGTCGTCGTCGACCCCCCGCTCGGCTCGCTCGTCGGGCGAGAGGTGCAGGACCGCGGCGGCCGCCGCCGGACCGTCCCCCGCTTGTCCGGCGTCCGCGGCCGCTCCGGGGGCCTCGACCGCGCCGGAGTCCGGGCTCCCGTCCCCTCTATCTGTCATACTTTCTCACAGGAGATGCCCGGAACATAAATATTGCTGACGCTGGCGGGTCCTCGGGGACGGGTCAGTCCGCGGGCTGGCCGGGCCGGTCCCACGCCGCTCAGTCCGTCGGCTGGCCGGTCCGGTCCGCGTGCGCGTCGCCGTCGAGCGCCTCCGCGACCGCGCCGCCGGGAACGGACTCGAAGGTCGTCCGCGTGAAGAGCGCGAGGTCGAACTCGGGGTAGGTGTGGTAGGTCTCGTAGCCGTCGGCGCCGACCTCGACCGTGGTGTAGGCGTCCTCGCCGAACCGATAGGAGAGGTCGAACGCCGCCTCGGCAGGAAACGCCGCGAGCGGGCGCCGCTCGACGAGCGTCGCACAGCGGAGGCCGTCGGCTGTGTAGGTGAGGCGGCGGCGACCCTCGTCGGCAGCGGGGTCCGATCCCCCGGAACCGTGCACCGTCGGGCCGTCGAGCCGGAGGGTCGTCGCGCCGTCGGCGTCGACGGGGTCGCAGGTGGACAGCTCGTGGAAGCCGTAGGCGGGGGCGCTGACGTAGTGGGAGCTGCCGACGACGCGGAAGGTGAACTCGGCGCCGAGCCACTCCCGGGTCAGCGAGTCGAACACGCGCACGTCGTCGGTCGGCGGAGCCGGTCCGTGGACGAACTGGAGGGTCTCTGTCATGGGTCGACGATCACGTCGTAGTTGGGGTCGAAGACGCTGTTCGGCTCGACGCCGCGGTAGGCCGGGACTCGCCGCCACTCCAGGCCCTCGTAGCGGTCGGCGACGGCGTCGAGGTAGTCGCTGCGGGCCCGCGAGACGTTCGGGCTCGGCGTCGGCCCGTCCGACAGCAGGTAGAAGCGCTCGCCGCGCTCCAGCCGGTCGTCGCCGTCGGGGTCCTCGTACACCGAGTAGGGGAGGTATCGGTCGAAGCCGGCCTCGCGGACGGTGTTGACGTACACCTTGTGGTGCTGGGCGTACCAGTACTTCGAGTAGACCCACGTGGCGACGACGCCGTCGTCGGACAGGTGGTCCCGGAGCAGCCGGTAGAACTCCGTCGAGTACAGCGCCAGGGCGTCGTCGCTGCGGGCGCCCGGCACGTCCAGCAGGATCAGGTCGTAGTTTTTCTCGGAGCCCCGGAGGTAGTTGTACGCGTCGCCGACGGTGGTGTTCAGCCGGTCGTACGCGTAGGCGTCGTCGTTGTAGCGGGCGAACGCCGACTCCTCGCGGGAGTAGTCGAGGAACTCCCCGTCGATGTCGACCTGGTCGACGCTGACGCCGTAGTCGCGCAGGCGGTCGACGGCGATGTAGTCGCCGCCGCCGACGAGCAACACGTCGAACGACGCGTTGCCGGCCGCACCGGACTCAGTATCGACAGCCACGGACGCACGGGCGTCCGCCCGCGGGTCCGCGCGGACGGTCCCCGAGCCGTCGACGTAGGCCGACAGCGGCACGTCGACGAGGCCGGCGTGGTAGGAGTCGACCCAGCTCTCGCAGAGCTGGATCGCGCTGTCGAGGCGGAGACACGTCTCCGTGCCGGGGTCGCCGGCCACGTCGCGGCGGTAGGTGGTGATCCGCTGGTAGCGGGTGCGCTCGAAGCCGGTGACGGTCACCTCCGCTTTCCCGGGCTGGTACTCGCTCTCGATGCGGTCGCCCATGTAGGCGCCGGTGACCGCCCGGTCGACGGCGCCGGCGTTGGCGACCAGCCCGCCGTAGGTGCCCGTCAGCAGGAGTCCCGCGAGGACGACCGCGCGCCACCGCGCCAGCGAGACCGACCGGTCGGCGCCCCGGTCGGCGGGCGCCCGGGCCGACCAGACGGCGAACGCGAGGGCAGCGACGCCGTTCAGCAGGCCCAGCACCAGCACGGACACGACGAGGCCGTAGCTGGGGTACAGCACCAGCGCGTAGACGACCGTCCCGGCGAGCCCGCCGAGGTAGTCGACGCCCAGCACCTCGGAGAACGACCGGCCCTCGGGCTCGGTGACCGAGAAGAACGCGCCGAGGACGCCGCGGACGATCCGGCGGGGGTAGATCCCGCCGAGCGCGGCGAACAGCGTCTCCTCGCGGTGCTCGACGAGCTCGTTCAACAGCGGGATCTCGAACCCCGAGAGCACGCCGACGACCAGGATCGGCACGTGGGCGAGCCCGAGCGTGAGCGGCTCCTTCAGCGCGAGCCGGCCGACGGTCAGCGTCGCGTCCGGGAAGGCGTTCAGCGCGATCATGAACCCGGCGCCGGCGGGGCCGGCCAGCGCGAGGTACACCTCCGTCCGGAGGAAGTTCCCCGCGGGGTCGTCGAGGTGGGCCGAGAGGAAGGATCCGACGCCCATCGAGAACAGGTACAGGCCGATGGTGATCGAGTACCGCAGGACGGTCCCGCCGTAGAACACCGTCAGAAGCTCGGAGTAGACGAGCTCGTAGGCGATCGAACAGAACGCGACGACGAACGTGAGCGCGAGCAGGAGCCGCCGGTCGGTGACCAGCGGACCCGACAGCCGCGGCTCCTCGTCGGCTGGTCGGGCGGGTGTCTCCCCCGCTCCGCGGGCGTCGTCGCTGTCGGGGGCCATCGGCGGTCAGTGGCTCACACCCTGGGCTTGACGTACCAGGCCTTGTCCATCTGCGGGTCGCCGAGGCCGTTGTCGACCTCCATGTCGACGGACTGCCAGCCGAAGTTCGTCGAGCCGTCCGCCGAGACCAGTTCCGTGCCGACGCGGTACCACCCCTCGCGGGCGCCGTCGCCCGGCGAGAGCGCGGCCACGTCGGCCGTCAGGTCGGCGCCGTCCTGCGGGTCGTCCCAGGTCTCGTCCCAGGAGACCGACCCGGGACCGGGCCCCGGCGCGTCGTTCTCGTACTCGTCGTCGGTGCCCAGGTAGGCGACGCCCAGCGTCGCGACCGTCGCGTCGGCCATCCGCAGCTCGTCGTCGTGGTCGTCGCGCCAGTCGTCGCTGTAGGCCCCGCCGTGCCAGACCGCCCAGCCGTGGCGCGGGTGTTTCGGCGCCGAGGAGTAGCCGCCGGTGCCGCGGCCGCCGGCGCCCTTCGCCGCGCGGGCGCGCCCGACCGGGACGAGCCCGGCGACGGCGCCGCCGCCGAGGTTGCTCTCGTTCTCCCGGCGCGTCTCCACCTCGATGTCGGACAGCAACTCGATCTGCAGCGTCGTTCCCTGGAGGGCGACGTCGTCGAACACTCTGGACCGTCGGGGCGGCGGGGACGTGCTCCCCCCGAACCCCAGACACCCGGCCAGCGCCGCACCGGCCGCCAGCCCGGCACTGCCGCGCACGAAGCGTCTGCGCTTCATACCAACTACCGCAACGGGCATCGAATAAGTATCTTTATATCATAGTTTCAGCCAGGGCGAACGTTCGCGGGGTAGCCGAGCGGCGGGCGCGACCGGGGCCGGCCGGGGCGGCCGGCGTCGGCGACGGGCAGTGGGCCGGGATTCAAGTGGGGACCCGCAGTAGGGGGATGGTAACTGACAATGAGCGACACCTCCGACGGGACGACCGAGCGCTACTCCGGGGACGTGCGCCTCGCCGGTAGCCACGAGACGCCGGTCGGGCTCCGCGGGGCCGCCGACGTGTTCGTCGGCCCGGACGGCGTCGCGGGCACGCTCCGGCTGGCCGACGCCGAGTACGTCTACACGGACGTGACACCGCCCGGCGAGGGCGGGGCCGACCCCGCCGAGAGCGACCCCGACGTGGCGACCGAGGTCACCGGCGACATCGAGGACGGCTACGTCGAGAGCGTCGACGGCGACGTTGCGGTCCGGGGTGTCGAGGACGTGTTCGTGGCCGCCGGCGCCGCCGAGGCGATCGACCCCGCGGGCGCCGAGCAGGTGTTCCACGACGGCGCCGCGACGCCGACCGACGACCCCGCGGGCTACGACGTGACCGTCACGGGCTGGGACCACAGCCGCGACGCCCGGGACCCGCGCGACGGCGTCGCCGTCCGCGGGGCGAAAAACACCGTCGAGGTGGCCGAGGGCAAACACGACCTGACCGTCTACGTCGTCGGCTGGGACAACGAGGTCCGGGTCGAGGGGCGGGGCGTCGACGCCACCGTCTTCTTCGTCGGCCGGGACAACCGCGTCAGCGTCGGCCCGTACGTCTCGGTGACGACCGCCGCCGAGAGCGGCTTCGACAACGTCGTCGAGTCCGACCCCGTCCCGCCCGAAGCCGTCATCCAGACCTCGAAGGAGGAGGCCCACTCGGACGCCACCATCGGCCGCCACCGCATCACGTGGCAGGAGCCGGCGCCCGACAAGGACTGGTGTCCCAACTGCGGCGAGGACGCCGACGCCGTCATCGCGCGCCGGCAGAAGGACGCCCTCTTCCTGTTCGGCACCGCCGTCCGGACCTACGACGACGGCGGCGTCTCCTACGAGTGCGAGCGCTGTAGCCGTCACGTGGCCGGCGACGTGGCGCTCTCGGAGGACGAGCGCCGGGACGCGCTGCGGTGAGTCGGTAGCCTGGTACCGGCCGGGACTCCGGGCGGCAGCCGGGACTTTCGGCGGCGGCCGCGACTCGCGGCGACCCCCGGGAGGTCCCGGCGAGTTCGGCGGCGATCCGAACCCTGAAAGGCGCCGATCGGTTCCACCCGGGTATGGAGGTGTACGCGCGGCTGGCCTACCTGCTCGCGCTGTTGCTCGCGGGCCTGGCCGCCCGCCGGGTCGGCCTGCTGACCGAGCGGCGGACGGGCCGGCTCAACGACGTCGCGTTCTACGTCGCGCTGCCGGCGCTGGTCTTCTCCTCGACGTACGACCGGGCGCTGGGCGAGCTCGTCTCGCCGGCGCTGGTCGGGGGCGTCCTGCTGGTGTTTGCGACGGTGATCGCCGTCGCCTGGCTGGTCCACGGTCGCCGCGCCTCGCACAGTCGGCGTAGCGTCGCCGTCGTCCAGTCCTATCACTCGAACCTCGGGTTCCTCGGGCTCCCGCTCGTGGAGGCGACGCTGGGCGGTGCAGCCAGCGGGACCGCTGCCGTCGTCCTCGGCATCGGCGTGCTCGTCCAGACGCCGCTCACGGTGGGGTCGCTGATCGCGATCAACGACGCCGACGCCGCGGTCGCCGACGAGGTCCGCGGCGTCGCCACTAACCCCGTCCTGCTCGCCCTGGTCGCCGGCCTCGCCGTCTCGACCGCCGGCGTGGGCGTCCCCGGCGCCGCCGCGACCGGGCTCGGCGCCGTCTCGGAGCTCGCCCTGCCCATCGCCCTGCTCTGCGTCGGCGCCTCGCTGGAGGTGGTCGACGCCGACGTGGACTACGGGCTGACGGGCTCGGTCGTGGCGACGAAGATCGGGCTGATGCCCGCCATCGCGTGGGTGGTGTTCACCCTGCTGGCCGTCGACCCCACCGCCGCGGCCGCCGTCGTCGTCATGCTCGGGATGCCGTCGGCCGTCTCGACGTACGTCTACGCGACGGAACTGGGCGGCGACGCGCAACTCGCCTCGCTCAACGTCTTCGCGACGACGCTGGCCTCGCTGGGGACCGTCGGCGTGATCCTGCACGTGATGGGGTAGCCTCGACTCGAGCCCGTACTTTTTACGCGATGGCGACCAACCCCGGTGTGATGTCCCGACCAGTCGAGGACGAGACGACCGTCGGAGAGGGGTACTCGACGACGGTCCCCGCGAGCGTCCGCGAGCGGGCGGAGATCGAAGCGGGCGACCGACTCCGGTGGACCGTCGACGAGGACGGAGCGATCAGCGTCCGGGTCGTCGAGCGCGGCGAGGAGACGTTCGGGTCGCTCGACCCGGTCGAACTGGACGAGGAGACCGACGCGGCCGAGGACCACGACGCGGTCGCCGGCGACCACTGATGGCGACCGCGCTCGCCGATTCGAACGTGTTCATCGCCGCTCGACTGGCGAACGACCAGCACCACGAAACCGGCGCCGCGATCACCGACGGGATCGACGCCGGCGACCTCCCGAACGTCCGGGTCCCGGACGACGCCCTCTCGGAGGTGCTGAACTACCTCCACACGAGAGCGGGCCACGAGGCCGCAGTCGAAACGTTCGACGCCGTGCTCTCGACGCCGAACTTCGAGTTGGACCGGACGACCGCGACCGACTTCGATACCGGCCGAACGCTCTTTCGCCGATACCGCGGGCTGTCGTTCACCGATTCGGTCCTCTGTGCGTACGCCCGCCGAACCGGCATCGACTACGTGTACAGCTTCGACGACGACTTCGACGCGGTCGACGGGATCACGCGACTCGAAACGGCCGTGAACCCGTATCACGACTGACTTCGACGGTTTCAACCACGATGCCCTACCACCACGTCGACCCCGACGACCTGGATCCGACGCCGGACTACCCCTGCGACCGCCGCGGAATTTCGGACGCGGCGGAACTCGCGGCGCTACACCTCGCCACCTACGAGATGGAACCGGGCGAGCAGCTCCCCAGGGTCTACCACTACCACGACCGCCGCGAGGAGGCCTTCTACGTGGCCGCGGGGACGCTGCACGTCGAAACACCCGACGGGGAGTTCGTCGTGGAGGAAGGCGAGGTGTTCGTCGCCGAACCCGAGAGTCCCCACCGCGCGTACAACCCCGCGGACGCCGACGGGTCCGTGCGAGTACTGGGGACGGGCGCGCCGAAATCGGACATCGCCCACCCCTACGAACCCGAGACCGAGGAGTGAGCGGAGTCGGTAGATCGGTCAGCCGACGACCAGCACGTAGAGGACGAGCAGGAGGACCAGAAGCCCCACGAGCAGGACGCCGGGCATCCGCGGGAAGCTGTCGCTGGCCATCGTCGTCCGCGGATCGGGCGCGTCTGTCATGCCCGGTCTAGGTATCGGCGGAAGATAAACCGCTCGCCGGGGAGCGGTCCGCAGCGGCGGGAGGGGCCGCGAGCGGCGGACACCGCGTCGCTGCCCGACCGGACCGGGTACCCTTTTGGCCCCGCCGGCCGCAGGTCCGGCCATGACGGACAAACACGAGATCCAGCGACAGATCGTCGACAGCGGCGTGACCGCGGTCCTGCGTGGCATCGACGAAGACGACATCGTGCCGGTCGCCGAGGCGGTCCACGAGGGCGGCGTCACGGCGCTGGAGGTGACCGCCGACGCCAAGCGATGCAGCGAGATGATCGCGGACGTGGACCGCGCGATGGCGGACACGGACGCCATCGTCGGCGCGGGGACGGTGATGGACGCCGCGGCCGCGCGCAACGTCATCGAGGCCGGCGCGGAGTTCGTCCTCGCGCCCAACCTCAACGAGGACGTGATCGACGTGTGCAACCGCGAGGGCGTCGTCTGCATCCCCGGCGTGATGACGCCGACCGAGGCCGCCCGCGCGATGGAGGCCGGCGCGGACGTGCTGAAGATGTTCCCCGCCTCGACCGTGGGGCCGGGCCACATCGGCGCGCTCCAGGGCCCGCTGGGCGACGTGCCGATCATGCCGACCGGGGGCGTCTCGACGGACAACGTCGCCGACTACTTCGAGGCCGGCGCGGTCGCGGTCGGCGCGGGCTCGGCGCTGGTCGACTACGACGCCATCGAACGGGAGGACTGGGAGGGCGTCCGCGAGTCGGCGGCGGCGTTCGTCGAGGCCGTCGAGGACGCGCGGTCGTAGCGGACTCGGCGCGCGGTCGGATCGGAATCGACGGGTTCGCGCGGGTCGGCGCGCGGCCCGGGTCGCCAGCGCTAAGAGGGGCGAGCGACCACGACGACGCATGGGAGACCGGTCGCTCGACGACTTTTTCGGCGACGACGACCCCGACGACGGCGAGGAGACCGTCGCGGAGGAATCCCCGGACCAGTCCGACGAGCCGGCCGACGCGGTCGGCGCGGGCGCGGCCGACCGCGAGAACGGCGAAGTGAGCGGCGACATCGATACCGACGACGAGGGTGACGCTGGCGCCGAAACCGATAGGACCGAAACCGACGACGCCGACACTGACGAGGAGGGCGTCCGCGTCGACCCGTCGACGGTCGAGCCGGCCGAGTCGACCTACGCCTGGAGCCGCGACGGCGGGACCTGCGTGGCCTGCGGCGAGACGGTCGACCGGCGGTGGCGCGCCGACGACGGACTGGTCTGTGTCGACTGCAAGGAGTGGTAGCGGGCTCGCCGGCGTGTCGCGTCGCCGGCGTCGGTCGGACCACGGCCGGTCCGACACCGGGAACTACTGACTGTCGGGCGTCGACAGTTCTCGCTCGAACGACGCGACCGACGCGAGGTGCGGTTCGATCCGTTCGATCCCCTCGTTCGGTTCCACCAGTTCCCGGTCGGCGTCGAACGTGACGAGGCCGGCCTCCGCCAGTTTCGGGACGTGGCAGTGATACAGGGATGTCTTGATCCGGGTGACGGTCTCGTCGGACGGCTCCGTCGCGATGATGTCGTCGTTGCGTTCCACGACCGCCTCCGCGAGCGCGTCGAGCGTCTCCGGCTGCCCGCGGTCCGCGAGTACGGCGAGAACGATCCGGCGGTCTTTGTCCCGACAGAGGTCGATGACTGTGTCCGCGTCGAGGTGGGTCCCAACCATTGTCTTCCCGTAGCTGTCCGAGACGGGTGACTCCTCCTCTTGGGTACACAACGCCTTTATCAGGGATCGGGTGGATGGCTCCCCTCCAAGGCCGTTCCGAGTATCGCCTCGATCCCGCGGCGGAGACGGGACGCGACCGCCTGCTGTGTGACCCCGAGTTCGTCGCCGAGGTCTTCCATCGTCACCGCCCGCGGCGTATCGAAGTACCCCCGCTCGTACGCGAGGACCAGTACCTCCCGTTGTTTGTCGGTGAGCGCAGTCTCGACGTCGGATTCGATGGGGGTGAGCGCGTGCAGTTCGGTGAGGGTGATCGGCACGTCCAGTTCCCGACAGCGGTCCTGAAACGCCGCGATATCCCGCCGGTCGTCGCCGCGAACGTCGAACGTCCACTGTTCGCTGGTGCCGACGGCCTCGATGAGCGGGACGCTCGTCTCGACCAGCGCGCTCAGCACGCCGTCGTATTCGGTCGCCCACTCGACGCGCAGGAGGTGCTGGTCCGCGACGGCGTCGACCTGGCGGATGTCCTCCACACCGGGGTGGTCGCGAAACGCGCCTTCGATGTCGTCGACGTCGGTCCCCCGGACCCAGAAGTAGGGGATGACGACGTCCCGGGACGGGATGATCCGCTCCAGTTCGACCGTGACGCCCGGTAGCTGCGCGAACACGCTACCCAGAGGGAACTGGTCGGACGGGACCGTGAACGTCGCCTCGGTGGCCATCACTCGAGTATGGGCTCCCCGCGGGAAAGGGGTGGTGCCTGTCGACCGGGCCAAAGCGGCACTCGGCCGGGGATGTTCCCCGCGACGGGCGGTCGCCCCGGCGCGGTCGGTGTCCCGCTCGACCTCGTGTTCGCGTGGGGCTCCGCAGGCGCGCGCCGCGGGTGTCTCCCCGGGGAGACGGCCAGCAAAGTTACCTGTCTCCGGCCATAAGCCACGGTACCGAACACCCTGTGGGGGTTCGTCCCACGCACCTGCGGGGACCGTCCCACGCCACCGGTCGCCGTCGGCACCGCGGGCCGCGCCGCGGCGGGTCGGAGCCGTAGCCACCAATGACAGACACAGACACCCCAGTCTCCGGTCGCCAGGAGAGCACGGTCGAAGACGTAGACGACGCGCAGGCGGTGGTCTCGCGGGTCGTCGACAACGTCGAACAGGTGATCGTCGGCCACCACGGCGAGATAGAGCACATCCTCACCGCCCTGCTCGGGCGCGGACACATCCTGCTGGAGGACGTGCCCGGCGTCGGCAAGACGATGCTCGCCCGCGCGGTCTCGCGGTCGTTCGACGGATCCTTCAAGCGGGTCCAGTTCACGCCCGACCTCCTCCCGTCGGACGTGACCGGCGTCAACGTCTACAATCAAGAGACCGAGACCTTCGAGTTCCGCCCCGGCCCCGTCTTCGCCAACGTCGTCCTCGGCGACGAGATCAACCGCGCGCCGCCGAAGACCCAGTCGGCGCTGCTGGAGGCGATGGAGGAGGACCAGGTGACCGTCGACGGGGAGACCCGCAGCCTCCCCCAGCCCTTCACCGTGATCGCGACCCAGAACACCGTCGAGCGCGACCGCACCTACGAGCTGCCGATGGCCGAGCTCGACCGCTTCATGAAGAAGCTCCGCCTGGGGTACCCCGGCCGCGACGAGGAGACGGAGATGCTGGACCGGATGGTCGGTCACCACCCCATCGAGGAGCTGGAGTCGGTAGCGACGCTGGACGACCTGCGACGCGCCCGCGAGACGGCCGCGAACGTGACCGTCGAGGAGAGCGTCCGCGCGTACGTGACGCGGCTGTCGCAGTTCACCCGCCGCCACGCCGAACTCGGGGTCAGCCCCCGCGGCGGCCTCGCCGTCCTGCGGGCCGCGCAGGGGCGGGCGATCCTGGAGGGCCGCGACTACGTCATCCCCGACGACGTGCAGACGGAGGCCGAGGTCGTCTTCCCGCATCGCATCCGGACGAGTACCGACGAGACGACGCCGCGGGCCGTCGTCGAGAACGCGCTCGAATCAGTCCGCGTCGAGTGATGCAACTGACACGAAGGGGGTACGCCGTCCTGGGCGTCGTCGTCACAGCGGAGGTGCTGGCGATAAGCTACGGCGCCCGGGCGCTCAACGCCGTCGCCGCGCCGGCCGTCCTCGCGCTGGTGGCCTCGACCGTCCAGTTGTGGCGCACACCGGCGCCGACGGTCGACCGCGACCACGTCCCCGCCGCCTTCCCGGGCGACACCCGCGAGGTGAGCGTCGCGGTCGACGGCGGCGGCGTCGCCGAGATCGCGGAGACGGTTCCCGACGGGCTGACCGCCGAGGGGGCGAGCACGGAGGCGTCGCTGCCGGCGACGCTCACCTACACGCTGACCTGCGCCGAGCGGGGCCGGCACAAGCTCGGGCCGCTGGAGATCCGGGCCCGGGACATGCTGGGGCTGGTCGAGCGGACCACCCGGTCGGGGTCGGCGACGCACGTGCTCGTCTACCCGCCGGTCTACCAGGTCGCCGGGCGGGAGGTCATCCTGCAACACGTCCTCGAACGGTCCGACATCGAGCGCCAGGAGTTCGACTCCGTCCGCGAGTACGCGCCGGGCGACCCGCTGCGGGACGTCCACTGGAAGTCGACGGCCAAGTCGCCCGACGAGATATACGTGACGCAGTTCGCCGACAACCGCGTCGAGGACGACGAGATCACGATCGCGGCCACGGGGCAGGCGGGGAGTATCGACGAGATGGCGGCCGCCGCCGCCAGCGTGGCGGTCATGGCGCTGGACGCCGGGCTGGCCGTCGAACTGCGGCTCCCCGACGCCCACGTCCGGATGGGCCGGGGCGAGGGCCACCGCCAGCGACTGCTGGCCGCGCTCGCCGAGACGGACACCGACTTCACCTCGCCGTTCAAGTCGTACGCGCTGGACGACGATGTCCTCGCCGACGCCGACGTGGTGGTCCGGAGCACGGGCGACGGCGTCTCGGTCACCTTCGGGAGCGACGAGCGCGACTTCGAGGAGGTCACGGTCAGCCGGGAGAACCCGCTGACCACGCGGGGGGTCGAGTCGTGAGCGCCGAGACGCGCGCGGTCGACGCCGCGTTCGACCTCGACGAGGTCGACCCCGTCAGGGCCGTCGCGCTCGGCGGGGTCGGGCTACTGATCGCGGCCTACGGCTCGGTCTTCTACCGCTTCATCGACGTGACGGGCGACCCGACCGGGTTTCTCCTCCTGTCGGCGCTGGCGCTGGCGGCGGCGACGGCGCTGTCGCGGTCGCTGCGGCTGCGCTGGGCGACCGTCGTCGCCGTCGGCCTGCTGGCCGGCGGGCTGACGCTGTACATCTTCAGCCTGCCGCGCCAGCCGCCGCTGGTTCCCCTCTTGACCGACGCCATCGCCCTGATGACGGGGCGGTCGCTGCTGCAGGTGACCAACGTCGACCTGTGGGTGCTCGGCGTCTCGCCCGGCCCCCTGTTCCTGACGTGGTACCTCGCGGTGCGCCGGCGCTACGTCGGGAGCGTCGTCGCCGGCGGCGCGACGCTCGGGTTCCTCGTGTTGACCGGCGACGCCTCGAACGTGACGACGCTTTTGGGCGTCGTCGGGGGGATCGTCGCCGTCGCGGTCGGCGACATGGACCGGCGGGGCGACTCGCTGAAGGCGGCCGAGCCGCTGGCGGTCCTGCTGGCGGCGCTGATCGTCCTCTCGGCGGTCGCGCCGGTCGTCCCGGCCGGCCCCTCGCGGACCGCCGACACGTGGTCGAGCTTCCAGACCGGCGGGCCCGGCGGCGGCACCGTCGAGGCCAACCTCGTCCGGGCCGACAGCCAGCTGGGGATCGCGGGCAACCTCTCGCTGTCGCCGGAGGTTCGGTTCCGCGTCGAGAGCGACGCCGAATCGTACTGGCGGATCGGCAGCTACGACCGCTACACCGGCGACGGCTGGATCCGCACCGGGAGTAGCCACTCCTACAGCGGCCGCCTCAGCGGTCCGCCGGGACAGAGCCGGGCGGTCCGACAGACCGTCACCGCCATCGACGAGATCGGGGTCCTGCCGGCGGCCTGGAAGCCCGTCGAGCTCGACGGGGCCGTGGCCGACGACGCGCGCGTGACCGACCTCGACGGGTTCGAACTCGACGGGACGCTCGAAAGCGGCGATGGGTACACCGTCACAAGCCGGGTCCCCGTCGCGAGCGCTCGGGACCTGCGGTCGGCCGGCACGGACTACCCTTCGGCGGTCGCCGAGCGATACACGCGGCTGCCGTCGAGCACGCCCGACCGCGTCGGCGAGCGGACCGCGCGGATCACCGCCCGCGCGGACAACCCTTACGCGACCGCCCGGGTCGTGGAGCGGTGGCTGGAAAACAACAAGAACTACTCGCTTGACGTGCGCCGCCCCAGGGAGAACGTCGCCGACGAGTTCCTCTTCGAGATGGACGCCGGCTACTGCACGTACTTCGCGACGACGATGGTCACGATGTTGCGGAGCCAGGACATCCCGGCGCGGATGGCCGTCGGCTACACGCCCGGCGAGCGCGTCGCCGAGGACGAGTGGGTCGTCCGCGGCTACGACGCCCACGCGTGGGTCGAGGTGTTCTTCCCCGAGGTGGGGTGGGTGCGCTTCGATCCGACGCCGGCCGGCCCCCGCGAGAGCGCCGAACGGGGCGAACTCGCGGAGGCCCGCGAGAACAACCGCACCGACGTGGACACGAACGAGACCGGGGACGGGGAGTGGACGCCGACGCCGACGGCCACGCCGGCGCCGCTGACCCCGCGGGCCGACCAGCCCGCGCAGGAGGCCCCCGGCGAGGTCACCGTCCCCGACCGGATCACCCGTCCGGGCGCCCGCGGCCCCACCGGCAACGTGACCGTCTCGGGGCCCGCGATCACGCGTCCGCCGACGAACGTGGCCGCCACCGGCGGCGGCGACGGCGGGGGCGACGACGAGGGGGCGACCGGGCCGTTCGGCGGCCGGCCGCCCACGCGCGCCGAGGCGGCGCTGTCGGTCATCGTCCTGGTCGGCGCGGTCGTCGCGCTCCGGCGGTCGGGCGTCACCGGCCGGGTCTACCGGGCGGTGTGGCTGCGCTACCAGCCGACGAGCGACCCCGAGACCGACGCCGAGCGGGCCTTCGAGCGCCTGGAGTACGTCCTCGCCGAGCGCCACCGCCCGCGCCGGCCCGAGGAGACGCCCCGGCAGTACCTCGCCGCCATCGGCGCCGACGAGCGGGCCGCGCAGGTCGCGGCGGTCCGCGAGCGGGCCAAGTACGCCGGCCGAGTCACCCGCGAGGAGGCCGACCGGGCGGTCGACATCGTCGACGAGATGGTCGGGTGGCGCGGCGCCTGAGTCCCGAAGCGGCCGAGTCCCGAGGCGGGCGGTCGCCGCCGGTCGCCGACGGCCGCCCGTTCGGCCCGCTCGGCGTCGCCCGTGGGAAGTCCCGACAGTGTTTAATAGGTCGATTTCGTAGGCGGATGCGTAATGTCGGAAGTCTGCTCGCTGCACAAGGCGAGTACGCCGCACGACCTCAGTCACAGCCCGTCAACCACCGACGACGAACGCGCGGGTCAGCATGTCTGAGGTCTGCTCCACGTGTGGACTGCCCGAGGAGCTCTGCGTCTGCGAGGACGTCGCCAAGGACTCCCAGGAGATCAGCGTCCGCATCGACGAGCGCCGATACGGGAAGGAGGTAACGATTATCGAGGGGTTCGACCCGAAAGACGTCGACATGGACAGCCTCTCGTCGGATCTGAAGTCGAAGTTCGCCTGCGGGGGCACCGTCGAGGACGGGTCCATCGAGCTCCAGGGCAACCACACCGGACGCGTCGAGGACTTCCTCCGCGACAAGGGATTCAACGTCGCCTGACCGTCCCCGTGCCGCCGTGAGCGCGCACGGGTAGCCCGTTTTGACCCGCTCCCGGGTCCAGCCGTCTCCGCCGCCTGAGCACGCTCCGGCGCGATTCCGCTCGATGTTCCCCGTCCTTCTCGAAAAGGTGGTTTGAAGCGGCTCCTCGTCGAACCACGGGGTATGTACGAGGGACTGAAGGGGTTCACCGACTTCTACCCCGACGAGATGGCCCCGCTCCGGGAGGTCATCGACACGATCGAGGACACCGCCCGGGCCTACGGCTTCCGCGAGACATCGACGCCGGCGCTGGAACCCGCGGAGATGTGGACCGACAAGAGCGGCGAGGACATCGTCGACGAGCTCTACGACTTCGAGGACAAGGGCGGGCGCCACGTCACGCTCACCCCGGAGCTGACGCCGACGGTCGCGCGGATGGTCGTCGCCAAACAGCAGGCGCTGTCGAAGCCGATCAAGTGGTTCTCGACGCGGCCGTTCTGGCGCTACGAGCAGGTCCAGCAGGGCCGATTCCGCGAGCTGTACCAGACCAACGCCGACATCTTCGGGTCGAGCGAGCCCGAGGCCGACGCCGAGGTGCTCGCCTTCGCCGCCGACTCGCTGACCAACCTCGGCCTCGACGGCTCGGAGTTCGAGTTCCGCGTCTCCCACCGGGACATCCTCGGGGAACTGCTGCGGTCGTTCGACGCCGACGTGGACACGGCGGCGGCGATCCGCGCCGTCGACAAGCGCGCGAAGGTCGAGCGCGAGGAGTACCTGGGCCTGCTCTCCGATGCGGGACTGTCCTACGACCAGGCCCGGGAGTTCGACGACCTGCTCGTCGCCGGCGACGACGATCTGTCGGCGCTGACCGACTTCGCCGACAGCGACGACCTCGCGGCGGCGGTCGAGAACCTGGAGAACGTGCTCGCTGCGGCCGAGGACTTCGGCGTCCGGGAGTACTGCGACGTGAGTCTGACGACCGCGCGCGGGCTGGACTACTACACCGGCGTCGTCTTCGAGTGTTTCGACGCCTCCGGCGAGGTGTCGCGCTCGATCTTCGGCGGCGGCCGCTACGACCACCTCATCGAGGAGTTCGGCGGCCAGCCCACGCCGGCGGTCGGCGTCGGCATCGGCGTGATGAACTCGACGCTCCCCCTGCTGCTCCAGACCCACGACGCCTGGCCGGGCGAGGGCATCTCGACGGACTACTACGTCCTGCAGGTCGGCGACGTGCGCTCGGTGGCCTCGCGTATCGCGCGCGAGTTGCGCGAGCGCGGCCACGTCGTCGAGACGGACGTGAGCGACCGGTCGTTCGGCGCGCAGATGAACTACGCCGACTCCATCGACGCCGAGACGGTCGTCATCGTCGGCGAGCGCGACCTGGAGAACGATGAGGTGACGGTCAAGGACATGGAGAGCGGCGACCAGGTGAACGTCCCGGTCGCGGAGTTCCCCGGCGACAGCGAGCGGCCGACCTACGACGACTTCGCCTGATCGTCGGTCCGTCCGAACACCGAGCCGAAACAGTCTCGTGACTGACGTTCCTTCCCGCGATCGATGGGCGACGACGAGGACGGCATCGACTGGCAGCGCGTCGGTCGCGTCGCCACGGAACCCGACGGGTCGCTCCACTGGGGCCGCGTCCGGAGCGCCGTCCGCGGCCGCGGCTCGCGCGAGGACGCGGACCTGACGGCGCTGGTGGTGCTCGCGCTACTCTGGACGTTGCTCGGTCCCGTTCTCGCGGCCGGCTTCCCGGCGGTCGTCGGGCTGGCGCCCTGGCAGACGGGCGGTCTCGGCGCCGTCGTCCTGCTCGGGCTGGTCGCAGCGGTCGTCGACCGTCTCGACGAGTACAAGGTGACCGACGACGACGTGGTGATCGAGGAGTTGCGCGCCCGCTACGCGGCCGGCGCGCTCTCGCTCGACGAGTTCGAGCGCCGCGTCGAGCGCGTCGTCGAGGACGGTCCCGAGGCCGTCGACCCGTCCATCGGCGGCGACCCGGACGACGGCGAGCGCGACCCGGTCGCGATCCTCCGGGAGCGCTACGCCCGCGGGGAGATCGGCGACGACGAGTACCGCCGCCGGCTGGACGTGCTCGGTGAAGACGTACCCGACCGGGTCTCCGAAACGTCCTGACCGAACCGCCCCGAAACCGACAAGGCCCGCTCTCGCGAAGCGCGAGCGATGCCGGAGATGCGCGCCTACCGCGTCGCCTACGACGGCCGGCCGTTCCACGGGTTCCAGCGCCAGCCCGACGTGCCCACCGTCGAGGGCGCGCTGTTCGACGCGCTCCGGGACCTGGGCGTGCTGGACGACGGGGCGGAGAAGCCGGAGGCGTACGCCGCGGCGGGGCGGACCGACGCGGGGGTCTCGGCGCGGGCGCAGACGGTGGCGTTCGCGGCGCCCGGGTGGCTCTCGCCGCGTGCGTTCAACAGCGAGTTGCCCGCATCCGTCCGAGCGTGGGCCAGTGCGGACGTGGCCCCGGACTTTCACGCCACTCACGGTGCCGAGTCGCGGGTCTATCGCTATCACCTGTACGCACCCCGCGACGGTGACGGGGGGCCGGACGGCGGGCGCGCGCTCGACGAGGGCCGGGTTCGGGACGCGCTCGCCCGGCTCGCCGGCGAGCGCGACTTCCACAACCTCACGCCGGACGAGGAGGGGACCGTTCGGGACCTGTCGACGAACGTCGAGCGCGACGGCGATTTCTTGGTCGTCGAACTCGCCGCTGGCGGGTTCGCCCGCCAGCTTGTCCGGCGCGTGGTCGGGCTCGCCGTCGAGGTCGGGCGCGGCGAGTCGGAACTGGGGAAAGTCGACCGTGTGCTCGGCGAGGAGGCGGTCGAGGGGCCGGAGGGCGTCGCCCCGGCGCCGCCGTACCCGCTCGTCCTCTGGGATGTGGACTATCCCGGAGTCGAGTTCTCGGCGGACGAAGACGCGGCCGCGAGCGCCCGCGAGGTGTTCGGTGCTCGGTGTGTAGAGTTCTCGGTCCGTGGGCGTGTGGCCGGTTCGATCCGCGACTCGATAGAGTGAGTGGTCGATTCGTGGTGTTTCGATGTGGTTGCCGACTCTCCTCGAATGGCCTCGGCACGCTCGGTAGCTGGAGTCATCACCGCACTCGACATTAAGCGGTGAAAGCCCTCGGCCCGCTCGCTCGCAGTCAACTCGACCGCCGGAAACAACAGGCGATGAAAGCCCTCGGCCCGCTCGCGGTCGCTGTCGCCGGAAATCGAAGATTTCCGAGATGACGAGAGAGCTTCGCTCTCTCGAACCAAGCGACATACCCTCGCTCCGCTCGGGTAGGGGTCGCTCAGACGACTGAACTGCACGCGAGCGAGCCTCGCCCTTTCAGTCCACCAGGACCGCAACCGCACAGCACCGCAGACGGCCACGAGCCTCCCCAGCCGATTGCGTTACTCGTCGCTACGCTCCTGCGTTACTCATCCCTCGCGCGATGCTGTCGCGTCTAGCGAGAGCAAAGCTCTCGCTGACCTTCGTTCGCGTCGCTCACGAAGAAGACGAGACTCGCGACAGCGCGCGCCGGGTGGCCGACTCCCGGGCTCGAAACGCCGTGGGACGGTCCCGCAAGCCGACACAAGACCTATCGGAACCGGCCGAAACAGACGGGGTATGACGGAGGAAGTGAAGGAGTGGTGGGAGCTGACGGCCCGCTGGTTTCAGGACGACATCGACCTCGACGTGGGGGTCAACTGGACCGGCGTGGGCGTCGACGACGACCTGCGGCTCCTGCTGGACGTTGCGGGCAAGGACGTGCTGGAACTCGGCTGCGGCGGCGGGCAGTGCTCGGTCGCGCTGGCCGAGCGCGGCGCGAACGTGACGGGACTGGACCTCTCGGCGGAACAGCTCGATTTCGCCCGCGACCTGGCGGCCGAGCGCGACGCCGACGTGGCGTTCCTCCAGGGCGACGTGACCGACCTCCCGTTCGCCGATGATTCGTTCGACGTGGCGTTCAACGCCTACGTCTTCCAGTGGGTCGACGACCTGGCGGCCTGCTTCCGGGAGACTCGCCGCGCGCTCCGCGAGGGGGGTCGGTTCGTCTTCTCGATGCCCCACCCCGTCTACGACCTTGCCGACCCCGAGAGCCACGAGGTCGAGGAGAGCTACTTCGACACGGGGCGACAGGTCACCCCCCAGAACGACCTGGAGACCGACATGGTGACCTACCGCCACCGGGTCAGCGACGTGTACAACGCGCTCGTGGGGGCGGGGTTCCGGGTCGAGCGGCTGCTCGAACCCGGGTCGGACGACCCCGACGACTACGAGGAGGGGCCGTGGGGCGAGCGCAGGCCCGAACTGCTGGCGAAACTGCCGTCGACGCTGGCCGTCGAGGCGCGGGCGGCGTAGCTACGCCCACTCGTCGGGCCAGATGTCGGCGGCGCGCATCCCCTTAGCGGTGCCGGCCTCGGTGAGCGCGTCGCGGACGGTCGCCGGATCGAGCCGCGGCAGGTCGCTGGCGGCGACCGCGCGGACGAACAGGGCGACCAGCATCGCGTGCTCGCGGAGCGTCCGCCGGTCGGCCTTGTCGCGGGTGTCGGCGCGGGTGTGGGTCCAGCCGCGGTCCCACGGCCCCGCCGAGTCGGGATTGCTGCTGTGCAACTGCAGCGCCGGGACGCCCGCCCGGAGGAACGGCCAGTGGTCGCTGTAGGGGTGCGGTCGCTCCTGCACGTCGACGGGGTGGCCGACCGCGTCGGCGACGCCCTCCGCGAGGTCGCCCATCGACTCCGAAGCGTGGACCAGCGCCGTCAGGTCCCGATAGCGGCCGGCGCCGTCGACGTTGACCACGGCGTGTACGTCCCAGAGGTCGAGGCGGTCGGCGAGCGCCTCGCTGCCCATCAGCCCGAGTTCCTCGCAACTGAGGCCCGCGACCCGGACCGGGCGGTCGAGGTCCATCGCGCTCAGAACCCGCGCCGCGCCGGCCAGGGTGGCGATCCCACAGCCGTTGTCCAGCGCCCCCTCGCCCACATCGTGGGCGTCGAAGTGCGCCACGACGACCACCTCGCCGTCGGCCGCGTCTGCCGCCCGCTCGCCGCTGTCGTCGGAGTCCGGTTCCGACTCCGTTCCCGGCCCGACCCGGCCGACGACGTTGCGGCTCGTGGCCGGTTCGGTCTCGGCGTCGACGCGCAGGTGCGCCCGGGCGCCCTCGCTCGCGTACTCGCGGAGCCACTCGCCGGTCTCCCTGCTCACGCCGAGTCCCGGGATCGCGGCCTCGGCGTCGAACCGGAGCGAGCCGGTCGGCGGGAGCTGTCCGGGGACGTGGTTGGTGAAGACGAACGCCTCGGCGCCCGCCGCGGCGGCGTGGCCGACCTTCTCGGCGCGGTGGTAGGGGCGGCCGAAGTCCGGCGGCGTCGCGGTCCGCGTGACGGCGACGGCGCCCGACACGTCCGCGGCGTCCAGTTCCGCGGGCGTGCCGTAGCCCACGTCGACCAGCGGCGCCTCGCACTCGTGGGCCGGCGAGTAGGGGAGCGCGACGGCCTCGAACGACCGCTCGACGCCGCGGTCGGGAACCGCGACGGCGAGGTCGGTCGTCCCGCGGGTCCAGCGGTTCATTTCGAACGGCTGTTCGCGGACCGCGCGGACGCCCGCCGACTCGAAGGCGTCGGCGACGAGTTCGGCCGCGCGGCGGTCGCCGGGGTGACCGCCCAGCCGGTCGTCGAGTTCGGTCAGCCGCGTCAGCAGTTCCCACGAGTCGTCGGCGAGCCAGGCGCGCCCCAGCGCCGCGGCCCCCGGGTCGTCGCCGCCGAGCGACCCGCCGGCGTCGAATCCGTCCATACCGTCTCTCCCGTCGCCGGCGACAAAAGCGCGCCGTCCGGTGCCCGGGCCGACCCGGGATTCGCGGCTCCGCGGGGCGGTCGTCGGGTCCGCTGTGTCCGCCCCGTCCGGCATCGAACGGCTTACGGCGCGACGGCGCCAACTCCGGGCCATGAGTTCCGTGCCCGAGCGCAGCGACATCGACGAGGAGTACAAGTGGGAGCTCGAATCCCTCTACGCCGACGACGAGGCGTGGGAGGCCGCCTTCGAGTCCGTGCAGGACCGACTCGACGACCTCCGGGCCTTCGAGGGGCGGGCGACCGACGACCCCGAGACCCTGCAGGACTGCCTGGAGACCTACGAGTCGATCATGCGCGAGGTGGCGAACGTCTCCGCCTACGCGCGGATGCGCAGCGACGAGGACACCGCCGACAGCCACTACCAGGCGCTGTCCTCCCGGGCTCAGTCGCTGTCCTCGGAGGCCTCCTCGGCCGCCAGCTTCCTCGAACCCGAGATCCAGAGCCTCGACCGCGAGACGGTCGAGCAGTACATCGAGGCCAACCCCGACCTGGAGGTCTACGAGCACTACTTCGACGACGTGTTGCGGATGAAACCGCACACCCGATCGGCCGAGGTGGAGAACCTGCTGGCCGACCTGGGCGAGGTGCTGGGCTCGACCGGCGAGGTGTACAACATGCTCACCAACGCCGACATCGAGTTCCCCAGCGTCGAGGACCCCGACGGCGAGCCCCGGCGGATCACCCTCAACAACTTCACGACGCTGCAGGAGAGCCCCGACCGCGACTTTCGCCGCGACGTGTACGAGACCTTCTACGACGAGTGGGAGCAGTACCGCAACTCCGTCGCCGCCGCCTACCGGAACAGCGTCAAGACCGACGTGAAACTCGCCCGCGCCCGGAACTACGACACCGCCCGCGAGGCCGCCCTGGACGGCCCCAACGTCCCCGTGGAGGTGTACGACACCTTGGTCGACACGGTCGACGACAACCTCGACGTATTGCAACGCCACGCCGACCTCAAGCGCCGCTCCATCGGTGCGGACGAACTCAAGATGTGGGACCTGTACGTCCCGATGGTCGAGGGCGAGAGTCCCGACGTGGGCTACGACCAGGCCCGGGAGTGGGTGACGGGGGCGGTGGAACCGCTCGGCGAGGAGTACCAGGAGTGGCTCGCCGAGGGGCTCGAATCGCGGTGGGTCGACGTGTACGAGACGGAGAACAAGCAGTCCGGGGCCTACTCGGGCGGCACTTACGACTCCCAGCCGTTCATCCTGATGAACTACCAGGACGACGTGGCCTCGATGTACACGCTGGCCCACGAGCTGGGCCACTCGCTGCACTCCGAGTACACCAGCGAGCACCAGCCCTACGTCTACAGCTCCTACGAGATCTTCGTCGCCGAGGTGGCGAGTACGGTCAACGAGACGCTCCTCACGCATCACCTGCTCGACGTGGTCGACGACGAGCGGCTGCGCCGGCACGTCCTCAACCAGTACCTCGAACGATTCAGGTCGACGCTGTTCCGACAGACGATGTTCGCGGAGTTCGAGCACGAGACTCACCGACTCGAAGAGGACGGCGAGGCGCTGACCGCCGACCGGCTGGACGAGGTGTACGGCGACCTCAAGGGGAAGTACTACGCCGACGCCGACGTGGACGACCGCGTCGCCCGCGAGTGGATGCGCATCCCGCACTTCTACCGCGCCTTCTACGTCTACCAGTACGCCACCGGCATCTCCGCCGCCGTCGCGCTCGCCCAGGGCATCCTGGAGGAGGGCGAACCGGCCGCCGAGCGCTACCGCGAGTTCCTCGCCAGCGGCTCGCGGGAGTACCCGCTGGAACTGCTGGAGTCCGCCGGGGTCGACATGACCACCTCCGACCCCATCCAGTCGGCCATCGACACCTACGACGAGTTCCTCGACGAGTTCGAACAGCTGATCTGAGCGGTCCCCTCGTCTCGGCCCTCGATCCCCCCGTTTCGACTCGAACCGACGACCGACGGAACCCATTTCCGCGTCACGACCCAACACTGACCGATGAGCACAGACCAGCGACAACCGGGAGACGACGCGGCGACGAAGGTGGTGCTGTCCTACCCGTCGGACCTCAGTTCGTGGGGGCGGGACAAGCTCGACGGGTCGCCGTTCCGCGCCTACCTGCGGAAGACGCTCGGGCGCGTCGAAGCGGGACAGACCACCGAGCAGTTCACCGGCGTCGGCTGTTGTGGCGACACGCTGGACGTGCCGCTGAAGGTCGAATCCGTCGAGGGCGGCGACGCCGTCGGCGAGTCGACGACCGTCGAGTACGAGGTCCGCGATTCCCGCGAGGTCGAGGGCGGGTGGCGCGTCCAGAGCGCGGGCGGGCCGACGGAGTAGTCTCTATACAAACTCGCATAACATGCCTATATTCTCATTAATAGTTGTGATCATATCCCTCTGTACTTAATTTCAGAATGACATGGCTAATACCCAGGAATAGGAACCCAATCGTAATGAATAGTAATATCATCTCTATCCTATTTGGGCTCTTTGCAAATCCTGAAAGTTCAAATAGTGATATTAGGTAAGTTACACTCCAAATTCCGAAACTGGTAATATATGTAATAAATACCCACTTTGGTTCGTCATCAGGGGACCCCTTTGAATGGTTATAAATGAACGCGCCAGTCGCGAGAGAAAGTATTAACAATCCCCCTAATACTTTCTCTGGAGATGAGTAATATAGATATCCAAAATTCACTCCCGGTAGGAATGAGAATAATGATGGATTTCTGTCGAGTATAGCATTTGCCCTTCTGGAGACCATCTATTCGAGAGTCATTCCATCCACAGAATCGGGATAGATTCTATATCGCGTTGATGGGTTATCTACTTCAACCAACATCGTGACACAATCCGTGTCGCGCTGGAACTCAAGAATGGACCTCTCTAAGACACCACGAGCTCTGCTACCAACTGCTAACGCATCTACAAACTCTATCTGGATCGGATATGATGTGTATTTCGAGAGTTTGTTTTTTATTTCTTTCACTACTCCCGGTGGCTGATCGGACCCGCCAACAAATACAAAGAACGGCTTTTCTTGGAGAATTTCAGAATAAATCCTCCTGTATTCCGAGTGGTCCACCCCTGATTCGTCCAAATTTTCAAATATTTCTCTAAAATACCCGTCCTTATCATAATATCCGGAGCTCACTAAGTTTGAAACCGTGAATGCGTGATCGAAGTCTTGGCTCAAGTCATATTTCATGCTATCCATCTCTTGCCTACTAATATAGATTTCATCCCGCTCCCAGTCTTGTCTAATTGAAAGACATCTCCGCAATAAAGTCGTTTGATTATCAGAAAGATATTGAGAAAAGAAATCAACAATCTCATTAATACGGGTGTCTGAAATGCCAGACTCCGATATTATTTTATACTTGTCTGTTTCTGGGAGGAAAATTCCTTCTTGTTCGTGGAACAATGGTCCTAACTGTCGGATTACGTCTTCTCGAGATTCTTTGTCCCAAGCATCAATATTAAGTTCAATAATGTTCTTCTCCCCCTCATTTTTAATATTGAATTTTGGATGGTCCTCCCCTTTCCGGACGATTTGTGGTTGAGCATCATCAATATCTACATCACCAATAGCATCCCTAACAGTATCAACAAAATCGTCAATAACCATCTTCGGGAACCTATTCTATCTAAGTCCGTGCTTTTGTTCCACGTACTCAGAGACCGATGAGTAACTATCTTTTACGACGATCTTTGAACCCTTTCCTACACCGCCAAAATCTTCAATCGGGACTCTCTCGCCTTCCGCTGACTCCACAGGTTCACCGGTGTCCTTATCAACGACATATCCATCATTGTTAACTTCCATCCCGAGTTCCTCCAGGACTGTCTCTGCTGCACTCGGGCCAAATGTAACATTCCCTTCCATTCTAACCACCGGGCGAGCGTTCACTCGCTGCTTTCTACTTGCCCCGCCACACATATAGATTTGGCTTCGTTCGTAGAATTCAATTAGGCAATCCGGATCAGCTACTTAGTAAAATTCACAAATCAGGACCTAAGGCAGATACCGTACGCTCACGACGCCCGGCTCGGAACGTATCTCGACGCGTTCGACGCCGAGGCGGGCGGCGCGTTCGACGGTCGCCTGGTCGTCGCGCACGTCGGCGACGGCGCTGTCGGTCGACTCCTCGGGGACGGTCAGCACGTGGACCTCGCCGGTTCCCGCGCGCTCGTGGGTGGTCACCTCGCCGACCGGCTGGTCGGCGGCGGTCTCCCGTGCCTGCTGGGTCGGCGGCTCGTCGTGTTCCTCGACGGAGACGGTGAACCGCCGGTCGATCTCCTCGACGGTCCAGACCACGTCCATCGGCGGCTCGGGGGCCAGCGTCCCCTCGACGGCGACGCCGGCCTCCAGGTCGGGATTGCTCCCGAGCGTGTGGATCTGCCCGTCGCTCACGTCGCGCAACACCGCCGACTCGGGGTCGGCCTCCGTGACGACGAACGTCCCGGTCTTCATGGGCGCCCGTAGCCGGTCGGGGTTTTTCCCCGTTTCGACGGCGACTCGTCGGGTCGGCGCCGATCGGTCCGCGACGGGCTCGCGGCCCTCACCGTAGCTGTCGGTGGGTGAGGTAGACCAGCAGCGCCGCGGCGACCGGCGGGACGACCGCCGCCTCGTTCGGTAACCCGTAGAGGAACTCGGCGACCGCGCCGAGGGCGCCGCCGGGGTCCTCCTGCAGGTCGGCCGGCGTCGTGATCACGAGGGCGACGTACATCGCCAGGAGGAACCCGTAGCCCGCCGCGGCCATCCCCCGGTCGTACCGGGTGTCCGAACCCACTCGTCGGTGCCGGCGGGCGACGAACAGCACCGGCCCCACCAGCGGCGCGAGCACCAGGAACATCAGGAACAGGAAGAAGGCCCGGGAGAAGGTGAACGAGCCGCCGGGCGCCTCGGCGGTCGCGCCCAGCAGGGTCACGACCGCGAACGTGAACAGGAGGACGATCCCGGCGCCGAACAGCGCGCTGGTGCCCGCGTAGATCCGGAACGCCAGCGAGTCGCTCGCGCGGAATGCGTAGGGGTAGGCGGTGAGGATCCCCTTGTACGTCTCCGCGGCGCTCCCGTCGCTCGACGCCGACGCGACCTCCCCGTCTGCGCCCGCCTCGTCCGTGGCGTCGCTCATCCCCGGAGGGTTCGGCTCGGCCGGGAATAAACCACCCGTTCCGGCGTCGGCGAGCCGTCGCGAGGCGGTGCCGGACGGCCCGCCGGCGCGACCCGAAAAGGACTATCCCTTCGCCGGGCGACCACCCGGCCATGAGGATCGACATCGGGAACGCGCTGGCGAGCGAGGCCGACCCCGGGATCAGCCGGGACGACCTCGACGACCTCGACGAGCGCGTCGCCGACGCCCACGACCGGATCGCCCGCGGCATGGCCGACGACGAATTCGGCTACGCCGCCCTCAGTCTCCCCGAACGCGCCGATCCGACCGAGATCGAGGCCGCCGTCTCCGGCTTCGACCCCGAGGCCGTCCTCACCGTCGGCATCGGCGGGTCGGCGCTGGGCGCGGTCACGATCACCGAGGCGCTGGCCGGCGACTCGCCGGTCGACCACCACGCGCTGGACAACGTCGACCCCGCCCACGTGAACCGATTGCTCGACGAGTTGCCGCTGGCGGAGACGGTCGTCCACGTCGTCTCCCGTTCCGGGACCACCGCCGAGACGCTGGCGAACTTCCTCGTCGTCCGCGAGGCGATGGACGCCGCGGGCGTCGACTGGAGCGAGCGGACGGTCGTGACGACCGGCGAGTCCGGTCCCCTGCGCGAGCTGGCCGAGCGCGAGGGGCTCCCGGCGCTGGACGTGCCCGAGGGCGTCCCCGGCCGCTTTTCGGCGCTGTCGACAGTCGGGCTGGTGCCCGCCGCGCTGATGGGTGTGGACCTGGAGGGACTGCTCGCAGGGGGCCGTGCGGGCGCCGACGCGCTCGCGGGCTCGCTGTACGACTGCCCGGCCTACGCCTACGGCGCGGTCGCCTACGCGCTCGACGAGCGCGGCGCGAGCGTCAACGCGATGATGCCCTACGCCGAGGGACTGGAGTCGTTCGCGGAGTGGTTCGCCCAGCTGTGGGCCGAGAGCCTCGGAAAGGAGGGCGGGGGACAGACGCCCGCCCGCGCGCTCGGCGCGACCGACCAGCACTCCCAGCTCCAGCTCTACCGCGCGGGACCGCGCGACAAGCTCGTCACCGTCGTCCGCCCGCGCGAGCGGCCGGCGTGTCCGATCCCCGAGACGGACGTGGACGCCCTCGAATACCTCGGCGGGCAGGACCTGGGCCCCCTGCTCGACGCGGAGTTCGAGGCGACCGAGGCGAGCCTCGCCGCCGCCGAGCGCCCCTCGGTACGGGTCGAAGTCGACGGGATGGACGCCGAGAGCGTCGGCCGCCTCCTCTTCGACATGGAGGCCGCCTGCGTGCTGGCGGGCGAACTGTACGGCGTCGAGACGTTCACCCAGCCCGCGGTCGAGTGGGGCAAGAAGGCCGCCCGCGGCCTGCTCGGCGGCGGCGACTTCAAGGAGGCCGACGCGGTGGCCGAGAAGACGGAACTCGTCGTGGAGTAGCCGGCGAGCGACGGAGTCCCCGACCAACGTCGTTGCTGGCGTACAGGGGAGAGCCGTTGCGGTGGGCGGTCGCGGTGCAGTCGGCGCGCGCTGGAGCGCGCGTTCATGCGCGCGACCGTAGCCGCGCGAGGGATGAGCGAGTGAGCGGCGCGAACGAGCGAATCGGCTGGGGAGGCTCGTGGCTGTCTGCGGTTACGGTCCCTGGCGGACTGAAAGGGCGAGGCGGGCTCGCGTCTAGTTTAGTCGTCTGAGCGGGCACTATCCGCGCGGGCCGTGCGGAGAGCGCGGATATCCCGCTCAGCGACCGCGAGCGCGGCGAGGGCTTTCGTCGTCTGCTGTCGAGTGCAGTCGATCCAACTCCGAGCGAGCGCGCCGAGGGCTTTCATCGCCTGTTGTCCCCGGCGGTCGCTGTCGTGCTCATTTCATCCGCACCAGAACCAACTACTCGACTCACGTGTTGAACTGAACGCGCTCGTCGGGACCGGTGCAGTCAAACCCGTGGGATACCTACCGGCGGGCACGCAGATGGGTTCGGAGTACTACCGCGTCGCCGACATGGAGACTCGGGTCGAGAGCCTCTTCCACTCGTTCGCGCTGGTGGTCTCGGCGTTCATCCTCGGGACCTTCCTGATCGCCGGCGCCGGATCGATTCTGAGCGCGCTCGGGTTCGACGTGGAGTCGACGGCGACGCTGCCGCCGCTGGCCTACGCCGCGCTGACGGCCACGCAGTTCGTCGGCTTCTTCGCCGTCATCGCGGCGTATCTCCGGTGGCGCTCCGACGAGCGGTTCTTCCGGGCGGCCGTCCCGTCGCTCCGGGACCTGGGCTGGGTCGTCGCCGGCTTCGTCGGCCTGTTCGCGGTCGCGACGGCGCTGTCGGCGGTCATCCAGTCAGCCGGCGTCGACAGCGCGACCAACCAGGTGATCACCCAGGGCCAGCGCGACCCCGTCCGCTTCCTCTATCTCATCCCCGTGACCTTCCTGTTCGTCGCCCCCGCCGAGGAACTGCTCTTCCGCGGGATCGTCCAGGGACTCTTCCGCCGGGCCTACGGCGTCGTCCCCGCGGTCGTGCTGGCCAGCGCCGTCTTCGGCGCGATGCACTACTTCGCGCTGCTGGGCTCGGAGGGGAGCATCGTCTCGTCGCTCGCGCTCACCGCCGCGCTCGGGCTCGTCCTCGGGGCGCTGTACGAACTCTCCGGGAACATCGCCGTCCCCATCGTCGTCCACGGGCTGTGGAACACGATGAGCTTCCTCCTGCAGTACCTGCAGGCGACCGGCGTCGTCGGCTGAACGCCCCGCCGTTCCCCGGCGCCCGTCCCGACCGCACGGACCCAGTCGGCGCCCCCAGCAGTGGCCGCCACCGCGGCGTCGCTCGACCGGCTCGACCGGAAATCCAGTCTGACGGTCGTCTGACGGGTAGTTAAGCGGGGTGAGGGGGAATACCCGGGATATGCCGACCCGCTACACGGTCGTCTGCGACGACGACCGCGCCCGGGAGATCAAGGCGATCGCTCGGCAGTACGACCTCACCGAGGAGGAAGTGCTCCGCCAGCTCGTCGAGACCGGGCTCGAACAGCTCGAAGAACAGGCACAGTAGCGGGTGGGGGGTGCAGTCGGTCGACGAGGCGGTTCGGTTGGGCCGACGAGGCGATTCGGCGGGGGCCGACGGTCCCGATCTCGGAGTCGGTCGGTGGACGGCCGGCCAGCGACGGCTCATACGGATTATTGCAAGCGTTTACCGGGTCGACCGCACGACTGGGTGCGGTCGATCCCGGAATGTCTTGCAATAATCCGTATCAGGCGGGGTTCTTCCGCGTGAGGTCGCTCCCGCAGACGGGACAGCGGTCGTGGTTCTCGTCGAACTCGCGGCCGCAGCCGGAACACTGGAAGCGCCAGTCCCGTTGCTCGGTGATGCCCTCGCGGGCGATGAGCTCGACCGCCACCTCCAGCTTCTCGGCGACGTTCTGCATGGCGTAGTCGTCGGTGACGAGCCGGCCGTCGAGCTCGAACGCCGCGGCGACCAGCCGGATGTCCGTCTCAGAGAGGGTTTCGAGGTCGCCGGTCTCGCGGGCGGCGCGCTCGATCCGCTCGACGGTCTCCTCTTCGGGGATGTGGATGTGCATCCCCGACCCCTCCATGGCGTCGTAGCGGTAGGCGCTCTCGTCCTCGAGCTCCTCGCGGACGAGCGGGATCGTGGCCTGCTGTTCGGTCGTGTGGTACTCGTTGATAAAAGCCGAGGCGTCGAGGACGTACATTTAGCGCTGGACGATCATCTGGTCTTTGACTGCCTGCACGCGGTCGACGGGCACGAGGAGGTGTCCCTGCTCGTCGACGTCGAACTGCGAGTTGTCGAGGTGCTCGTTGGGCTCGATGATGAGGTTCCGGAGCCGACCGGTCTCCAGGTCCATCGTGATGTTGTACAGCATCCCCATCTCGGCGCCGTCCGTCCCGGTGACGGCCTTGCCGGAGAGGTTCTCGGCGAGTATCTCGGCCATGCTCCCGACTACCGATTCAGGCCCTATAAACGCCACGGGGCCGTCTGACGGCCGCGTGACGCGGTGGGGGCCACGACCGCAGCTGTCGGGACTCGACCTCGGGACCCCGACCACCGGGGTTATGGCGGTCGTGGGCGAAGGCGTCGAGCATGGACCGCAGACGACTGTTGCGGACGGGTGCCGTCGCGCTCGCGGCGCTCGTCCCGGGGTGCGGGCTGGGATCGGACGACTCGACGGCGACGCCCGACGAGTCGGCGCCGACCGAGCGGCCGACGGCGACGGCGACGCCGACCGCGACCGACACCGCGACGGCCACGGCGACGCCGGAACCGACGCCGACGCCCACGGCCACCCCGACCGCCACGCCGACGGCCACTCCCACGCCGGCGCCGAGCGAGGCCGACCGGGTCGTCGCGGTCGCCGACGGGTCGTCGACCTTCGACCCCGAGACCTTCGAGATATCGACCGGCGAGACGGTCGTCTGGGTGTGGCACGGCTCCGGGCACAACGTCCGTGCGACCGCGCGGCCGCGGGGCTCGACGTTCACCGGCACGCCCGGCGACGACGGGACGACCTACGACGAGGGGTACACCTTCGCCCACACCTTCGCGGTCGCCGGCGAGTACGAGTACCGCTGTTACCCCTACCGCAACCGCGGCATGAGGGGGTCGTTCACCGTCACCGAGTGACCCGGAGCGTCGCGGGGTTTATCTCGCGACAGTCCCGAGCGGGCCCATGGACCGCCGTAGCCTGCTTCGACTGGGTGGAACCGCGCTCGCCGCCGCCGTCGCCGGCTGCGGCGGTGACGATGGGACCGAGACCGACGGCGACAGCCCCGGCACCGACGGCGGCGACGCGACGCCCTCCCCGTCGCCGACACCGACGGAGACGCCCGAGACGGCCACCCCGACGGAGACGCCGACACCCGACTCGGCACTGACCGGGACGCCAACCCCCACCGCCACCCCCGGCTCGGCGGCGACGCCGACGGGGACGCCGACCGCGAGTCCCACGCCCACCGAGACACCGACGCCCACGGCGACCCCCAGGCAGGCCGCACAGGTCGTCGCCGTCGCCGACGGGGGGCTCTCCTTCTCGCCCGAGACCTTCGAGATATCGACCGGCGAGACGGTCGTCTGGGTGTGGCACAGCTCCGGACACAACGTGCGCCCCGAGACGACCCCGAGCGGGTCCGAGTTCTCCGGGACGCCCGGCGGCGACGGCGACCTCTACGACGAGGGCCACGAGTTCTCGTTCACCTTCGAGGCGCCCGGCGAGTACGAGTACTACTGCAGTCCCCACCGCAGCGTCGGCATGACCGGTTCGTTCACCGTCACGGAGTAGCCGCGCGCGGGCAGATGAGATCACTTATCCGGCCTGCGGGGCTGATCCGAGACAACCGAACCTTCTGTGGTGATAGGATGGCAGACTCACAACCGACAGACACCGACGACGAGTCCGAAGCGACGCTTCGGACACCGATAGTCGCCGTACTCGGCCACGTCGACCACGGCAAGACCAGCCTGCTCGACGAGATCCGCGGCTCCGCGGTCACCGAGGGCGAGTCCGGCGCGATCACCCAGCACATCGGCGCGACCGCGGTCCCGCTCGACGTGATCTCCGAGATCGCCGGGGAGCTCGTCGACCCCACCGACTTCGACCTGCCCGGCCTCCTCTTTATCGACACGCCGGGCCACCACTCCTTCTCGACGCTGCGCTCGCGGGGCGGCGCGCTCGCCGACATCGCGATCCTCGTGGTCGACGTGAACGACGGGTTCCAGCCCCAGACGCTCGAAGCCGTCGACATCCTCACGCGCACCCAGACCCCCTTTATCGTCGCCGCCAACAAGATCGACACCACGCCCGGCTGGAACCCCAACCCCGGCGCCCCCTCCAAGGTGACCATCGAGGCCCAGACCGACCGCGTCGAGAGCGACCTCAACGAGAGCCTCTACGAGCTCATCGGCGACCTCTCGGACAACGACTTCTCCGCCGACATGTACTGGCGCGTCCAGGACTTCCAGAACAACATCGGCGTCGTCCCCGTCTCCGCCGAGACCGGCGAGGGCATCCCCGACCTGCTGACGGTCATGATGGGGCTCTCCCAGCGCTACATGAAAGAGGAGATGGCCGTCGACGTGGGCGGTCCCGCCGCCGGCACCGTCCTCGAAGTCACGGACACCCAGGGCTTCGGGACGACCGTCGACGCCATCATCTACGACGGCACCATCTCCGCGGACGACGAGATCGTGGTCGGCGGCGTCGAGGGCCCCATCGTCACCGAGGTCCGCGCGCTACTGCGGCCGCGCCCGCTGGAGGAGATCCGCACCGAGGGCCAGTTCCAGCAGGTCGACTCCGTGAAGGCCGCAGACGGCATCAAGATCGCCGCGCCGGACCTCGACGACGCGATGGCCGGCGCGCCCATCCGCGTCGTCGGTGACCGCGACGTGGACGAGGTGATCGAGGAGGTCCGGGCGGAACTGGCGGATATCGCCGTCCAGACCGCCGACGAGGGCGTCGTGGTCAAGGCCGACACGCTCGGCAGTCTGGAGGCGCTGGCCTCGACGCTCGAAGAGGAGGAGATCCCGGTCGTCCGCGCCGAGGTCGGCGACGTGGCCCCCCGAGACGTGCGCGTCGCCGAGACGGCCAACGAGGAGAAACACAGGACGATACTGGCGTTCGGCGTCGACGTGCTCGACGACGCCGACGACCTGGCCGACCAGGAGGACGTGCGAATCTTCGCCCACGACGTGATCTACCGGCTCGTCGAGGAGTACGAGGAGTTCGTCGAGGAGCGCGAGCGCGCCCAGCAGGACGAGGTGCTCGACAACATCACCCGACCGGCCCGCTTCCGGATCCTCGACGACCACACGTTCCGCCAGTCCGACCCCGCCGTCGTCGGCGTCGAGGTCCTCGGCGGCTCGCTCAGGCGCAACTCCCACGTCGCGCTCTTCGAGGGTGCCGAACCCGAGCGCGTGGGGCTGCTCAAGTCGATCCAGGACGAGGGCGAGGACGTCGACGAACTCGGGCGCGGCGAGCGCGCGGCCGTCTCCATCGACGGCCCCACGGTCGGCCGACAGATCGAGGAGGGCGACGAGCTCTGGACCGAGATCCCCGAGAAACACGCCAAGATCCTCGAACAGGAGCTCTCGGAGGACATCCCCGTCAGCGAACTCGAGACGCTCAACGCGTACCTCGAGAAGCGGCGCAACCGCGACCCCTTCTGGGGGAAGTAGGCGTTTTGTGTAGCCAGATGTTTACACAGAATCGGAAGCTTTAGCCGACAGTCGGGGTCAACCCCGCAGACTACTCCACTATTCTAATAGATAGCCGCTTCGCTACTTCTCGCACGTCACTTGAACCGACGGACACCCCCGAACGGCCCCGTCAAGATTACAGAGCGGACGGGCCCCTATCACTCCACGGTAGGGGTGGATTTGAGCGCGCTAAGCGTTACCCAAAGTCCATATTCTCGGGATTGAGCGGTATCATAGCCGCGGCGTCGTCCTCGGTAATAGGGTCACCAATCCGACTATGCTTACTTCCCCGCTCAAGAGCTTCCTCAAATGTCAAATCCATACTGAGCGGAATATCCGAGTAACTCTTGATATGCATTCCATACTCCTCACCAACTACGTCGGTGAAAAATACGAACAAATCAATAGCGATGTGGTCAACATCGTTCCATTCCCGACTAAGCCTCTGCATGACTTCGGAGAATGGGGCTTCGTAGGGTTCAGACCCACCACTGAACGGCTCGAGTTTGATCACACCGTCAAGTAGAACATTCATCTCTCCCGCCTCAACGGTACTTTCTCCGACCTTGTTGATATCGGGCGGCTTGTCGTCATGCATCGACGTAGTAGGTTTACGAACCATGGGATTTAGCGCTGAACTGACGACCGTTCCAGCTCCTTGGTATCCAGGCTTAAATTGGGGACCGTCGCCACCATTCTCTTGTTCGTAAATCACACACTGTGAATGGATATTGTCCGCGGGGCCCTCGCCACTATTGTCTATGCTAAGTTTCAGGGTATCGTCGTCCCCCCGATGACTGTCAAACGTTAGTCTCGGTTGATGGTTTGCCGCCATCAAAGCGGTCTGTCTCTGCATCAACCTATTTTGAGTTCGCTGAATCGTATTCTGTTCGTCCTGAATATTCCTCATACTGAGATAGACCAAAAACAGTCCCACCGTCAGAAGTAGTGAAACAACATCCGCGACATCAACAGACCAAAAATTGGGAGGAAGCGACTGTAATATAGTCTGCATATAAATACGCACTTACCTTGATGGAATAAACGTTTTCCCTCTACCGATTACACAGCCCCGCGAATGGCTCACGCGGTATGGTCGCTCTTGATGGTTAGTGGAAACAATTTATAGAGACTTGACTATCGTCTGTCGTCTCTGCATATTGTTCCCATATACGCCTTGGCGTCACCTCGTGGGGGATCTCATCAATCAAATTATCAAGTGAATATACTTCGCCCTCACTTTCTACAATTCGACGAACGTGGCTATCGAACAAATTTTGAGCATCCTCGTACTTGCTATACTGATCTATCGTTTGATGGTTGCAACTGGGGCATTCCCAAAAGTCTGGTCCTCCACCCACAGTAGCCACAGCGACAGGAGCGCTATTTTCACCATCATACATCACTGTCTGGCAATTTGGGCAGATTGCTTTGTATTCCACGTTAATCTCAGATATTCCTTCATCTGACAGTTCAGCTATTCCTCGCCAACAACTCCCCTCCACCTCAATACACCCATCAATTTCTGAGACTGTAGTTTCACCATTGATGTCTGTTCCAATTTCTTCGTCCGCCACCGTCTCCCCCTCCGACTCATTTTCCTTTTCCCAAATACCCCTCACAAACCAACCGCTCATCGCCCCGATAGCGAGAATTCCTGTACGAGCCATCCAGGTGAAAATGATGTTAATCGGCAATCGATCAGCCAGACCAGCAAATAAAGGTGGGTAAAAATTGGCGGCAGTGGGAATTCCGATCAGAACAACTGTAACCAGAATGGAAACAATTGTTAATCTACTCACTTCTGCAGGATTGCCACCCAATAGCAATATATTTATCGCCTTTTTGGGTGTTCTCAATCGGAGCGTTTCAAGGGGTGGTCATCTGGAACGGCCATGGCTTGCGCGTACGCGCATCAATGGATGCCGAGTAAAGTGGAGTCACGTGATTCTCTGGCTGCACACGCAGTAATAATATTTAATTACGACGCGGTCGACCGTCGACACGTGTCTCGACCAGTGGCAAGCGACGCGCGCGGTGTGGTGTCGGTCCACGACGCGGTGCTGGCGCTGATCCCGGCGGTGCTGGCGCTCGCGGCGCTCGTCGGTATCGTACTGTCGTGGTCGTGGGGGACCGCGATGGCCGTGGGGAGCGTCCCGGCGAGCGGTACCATCGGCTACGCGCTGTTCTACAACCCGCCGGAGACGACCGGAGAGAACTGACGGGACGGCCGCCGGGAACTGACGGGAGGGTCCCCTATCGCGCGGCCGGACTGTCGTTGTTGGAGAGGGCCTGTTTCATCTGGAGGGCGGCGCTGGCGGCCAGTCCCTGCGCGAGGTCGGTCCGTTCGTCCTCGTCGATGGTCGCGTCGGCCTCCTCGGGCGTGTAGCCCGCGGAGACGACGGGGCCGACGGGCGGGCGGACGGCGACGGTCGCTTCGGGGCCGTCGGAGCCGGCGGTCAGGTCCGACCCGACGACGAACTCCTCGGGGAGGAGCCGTCGGGTCTGCTGGGCCACCTGCGAGAGGTCCCGCTCCAGCCGGCGGCGCTGGTCGGGCGTGAGCGTCTCGGGGTCCAACCCGTCGTCGCCGAGCGGCGAGTTTCCGTACATTGGGCTCTTCCGCGCCCGTATGCGGCCCAGGGTCTTAACCCCTGTGAGAGGCGCACAGCTTGCCGTTCCACACGATCGATCGTGACTTCCCGTCGGGGTAGTGTCGCTCCGTCACCACTGGGTCAGTCGAACAGCGGTTCGCTCTGCCCGTAGGCTGCCACGACGACCGCGGTGGCGTGGTCGGCCGGGTCCGCGGGGGTCGACTCGACGACGATTTCGGGATCGGTGCGGAAGGTCCACTCCCGCAGTTCCATTCCCCGACTCAGGCCTTCCTCGACGGCGTCCGCGACCGCGTCGGGGTCGGCCCCGCTGGCCTCGTAGAACAGTCCGCGGCCGGACTCGCTGCGGACCCACCCCAGCCCCGCGCAGGCCTCGCCGTCGGCCCCCGGCGCGAGCGTCTCGCGGCCGACGACGGCGTACAGCGCCTCGCCCGCGGGTCCCAGGGCCGGGGCGGTACCGACGCGTTCCAGCCGGGCCTCCGCGGGGATCACCGAGGAGAGCGTCACGAGATTGTAGTTGTGGACGCCCGCCTCGGCCAGCGCCGCGTCGAACGACGACATCGCGGTCGGGCCGGCGGCCGACCCCCACGCGACCCGGATGGTGCTCATACCTCCGGGTCGTCGACTCGCGCGCTAAGGGGTTTCGCTTCCGGTCGAACGGCACCGCCCGCGCCTGTCGGCGAGAAAGTATTTACCGGCGGGCGCGCCCGTCTGTCCCGTGACGCCGACACGCCGCTCGGTCCTCCGGGGGATCGGCGCCGCGGTTCCGTTCCTGGTCGCGGGCTGCGAGGCGCCGGACTCGCCCGAACCGAACGCCGACACCGCACCGTCGCCAGCGCCGACTGACGGCCAGACGCCGTCGCGGACGCCGGAGCCGATGTCGAGCCCGACGGGGTCGCCCTCGCCGACGCCGGACCGCGATGCCGGGGACGTGCTGCCCGAACCGGGCGACGGCTGGACGCTCGTGGGGACACGGCAAATGGCCGCGCGGATGCTCGGCGCCGAGACGGGCGTCGTCGGCAAGTACGAAAGCGCCGATGGCACGCGCTTCCGCGCCGTCGTTCTAGAGCGGTTCCCGCGCCACGACCCGACCGGCAAGGCCGAACGCTGGGCCTGTATCGGCTGGGACGTGGCGGTCGCCTACGAGGACTTCGCGTTCGCCGCGGGGACCGGGACCGAGCAGCGGGACTACACCCCGGAGACGCCCCCGTACATGGACCGGACGGCGATCCCCGGCAGTGCGGACCGGTCCCGGGAACTGCTCGCACGGTCGCCGCTGCTCTCCGCCGAACGCGTCGACGCCAGCGAGGTCACCTGCGAGGAGTGAGCGGCTCGCGGACCCCTGTCATAGCCCGTTCGCCATCGGCGCGAGGTGCAGCGGGTGGGAGCCGCCGGAACCGTTCCCGCGGTCGTCGATGCCGGGCGTCGGCGGCACCGCGCGCTTGTGCAGCGAGTCGACGTACAGCCGCGCGACGGTCTCGGCGGTCTCCGGGCTCGCGTCGGTGTCGTCGATGGCGTCTTCGACGCGCTCGCTGCGGTCGACGACCCGGCGGAGGACGGGGTCGATCTCCGAGTAGCGGGCGCCCAGGTCCTCGGCGTCGGTCTGACCGACCCACAGGTCCGCGGTCGGCTCCTTGGCGACGATCCGCCGCGGGACGCCCACCTGCTGGGCGAGCGCCTGCACCTCCGCCTTGTAGAGGTCACCGAGCGGGAACAGGTCCGCGCCGCCGTCGCCGTACTTCGTGAAGTAGCCCAACAGCAGTTCCGAGCGGTTGGCCGTCCCGCAGACCAGATACGACCGCGCGTTGGCCGCGTAGTACAGCGCGCACATCCGCAGGCGCGCGGTGAGGTTCCCGATGGCCCGCCGGCCCCCGCCGGGGGCGACCTCGGGCGCGACGTGGTCCTCGAACAGGTCGACCAGCGGCCGCAGGTCGACCTCGCGGAACTCGATGCCCAGCCCCTCGGCCATGGTCTGTGCCTCCTGGGCGTTGTCCTCGTCGGTGTGGGCGGGCAGTCCCAGCCCTAGCACGCGGTCGCTCCCGAGCGCCTGAACGGCCAGGTGCGCCGTCAGCGTCGAGTCGACCCCGCCGCTCAGCCCGACGACGACGCCCCGCGCGCCCGCCGCGGTCACTCTGTCCTTGATGAACGTCACCGCCTCCTCCCGGACCGCTGCCAGGTCGTCGCGGTCTGTCAGAAAGCCCGGACCGTCAGTCCGGACCGACGTTACCCCCTCGTCGGTGTCGCTGGATACCATATGTTCGGTCACCGTAATACATTTTCCCTGGTCGAACGTCTCGTATTTAGTTTTGATCCTTAAACAAATGCTAAAGATGTCCCTAAATAGTGATCGGATGGGGTGGCGTCCGTCGAAGCCGGCCGCCGGATATTTCGTCCGCGCGATACAGCACGCACGTATGGCCGGGGATCGATGGAGCGAGTTCTACGCCACCGGCGAGTACGAGCGGTGCGCGTACCTCGCGGGGGAGGAGATGGACGAGTACGTCGACCGGTTTCTCGACGGATCGGGCGCGGACCCCGAGTCGTTCGCCTCGGTCGGCTGCGGCCCGGCAGCGACCGAGTTCGCGCTCGCCGAGCACCACCCCGAGATCGAGTTCTACTGCTGTGATCTCGCCGAGGACGTGATCCGGGACGACCGCGAGGTCGCCGATCGATGCGACCTGTCGAACATCTCCTTCCACGTTCGCTCGCTGCCCGACCTCGACCTGAGCCGGGAGTTCGATATTGTCTACTGCATGGCGACGCTGTACTTCGTCGAAGCGATCGAGGACGCTATCGAGGCGCTCTACGACCACGTGAAACCCGGCGGCTACCTGATCTTCAACTATCCCACCGAGGCGACCCGGGAGTGGCTCCGGGACGAACCCGAAGGGAAGCGTGAATTCTTCGCGCCCGTCGCCGCGGGAGCGAACCTGCTCACTCGGGAGGCGATCGAGCAACTACTCGGCACGGATGTCCGCAATTACTGGAAGTTCGTCGGTGCGACCGATCTGCAGTCCGGCGACAGTCCCGCCGTTTTCGTACAACGGTAGCCCGCCAGGTCGCACGAGCATCCGCGCCGCAGGCGCGGTTCGCCGTCAGAGCAAGCGCTGACGAGCCTGCGGTCGTTCGCGGTGCTCACTCCCGCAGATACCGGACGCGAGCGAACGCAGTGAGCGAGTCGTCCGGCTTTTTCCCCAAGTTTTTGCGACGGAGGATCCCCGCAGCGCGCCGCTGGCGCGCAAGGCGCTCTCCGTCGGAAAAAGTGGGTGTGTCTCCGTCGCAAAAAGTGGGCCCTAGTAGAACGCGACCGGCTGGCCCTCGGTGGCGTCGCCCTCCTCGATCTTCTCTAAGGCCTCCTCGAAGTCCCCGGTGCGCACGTCGGTGCGGCCGTCGCGGATGGCGAACATCCCGGCCTCGGTGGCCAGCGACGCGAGTTCGGCGCCGGAGAACCCCTCCGTCTCCGCGGCGAGGTGCTCGAAGTCGACGGTCTCGGCGAGGCTCATGTCCTCGGTGTGGATCTCGAGGATGCGCTTGCGGCCCTCGGCGTCGGGTTCGGGCACCTCGATGAGGCGGTCGAACCGGCCCGGGCGGAGGATCGCGCGGTCGAGCATGTCGAAGCGGTTGGTGGCAGCGATGATGCGGATCTCCCCGCGGTCCTCGAAGCCGTCCATCTCCGAGAGCAACTGCATCATCGTCCGCTGGACCTCGGCGTCGCCGGAGGTCTTGGACTCCGTTCGTTTGGCGGCGACGGCGTCGATCTCGTCGATGAAGATGATGGCGGGCTCGCGCTCGCTGGCGAGCTCGAAGAGATCGCGGACGAGCCGGGAGCCCTCGCCGATGAACTTCCGGACGAGCTCGGATCCGGCCATCTTGATGAACGTGGCGTCGGTCTCGTTGGCGACCGCGCGGGCGAGCATGGTCTTGCCGGTGCCCGGCGGGCCGTGCAGGAGGACGCCGCTGGGCGGGTCGATACCGACCTCGTCGAACTGGGCGGCGTTGATCAGCGGCTCCTCGACGGCCTCGCGGACCTCCTGGATCTGCTCCTCGAGGCCGCCGATGTCGTCGTAGGTGACGGTGGGCGACTCGTCGACCTCCATCGCCTGGGCGCGGGCGTCGGTCTCGCTCTCCAGCTGGGACTTGATGGAGAAGGAGTCGTTGATGGCGACGCGGTCGCCGGCCTCTAGCCCCTCGCGGAGCTGGGTCGGCAGTTCGGTGAGGACCTCCTGGTTGTTGCCGTGCTGTTTGACGACGACGCCGTCGTCGGTGATCTCCTCGGCGGTGGCGACGTACAGCGAGGAGGTCTTGAGCGTCTCGTTCTCGCGTTCGAGCTGGTCGACCTCCTCGGTGAGCTCCTCGCGGCGCTCGCGCGCGCTCTCGAGCTGGCCTTCGAGTTCGCGGTTCACCTGGACGAGCTGTTCGTAGTGGTCGGTGAGCGCACCCAGCCGTTCCGACGGGGACATATCCGGGTCGAGCTCCAGCCGGGGTCGCTCGGGGAGCGAGGGACTGCGGGACATCGGGTTAGTGGGTGGTAACGAGCGAACGAAAAAGTGCCTTTGGGTGTGGGGGCCGCCGATCCGCGCTCCATCCGGTGGTCGCTCGGCGGGCGAGCCGGCCGTTCGGGACCGACGGCGCCGCCGTCGCGGCCTCGCCGGGCGCCGGCGAAATGGAGAAGGCTTATCGGCGGGCGTCGCACACCGACGGGCATGGTCGAGTCCGTAGTACCGGAACCCGATTACGACCGGTACTCAAACCGTCAGCTCGCGGCCGTCCCGCTGGCCGTGCTGGCGCTCGCGTTGCTGGTCCTCGCGGGGTGGTACCTGACGACCGGGGCGCCGGTCACGCCGGGTATCGAGTTCACCGGGGGGACCGAGATACAGATCGAGACCGACGCCTCTCAGTCCGAGATCAGGAGCTCCCTCGAGTTCGATATCGACTCGGTCCAGCCGATCGCCGGCTCGAACGAGTACATCGTCACGACCCAGGCGACCGACACCGACACCATCCGCTCGGGGGTCCAGTCGGCGGGCTACGAGATCGTCTCCGTCCAGTCGCGGTCGGCGAGCTTCGGCGCCGACGCCCAGCGGCTCGCGCTGATCGGCGTCGCCGTCGCCTTCGTCGGGATGAGTCTGCTCATCTTCGCGCTGTTTCGGTCGTTCGTGCCCTCCATCGCGATCGTCGCCTCCGCGTTCTCGGACATCGTCATCCCGCTCGCGCTGATGAACGTATTCCAGATCAAACTGTCGCTGGGGTCGGTGGCGGCCCTGCTGATGCTGATCGGGTACTCCGTCGACTCGGACATCCTGCTGAACAACCACATCCTCCGGCGACGCGGGAGCTTCTACGAGAGCACCTACCGCGCGATGGAGACCGGCGTGACGATGACGGTCACCTCCATCTCCGCGATGACCGTCATGTGGATCGTCTCGTCGCTCTTCGGCATCCCGCTGTTGCCGGATCTCGCCATCGTGCTCGTGTTCGGGCTGGTGGCCGACCTGATGAACACCTACATGATGAACCTGAGCCTGCTCCGCTGGTACAAGTTCGAGGGGGTGGCCCGATGAACACCGTCACACGCAGAGCGCGTGACGAGCTCACGCGAATCCAGGAGGGATTCGCGTGAACCTCCGCGAGAACTGGCGGATCGTCATGCTCGTGGTGTTCGTGCTCGCAGCGACGGCCGCGCTGTTCGCGCCGACCGGCGCGCCCGACGCCGGCGCGAACAACAGCTCCTCCTACGGCGCGGCGGACGGGCCGACGAACCTCAAGTTCGGGCTGGAGCTGGCGGGCGGGTCGCGCATCCGCGCGCCGCTGGTCGGCACGACCGCCGAGGAGCTCGACATCGAGCAGGGCCAGCGGTCGAACATCCGTCAGACGGTCGGCAACCGGCTGAACGTCTCGACGGGCGACGTGTCGGTCGTCCTCAACACCGGCAACGGCGACGCCGTCGAGGTGCTCGTCGAGAACGTCAGCGAACAGCGCTTCCGGGCAGCGCTGACGGAGGCCGGCCTCGACGGCGACGAGGCGACGATACGGCGCGGCGTGACCGCCCAGACCCGTCAGCAGACCGTCGAGACGATCACCGCGAAGATCAACCGCGGCGGGCTGAGCGGCGGCCAGGTGGCCACCCAGCGCTCGGCGACGGGCGAACAGTACGTCGTCGTCGACGTGCCCAACGCCAACACGACCGAGGTGCTCAACCTCATCGGCGACGAGGGCGAGGTCAGTATCGTCGCCACCCGCCCCGTCGAGACCGACAACGGCACCGTCTACCGCAACCAGACGGTGCTGACCAACCGCCAGCTGGAGAACTCCCAGATCGGCATCGCCCAGTCCGACGAGAGCGGCCAGTCGTTCGTCCCCATCACGCTGACCGAGGACGCCGCCCGCAACTACTCCCGTGATCTCGTCGACCTGGGCTTCACGTCCAGCGAGGCGACCGGCCGGCAGAGCTGTCGCTACCGGCAGAGTCCGGACGACCCCGGCTACTGCCTGTACACCGTCGTCGACGACGAAGTCGTCTACGCGGCCGGGCTCGACCCCGGCCTCGCCGAGGACATCGAGTCCGGCCAGTTCCTGACGGCCCCGTCGTTCATCATGCAGACGCGGTCGATGGACGAGGCCCAGAACCTGCAGATCAACCTGCGGGCCGGCGCGCTGCCGACGCGACTGGCCGTCAACGAGGGGACCGTCCTGTTCCTCCAGCAGAGCCTCGGCGACCGCTTCAAGTGGCAGGCGCTGCTGACGGGCCTGATCGCCTGGCTCGCGGTCAGCGGGTCGGTCTTCCTGCGCTACCGGAACCCCCGCGTCGCCGTCCCGATGCTCGCGACCGCCGCCGCGGAGGTGTACCTGCTGATCGGGTTCGCCGCGGCCATCGGCCTCCCGCTGAACCTCTCGTATATCGCCGGGTTCATCGCCGTCATCGGAACCGGGGTCGACGACCTGCTGATCATCGCCGACGAGATCTTGAACGAGGGCGAGATCGCCACCGGCAGGGTGTTCCAGAACCGCTTCCGCAAGGCGTTCTGGGTCATCGGCGCCGCCGCCGTGACCACCATCATCGCCATGAGCCCGCTCGCGTTCCTCTCGCTGGGCGACCTGCAGGGCTTCGCCATCGTCACCATCGTCGGCGTCCTCATCGGCGTGCTCGTCACGCGACCGGCCTACGGCGACGTGCTGCGGAACCTGATGCTCGACCAGGGGAGCGACTGAGCGCGCTTCCGTTTTTTCCGCGCGGCGCTGTCGGGGCGGGCGTCGGGAAACGGCCGTCAGCTCGCGCGGGATCGCTCAAACCGCCGAAGAATCGTTCTCGGCTTGCCCGTCGACCAGGATCGCTCCGGCGCTCGTGACGGTCACGCTGTGGTCCGGGAGTTCGAACGTGAACGTCCACGTGCTCTCCGGGTGTTCCGCCAGTTGCTCCAGGGCGTCGAGATCGACGTGGTCCGCGAGCACGAAATCCAGCTCTCGCGGGTCGCTGTCCCGAGCGCGGGCGACGGCTTCGACGATATCAGTCGGTAAACTGTTGTCCATAGACCGTTTTCACGCCGTGTTATGAAACAGATCACACCTAATTGGTAAGGTGCGGAGTGGCGTGCCCGTACCGAACAGCGGCGAGCCGACCCGGCTGGACAGAACGCGGGGTCTAGAAGTCGTCGAGGGTCGTCCGCCGGAGGCCGCTACCGTCGGAGCGCACCTCGGCTTCGTCCGCCGACTCCCCCACAGCGCGGCCGCCGTCGGGTTCGAACTCGCCGAGCGAGGACTGCGAGACCGCGGCGAGAGCGTCCTTGCTGGTCTGCCAGGACTCGCGGGCGCAGGCCGGCAGTTCCTCGTGGTCGGCGACGTAGGCTTCGAGGAACTCTCTCGTGGTACTGTCGCCGGGGTAGCCGCTGCCCACGTCGCCGTACTCCTCGGCCAGCCGTTGGACGTGGGCGTCGCGGGCCACCTTCGCGACGATGCTCGCCGCGCCGACCACGGGGTAGGTCTCGTCGGCGCCGTGTTCGGCCCGGGCGTCGATGGCGGCGTCCGCGGCGTCCTCGACGCGCCGTTCGAAGCGGACGGCGTTGGTGTCGCCGGCGTCGACGTAGCCCTCCAGGGGGTCGTCGTCGGTCGGCGTCCCGTCGACGGCGTCGGCCAGCGCGTCGACGGCCTCGGCGTGGGCGGCGACGGTCAGCGAGTTCATGTCGGTCTCCTCGTCGTCGATGCGCTCGACCGGGATCTCGGCGACGCCGACCGACCCGACCTCGCGGATGACGGCGTCGAGTTCCTCGCGGCGCTCGGGAGCGATCTCTTTCGAGTCGCCCACGTCGCCGGGCAGGTCGGCAGGATCGACCGCGACCGCCGCCGCGAACATCGAACCCAGCACCGGCCCCTTGCCGGCCTCGTCGACGCCGAACTCCTGCATGGCCGCGGCTTGTGCCCCCTCATATTTAAACCGTCGCGGTCGAGACGCCGACCGTCTGACGCGCGTCTGCCGTCTCGGGGTCGTTCCCGGCCGTTCTAGCGGATCGGACCAGCCGATCGGGGACTCCGAACGGGGTCGCCGGCCGGAAAAAGCGGGGTGAGTTCGGTCGTGCGCGGTCGCGACCTCGTTCGTCCGGTGTCGTCACTCGACCCGCTCGTCGAGTTCCCGGGCGAGGTTCCGGCCGATCTCCTCCATGCCGGCGTCGCCGGGGTGGAGGATATCCGCGGAGTAGCCCGACACGTCCGTCAGGTCGGTGCCCTCGATCACGTGCAGGTCCGGGTGGTCTGTCTCGGCGACGATCGCCCGGAGCGTCGCGCGGTAGTTCTCCGCGCGCTCGGCGTCGCCGCCCTCGATCACGTCGGGATAGTACGGGAACAGCGTGATGCAGGCGATCGGCTTGTCCTGGTGGGATTCGGCGACCGTCTCGACGAACGTCCGTGCCCGCTCCTCGAACTCCTCGACCGGGAAGTCCTGGTTGGCCATGTTGATCGACAGCGCCAGCGTCGCCACGTCCCAGTCGTCGCGCCCGGCGATGTACTCCGCCATCGGCCGGTCGGCGTAGGCCGACCCGGAACAGCCGAAGTTCAGCACGTCCCACCCCAGCGCGCGGGCGGTCCGCGACACGTAGTTCAGGTGGGTCGCGGACGAGGCGGCGCCCTCGGTGATCGAGGTGCCGTAGGCGAGATAGCGCGTGTCGGGGAGTTCGCCGCTCTCGGGCGGTCGGCAGTCGCCGGTCACGTCGTGGACGGCGACCGCGGGCGTGCGCTCGAACAGGACCCGGCAGACGCGCGGGTCGAACCGGCTGTCGACCTCGGTGTCGAGTTTCCGAACTCGCTCGGGCACCGCGAGCGTGTGCGTCTCGGGTTCGGGACCGACGTCCGTGGGCGTCCAGGGCTGGAACGGGCCCCAGAACACGCGGAACTGGCCCGGTTCCTCCGCGGAGAGCGTGACCTCGATCTCGGCGTCGTCCGTCTCGGGCACGAACCGGAGTTCGCTCCCGGACGGTTCGCGCACGCGGCCGTCGGCCATCTCGTTGAGTCGTGCGGCCACGTCGGCCGGGAGTCGGTGGAGCCGGTCGCCGCCCTCGGTCCAGTCGGCGGGCACGGTCTCGGCGACGTTGTGCAGCGACACCGATGGGTACTCGTCGAGCGTCGTCATTCGGGCTGAAAACTCACGGCCGCCCCCTTGGCTCCGTCGGTGGCGGCGGCTTCGACCGCTTCGGGCTACTCGCCGTCCGCGGACGCGACTCCGCCGTCGCCGGATCCGTCCGACGCCGTCTCCCGTTCGTTCCCGTCGCCGTCTGCCCCCTCGTCGTCGCCGTCGGCCGGGAGTTCGCCGCGGAAGAACTCCTCTTTCGCGAACGGCTCGTCCTCGCCCCGTACGTCGAGCACGTCCAGCGCCGTCACCTCGGCGTCGACGCCGAGCAGGCCCGCGAGGCTCGGCTCGGTGCGCCCCTCGTCGCTGGAGACGAGTTCCTTCACGTAGAGGCCGCCCTCGCCGTGGAGCTCGACGGTCGCCGTCCGCTCGCCGTCCAGTTCGCCCTCGATGTCGTAGACCTCGCGGGTCCGCGTCAGGTCGGCCCGCCGGTGGTCGACCCGCTGGGGCGTCCGCTGTTCGACCGTCGCGCCCGCCAGTTCGTCGAGCGCGGCCTCGAAATCGGTGGCGTCGACGGCCTCGTCGAACTCGATCTCCATGCGGTAGGTCTTGCTCGCGTCGAGTTCCTTGACGCGTTCGACCATCTCGTGGGTGGCCTGCCGGAGGTCCGTCACCTCGACCTTGCCGTCGGCGAACTCGTTGACCGCCGTCTGGAGGGTCGCGGCGTCGACTGTCCGTTCGCGGGGCTCGTCGACCTCGATGACGAACGGTCGTCCCCCTTCGAGCATCAGCGCGTCCACGTCCTCGCGGCCGGCGCCGTGGAAGGTCGCCGACTCCCCGTCCATCGCCTCCACCACCGCGGGGGCGGTGAGTTGCTCGACGCTCTCGTCGTAGCGGTAGCCCGAGCCGTCACAGCCCTCGCAGATCTCGCCGCGGATGAGGCCCGTGCCGTTACAGTCGTTGCAGGGCCACTTCGTCTGGGGGATGTCTCGCTCTAACTTGCGGTAGCGGCCGTAGACGAACGCGGAGTTGACCTGCGCGTCGACGGTGTCGTCGCCGAGATTGAGCGTGATCTGCACGTCCGGGCGGCCGAACTCGACTTCGGCGCCCGTCTCGCGGCCGAACCGCTTGCCGACCTCCCTGTTGAGTTCGGTCTTGAGCGCCTCGCCAGCGTCGTCATCCAGCCCGAGGTCCTCCCGGAGGAGCGCGTCGTTCTCCTCGAACAGCGGCGGGACGCGCGTTCCTACCTGGAAGGTCTCGAAGTCGTAGTCGGAGACGGCGTAGGCGGCGCGCTCGGCCCACTCCTGCACCCGCTCCTCGGTGGACTCGCCCTCGCAGACCCAGCAGGGCTCGTCGGGTTCGAGGTCTGCGACGGGGCGGTCGTCGGCGAGCGCGACAGCGACGCGGAGGCTCCGGCCCCGCTCGCGGTTGGTGAGGCCGAAGCTCCGCTCGGCGAGCAGGCGGCCGAGACAGGGGTCACAGAGCGGCCCCGTCTCGACGGCCCGCCGAGCTAGATCGAGCACGTCGTCGGTCGGGCGGGCGTCGTCAGTCATGGAAAAGGGTGGGCGACGGGGGCGTAATTCCCTTTCGACATCCGCGGACGCCTCGGCCGGGCCGCGCCCGTCGCGGTCCCGTCGGAGACAGCCCGCGGGGAGACCGGCGAGGCGACAGCTACTAACCCCACCGACCGATACCGGTGACGTGATGGGGCGCCAACGGGAGTATCTCGTCGCGCTGGTCACCGGCTGGTGTCTCTGCTGGCTGGTGGCCCTGTCGGTGCTCGGCCGCCTCACGCTGGAGCTCTACTTCGTCGTGTCGTTCGCTGGCGTCCTGGTCGCGTACGAACTGACCGCGCCGATCGCCGTGGGGCTCCGGCAACGACGGTACGTGCGGGCCGCCATCGCCGTCGGCGCGCTCGTGTTCGCCGTCATCGTCGCCCGGCGGGTCCTGGAAGCGATCCCCGTCTAGCCGGGTCCCGTCGTCGGGACACCCGCCGCGGCGACCGCCCTGGCACTCGCCGTGGGGACCGTTACGGTACTCACCGTGACGGCCGTCACCGAGTCGGTGGATTACTTGACGGCGTCGAGGGCCTCGACCAGCGCGTCGACGACGCGCCCCTGGTCCTCGTCGGTCATGGTGTGGGCCACGGGCAGCGTCAGCAGGTTCTGCTGGAGCGCGTACGACGTCTCGAGGTCGCCGACGGCGTCGGCGTCCGCGAACGCGTCGGTGTCGTGGAGCGCGTAAGTCCCGATCTGGGACTCGATGTCCCGCTCCGCGAGCGCGTCGATGATCTCGTCGCGGGCGTCCTCGCCGCCGGCCTCGACGTAGACGCAGTAGCTCTGGAAGTTGTGCGTCGCTTCCGGGGGTTCCTGCGGCGTCGTGACGCCGTCGACTGCTTCGAGGCGGTCGGTGTACCGATGTGCGATCTCCCGGCGGCGCTCGACGATGTCGTCGAGCTTCTGAATCTGGGCGACCCCGACCGCCGCGAGGATGTCGCTGAACCGGAGGTTCGTCGCGTCCGCGCGGACGAACCCGATCTCGCCCTCGCGCTGGTCGGTCCCGAAGTTCTTGATGCTCCGGATCTCGCGGGCGAGGTCGTCGTCGTCCGTCGTGATCATCCCGCCCTCGCCGGTCGTGAGCACCTTCCGCGGGTGGAAGCTGAAGACGCTCACGTCGAACTGCGAGCCGACCGGGTCGCCGTCGTAGGCCGCGCCGGACGAGCAGGCGGCGTCCTCGATCACCGGAATGTCGTGTTCGTCCGCGACCGCGCGGACCGGCTCGGTCGGGAGCGGCTGGCCGCCCCACGAGACCGGCAGCAAGGCGGCCGTGTCGTCGGTGATCGCCGCCCGCAGGTCGTCGAGGTCGACGTTGTAGGTCTCCCGGTCGACGTCGACGAGGACGGGCTCGGCGCCGACGTGGACGACCGCGTTCCCGGTCGCCGGGTGCGTGAAGTCCGGGACGACGACCTCGTCGCCGCGTCCGACGCCGTAGGCCTCCAGCGCCAGTTCCATGCCGGTGGTGCAGGACGTGACGGTGATGGCGTGGTCGGCGTCGGCGCGGTCTGCGAACCGCTCCTCGAACTCCTCGGCGTAGGGGCCCTGGGTCATGTATCCGGAGTCGAGGACCGACTCGACGTTCGCAAGCTCCTCCTCGCCGACGACCGGGTCGATTAGCGGGATCCGCTCGGACATTACGACCTTCTGGACCCCGGGCGCACTTGGCTGTGCTGATCCGGCGGCCGGCCAACCGGAACCGATTACTGTCTCGGTGACCGACCGAGACGGCATGAACGCGACGCTCGCGGCGCTCGACGAGCAGTCCGACCTCGACGGACTGGAGGTCGCCGTGTACGGCCTCGGCAAGATGGGGCTCCCCCTGGCGGCGGTCCTGGCCGACAGCGGGGCCACCGTCCACGGGGTCGACATCGACTCGGACGTCGTCGCCGCCGTCAACGACGGGCGGTCGCCCGTCTCCGAACCGGGGCTCCCGGCGCTGCTGGAGGACCACGGCGGCGGGGCGCTGACCGCCACGACGGACGGCGCCGCGGCCGCCCGCCGCGCGGACGTGATGATCGTCCTCGTCCCGACGGTCGTCGACGGGGACGGCGACCCAGACCTCGGGCCCGTCCTCGCGGCCGGCGAGGCGATCCGCGAGGGCGTCGACGCGGGCGACTTGGTCGTGCTCGAGAGCACGGTCCCACCCGGGACGACCGCCGGCGCGTTCGCCGACGCCGTCGAGCCCGACGACCTGGTCGCGGGCGAGGACTTCGGCCTGGCCCACTGCCCCGAGCGCACCTCCTCGGGCCGGGTCCTCCGGGACCTCACCGAGTCCTACCCGAAGATCGTCGGCGCGACGAGCGCCGACGCGACGGCCGTCGCCGCGGACTTCTACCGGACGTTCAACGAACCGGGCGTCGTCGAGCTGCCCGGCGCGACCGCCGCGGAGATGGTCAAGGTGTCCGAGGGGATCTACCGCGACGTCAACATCGCGCTGGCCAACGAACTGGCGAAGGCCTGCGAGGAGTGGGGCCTCGACGCCGGGACCGTCTTCGAGGCGGCCAACACCCAGCCGTTCTGCGAGATCCACGACCCCGGCGTCGGCGTCGGCGGCCACTGCATCCCCGTCTACCCGCACTTCGTCATCGACGGCGCCTCGGAGACGCCGCTACTGGAGACCGCGCGGGCGGTCAACGACGGGATGCCCGCCCACACGGCGGAACTGGTGACCGACGCGCTCGACGCCCGCGACGTGGCCCCGACCGACGCCCGCGTGCTCGTCCTGGGGCTGACCTACCGGCCCGGCGTCCGCGAGACGCGGTTCGCCCCCGCGTTCGACCTCGTCGACGAACTCGACGAGCGTGGCGTCTCGGTCGCCGCCCACGACCCGCTGCTCACGGCCGAGGCCGTCGAGCGCGCCGGCGCGACCCCGGTCGAGGACCCGCTCGACGGGGAGTGGGACGCCGTCGCGCTCGCGACCGGCCACGAGGAGTACCGCGACATCGACCTCGGGGCGCTGCGCGAGCGGATGCGGACGCCGGTGCTCGTCGACGGGCGCGACTTCTTCGACCCCGAGGCGGTCGCGGCGTTCGACTACCGCTGTGTCGGGGACGGCACGACGCTGTCCTGACCGGTCAGGTGTAGTAGCTGTCCAGCGGCTCCGGTCCCCCGACGCCGTCGACGATGTACATCTGGTACCAGATCTCCAGCGCGACGAGCTTCCAGAGCATCTTGTAGTGGGGCGTCAGCTCCCGCCGGGGTTCGGCCCCGAGCAGCTCGTCGAGATACGACGCCTGGACGTACCCCTCGCGGACGACGTGCGGGTCCGCGAGGATCCGCCTGGCGTGGGGGAGCATCTCGTCGCGCGCGAACGGGTAGGTCGGCATCGTGAACCCCTGCTTGTCCTTCTCGAAGACCGCGTCGGGGAGCCGGTCGCGCATCGCCCGCCGGAGGACGGACTTGCCAACGTCCCGGTCGTCGTCGACGGCCCCGAACTTCTCGGACTGCGGGAGCGAGAACGCGACGTCGACGAGCTCGTTGTCGAGAAACGGGACGCGCGACTCCAGCGAGTGGGCCATGCTCATCCGGTCCTCGACGAGGAGGAAGTCGTCTGGGAGCTTGACGGCGAAGTCCCAGTACAGCGCCCGCTCGGTCAGCGACAGGTCGTCGGTTCCCGGGAGGCGCGCCCGGACCCAGTCGGCCGGGACGAACTCCCCGAAGGCGTCGCCCAGTACCCGGTGGTCGACCGCCTCGATGTCGCCGAAGACGTCCGTGCTGTTCAGCAGCACGTACAGCCGCGCCGGGTCGTCGACGTGCCGGAGGACGCCGACGTCTTCGAGGACGTCGTCGCCGTCGAGGTCGCCGTAGGCGAGCTGCCAGTCGGCGACCTGCCCGGCGGTGTCCGCGACCGCGGCGTTCTCGGTGCCCGGCATCCCCGAGCGCAGCTGGTCCAGTTCGCGCAGGCGCGAGTACCGGTAGACGTAGCCGCCGAACAGCTCGTCGGCGCCGAGCCCGCCCAGCGCAACGCTCACGTGGTCGCTCATCTCCCGCGCCACGTAGTAGGGATAGAGGTTGCGCTTGGGCTCGTCGGCGTGCCAGATCATCTCCGGGAAGTCCCGCATGAACTCCCGTTCGACGGTGATCTCGTGGTGGTTCGTCCCGAAGTGGTCCGCGACGGTCCGCGCGTCGGCCCGCTCGTCCCACGCCTGGTCCTCGAAGCCCATGCAGAACGTGTGGATGGGGTCGTCGCTGACCTCGTCGGCCATGGCGACGACGCTGCTCGTGTCGAGCCCGCCCGAGAGGTAGAACCCGACGGGAACGTCGCTCATCAACTGCCGCTCGACGGCGTTGCGGAGCGCGTCCTCGACGGCGCCGACGGGGTCCGCCGGCGGGTCGCCGCCCGCGTCCGTCGGCGTCCAGTACTGGTGTTCGGTCGCCGTCCAGCCGTCGCCGTCGCGACCGATCTCGAGTATCTGTCCGGGGAGCAGCGTCTCGATCCCCTCGAAGAGGGTCGTGTGCGACGGCGAGTAGCGCAACTGGAGGAAATACTGGAGCGCGCGCTCGTCGACGGCGGGCCGGACCCGGCCGCTCCGGAGGATGCTCTTGGGCTCGCTCGCGAAGGTGACGCCGCCGTCGGTCCGGGCGTAGTACAGCGGCTTGACGCCGACGCGGTCGCGGGCCAACAGCAGGCGCTCGTCGGTCGCGTCCCACAGCGCGACGGCGAACATCCCGTTCAGTTTCGAGAACACGTCCAGGCCGTACTCCTCGTAGCCGTGGACGAGCACCTCGGTGTCGGTCTCGCTCGTGAACCGGTGGCCGGCCGCCTCCAGGTCGGCCCGCAGCGACCGGAAGTTGTAGATCTCGCCGTTGTAGACGACGACGACGTCGCCGTCCTCGTTGTACACCGGCTGGTCGCCCCCCTCGATGTCGATGATGCTCAGCCGCTGGTTGGCGAGCATCACGTCGTCGGTGACGTGCGTGCCGGTGTCGTCGGGGCCGCGGTGGGCGAGACACGCCGCCATCTCCGCGAGGACGGACGCGTCGCCGTCGCCGACCGCGCCGCAGATCCCGCACATCAGCTATCGCGGTCGGACGCCAGCCACTCGTGGGTCCGTTCGAGGCCGTCGCGGAGGTCGGTGTCGGGCGCCCGTCCGAAGAGTCGCTCGCACTTGCTCGTGTCGGCGTAGAAGTCGTCGATCTCGTCGGGACGCTCCGGCTTCCGGTCGATCTCCGGCTCGACCCCGACCACGTCGGCCATCAGCTCGATCGCGTCGAGGATCGCCGTGTCCGTCCCGCGGCCCATGTTGACGACCTCGTTGCGCACGTCGCCCTCGAGGCCCTCGACGATGAGCTCCGTGATGTCGCGGACGTAGACGAAATCGCGCGTCTGCTGGCCGTCGCCGGTGACGAACACGCCCTTGTCCTCGGCGAGCCGCGACAGGACGACCGGGACGAGTGCGCCCGATTCGGGCGCCTGGTACGGTCCGTACACGTTGAAAAACCGGAACACGAGGTAGTCGAGGTCGTACAGCTGGTTGTACACCTCGAGGTACTCCTCGACGGCGTGTTTCGCGACGCCGTACGGCGACTGGGGCGTCGCCGGGTGGTCCTCCGGCACCGGGACGGTCTCGACCTCGCCGACGAGCGAGGAGGCCGACGAGAAGAACACCTTCTCGACGTCGTGTTCGCGCGCCGCGTCGAGGATATTGAGCGTCCCGACGACGTTGATCTCCGCGTTGAGCTTCGGGTTCTCGTTGCTTGCGGGCAACGGGTGGGCCGCCAGGTGGGCGACCGCGTCGACCCCGGAGACGGCCGCCTCGACCGCGTCCTCGTCGGTGATGTCGACCTCGCGGAACGAGACGTTGTCGGCGTCGTGGTCGAGCGGTTCGACGTCGCACGCCAGCACCTCGTGGTCCGTGTCGGCGAGTTCGTCGAGGAGGTTCCGACCGACGAACCCGGAGGCGCCGAAGACGGCGATATGCATACACGGAACAGCGGTGAGCGCAGGTTTAGGCCTATCGGTCTCGCCGGCGGCCGCGTTCCCGTCGGGCGAGCGAAATGCCCATACCACTCCGCGTAGAGGGTCCCCTACGGACAATGGACGGCGATGACCACTTGCGGGGCGTGACCGTCGAACCGGGCGCCACGGTCGGGGTCTCCTACGACGACGAGTCGTCACCGCCCCGGATCGGGCCGGACAGCATCGTCAGGTCGGGAACGGTCGTGTACGACGACGTGGTCACCGGCGAGTCGTTCGCCACGGGCCACCACGCGGTCGTCCGGGAACTGACCGACGTCGGCTCGGACGTGCTGGTCGGCACCCACACCGTCATCGACGGGGCCACGAGCGTCGGCGACCGCGTCAGCATGCAGACCGGGGTCTACGTGCCACGGGAGACGGACATCGGCGACGACGTGTTCCTGGGCCCCAGCGCGACGCTGCTCAACGACCCCTACCCCGTCCGCACGGACCACGACCTCGTCGGACCGACCCTCGAAGACGGCGTCTCGGTGGGTGCGAACGCGACGGTCCTCCCCGGCGTGACCGTGGGGGAGGGCGCGTTCGTCGCCGCCGGCGCCGTCGTGACCGACGACGTTCCGGCCGAGACGCTCGCCGCCGGCGTCCCGGCGACCCACCGGGAGCTACCGCCGGAACTCCGGGGGGACAACCGGCTATGAGCGACATCCCCATCGCGAACCCGGTCGTCTCCGAGCGGGCGAAGTCGGCCGTCGCCGACGTCCTCGACTCCGGGATGCTCGCCGACGGCGAGGAGGTGCGGGCCTTCGAACGGGAGTTCGCCTCGTACGTCGGCACCGACCACGCCGTCGCCACCTCCTCCGGGACGACCGCGTTACACGCGATGCTCGAGGCCGCCGGGGTCGGCGAGGGCGACGTCGTCCTCACCACCCCGTTCTCGTTCATCGCCAGCGCCAACGCCGTCCGCCACGCCGGCGCCGAGGTGGCCTTCGCCGACGTCCGCCGGGAGACGTTCAACCTGGACCCGGCGGCCGTCCGGGAGGTGCTGGCCCGGCGCGACGACGTCACGGCGCTGTTGCCCGTCCACCTCTACGGCCTGCCCGCCGACGTCGAGGCCTTCCGCTCGATCGCCGCCGAACACGACCTGCTGTTGCTCGAGGACGCCGCGCAGGCCCACGGCGCGACCTACGGCGGCGACCGCGCCGGGTCGCTCGGGGACGCCGCCGCCTTCTCGTTCTACCCGACGAAGAACATGACGACCGCCGAGGGCGGCATCGTCACGACCGACGACCCCGAGATCGCCGAGCGGGCGCGCCGCCTCGTCGACCACGGGCGGACGGGGTCGTACGAACACGCCGAGGTCGGCTACAACTACCGGATGACGAACGTCCACGCGGCGATCGGCCGCGACCAGCTGGAGCGGCTGCCCGGCTGGGTCGAACAGCGACGGGCCAACGCCGACCGGCTGTCGGCGGCCCTGGCGGACGTGGACGGTGTCGCGGTCCCGACCGTCCCGGACGGACGGACCCACTCCTTCCACCAGTACACGGTCCGGACCGACCGCCGGTCGACCCTCCAGGAGGCCCTCGACGCCGCCGGGATCGGCTACGGCGTCTACTACCCGCGACCGATCCCCGACCAGCCCGCCTACGACGGGGACGGCGACTGGCCGATCGCAAGGGAGTTAAGCGAAACCGCGCTCTCTCTGCCCGTGCATCCGCAGGTGTCCGGCGCGGACGTCGACCGGATCGCCGAGGAGGTCGCCACCGCACTATGACACAGAAACCGATCCCCGTCGCGGTCGTCGGCGCCGGGAACATGGGCTCGAACCACGTCCGGGTCTACGACGAGCTACCGGGCGCGCGGCTCACCGAAGTGGTCGAGCCTGACCCCGAGCGAGCGCGCGAGATCCGCGAGGAGTACGACGTCGAAATACTCGACGACCCCGAGGCTATCGAGCGGGCCGAGGCCGCGACCGTCTCGGTCCCCAACGACCACCACTGCGCGGTCGCGGAGACCTGCCTCCGCAACGGGCTGGACGTGCTCGTCGAGAAGCCGCTGGCGACGACGGTGGCCGACGCCGAGGCCATCGTCTCGGTCGCCGAGGAGGAGGACGCCGTCCTCCAGGTCGGCCACATCGAGCGGTTCAACCCCGCGGTCGAGACGCTGGCGGAACTGCTCGACCAGCAGCGGGTCATCGCGTTCGAGGCCCACCGCCTCGGGCCGTTCAACGAGCACCTCTCGAAGGAGAGCGTCATCTTCGACCTGATGATCCACGACCTGGACGTCATCGAGTCGCTGGTCGACGCGCCCGTCGAGCACATCGACGCGCTCGGGTCGACCGCCCGGTCCGAGAAGGTCGACCACGCGGTCGCGCAGTTCGAGTTCGAGAACGGCGTGGTCGGGACCACGACGGCCAGCCACGTCACCAACGGCAAGGTCCGGTCGCTCGACGTGACGACCGAGGAGGCGTACATCAAGCTCAACTACCAGGAACAGGACATCGTCGTCCAGCGCCGCGGCACCGAACAGACGACGACGCTGCTCGACCAGAGCGGCTACCGGACCGAGCGGATCACCGAGAACCCCTACATCCGCAACCGCGAACCGCTGAAGAACGAACTCGAACACTTCCTCGATGCCGTCCGGGAGCGGCGGACGCCGGCGGTCTCCGGCGAGGACGGCGTGCGGGCAGTGAAGCTGGCGACAGAGGTTGTAAATCGGATCAAATCGACACGATAGCGGCAACGGGACCCCCGTACGAGGACACCCGTCGCTGGGAGCTCATCCGGTACGCCGTGCTATCCGATATCCCGGCCGGAGATCCCTGACCGAGACGGTCACGGATCCGGATAGAGACCCTTCGGGATCCGGGCCGACATTTGTATATTTAGTTATATAATTATTGTATATTATATTCGAAGCATTTTTGAAGAGGGATCGCGCTATTCGACCCATGGAACACGATTCGCGGGAGGAGTTCGGGAGGTACTACGGGGAGTTCAAGGAGGGAGTGACATATCGACACTGGCCCCGAAAGACGATCACCGAATTCGAGAACCACTTCTTCTCGCTTCTGACGATGAACCACCACCCCGTGCACATCGACGAGACGTACGCGGCCGAACAGCACCACGGTCGCGTCCTCGTCGTCGGCCCGCTGGTCATCAGCACTGTTGTGGGGATGTCCGTTCGCGACATCAGCGGGAGCGCGGTCGCGAACCTGGAGTACCACGACATCACGCACGACGGCCCCGTGTTCATCGGAGACACGATCCGGGCGGAATCCGAAGTCCTCGAGAAACGAGTTTCGGAGTCGGACCCGGACCGGGGGATCGTCACGGTCGAAACGAGGGCGTACAATCAGGACGACGAGAAAGTACTGACGCTGCGTCGGTCGATCCTCGTCCCGAAGCGGACGGCCGAGCAATGAACGATACCGAGCCCCTGTTTCGGAGCCCCCTGTTCGTCCCGGGCCACAAAAGCGAGATGATCCAGCGAGCGGTCGAGTTACCGGCGGACGCGATACTCCTCGACCTCGAGGACGCCGTACCCGCTCACAAGAAGTCCGACGCCCGCTCGAACATCGAGAACTGTCTCGAGCGGTCTGTTTTCGACGACGTGACCGTTTTCTGCAGAGTGAACGACATAACGACGGATCACATATCCGCGGACATCAGAGCCGCGGTCCACGACGACCTGGACGGGTTCGTCTATCCCGAAGTGAAGTCCCGCGAAAATCTCAGTACGTTCGTGCGGATGGTATCCGAAGCGGAGAGCGAGTTCCGAACGAGCAGACACCATACGATCCCCCTGATCGAATCCCCCAGCGGCGTCCTCAACGCTCGATCTATCTGTGAGGCCACCGACCGAAACGTCGCGGTCGCGTTCGGCTCGGAGGATTTCCTCGCGTATCTACAGGGGGACTCGGAGCAAACGGTCCTCCAGGTCCCCCGGGCACTCGTCGCCATGAGTGCGAGGGCGACCGGACTGATCCCGATCGATACGGTCTATATCGACGTCCACGATACCGAGGGGTTTCGTACAAGTGCCCAACTCGCAGACCAGTTAGGGTTCGAGGGGAAACTCCTGTTGCATCCCGGTCAGATCCCGATAGCTAACGAGGTGTTCTCACCCGACGAAGAGAAAGTGGAGCAGGCGAGGCGAGTCATCGCGGCCTCCGAGGGAGAACTCGAGGACGACACCGTATCGACCGTCGACGGGGAATTCATCGGACCGCCGATAATAAAGGCGGCTCGCAAGACATTAAATCGAGCGCGTAAAATCGAGGACCGTGAGTGAAATAGTCGTTATCGGTGGCCGAGGGAACGGGACCGTGATCGCGTCGACGATCGAGGACTGTCGACGGGCGGGGTCCGACGTGGAATTCGTCGGATTTCTGAACGACTTCGAGGACGGCCCGATCAACGGCTACCCCGTCCTCGGCGGGATCCAGAACGGAGACTGGAGGGATCTCCCGGAGGAGTACGAGTTCATATACGCGATCTCGACCGTGAAACAGGCGCCTGAACGCTACGAACTGCTGAAAGACCTCCAGATCCCCGAGGATCGGTTCGCGACCGTCGTCCACCCCGACGCGACGGTCTCGGAGGAGGCGGAACTCGGGGACGGGGTCGCCGTGATGCCCCGTGCCGTCGTCGGTCCCGACGTGGAGGTCGGGTCTCACACCCAGCTGTACGCTCAGAGCTTCGTCGGACACGACACGACGCTGGGCGAGATGGTCTTCGTGGCCAACAACGCCAGCGTCGGAGGGCGGCTATCGGTCGAAGACGGCGTACACGTCGGTAGTAACGCGTCCCTGCTCGAACGGCTCACGATCGAGGAGTTCGCCGTCATCGGACTCGGGGCCGTCGTCGTCGACGACGTGGGCCCGTACGAAAAGGTAATTGGGAACCCAGCGGAAGTCATCGGTGAGATATGAGCGATTTCGATATCGGTCAAGATACAATCTTCATCACGTTCGACATCGACTGGGCTCCGGACGCAGTCTGTCGGTACGTCGTGGAAACGCTCGAACGATACGGCGTCCCGGTGACGATGTTCGTCACCCACCAGAGCGAGTATCTTCAGTCCCTTCGGGACCACGACCTCGTAGAGGTCGGAATCCACCCCAACTATGAAAAGAAAGGCGTCGAAGAGGCGGTTGACGAGCTTCTGGAACACTATCCCTCGGCGAAGTACGTACGAGCACACGGCCTCCAGACGTCGACGGAGCACCTGCAGATTTACCAACGGAAGGGGCTCGACATCGCTTCCGACGTGTTTCTCCCGAGCCATCCCGGGCTTCGTCCCACCTGGCGGTTCGGGGAGGGTTCGATACTGTCCGTCCCGTTCTTCTGGGAGGACGACAACTACTTCGCAAACTACGGCGACGTGTCGTTCGATCCCGGCGAGTTCCTCGAGATCGAGGGGATGAAAATCTTCAACTTCCACCCGATACACGTGTTCGCCAACACGGAATCGATGGACCACTATTCGGAGCTCAAGGAGGACTATCACGACCCGGACGCGCTCCGTGAGCACCGCGTCGAAACCGGTACGGAGGACTTTTTCACTCGGCTGCTCGAATCGGACTACACCAAGAAGACGTTCGCCGACATACAGACTGATGGGTGACGACTCGATCGCCGAGGACGAACTGCTCCGCAAGGAGCGGATCATCTCGGACGCGATAGAGGAGTTCGACCTCGATCTAAGTGGACAAACCGTCTTCACCGAACTCGGCAGTAATGATTACCTCTTCACGCCGGTCATTGCGTCGCTGGCTGGTGCAGATCAGGTGTACGCGATAACGGAAGATTCCAAATACGGTACCGTCGACGCGCTCACCTCGGAACTAGCCCAGGTACGGGAGTACTTCGGTCTGGACGACAACATCGAAGTCGTCGAACGGAAACAGGAGTCCAACATCGGAAGCGCCGACATCGTCACGAATTCCGGATTCGTCCGTCCGATCGACCAAGAAACGATCGATCTGATGAAACCCACTGCCGTGATCCCGCTGATGTGGGAGACGTGGGAGTTTCGAGAAGACGAACTCAACCTGGATTACGCGCGCGAGAACAACGTGCTCGTACTCGGGACGAACGAATACTTCCTCTACGAGAACAACGGGTTTCTCGTCACGAAACTGCTGTTTGAACTGGGTCTGGGCGTTTACAAGGACAACATCCTGATATTAGCGAGCGGACGTATCCGGGAGAGCATTTCCGATTTCTTCACGTCGCTCGATGTCGATCACGCGATACTGACTCTCGACGAGGACCTCGATCCGACGGAGCGAGCGAATCACGTCGGAGTAGACGAGGCACGGGCTCAGTTGGACCAGTTCGATGCCATCGTCGTCGCCGAACATTACCACGACACGGAGTTGCTCTCCGAAGACGGACTCATACCGCCATCACTGGTAAAAGAGAGGAATCCGATCATGAAGGTTGCCCACATCTGTGGATCGATCGACGAGGACGCCGTCACGAACGCGGGGCTGGAGTTGCATCCGCGACCGACTGCACCGTTCGGACACATGACCGTTTCGGCGGCTCATCTAGATAGCCACGCGGTTCTGGAATTGAACACAGCGGGGCTTCGCGTCGGGGAGATCATGAGCCGTCTCCGTTCTCGATTCAGCCTGGAAGAGGCATACGAAAGAGCGATCGACCACGAGCTCGTCGACGATTTCCCGGGAGGGTATCTCCCGTCTCGTCATCAAAAGAGCCAATAATACCCCAGCGGTTGTTGGTTCTATGTCCCGGTCGTCACTCGACGCCGTTCTAATCGGAGGGAACCAGCGTACGCTGAAGACATTTCGAGCACTGCTGGACCGCGAGGACGTGAATATAGAATACTTTATCATTCAGATAGAATACGACGATGAACCGGAGATCCATCCCAAACTGGTGGACCTCGCGGAACAGAACGACATCGAGTATTTCACGTCGCCGTCGGCCAAACCGCTTCCGGAAGAGCAGATCGAACACGTCCGCTCGCTGGCATCCGACGTTATACTCCGAGGGGGCAACTGGCGAGCAGTTTTACCGCCCCGGTTCTGGGGGACGACCGAATACGGATGCATCGGATTACATGGTTCGCTACTCCCGGAGTATCGAGGGTGGGCGAACATCAACTGGTATCTCATCAACGGCGAGTCCGAGTACGGACTCCGGATGTTTCGATTCAACGAGAACATCGACGACGGGGAGATCGTCTATCAGGAGTCTTCCGGCGAACCGCTGGAAGTCCGCATGGACATCGACGACGACCGATATATTCGCGAGATTCTAGAAGAAGTCGACGAGCGGCACGTCGAAGAGATGATGGAACTGGTCGATCTCCTCATAGAGGACGACATCGTCTTCGTCCAGCAAGATAGGTCCCGAGCAACTTGGACTTGCCATCGAGGTCCCGAAGACGGGGAGATCGACTGGACTCAGTCGACGGACGAACTAGTGAATTTCATCAGGGCACAATCCCGTCCGTATCCCGGTGCGTTTTCGTTCTACAACAACGAGAAGTTCAAGATATGGAAAGCATCTGAACCCGAGGACCCGCCGGAATACGTGGGCCGAATACCGGGAAAGGTTGTCGACAGGAACGAAGAGACGGGAACGGTAGACGTGCTCACCGGCGACAGTGTCCTCAGAATCGAAGAGATATCTGTTTCTGGAGAAGAAGTGGACCCGTACGAATTCATCGACTCCGTGCGCGAATCCCTCGGTTACAATCCCAGGGAGAAGATCAACCAACTCGAAGAGCGAATAGAGGCTCTCGAAGATCAAAACTGAGACCGCTCTCCGTTGTTCGCTCGGGAAACAACTCGACCGACACCGTTCACAGGCCGGTCTTTCCTCTCTCGTATCGAGGTTCTCTACGAGGAGAGGGCCAGTTTGACACTCGGAGTGACTCGAAAGCGGCCACCTACTCGTCTCTCAGACTCGATCGGTAGATAGACAGATACCGTTTCCCGAGCGTGTCCCACCCGTAGTTCCGCTCCATCCATTTACGCGACTCGGTACCCAGCTGCCGTTTCTGATCTTCGTCGGTGAGGAGCGTGATCCGATCGCGGAGCTCGTCCGGCGCTGAGGCAGAGAGGATCGGAGGATCCGAATCGAAATTATCGGAGATACGGGACGTGTCGATTTTCGATATGAGGGGCGTGCCACACGCGAGCGTCTGTCTACTTAGTGAACCGATCCCGCCGAAGTGAAACTGATCTAAGACAGCATCGCATTGATTGATAACCCGTCGTAGCCGTTTTCGCGACATAATCGGGACGAACGAGACGTTTTCTTCCAGCCCCAGCTCGGATACCAATTCTTTAGAGCGCTCGATATCCTCACCCCACTCGGCCGTGACCAGGTGCCAATCGACACCGTCGACCGCCGCTAACCCCTCGAAGATGGTGTCGTTCGCCTTGTGTTCCCATTTGTGTCGAGCACCGGCAAACAGTAACAGATCGCAATCATATCTCTGTTTCAAGTCACCGTCCGCCGGGTCTGGTTTAAACCGTTCGAGGTCGACCATCGTCGCGATCCGCTCCGTCGGGACATCGTACTCTTTCTCGAGAGCGTTTATCACCCCGGGCTCGGAAACGACCATACTGGCGTTCCTGATCCCTCTGCGGATCAACGGCGTGAAAACCGCCCGCTTCAGTGGATTTTTCGTCTGTTTGTCCGACTTCCAGTCTATTACCCCTGTGACCCAGTAGACGTACGGCAGTCCGGAAAACGACGCCCAGATCGCACCCCAGGCCCCGGATGCGTGAATGATATCGCAGTCGTAGGACCGGACTTTCTTCACCATCTTCGCCTGAAAGCGCGGGCTCTTGATTTCCGGTCCGAAACCAGCGCTGTCCGAGGTCGTGACTGACTCGACCCAATCGGGTTCTCGGCTACGGTGCTGTTCTATCCACTTTTTCGGGTACCACTTGTAATAGCCGTCCGACTCGATATCGTCGAGGTCCGTATCGATCAACTCCCAAAGCGGATGATGAGTAATGTGGGATTCTACGTGAAGTAACCTCGTATCGTGTCCATGTCTCCGAAATATACTCGCGAAATTAAACGATACGTTGGAATCATTTCCCAGATATAGAATATCCATGCTCCCCGGTTCCGTCCTGGAATACTTAAACATATCCGATTAACGTCGTCGATTCAGGGTTCCGTGTCCGGGACGATCGCAAAAACAGACTGACGTGCGCGTGAACGCGAGACGGTTCGGTCAGCTATCGATCATTCGGTCACGGGGGAACTAGCCCTACCCGCGCCAAGTCGCTCTGACTGGCCTCCGAAACCGTTCCGTCTATCCCGTGCGGTACCGAGGGCTGGTCAGTAAGGGAAATCGGAGCGTAACACTTTACTAGAGGCCTACGGAATACGGAACCGGCTAAGATGTCCTCACTCCGTGGTGTTGACGCCGCTTCCGCCGAAGTCCCCGACCAGGCCGACCCCGCGGCCGAGCCCGAGTCCGCGGCCGGCCGGAGCGTCGTCGCCGTCGTGCCGGCGTACAACGAGGCCGAGAACATCGAATCGGTCGTGCGCGACGCCGCGGAGTACGTGGACAAGGTGGTCGTCGTCGACGACAAGAGCAGCGACGATACCGCGTCCGTCGCGGAGGCGAGCGACGCGGACGTGGTCAGCCACCCGATGAACATGGGCGTCGGGGCGGCGATCCACACGGGCTATCAGGTGGCCATCCGCGAGGGGTTCGACCTGGTCGTCCAGATCGACGCCGACGGCCAGCACGACCCGTCGTTCATCCCCGAGATGCTCGCCAAACTGGACGAGGACGACGCGGACATGGTGATCGGGAGCCGGTGGCTCAACAGCAGCTACAAGGAGTACAGCGCGGTCCGGCGCGCCGGGATCCGGTTTTTCACGCTCGAAGCGAACGTCCTCGGCGGCCTCTCGATCACCGACGTGACCAGCGGGTACCGGGTCTACCGCGTGTCGATGCTCGAGGACCTGGGCCGCCCCGAGAACAGCCACTGGGCGCTGGAACAGACGCTCGAAGCGGCCAGGAAGGATTACGAGATCACCGAGGTCTCGGTCCCGATGCCGACCGAGACGGAGGGGTCGCAGTTCGACGTCGAGACCTTCATGAAGTACCCCGCCAGGATGCTGCTGACGACCATGAAAGTGCTCATCTTCAGGTGACCATGGTGGCCGGATTCGAGCCGATGCACATCGTCGGGATGCTCGTCTCGTTCGCGCTGTTCTACCAGAGCTACCGGCTCGTCCGGAAGCACAAGGAGGGCATCGTCGAGTTCCTCTTCTGGGTGAGCTTCGGCGGGGCGCTGTTCCTGCTGTCGGTGGGCGACGCGACCGCCGGCACGGGACGGTTTCCGATCTTCGACCTCGTCAAGCGGTTCCTGCTCGCGATGGGGTTCAGCAGCGGCGTCAACGGGATCTTCACGCTGACGATCCTCGGGCTGATACTCCTGATCTTCTACACGTACGTGAACGTGAAGACCAACCGACAGATGCTCTACGACCAGACACAGGAGATCGCGTTACTCCGCTACGAACTCGAGCAGGAGCGCGACGAGGAGTCGGGCGACTAGCTCCGACCGGCGGGGTCGCCCGACGCGGTCACGGACCGGGCGACCGACTCCATCCCGTCGGCCGTCTCCGCCCAGGTGAACTGCGCCGCTCTCTGTAGATTTCGGTCGCGGATGGCGTCCCGCCGGTCGGGATCCGCGAGCAGCGACTCGATGCGGTCGGCCATCGCGGCCTCGTCGCGGGCGACCAGATGACCGTTCTCGCCGTCCTCGAAGAACGTGTCGTAGACCGGCAGGTCGACGGCGACGACGGGCGTCCCCGCGGCCATCGCCTCCAGGAGCACGAGCCCGAACCCCTCCTGGTGGGAGCCGAACGCGAACACCGCCGCGGCGTTGAGCAGTCGCCGCTTCTCTGCCTCGCTGGCGAAGCCGTGGAACGTGACGCTGTCCGCGAGCCCCCGGGCCCCCACTAGGTCTTCGAGGGCCGACCGCGCCGGTCCCGCGCCGACGACGTGGAGCGTCGCCTCCGGGACCTCGTCGGTGACCCTGTCGAACGCCCGGATGACCGTCGACTGGCCCTTGCGCTTGCTGAGTCGGCCCACGGTGACGACCGCGGTCGGGTCGCGTTCGACCGTCGGGTCGTAGTAGCCCTCGGCCTCGATCCCGTTCGGGACGACGGCGAGCCGCTCCGGGTCGAGGCCGTAGTCGACGAGCTGTCTCCGGACGTGGTCGGTCGGGACGACGACCGCGTCGTAGGTGACCAGCCTGAGGATGTTCTGGACGAGCAGCTGGATGCTCGCGGTGACGGGGTCGTACGTGTCGAAACACTCGCGGTCGTAGAACTCGTGCTGGACCGCGACGACGGGGACGCCGAGCGCGCGCGCGACCAGCACGGTGAGCGTCGGGTACGGCGTCATGTTCTCGACGACGACGTCGAACTCCCGGCGAGCCAGCAGCCAGCAGACCACCGGCAGGCTCGCGACGGCGAACAGGTACCGCGACGCGAAGAAGGCGAACCGCTCGAACGCGAACAGGGAGTCGGGGAGACAGCGCACGTGCCGGAACGTCCGATCGCCGTCACGCGCCCACTTCGGGAGGTCCCGCTGGGTCTTCCCCGAGAGGACCGTCACGTCGTGGCCGCGGTCGGCCAGCCGGCCCGTCACCTCGTCGGCGCGCTTCTCGGCGCCGCCGGCGTCGGCTAGCGGCGACGTCTTCGTGACGTAGAGGACACGCATCGGCGGTCGATCACTCGCGTTGCCCGCGTGCCGCGCCGGCGGGGCCGACGGTGCGCTCGCTCACCGGCGCGACCGGGGGCCGATATCGGCCTCGGCCGCGTCCGGCGGCCGCCGCGTCGCGGGCGCGTGTCCGGTCCGGCGACCGAACCGGCGTATCGACGGCTCGACGACCGGCCACCGACCGCCGTCGTTCGGCCGTCGGAGACGACCCCGGCCCTGCGCGTCTCGGGAGACGGATCATGTGCGCACGGAGCGCGTCGACCGCTATTTACCTGACGGACTCCGGGGCTCGCGCGGAGCGGACCGCGGGCAGGCCGGTTCCGACGGGGCCGTCGCGGCTCCTCGAATCCGACCGCACCCGGCCGTCTCGGACGGTGGCCCCCGAACCGACGGCGGAGCCCCCGGGTCCCGTCCGAACGTCAGTAGAACTCGTTGCCGCGGCGCCGGAACTCGCGTCGGTCCTCGGGGTCGGGCAGCGAGTAGTACTCGCCGTCCTCCGGGTCGTTCGGCGCGGTCGTCACGTCGCCGTCGGCGAGCCGGTCGACGACGTCGACGGCCAGCTCGGCCCCGGTGTCGGCGATCTTCAGGTACACGTCGTCCATCGTGTCGTCGCCGGTGATCTCGAAGCGCCGCTGGGCGAGGATCTCCCCGGCGTCGTACTCCGGGGTCATGTAGTGGGCCGTGACGCCGCTCTCGTCCTCGCCGTTGAACAGCACCCAGAACGCGGTCGCGCGACCGCGGTACTTCGGGAGCAGCGAGCCGTGGACGTTGACGGCGCCGTCGGCCGGGACCGACAGGAGCTCCTCGCCCAGCCGCTGCTGGGCCGATATCGACAGCAACAGGTCCGGGTCGCGCTCGCGCATCTCGCCGACGAACGCCCGGTCGTTGACGTCGTCGACCGTCCGACAGGGGATGTCGTGGCGGTCACAGAGCGCGGCGACGGAGTGGGACCGCCCGCCGACCGCCCGGTCCAGCCGGTCGGGCAGCTTCGCCAGCGCCGTCCCGACGCCGTACCGGAGCCCGAACCCGAGGAACGCGGCGGGACCGAGCATCCGGTAGCGCCGCCGGGCGGTCGTGAGCAGGTCCTCCTCGGGGTGGGGCGCGAACACGACCTCCTCGATCCGGTCGCTGCAGGCGTCCAGGACGGGTTCGAGGTACCGCGGCATGTACATCGGCTCGTCCATCGTCAGGAGGACCACGTCGTAGTTCATCGGCCGACCACCTCGGGGCGGACGTCGTCGACGACGGACGAGACCGTCGTGAACTCGTAGCCGCGCTCGCGGAGGTGCGAGACGAACCGGCGAAAGAGGTCGGTCGAGCGGTCGAGGTTGCGCTCGTGGAGGAACTTCAGCGGCTGGTCGAGCCGGTCGTGGGAGGCCGTCCGGTAGAAGTCCTGGAGGTGGGAGTCGAAGACGAGCGGGTCCGGCAGGGGGGTCGACTCCAGGTACCGCACGAACGGCCGGCCGAGCAGTTTCAGGTAGCTCTGGGATATCGGGACGCGCGTCCACGGCGTCGCCGCGAACGGCACCTCGACGAGCGTTTCGGCGGCCTCGGGGACGTACGGGGACAGCGGCGCGTCGAGGTTGTTGTAGACGCCGGGCCGGTAGGAGGGGAAGACGCTCGCGTCGAACGCGAACCCCGCCTCGTCGAGGGCGGCGAGTTCGGACGGTTCGATGTTCCCCTGAGGCGCCCGGTACCCATCGGGCCTGCGGCCGAAGTGGTCCTCGAAGGCCTCGACGCCGCGGCGGAGTTCCCGCCGGAAGTCGTAGGACTTCGAGAGGTCGTGGCCGTAGGAGTGGAGGTGAAACTCCGCGTCGATCCCCCTCGCCAGTTCCGCGACCCGGTCGGGGAACCGCTCGATAGTCCGCCCGACCGCGAAGACGGTGACCGGCACGTCGAGGTCGGCGATCATGTCGACGTACTCCCCGAGGTGCGCGAGCGTGAGGTGGTCGCACTCGCCGTCCTCGAAGTACCAGTCGTTCTCGAGGTCGAGGGTGATACAGGCCCGCTTCACGTCCCGAGACACCGTCCCGACCGATATTTACCTGTCGGAGTGGCGCGGCGCCGGTGAGCGGCCGCGGTCGAGTCCCCACCGACGGGGATTTCCAACGATATTTGTAGCGGAAGGCGCTGTGGGACGGTACGGACGCGGGGCGCCGGCGGGGCGGTCGGGTTCCGATCGCCGGGTACCCCGAGACGGGACGATACAATGGACGCAACAAAGACGGTCGTGTTCGGCCTCGACGGGGCGCACTTCGAGCTGATCGAGCCGTGGATCGAGGCGGGAGAGCTCCCGAACGTGGCGTCGGTCGTCGACGGGGGCGTCAGCGGCGACCTCGAGTCGGTGTTGCCGCCGGTGACCTCCCCGAACTGGAAGGCCTACGCCACCGGGAAGAACCCCGGGAAGCTCGGCATCTTCTGGTGGGAGAACGTCGACGTGGCCGAGCGGCGGGTCCACTACCCGAGCGACCGCAAGCACCGCCACGTGGAGTTCTGGGACCTCATCGCCGACGAGGACCCCGTGGGCGTCCTCGGGACGCCGACGACGTACCCGCCCAGCGAGATCGAGCCGTTCTTCGTCGCCGGCCCGCCCGACGGGAAGAACACGGACTTCGCGTACCCGCCCGAGATCGAGACGGAGCTGACCGAGCGCTTCGACTACCGGGTCCGCAAGCGGTACCGGATCGCCGACGACGAGGACCGCGCCGTCGAGGAGATCCTGGACCTGATCGACCTCCGGTTCGAGGCCGCCCGCCATCTCGCCGCCGAACACCCCGTCGCGTTCCTGCAGGTCACGACGTTCTATCTCAACTCGCTGCATCACTTCCTGTGGGACGACGAGGCGACCCTGCGGGCCTGGCGGATCGTCGACGAACACCTCGGAGCGATGCTGGCCGACGACTGCAACGTCGTGCTGATGAGCGACCACGGCTCCCACCAGATATCGACGGTCTTCCACGTCAACACGTGGCTCCAGGAACAGGGATACCTGACGCTCGACGAGACGGTCGCCAACGCGCTACACAGCCTCGGCATCAACACGGACCGGCTCGTCCGGCTGGCGACCTCGCTGGGGGTCAGGGAGACCGCCGAGCGGCTGACCCCCCAGCGGCTCCTGAACTACATCCCCGACGAACAGGGGGAGGTGAGCCTCGAACAGAAGACCGAACACGTCGACTGGGACCGGACCCGGGCGCTCGCGAGCGGGCAGGGACCCGTGTATCTCACGCTCCCGCGCGACCACCCCGAGTACGAGCGCACTCGCTCGACGCTCGTCGAGGAACTCGAGGGAGTCACGGACCCGGACGGCCGCCCCGTCGCGCGCGCCGTCCACCGCGGCGAAGACGTCTACAGCGGCGAGTACGTCTCGGACGCGCCCGACATCGTCGTCGAGCAGGCCGAGGGGGTCCACATCCACGGCTCGCTCGGCCGGGACGCCGTGTTCACCGCGCCGGCGGCCGACGGCTGGAGCGCCGAGAACAAGCGAGAGGGGCTGTTCGCGGCCGCCGGGCCGGACTTCGCGACGGGCGAGGCCCCGGGGCTGTCGATCCTCGACCTCGCGCCGACGCTGTTGCACCTGCACGACTGCGCCGTCCCCGCCTCGATGGACGGCGAGGTCCGCACGGACCTGTTCGACCCGGACAGCGACCCCGCGGCCCGCGAGGTCGCGGTCCGCTCCGGGACGGCCCGCGAGCGCGAACTGGAGCGGATCCGCGGCGTCGCCCGGCGGATCGACCTCTAGAGGTACCCGAGGTCTTCGAGGCGCTCCGCGACGTCGTCGTCCGCGCCCTCCGACTCGAGCTCCGAGAGGACCGTTCGGACGAGTTCGGTCGTGTACGCCTCGGTCGACTCGAACCCGTGTTCGTCCGCGCGCAGCGAGAGGCGTTTCGTCAGGTCGTCGTCGAACTCTATCTCCATGGCCGCCACCTTCGGCGGCCCCTCCAATAGGACTGTCTTTCGACGGTCACCCGCTCGCCGCGCGCAGGCGCTCGTCGACCGCGGTGAGCGCGACGACGTCGAGCCGGTCGGCCAGCGCCGAGACGTAGGCGACGATCCGCGACCGGAGCGGGTCCGCGAGCACGTCGTAGTCGTGGAAGTTGACCATCAGGTACGGGCGGTCGGCGACGAGCAGGCGAAGCGTCACGCCGAGGAACCCGACCGCGAGCGGGCGGTTGGCGAGAAAGGCGTCGGCGTGCAGCGGGATCGAGTCGATCCCGTAGGGGCGGAGCAGCTGGTGGACCAGGGGGTTCCGGTAGACCGTCATCGGGTACTCGGTCACGCCGTGGCGCTCGTAGGGCTCCCGGTGGGCGTCCGGACACAGCGAGGCGTCGATCCGGACGTCGTGGCGGTCGAGCGCGCGGAGCAGCGCCTCCGAGTACGCCCAGCGGCCGGCCCTGAACGCCGGCGGCGCGTGGTCGAGGTGGTCGTCGAAGACGTCCAGCCCCTCCCCGACCATCCCGTGGATCGCCGCCTCGTCGTACTCGTCGAGCCAGTCGGACCCCCCGGTGAGCCGCGCGGGGTGGACGTGCAGTCCCACCGGGTAGCCGGCGTCGAGCCACTCCCGGACGTGGTCGGTGCGGTTGCGCACCACGTCGGGCGTCACGAAGAGGCTCAGCGGGCCGTCGAGCCGCCGGGCGACCTCGCGGAACGCGTCGGTGCTCCGGTAGCTCGCCGGGTCCGTCTCGCCCTCGATGTCGGCCGTGACGACGAGTTTCATGCGTTCGCCTCCCCCCGTGTCTCTCCCGTTGGTCCGGCCGCCGCGAGGGCGTCGAGCACCTCGCCGACGAACGCGTCCATCGAGAAATCGTCGAGGACGTCCGTTCGGAGCCCCCGGTCGGGGTCGAACGCCGACTCGCGGACGCACTCGGCCATGCGGTCGAGCGGCGCGAGCCGGAGGTGCTCGACGTCGAGCTCGGGGAGCGCACCGACCGGCGTGGCGACGACATCGGTCCCGAGTGCGAGCGCCTCGAACACGACCGTCGGCGTGGCCTCCGTCCGCGAGGTGAGCAGGAGGGCGTCGGCGGCGGCGATGCTCGCCAGCGTCTCGGCGTGGGGCCGACGGCCGAGAAGCGTCACCCGGTCGGCCACGCCGCGGTCGGCCACGGCGGCTCCGAGGCCGGCCCGCATCGTCCCGTCGCCGACGACGGTCAGGTGGTACTCCGCCGGGAGCGACCGGACCAGGTCCGCGACCGCGAGCGGGCGCTTGATCGCCTCGACCCGGCCGACCCACAGGAGGTCCGTCCGGTCGTCGCGCCCGTCGAGCGCGGCCGGGGTCGCCGCCGACGCGCCTTCGAGGACGCGGTCGCGGTTGAGAATCCCCCAGTTCACTCGCACCTCGGCGCTCGACCGGTCCGCTATCATATCGCGGACGCCCGGGGTGCGACAGATCACCCGTTCGCCCATGAAAAACCGGACGTTCAGCTGTTCGAGCAGGTAGAGCGGGTTCGTGACCGACCGATCCCGCTCGTCGATGCTCGGCGTGTACGCGACGAAGTTGACGACCGGCAGGCCGGCCGCGAGGCCGACCAGCTTGGCGACCGGGTGGACGAGGTGGTTGGTCGCGTACACCGCGTCGTACTCGTCGCCGTCGACGGTCACGAGGAGGTGGCCCAGCAGGAGCACTGCGAACGCGACCCGGCGCAGTTGCGCGAGCGGCGCGTTCGGATGGCGCTCCTCGGCGTTGGCCCTGAACGGCCGGTTGATCTCGACGCCCGCCTCCCGCTCGTGGCGCGGTGCGTCGCCGACCCGCTTCGTGTAGACCGTCACCGCGTGACCCTCCTCGACGGCCCGCTGGGCGAACTCCCAGTCCGTCCGGGCGCCGCCGGCAGTGGTGGGATAGAAGTCCTCGGCCAGTTGTAGAATCCTCATCGCGTCCCGCCCGGAGTGTCGGGATCGGGGAGTAAATGCCTTCCGTCACTCGACTGCGCCCGTCGTCCGCGAGGGCGACCACGTCGGGGTCGCCGCCACGGCCCCGCGGGGCAGCCGGTCATCGCTTGCCGCTCTCGGCCCCGGTCGCGCAGACGGACTCGAAAAACGACACGCAGTCGGGCGCCAGCGCGTCGACGGTGAACGGCTCGACGTCGTCGAGCGGCAGCGACTCGAGATCGACCACCCTCCGGACGAACTCCGCGTCGGTCTCGAACGTGTTCCCGGTCGCGTACCCCACGTCGCCCACGTCCCTCGCGAGCACCGGGGTCCCGACCGCCAGCGATTCGAGCACCGCCCGCGGCAGCCCCTCGGTGAGCGACGGGTGGACCAGCAGGTCGGCCGCTGCGAGGCAGTCGGGGACGCGGTCGGGCGGGACGCGCCCGACGTGCGTGACCCGCCGTGCGCTCGCCGCGGGCAGCGACAGGTCGTAGCCGCGGTCGCCGACGAAGACGAACCGGAGGTCCGGCCGCTCCCGGAGTATCTCGGGGATCGTCCGTTCGAGCGTCGCCGCGCCCTTGAGGCGACTGAGCCGACCGAGGAACGCGACCGTCTTGCCCGCCGCGGCGTCGAAGGGAGCCGCCGACGGCTCGCCGTCGAACCGGTCGGGATCGACCGACGGCGGGAGTATCGCGACCGACTCCGGGTCCACGCCCCGGTCGACGAGTCGCCGGCGCCCGGCCGGCCCCATCGCGATGGCGGCGGTGGCGAGTCGGACCGGGAGGCGGCCGAGGACGTTGTTGAGGCCGAACGCCGTCGCGCGCTTCCACCCCCGCGTGACACGGAACGTGACGAACCGGTCGCCGGCGTACCGGTAGACGAACGGGACCCCGTTGCGGCGCGCCAGCGGCGCGACCATCGACCCGTGCAGCGGCGGTTTCGTCAGCTGGACGACCGCCGCCGGTTCCCGCTCGCGGAGATATCCGAGCGCCGCGCGGAACTCGCCGCGCCGCGTCGACGCCCGGTCCGCACCGAAGACGGCGACCCGCGACAGCACCGCCTCGTCGAAGGCGTCGGGGTCGGTCGTCACCAGGTGGAGCGCGAACTCGCCGTCGAGCATGGCCGTCACGTTCGAGACGAGCGTCCGGACGTTGAACGCCGTCGCGGACCCGACGAACAGCGCCAGTTCGGTCATCCCGACCCCTCGCCGGATCCGGCACGGCAGGTCCGACAGCCGTACAGGACGACATCGCCGTTGTCGAAGACGCGGTGGTACCGCCGGTCGAGCGCCGGTTCGGGGCGCCACGTGAGTTCGTAGATACCCCGGTCCGTCCGATAGATGTTCAGGTCCGTCCGGTGAGCGACCACGGGGTGGCCCTGTCTGTGGAGCGTGCCGTTGAGATACCCGTCGGTCGCGGTCCGGAACTCCGCCGGGAACGGCGTGCCCCCGCCCGGCCGCTGTGCGTTGATCACGAACGCCGGGCTTTCGTGGACGTAGAACAGGTCCGTGTGGACCGTCCCGTCGACGTGCGTGAGGGCGAACTGCTTGGCTTCGACCTCCGGTTCGGTGAGATACGGCCGGTAGTGATTCGAGCCGTCGTCGGGCGCGGCGAAGGTGGTAACCGACATCGTCGACAGGAGGAGCGCGAACACCAGTACGGAGCCGAACGTGGGGAGCGTCGACCCCGGGAGGTGCCGGCGCGCCTGTGAGAGCAGCGTCACGACCAGTGCGACGAACACCGTCTCTCCCGCCAGTATCGTCCGGAGCGGGTTCGCGAGGCCGCCGAGGAATCCGAAGACGGACAGCGCGACGCAGACCGCCGCGACCGAGAGCAGGGTGCGCGCCTCCCGCTCGTGGCGTCGCGTGGCCGCGACGAACAGCCACCCGATCCCGGCGGTGGCCATGAGCGCGACCAGGTATCCGAGCCGCCGGAGCCGTCGCGGGCGGGTGTACGCGTCGAACGCCGCCGGCGGGTCGAAGGCGACGGGGGCGACGCTCTGGTCGACGGCGAGAAACAGCCACAGTCTGTACACGCGTCCCTCGAGGTAGTTCGTCAGGAACAGTCCCTGGAGAACCAGCACACACGCCGCGACGGCCACCAGAGTAAGGGCCGGGACCCGGGTTATCGGGGTCAGCCCGCGCTCGTAGCGGTCGACGAGCGAGAGCAACGACACCACGCCGAGGGCGCCGGCGACCACGAAGACGGGGAGCTTGTGCGTCAGCGCCATCAGCGAGACGGCGACCAGGAACACGACGAGAAATCGCCAGTCGCGCGCCCGCCCGTAGCGAGCGAGCGCGAGGTAGCCGAGAAACAGGAACACCAGCGCCGAGGTCTGGGCGATCGGCACGGACGTGAAGTTGACCGTTATTCCCGCCATCGCCGCGAGTGCCGCCCCGGCGACCTGCACGGCGTCGTTGCCCCCGAGCATCCGCGTGAACAGGGCGCCGAACAGCGGCACGAGCACCCCGAGCGCGACGGGGAACAGGACGGTCCCGGCGACGGGGCCGACGCCGGCGGCCAGCGAGAAGGCTGCCCCCTGGAGCACGTGGACCGGCGCCGACCCGTAGAAGTACACCGAGAGCTCGCGGGCCGTCCCGTCGGCGATCACCTGTTGCATCAACTCGGCGTACCCGTCGGGGTCGAAACCGATCAGGGTCGGCACGAACGCGACCGCGTAGACGCGATGGAACACTGAGAGGCCGGCGACGAGGCACAGGTACGGCCACGCGGGCGCGTCGTCGTCCAGCGCCGCACCCAGTGCGACCGCGCCCATACCGAGGCCGACCAGCACCGGCAGGTACGGGACCAGCGTGCCCAGCCGGTGGGTGACGAGCGCGGCACAGGAGACGACGAGACAGACGAACGTCCCGACGAGGCGTACGTCGACGGCGTTCCGGTTCATCATCAGTGTGGTCGTCGCCAGGTATCGGGGGACTGCGGCGGCGTGACCGCCGCGCGAAGTCGTATTTCGACAGACCCGACAGAGACACATAACGGTTGCCATCCGCCGGATCGCGCCGGCGACGGGCGGGACGCGATCCCGGAACCCACCGCGTTCGGCCGTCCGCTCCGACCGGACCCCGGAGACCGACTCCCGAGAATCAGAAGATTCACCACACCGGCCCGGAGAGGTACGACAAATGGGAGAGGGCGACATCTCGCTACGGCGGAAGATCACTTCCATCCTCGCTATCATGCGGTACCGGCCGCGGTACACTGCAACCATCATCCTGTTCAGCGTCTTCGCGGCGTTGCTCGAAGGGATCGGGATCGGGTTCATCGTGCCGATCCTCAGCGTCGCGCAGTCCGGCCCGGCGGCCGTCGAGAGCGGGGGGATCAACGGTGCGTTCGTCCGGCTGTACCAGATACTGGGCATCCCGTTCACGCTCGAGTTCATCTTCGGCGGCGTCGCGGTCGTCCTGACGCTCAGGTACGTCGCGACGTTCATCGGGACCTGGTTCCGGGAGCGGTTGCGCGCGAACTACATGCGCGACCTGAAAACCCGGGGGTTCCGCAGAACGCTGGACGCCGAAGTGGGATACTTCGACACGGAGGGGTCCGACGACATCCTCAACGCGATCATCACGCAGACGAAGTACGCCGGTCGGGCGATCAGGCGGATCGTCCAGTTCTTCCAGCAGTCGCTGCTCGCGCTCGTCTACTTCGGGATCGCGTTCGCGCTGGTTCCGGTGCTGACGGTCGGGACCGGCGTGTTTCTCGGCGGCCTGACGATCCTGATCCGGCACGGTTTCGAGTCGGGCTACTCGGTCGGCGACGCCGTCGCGGACGCCAACGAGCGGATCCAGACGGCCGTCCAGGCGGGGACGCAGGGCGTCCGCGACGTGAAACTCTTCGGGATGAGCGAGGAGCTGTTCGACCAGTTCGAGGGCGCGGTAACGCAGTTCGAAGACGCGATCATCAGGCGGTCCCGGAACGAGTACGGGCTGCGAAACCTGCAGGACCTCGTCAGTGCCATCTCGGTGTTCGCGCTGGCGTACGTCGCGCTCCGGTTCGCGTCGCTGGACCTCTCGACGCTCGCCGTGTTCCTGTTCGCCATGTTCCGCCTGGCGCCGCGGGCGAGCAGCCTCAACAAGTATCTCTACCAGATCGAGGGCGACCTCCCGCACTTCGTCCGGACCGAGGAGTTCGTCGACGAGCTGGAGTCCCGCGAGGAGCCGACGGGCGGGACCGAGCCGGTCCCGGACTCGGTCGACCGCGTCGACTTCGAGGACGTGACCTTCGCGTACGACACCGGCGAGAGGGTGCTCGACGGCTTCTCCTTCCACGTCGAGTCCGGCGAGTTCGTCGCGTTCGTCGGGCAGTCGGGCGCCGGCAAGTCGACGGTCGTCTCGCTGCTCGCCCGGTTCTACGACCCCGACGAGGGCGCGATCACCGCGAACGGGACGCCGATCGACGAGTTTCCACTCCGCGAGTGGCGCTCGAAGATCGCCGTCGTCAGGCAGGACCCGTTCATCTTCAACGACACCCTTCGGTACAACCTCACGGTCGCCGACACGGCCGTCTCCGAGGAGCGACTCCGGCGCGTCTGCGAGACCGCGGCGGTCACGGAGTTCCTCGACGACCTGCCGGAGGGGTACGACACGGTGCTCGGCGACGACGGCGTCCAGCTGTCGGGCGGCCAGCGCCAGCGGGTCGCCATCGCCCGCGCCCTCCTCAAGGACGCGGACGTGCTGATCATGGACGAGGCGACGAGCGACCTCGACACCGCCATCGAACAGGAAGTCCAGGACGCCATCGAGTCGATGAGCCGCGACTACGCCCTGATCACGATCGCCCACCGACTCTCGACGGTCAAGGGCGCCGACCGGATCTACACGGTGGAAGACGGGGACATCACCGAGTCCGGCACCCACGACGAACTGCTCGAAAACGAGGGGAAGTACACGGAGCTGTACGCCGCCCAGTCCCGGGCGGAGTGAGCCGCGGGCGACCGCCGGTCGCGGGCGGTCGTCGCTACTCGCTCGCGGTCACGTTCACGGAGGTAAACCCGCCCTCGCGGACGAACGTCTCGTTGACCCGGAGCGTCGCGTCGCCGATCTCGTAGGTCCCGGGGTAGGGGAGGTTGACCTCGTAGGTGCCGTTGTCCGGTCGCACGACGCGCTCGTAGGTGAACGAGGTCCCCCCGACCGACACCGGCTCGGTCCGCGTCACCGCGACCGACTCGTTGGACGGGAGTCGCCACCGGACCGTCGGGCCGGGGACGACCTCGAACACCTTGATGTCGCCGTCGTCGGTCGCGTGGACCGCCCGGTAGCGCCCGAGCCCCGGCGCGTGGTAGTCGGCGGTTCCCCAGTGTTCGTGCAGCCGGTCGTACATCGACCGCTCCGGGAGGTCCGCCGGCTGGTCCTCGGTGACGACGAACCCGATCGGGTGGTAGGCCATGATCCCGTCCCACTTGTCGGGGTTCTCCGAGAGGAGGAACTGCTCGAAGTAGTTCGCGGCGAAGCTGTACGACTTGGACTGGCCGTTGACGAAGTAGTTGTACACCCGGTTGCGCCCCCAGCTGCTGAACACGTAGTTGTCGGGGTAGGTCAGGCCGTTGTCGTCGCTGTACTCCTCGATCCACGTGGCGGCCTCGTATCGCCCCTCGTCGATCGTGAGCTGGGACTGCTTGACCGGCGTCTGGACGATCCCGACCCCGGTCACGAGCAACAGCAACAGCGACAGGGAGACGAGGTCGGCGCCCGACGGGAGCAGCGCGCGCCCGTCGGACGCCACCTCGCGCGCGGACCGACCCTCGGCGAACAGCGCCGGGGCCTCGAGCAGGTCGACCCAGTCGGCCAGCGCCAGGAACCCGACGGCTCCGAACGTCGCAACGAACAGCGAGAGGTGGGCGGTGAACCGGATCTGGTTGAGCGAGAGCGCGAGAAACGCGAAGTAGTAGGTCCCGAGCGCGACCCAGCCGCGCCGGTGGTCGCGGAACCCGACCCACGTCGCCCAGCCGGCGACGGGCAGCGAGAGGTAGATCGGGACGCCGACCTCCAGTAGCGGCGCGACGAACAGTCCCCGCCGGGGACTAAGCAACGACGTGGAGTCGGCGATCTGCGAGTCGAGCTTCTCCGTCTGGTAGGACACGAAGTGCAGAATGGCGTCGGCGACGTCCGGGATCGCGACCCAGGCGGCGGCGAGCAGGCCGACGCCGACGACGAGCGACGCCACCGTCGTCTCCGCGACGGTCCGTTCGCGGCGGACCGCGAGTTCGCCGACGAGCGTCGTCGCGGCGATCCCGCAGCACAGAAGCGGCGGCGAGACGGCTCTGAAGAGCCTGGCCCACCCCAGCGTCAGATACGGGACGAGCGTCAGCACCGACGCCACCGCGGCCGCCGCGGCGAGGGGCGCGTTGGCGACGAGCGGCGACTCCCGCTCGCGGACCGACGCGAGCGTCGACACGGCGACGAACACCGCGAACGGGACGAACAGGGCGGGACCCGCCCGCCAGGCGAGCGCCTGGGCCGCCAGCCCGACCCCGGTCAGGGCCGTCCACGCCGCCCGTCCTGAGTCGCGCCAGTACTCCCGCTCGGTCGGCCGCCCCTCGGCCCCGATATCGAGGAGCGAGACGAGGCCCAGCACCGTCAGCGACAGCCAGACGTAGTCGAACGCGTGGTGGTCGCCCATCCCCACCATCGTGCGGTAGGCGTGGGCCGGGATCACGGCCAGGAGCAGGACGGACGCGAGCGCGACGCGGCGGTCGCCCGTGATCCGCGCCGAGATGAGATACACTGCCAGGGCGGTGACGACGCCGGCGACGACCGGATACCAGGCGAGGACCGCGCTCACGGCGGCGGTCGTACCGCCCAACAGCGTTGCGGCGAGCCAGGTCGTGTAGATGAACAGCACGTCGTGCCCGGCGAGGATCGTCGTCCCGACCTGGAACCCGTCGAGATCGGACGGCGAGAACGGCGAGCGGTCCGAAGTGACCAGCGCCTCGAGGTTGTACCGGTAGTAGTACGGGTCGTTCGAGACGAGCACGACGTCGCCGTTCCGGAACACCGACCCGTAGACGAACACGACCCTGACGAGGACGACCACCGCCAGCGCGCCGACCAGAGCGAGCGCCCAGCGGCGGTCGACGCTCGCGAACGAGGGGAGCGAGGATCGCGAGGCGCCCGGGTCGGTCGCCGCCGCTCCGTCGCCGTCGAGCGCCGCCCGGACCGCTCCCGGGTCGGCGAGTTCGTAGCCCGAATCGCCCTCGACGGCGACGTCTCGGGAGACGACTTCGCCGAACTCGCCGGCGTCGAGCGGGACGTCGTCGAACGTCCACCCGTCGGACTCGGCGTCGATCTCGACCACCTGGCGGAGTTTCCCCTCCAGGTCCGGCTTCTCCTCGACGAGCGCGGCGACTGCCTCCCGCGTCTCGGCCATGTGTTACCCGCTGGGCGACCGTCGTAAATAAAGACAACTATCGGGTGGGCGTCGGCGCGCTCGCGGTCAGGCGGTCGACGCGTTGAGGTAGACGTGGGTCCGCCGGTAGGCCGACTCGACGCTCGGGTCGGCGGGCGGGTCCCCACGGTACAGGAGGAACGTCGCCCGCGACCGCCCGCCGGGGTCGGCCGGCGGGAGCGCGTACGTCCGGTTCCAGGCCTCGCCGTGGGCGAGCGACGGCGACGAGAACGTCTCCAGGCGGTCGAACGACCCCGGCCCCCCGGTCCCGACGACGACGGTGTAGCTGGTCGGGGCGTGCTCGTGGTTGCGTATCCCGACGACGACGGCGCTCCGGTTCCCGTCGACGGCGGGCGCGTACTGGCCGGTGGGGACGCGCTCGCCGGGAGTCAGCACCGAGAAGCCGGTGACCGAGTCGCCGCTCTGGGGGGCGACGAGCGCGTACCCGACGCTGGTCAGGGCCACGAGGACGGCGACGGCGAAGACCGCGTTCAGCACGGTATCCCGCCGGGACGCCGTGGGGAGTCGGCCGAGGACGGCGCCGGGCGAACGCGGGCGCAACCGCGCCGCGGGGTCGAGCGCGTGGCGCCGCCGGGCCGCGACGGCGACCGCGGCGACGGTGACGAGCGACACGGCGCCGACGACGGACCACGACGCGACCGCCGCCGGCGACAGGTCGACGACGAGCGACGCCGCCGCGAACAGCGCGTAGCTCAGCCCGACCGACAGGACCGCCCGCTCCAGCCCGCTGATCGACCGCCGCTCCGTCCCGTCGGTCGCCTCCCGTTCGGGGAACAGCGCCGCGACGAACGCGTACCCGGGGAGCGCCAGGCACAGGGCGAACGCCGCGAGCAACCGGGGGTAGGACAGGCCGAACACCGCCGACAGAACGACGACGGCGTCGGCACACACCGTCAGGAGGAGGACGGCCGCGAGGTCCGACGGCAGCGACCGGACCGGCGCGGGAACCAACGGTCGCAACGTACCGGCGTTCATCCTCCGGGAGTTCCGCGTCGGCGGTGAAAAATGTCGCGACACGACCGCGGGACCGCGCCCGCCGCCATCCGACGGCACGGGGTAACACTCCCGCCGGGCGTCGCCGGGGTCGCGGGGCGCCGGTCGACGGTCGACTGGCGGTTCCGGGTGGCGGCGGCCGCCGTCAGGCGTCGCCGGCCGCGTCCGCCGGCTCCCACGAGCACGTCACCAGCGTCCCGTCGTCGTCGACCGACGTGGTCTCCGTCGTCACGGGGCGTCCGACGGCGCGGGCGACGCCGACGCCGAGCAGCGAGACGACCGGGTGGTCGAACTGTTCGAGGCCCCCGAACGTCGCCTCGGGGACCCGGACGGCGACGCGTCCGCCGGCCCGGTCGCCGTCGACCGCCGCGTCGGGGACGAGTTCGAACTGCTCGACGAGCACGTCGCGCAGCTCGCCCGCGACCTCGACGGGGTCGTCGCTCGGGTCGCCGGTCACCGCCCGCTCGAACTCCGCGTAGAGCGGCTCCCCAGTCGGTCGCAGGGAGACGCCGCGGGAGCGGCGGTCGTCGGGCGTCACGAACACCCGGTCGAGGTCGTCGCCGTCCGGGACGGCGTGGTCGGCGTGTTGCGGGACGAAGAGCCGCACCTCCCCGACCGGTCCGCGCTCCCCCTCCCCGTTCCCGCCGCCGGCCGCCGTTCGCCCGGCGGTCCGCGGGACGTACACGCGCGCGTCCCGGAGTCCGAGCTCCGACACCAGCTCCGCCTCGTTGCGGGCGAGCGGGGCGTACACCGCTTCCCCGACCGACGCCGCGATGAGCCGCGCGGGCGTCAGGAAGTAGAGCAGGGCGGCGACGAACAGGCCCGTCCCGCCGAGGGCGAACAGGACGGTCCGGGCGTCGGCGACGAGGAGCCCGCCGACCACCGCGAGCAGTCCCACGACGGCGAAGGTGGCCGCGCTCCGGCGGTAGCGCGACTGGCGCGCGCGGACGAACTCCCGGCGGAGCCGCTCGTTCTCCGCCCGGAGCGCGGCGAGCTCGCCGCGCAACCGGTCCCGGGCGGCCGCCTCGGTCGCGTCGCCGTCGGCGTCGCCGGTCAGGTCACTCGCGCTCATCGGCCACCTCCGCGAGCCCGACGGCGACGAACTCCAGCCGGTGGAGGGCGTAGGAGGCGACCGCGACGGCCGACGCGAGCGCGACTGCGGCGGCCCCGGCGCCGCGCGCGGCGCCGAGGGCCCACGCCCCCCCGACGAGGAGCGCCCAGAGGACGACGACCACGGCGGCGACGCGGAGACCTCCGGTGGCGCGGAGTTCGGTGCCGGCCGCGACGGCGAGCAGACAGCCCTCGGCCGCCGCGAGGCCGGCGACGCCGGGCGTGACGGCGGTCAGCGCGACGTGGGCGGCGACCACTGCGACGACTCCCGCCCACGTCGCGCTCGCCGACGCGACCGGCGCGGGGTCGGCGGGCGCGCGCACACCTCCTCGGTCGGCGGACGATGTCATCGGCGTATCTCGAATCCGGCCGGGTTTCAACTTTCTGGAGGGCGGTCACCGCCGGCCGTCGGCCAGCAGGGCCGACAGCCGGTCCGCCGGCGCCACCTCGTAGACCGTCACCCGGTCGAGGCTCGAGAGGTCCCGCCGGAACGACTCGAACTCCGCGTACCGGGCGTAGCCGTCCTCGAGGTCGCCCAGTCCGCGGGGCTCGTAGACGACCGACGGCGCCAGGAAACACACCACCCGGTTCCCGTCCGCCCGGGCGGTCCGGACGGTCTCGCGCAGCCGCTCCCGGTCGGAGTCGTCGGTGAACAGCAACACCCAGTGGTCGCCCCCGAGCCGCCCGACGAAGGTCCGCACCGTGTCGAACAGGGGGTCCTCGTCCATGCGGCGGACGTACCGGCGACGCTCCGAGAGGTACGGACCGAGCGTCCGCGCGAACGCCGACTCGTCCCCGGCGAGCGCCGACTCGACCCGTCGCGTCCCGGCGGCGCCGCGCGCCGGCCCCGGCTCCGGTGCGTCGCTCCCGGTCGGCGAGAGGTCGTGGAGGCGCGTGCGAACGTCGCGGTAGTGCTGGCCCGCCGTGGAGGGGCGTTCCTCGGCCGTCAGCCCGTCGTCACCGACGGCGTAGAGCCCGAGGGGGTCGCTGGCCGACTCGGCGGCGGCGGCGACGGTCAGCGCGACCTCCCGGAGGTAGTCCAGTTTCGTCTCGCCCTCCGGTCCCTCGCCGGTCCGCGCCCGGTGGTCGACGACCAGCACGGTCCGCCGGTCGGTCTCGACCTCGTACTCCCGGACGTGGGGGTAGGCCAGCCGCGCCGTCGCCTTCCAGTCGATGTTGCTCACCGAGTCGCCGGGGGCGTACTCCCGGAGTTCCGCCGGGTCGGTCCCCTGGCCGTACTGGTCGGTGCGGTGGCCGCCGAACGGCGCCCCGACCGCGTCGCCGCCCTCGCCGACGTGGACGTTCCGCGGCCGGCGCGGTTCGACCCGGATCTCCGTCCCCCCGCCGCGCCGGTAGGACTCGGTGAACAGCCCGTACGCGTCGACGACGGAGACGGTCGGTTCCGGGACCGTCGCCCGGCCGACCACGGGCCACTCGACGGGGAAGGTGACCGTCCCCGACTCCTCGCCCGGTTCGAGCGCGACCGTCCGGTCGGCCCGGTCGACGCCCCCGGCGACGGCCGGGAGCTCGGCCGTGACCGCCAGCGCCAGCGGCGCACCGCCGGGGACGGAGACGGTGAGGGTCACCTCCGTCCGCTCGTCGCGGCGGACGACCCGCGCGTCGGTCGCCACCTCGACCGAGAGGTCGTCGTCGAGGCGCCCGGCCGCCCGGAGAAACGCGTACTGCCTGGCGAGGACGATCGCTCCGACCCCCCCGGCGCCGGCGACGAGCGCCGGTCGGGCGAAGGCGACGCCCAGCAGCGACAGGAGCGCGCCGGCGCCGACCGTCGACCACAGCCGGGGGGTCGGGTCCATACCGGAGCGAGCGGACCGACCACATTCAACGTTGTCGGTCGACGCCGACCCGGCCGGGGCGGCCCGACACCGGCGCGGCGGCGCGCGGAGAAGAAGGGATTAAACCCGCCGGCGGGATACCCGGAGGTATGCACCGCCCCGCCCTCCTCCCCGACGACGGGCTCGCGCGAGCGCTCGTGGTCGTCGGCGTCGCGACGCTCGTCGTCGGGCTGGTCGTCGGGGCCGTGGCGCCGGCGGCCGGCGTTTCGGGGCTGGGTTCGCCGGGCGCCGCCGGCGAGCCGAGACAGGTCGACCCGGCGGAGGTCGGGAGCGAGGGCGACCTGAGCGCGGTCGAACGGCAGCTCGCGGAGCAGCTCGCCGACAGGGCGCGGAGCGGCGCCGTCAACCTGAGCAGCGACGACATCGAGCAGGCTCGCGACCGGATCAACGGGACCGAGTACGAGTCGCTCCTGGACCGGTACGCGTCGGTCGCCAATCAGACGGGCAACACGGAGCAGACGCTGGCCTACCGGCGGATGCTGAGAGCGCAGTCGGAGTTCATCGAGGATCTCGACCGGTACAACCGCATCCATCGGCGCTATCAGGCGCTCCGGAACGCGGAGTACACGACCGCGGAGATGGCCACCGCGCGGACCCGACCGGACCTGCGCGAGATCGAACCCGGCTCCGAGCGGCCCACGCCGGCGAACCGGACCCAGATCTATCGGCGCGCCCACCAGCTCTCCCGACTCGCCGACGAGGTCAACCGAACGGGAACGCGCCTGTCGGAGCGGTACCGGACGCTCGGCAACCTCTCGAGCCGGAACTTCACTGCGGCGCGCGCGGCGGTCACACGGAGCGTCGGGAACGTCACGGCACGACAGGCGACCGTCCGCGACCGGACGTTCGTCCCGACCGACCTGACCGTCGCGGGCCACTCGCGGACGGCGTCGTTCTCGGACCCCCTGTACGTCAGGGGGACAGTCAGTACCAACGGGACCGGCGTCCGGAACGGGACGATCACCGTGACGGCGGGCAACCAGACGATCAACGCGACCACGGGACCGGACGGAACGTTCACGCTCAGCTACCGCCCGACCCAGGTGCCGGCCGGCCGCTCGGCCGTGACGGTCGCCTACGTCCCGGAAAACGACTCGGCGAGCGCGCCCGCACGCGACCGCTTCGACGTGAACTTCACGCGAGAGACGCCGGACATCGGCGTCACGGTCGAGCCGGACGCAGTGAGTTACGGCGACCGGATCACTGTCAGCGGGCGCGTGAGCGTCGACGACGTCGGCGTGCCCGAGGCGCCGTACGTGGTCATCGCTGACGGACTCGTGCTCGCGCGCAACGAGACCGACGATATGGGACGATACAGCGTCTCCCGACGGCTCCCGAGTTCGGTCGCCGACGGCGAACAGCCGGTGCGCGTGCTCGTCCCGCTGGAGAACGGGACGCTGACGAGCGCGAGCGCGAACACGTCGGTCCGCGTGGCCGAGCTCGCGACGGAGCTCTCGGCCGAGGCCACGCACGTCGGCGGAGAGACCGTCCGCGTCACCGGGCGCCTCTCGCAGGTCAACGGGGGCGGGGTGGCGAACGAGACCGTCGACATCGCGGTCAACGGCACGACCGTCGGGACGGCCGAGACGACCGCGAACGGCTCGTTCGACACCGCGGTCGCCGTCCCGAGTCGCCTGCTCGACGGCGGCCTCCTCGGCGGGAGCCGGACCCTGGTCGTCGCGACCGCCTACCGGGACGCGGGCAGCAACCTCGGCCCGTCGCGGGTCGCCGAATCGATCACCGTCGAGACCGCCGGCCAGCCGGTCCTCCTCGGCGGACTCGCGGCGCTCGTTGTCGCCCTCGTCGGCGGCGCTGTCCTCTTCCGCCGTCGACCCTGGGAAGGCGAGCGAGACGACACGGCGAGCGACGAGAGCGGGCACCCGCCCGGCGTCGCGGCGGGTGGCGTCGACGACGGTAGCGATACCGCCGCGTCGCTGCTCTCGGCGGCGCGCGACCACCTCGGGAGCGACCCCGAGACCGCGGTCCGCGTCGGGTACGCGGCGCTGCGAGCGCGGATCGAGCGCCGCGACACCGTCCCCGGCGACGGCCGCACCCACTGGGAGTTCTACCGCGACTGCGAGGCCGCGGACGTGGACGAAACGACCCTGGAGACGCTGCGGACGGTCACGGAACGCTACGAGGAGGTCGCGTACGCCGCGGACGGGGTCGGCGTCGATGCGGCCCAGTCCACACTTCAGGAGGTCGAATCGCTCGTCGACGGATCGGCGGGACCGGATCCCGGGGGGAGCGACTGACCGATGGCGTTCGACGACCACGACTACCCGCGGGTCGCCGTTGTCGTTCTCCTCGTCGCCGTCAACCTCGCACTGGTCGGTGCGCTCGCCACCTCGTCGGCGCCCTACGGCCCTTATAATGGCGAGTGGGACGGCGCCGACACGCTCCGGACGACCGCGAGCGAGTCGGCGGAACTCCGCCTCGCGACGACGACCGAGCGCTACGGCGAGGTCCCGGCCGACGGGTCGCTCGCGGTCGTCCTCGCGCCGAGCGACCCGACCGACGAGGCGGCCGCGCGGGTCCAGTCGTTCGTCTCCCGGGGCGGGACGCTCGTCGTCGCCGGCGAGTCGCCGAACGCGACCGACCCGTATCTCGACGCGGTCGGGTCGAGCGTCCGCGTCGACGGCCGGCAACTGCGCGACGACCAGAACAACTACCGCGGGCCGCAACTCCCGGTCGCGAACAACGTCTCCGACCACAATCTGACCGACGGCGTCGACTCGATCACGCTCAACGACGGGACGGCACTCAACGTCAGCGACGGCGCGTCGTTCAACGAGAGCGACGTGACGCCGCTGATAAACAGCTCGACTATCGCGTACCTCGACTCGAACGGCAACGGGACCTTCGACGCCGGCGAACCGTTCGGGTCGCTCCCGGTCGCGACCGTCGAACCCGAGGGCGAGGGCCACATCGTCGTCGTGAGCGACCCGAGCGCCTTCACGAACGCGATGCTCGACCGCGACGGCAACCGGGCGTTCCTCGCGGCCCTCCTGGACGGCCGGGAGCGCGTCCTGCTGGACTACTCCCAGCACTCGTCGCTGCCGCCGCTCGTGTACGCCCTGATCACCGTCCGGACGAATTCGACGCTCCAGCTCTTCGTCAGCGTCCTCGCGTTCGGCGTCTTCGGCCTCTACGTCAACAGGGGGCGACTGGTCGCGGCCGCAGCCTCCGCGCTCGGTCGCGACGGCGACGAGTTCGATAGCGACGACGTGACCCTCGACCGGGCGGCCGTCCGGGCGCTCATCGAGGACCGGCATTCCGACTGGGACGAGGAGTACGCCGAGCGCGTAACAGAAGCGATTATACGCCAGCGGGAGGGACGGACAGACGATGACTGAGCCCGCCGCCCTCTACGAGGCCATCCGGGAGGAGGCCGGATCCGTCCTCATCGGCAACGAGACCGTCGTCGAGGGGTTGACCATCGCGATGTTGACCCGCGGCCACGTCCTCCTGGAGGGGGTCCCCGGCGTCGCCAAGACCACGGTCGCGAACCTCTTCGCGCGAGCGACCGGGCTCAACTACAACCGCGTCCAGATGACGCCGGACATCCTCCCCGCGGACATCACCGGCACCTACGTCTACCGCGAGCAGTCCGGCGAGTTCGAACTCCGCAGGGGCCCGGTCTTCGCCAACGTCGTCGTCGCCGACGAGATCAACCGCGCGACCGCCAAGACCCAATCGGCCCTGCTGGAAGCGATGCAGGAGCGCCACGTCACCGTCGAGGGCGACACCCTCCAGCTCCCCACCCCCTTCATCGTCATCGCGACCCAGAACCCAATCGAGATGGAGGGGACCTTCGAGCTCCCCGAGGCCCAGCGGGACCGCTTCGACCTGAAGCTCACCGTCGACCTGCCCGACCGCGACGAGGAGACGGAACTGCTGAATCGCTTCGACGACGAACCCGAGCTGGGTCCCGAGTCCGTCGAGCAGGTCGTCGATCGCGACGACATCCTCGCCGCCCGCGAGGTCGTCGAGGACGTGTACATCGACGAGAGCGTCAACGAGTACATCCTCGACCTCGTGGCGGCCTCACGGGACTCGGCCGACACCGCTCACGGCGCTTCCCCGCGGGCGTCGCTGGCCTTCCTCAACACGTCGAAGGCCCGCGCCGCCATCCACGGCCGCGACTACGTCATCCCCGACGACGTGAAGGCGCTCGTCGAACCCATCCTCGCCCACCGGCTCGTCCTCTCGACCGAGGCCGACCTGAGCGACGTGACGCCCGGAGACGTGGTCGAGGACATCGTCGAGCAGGTGGACCCGCCGAGCCGCGAGGCGGCCCAGCGGGCGCCCGCGGTCAGCGACGGCGGGGACGAACAGGACCGAGACGGGAACTGAGTGCCCGCTCCGAAACCGGTCGGAAGTGACGTTCGGGTAGTGACTGCAGGACTGCTGTTCAGTGGAACGGCAGCAGCGTCGAGAACGAGATCGTCCAGCTCATCGCGTGACTGACCGCGGTCACGGCGAGGTTCTCCGTCCGCTCGTAGGCCAACGCCCAGACGGCCCCACCGACCCCGGTCGACGCGATCCAGTGGACGACGCGGTCGGTCGACGAGACGAGCCCCATCACACCGTGCATCAGCCCGAACGCGAGGCCGCTGACGAGCACGACCCCCGCGGTCCCCAGGTGCGGCCGGAGTCGACCCTGCACGACACCGCGGTACAGCAGTTCCTCGGCCGGCGCCGCGAACAGGTACAGCGCGGGTATCGCCACCGCCCAGAGGACGGGCCGGTTCGCGAGTATCTCCGCGGCCCCCTGAGCGCCGTGCGAGGTCGACGGCGTCGCGGCCCCGACCACCGACAGAACGGCGTTCAGGGCGAACCCCGCGACGCCGAGCAGGACGGGCAGGACCAGGATCCAGCCGATGTCTTCGAGGGTCGGCCACCGAACTTTCGCGTACCGCGACGGCTCGTCCGCGGTGGCCAGGTAGCCGAGGGCGACGGCGCCGAACCCGATCTGGACGCCGACTCTGCCGACGGTGAACGCCGCCGAGTCGGCGACGCCGAGCGCAGCGGCGACCAGACGGAACGCGATGGCGCCGACGACCGCCGCGACGCTGCCGCCGAGTGCCAGCCCCAGCGCCCCGATCACGGCCGTCAGCGCCGGACTGTGGGGGACGACGGACGAGAGTTCCGAGCGGACATTCATTGTTTACACCCCCCGTGAGGGTCGAACACCGGAGACGAACGGTCGGCGGTCCGTTCCTTCGGACGGGGACCGTGGCTCCCGTCGGCTGACAGTCGCACGTCCGGTTCGCATCTTGGGTCAGGTCGTCTCATCGAACGGGTATCGTGGCGACCCCGTATTGAACGACCGAGACCGTTTAGAGCGTTTCTGGCCGTGATACGCCCATACACCTCCGATAGGGGATGTCGCTGTACGCCCGTACACCGACCGGGACAGGCGATCGGAACGACCGGAACGGGCGGCGATCGGACGCGGCCGAAACCGGCGCTGAAAGACTCAGGAGCGATAATCGTGGCGCAGTACTTATGAGAGTCAGTTCGACAATAAGGGACGATGAACTCGCGATGGCAGTATCGGGTCGCGAGCGTGGGGGCCACGGTATCCCTGACGCTCGTCGCGCTGCTCGTCGCGAACCACCCGTTCGTCCAGGACCTGTTCGCGCTGGTGCCCTACTTCGGCCGACCGGCGCCGGAGGTCCTCGTCGGCGGCCAGTTTACGGTCGCGGTGGCGACGACCATCGGTATCGTGGCCGCGGCGATGTGGCCCGTCTTCAAACCCCGTCCGCGGCGGGTTCTCGACACCATCCTCCTGACCCAGAAGCGGGTTCTGCTGGCGATGGTCGGGCTGGCCGCGCTGGGGTACTACAACTACACGTACAGGCTTCCGCGGTCGACGCTGATGATCGTGACCGGTCTGCTGTTCGTCGCGCTCCCGGTGGCGATGGTCGCGATCCGGCGACGGCCGCCGGGCACCGAACGGGCCGTCGTCGTCGGCGACGACCCCGACGCGATGGCGGACGTGCTGGCGACGACCGACCTCGACGTGGTCGGCTACGTCTCGCCGCTGGCGAGCCGCGACGACCGACAGGTGCCCGACAGAGTCGGCTACACCGACGGCGGCGTGGCGGTCGAACGGGACCCCCTGGAGGAACTGGAGTGTCTGGGCGGGCTCTCCAGGCTGGAGGAGATCCTCGTCGCCTACGACATCGACACCGCGGTCCTCGCGTTCGGCGACGCCGACCGCATGGAGTTTTTCGGGACGCTCGACAGCTGTTACGAACACGGCGTCGTCGCGAAGGCCCACCGCGACCACGCCGACAGCGTGCTCACCGCGAGCGTCCCCGACGACGCGCTGGTCGATATCGACCTCGAACCGTGGGACACCCAGGACTACGTCGTCAAGCGGGTGTTCGACGCGGCCTTCGCCGCGACCGGCCTCCTCGTCCTCTCGCCGCTCATCGCGGTCATCGCCGCGGCGATCAGGCTCGACAGCGACGGGCCGGTCCTCTACGGCCAGGAGCGGACCGCCGAGTTCGGCGATACGTTCCGGATCTACAAGTTCCGCACCATGTACCCGGACAGCGAGGACGCCACACCGGTTGACGACGACGACAACGACGCCATCACCCGCGTCGGCCGCGTCCTGCGGACGACCCACCTCGACGAAATCCCCCAGCTGTGGACGATCCTCGTCGGGCGGATGAGTGTCGTCGGCCCGCGGGCGGTCTGGACCGACGAGGAGAGCTACCTGGAGGAGTCCGCGGATCGGTGGCGCAAACGCTGGTTCGTCAAACCCGGGCTCACCGGGCTCGCCCAGATCAGCGGCGCCTCCAGCACCGACCCGGAGACGAAGCTCCACTACGACCTGGAGTACATCCGCCGCCAGTCGTTCTGGCTCGACGTCCGCATCGTCATCCGACAGTGCTGGCAGGTGCTCGCTGACCTCGCCGAGTTCGCCCGTGACTGATCTCGCCCGTCCGCCGGAGACCGACCGCGCGGGTCCGGCCGCGGCCGACCGACCACCACACCTAACACCGACGGGGTGGAGGTGAGAAGCGAATGCGGGTCCTCCGGGTCGCACAGAAGGTCTACCCCGACGTGACGGGCGGCGGGCCGTACCACGTCCACGCGATGAGCCGCGACCAGGCGGCGGCGGGCCACGACGTGATGGTCCTGACGGTCGACGCCGGCGGGGACCGTCCCCACGTCGAAGAGCGCGACGGTTACACGGTGGTCCGGTATCCCGCGTCGGCCGAGCCGCTCGGCAACGCCGTCTCCGCGGGCGTCGCGCAGTTCCTCCGCCGCGCCGGCGAGTACGACGTGATCCACGCCCACTCGCACCTCTATTTCTCGACGAACCTCGCGGCCCTGGCCGGCCGGCTGTCGGGGACGCCGCTGGCGGTCACGAACCACGGCCTCTACTCCCAGACGGCGCCCAAGTGGGTCTTCGACGGCTACCTCCGGACGGTCGGCCGGTGGACCTTCGACAGCGCGGACGCGGTCTTCTGTTACACCGACGAGGACCGCGACCGACTGCGCGAACTGGGCGTCTCGGCCCCCGTCGCGGTCGTCGCCAACGGGATCGACACCGACCGGTTCGCGCCGGACGGGCCGGCGGACGACCGCGTCGCCGGCGACCCCGCTATCGTCTTCGTCGGTCGGCTCGTCGAGGGCAAGCGCCCCGGGGACGCGCTCGCGGCCCTCGAACGACTCCGCGAGCGGGCGCCGGACGCCGGACTCACCGTCTGCGGGGAGGGCCCGCTCCGCGACGAACTGGAGCGGTCGGCCCGCGAGCGCAGCCTGGAGGGGGCGGTGCGGTTCCTGGGCCACGTCTCCTACGAGGCGATGCCGGCGGTCTACCGCGGCGCCGACGCGCTCCTGTTGCCGAGCGAGGCCGAGGGGCTCCCCCGGACGGTGCTGGAGGCGATGGCGACGGACGTGCCCGTCGTCACGAGCGCGCTCGACCAGCTCACGGACGTGGTCGCCGGCGGCGGCGAGACGGTCCAGGTCGGCGACGTGGACGGGTTCGCGGACGCGCTCGCGGCCGTCACCGCGGATCCAGGGGCGTACGCGCCGCGAGAGGTCGTCGAAGGCGGGTACGACTGGGAAACGACCGTCGAGCGGACCACGGAGCGACTCGAACGGATCGCGGGAGAGCGATGAGCGCGCTCGGGCGGCTGCTCGCGGTGCTGTGCTGTCTCTGGGTGGCAGTCAGCGCCGTCGCGACGCTGTGGGGACGGCCGTCCGAGGCGCTCGCGTTCGGGAGTTTCTGCGTCGCCGTCGCCGTCCTCGTCCCGCTCGTCTGGGAACTGGCCGATCCGGACCCGGAACGACAGTGACCAGAAGGGGCCGCCGCGGTCCGGGCCGTCGCTACACGACCGACTCGAAGTAGTCGAGCGACCGTTCGAGCCCGGCTTCGAGGTCGACGGTCGGTTCCCAGTCCAGTTCCGACTTCGCCTTCGAGATGTCGGGCCGACGGACCTGGGGGTCGTCCGGTGGCAGCGGTTCGTAGGTGATCTCGCTGTCGGAGTCGGTCAACTCGATAATCACCTCCGCGAGCTCCTGGATCGTCCGTTCGTCCGGGTTCCCGATGTTGACGGGCGTCTGCACGTCGGCTTCGAGCAGCGCCAGGATCCCCTCGATCAGGTCCGAGACGTAACAGAAGCTCCGGGTCTGCTGGCCGTCGCCGTAGACCGTCAGGTCCTCGCCGGTCAGCGCCTGCTTGGCGAACGTCGGGATGACGCGCCCGTCGTCCAGTCGCATCCGCGGGCCGTACGTGTTGAAGATGCGGACGACGCGGACGTCGATGTCGTGTTCGTCGCGGTACGCGCGGACGAGCGACTCGCCGTAGCGCTTGGACTCGTCGTAACACGACCGGGGACCGTAGGAGTCGACGTTCCCGCGGTAGTCCTCGGGCTGGGGGTTCACGTCGGGGTCGCCGTACACCTCGCTCGTCGACGCGAAGAGGTACGTCGCGTCCTTCTCCTTGGCGAGCCCGAGCGTCTTGTGCGTCCCCAGCGCTCCGACTTTCAGCGTCTTGATCGGGTGGTCCCGGTAGAAGACGGGCGAGGCGAGGCTCGCCAGGTGGATGACGCTGTCGAGGTCCCCGGAAATGTGAATGAAGTTCGTCACGTCGTGTTCGTAGAAGGAAAACCGGTCGTGATAGAAGACGTCCTCCAGATTGTCGGTCCGGCCGGTGACCTGGTTGTCCATCGCGATGACCTCGTGGCCGGCGTCCAGCAGCGCCTCGCAGAGGTGCGACCCGAGGAAGCCGGCGCCGCCGGTGACGAGCACTCTACCCATCGAGCTCTTCCTCGACGAGCGTTCGAACGGCGTCGTTCATCTCGCCGTCGTCGTGGGTGAGCGCCATCTCCAGGTTCGCCTGTAACCAGTCGGGGATGTTCCCGATGTCGTAGCGGTCGCCATCGAGTTCGACCCCGCGGATAGCCGGGAGCTTCCGGAGCGCGTCCGTCAGCTGGAGTTCGCCGCCGACGCCGGGTTCGGTCTCCTCCAGCAGGTCGAATATCTCCGACGTGAGGACGTACCGGCCGGTGATGGCAAGGTTCGACGGCGCGTCCTCGCGCGCGGGTTTCTCCACGAGTTCCTCGATGGGGAGCGACCCGTCCTCGCTCCGTTCGCCGACGTCCGCGACGCCGTAGGCGGACACCTTCTCCCAGGGGACGGCTTCGAGCGAGATGGTCGACTCCCCGTGGGCCTCGGCGTGGTCGATGAGTTTCGCCGTACAGGAGACCTCGCTTTTCACGATCGTGTCCCCGAGCAACAGTGCGAACGGTTCGTCGCCGACGTGCTTCCGGGCGTAGCGGACGGCGTCACCGAGCCCGTCGCGCTCCTTCTGACGGACGTAGTGGATGTCGCAGAGGTCCGCGATCTCCTGGACCCGGTCGAGCCGGTCGTCCTTGCCGGCGGCCGCGAGTTCCGCTTCGAGTTCGTAGGACTTGTCGAAGTGGCGCTCGATCGACTGTTTCCCGCGGCCGGTGATGATGAGGATGTCGTCGATCCCGGCGTCGACGGCCTCCTCGACGACGTACTGGATGGTCGGCTTGTCGAGGACCGGCATCATCTCCTTGGGCTGGGCTTTCGTCACCGGTAGGAATCGTGTGCCAAAGCCTGCGGCGGGAATGACAGCCTTGTTCACATCCATGACACCTACACCGGTGGGGACTATCTTGGAAGTTACGCAACCCCGTACGAACACCGGCCATCGGTCGCGCCGAGCCGGCCGACAGTCCGTCGGGAGCGCGGGCGGTTTCGGGCGGCGAGTCGGTCAGTCCTCGACCAGCAGTTTCCGGATGCTGTCCTCGACGGAGTGTTCGACCGTCCACCCCAGTTCTTCGCGAGCCCGCGTCGTGTCGACCTCGAACTCGCTGACGAGCGTCTCGTCGCGCGGGTTCTCCAGCAGTTCGATCTCCGGTTCGAAGTCGATCTCCTCGGCGGAGATGTCCCGGACGATCTCCGCGACGGTCGTGATCCCGGGGTCCTCGTCGCTGGCGATCTCGTACTTCTCGACGCCCGTCTCGCCCGCGTCGAGCCGGTCGTCGAGCCGCTCGGCGCTCCGGACGTACGCGCGGGCCACGTCCTTGACGTGGACGTAGTTGCGCGCCTGGTCGCCGGGCTCGTAGACGGTCAACGCCTCGCCCGCCCTCGCGCGGCCGACGAAGAAGTTGATGACCGTCCCCTTCGAGACGGTCTGACCGCCGATCTCGTGTTCCCCATACAGATTCGACTTGAGGAACAGGTGCGCGGGGAACGCGCCCTCGGCGAACGTCTCGATGGCGCGCTCGCTGAGCAGTTTCGTCCGGCCGTACCAGTTCATGGGGTCGCGGCGGTGGTCGACGGTGATCGGGAACTCGACGGGGTCGCCCAGCACCGCCATCGAGAACGGGAACACGAGCGCCGCGCCGGTCTTCCGGCAGAACCACGCGACGTTGTTCGTTCCCTGGACGTTGACCTCGTAGGCCTGGTCCTGATTGTCCTCGCAGTCGTCGACACCCGAGATCGCCGCGAGGTGCATCACGATGTCCGCACCCGCCAGCGCGTCCTCCAGGCGGTCGCGGTTGCGAACGTCGACGTGCTCGACGGTCACGTCGCCAATCTCGCGCACGTCACCGAGGTAGAAGTTGTCGAGCGCGGCGATCTCCCAGTCGGGGTAGGCCTGCTGTAGTTCCGAGACGACGCGACTGCCGATGAATCCCGCCGCGCCTGTGACGGCGACGGTGCGTTGGTCTGTCATTATCTGTGTGTCCTTCGGATCGAGTGTTTCGTATCGCGTGTGGCTGCACCGAGAGAGTGATTGCTATTACGTCGTACTAAATCCGACGTAATGACCATTACACGGGATCGGTTTACAGTTCTCTCCCTCACGGAAATCGCGTTCTTGTCGATGTAGACCTCTGATTGGTTCATTGCTATTCCACGCTGTCAGGTGTTATCGCCTGTTCTCGCAGTTGGGCTTCGAGTCGCTCGTTCCGTTCTCGAATCTCGTCCATCTCGTCGGGGTTGTCGTAGTAGTACGCGAGTGCGGTGTGGACATCCGAGAGCGAGATGGCGAGTTGATCCGCGACGTATTCCGGAGAGTGGCCCGCATCCAGAACCATGTCCGCCACCTGGAGGACCGAAATGCGGTGTCCCGCCAGCCGTGGCTTCCCCCCGAGGACACCATCGGTTCGAACAATTTCGGCCATGTGTCAGCTCCGAGTTCCGGTTGTCATAAGCCTGCCTTCGTCTCCGAGTCACGGAACCGCGCGGCCAGGTCCCGGACGCCCTCGCGGAGGGTGTATTCGGTCTCGAAGCCCGTCCCGTCCAGGCGGTCGAAGTTGACGTGGTAGGAGGGGCCGGGGTGTTCGTCTTCGAGGTAGGTGATGTCGACCGGGCCGACCTCCTCGCGGACGACCTCGGCTATCTCCTCGATGCGGTAGTTGCCGTCGTTCGAGCCGACGTTGTACACGCGCTCGTTCCACGCATCGGGCTCGCGGACGGCGTGTTCGTAGGCGCGGGCGGCGTCGTCGACGTGGACGAACGGCCGCCAGTTCGACCCGTCACCGTAGACGGTGAGCGGCCGGCCCGTCACCGCGCGAAAGACGAAGTGGTTGACGACGAGGTTGAACCGGACCGCCGGCGAGTAGCCGAAGTTGGTCGCCATCCGGAGAGCGGTGCCGGTCATGTCGTACTCCTCGCAGTGCTCCGCGAGCAGGTCCTCCGACTGGTACTTCGTCTCGGCGTAGGGGTTGATCGGGTCGGGGTCGACCGTCTCGTCGATGTCCGTGCTCGTCGCGCGGCCGTAGATGTTACACGAGGAGGCGAAGACGACGTGGTCGACGCCGAGCTTGCCCGCGGCGGTCAGGACGTTCTCGGTGCCGTCGTAGTTGACGGCGAAGGTCTCCTCGCGACGGTCGTGCGTGCTCGCCGCGCCCGTGATTGCGGCGAGGTGGACCACCCGGTCCACGTCGCGCATCGCGCTCTCGACGTCGCCGTACTCGCGCACGTCGCCCCGGCGGAAGTCCAGCCCGTCGTCGAAACAGCCAAAGAGGGCGCGGGGCGACCCGGAGACGAGGCTGTCGAGGACGACCACGCGGTCGACGTCGCCGTCGGCCTGGAGTTTCGGCACGAGGTGGCTGCCGATGTAGCCACACCCGCCGGTGACGAGCACGTCCACGGGTTACTCCTCTTCGTCCCAGTCGTCGAGGACGCCCGGCAGGAACCGGTCCTCGTGGGCCTCGATGGTGTCGGCGTGGGCGGTGAGCGTCTCGAACACGTCGCGGATGCCGCCCTCGAACGACTGGGCCTGCCCGCCGATGAGGTCGGCGTAGCGGTCGTTCTCGATCTCCATCTTGTGGGTCTCGTCCTCGTCGCGGGGGTTCTCGAAGTGCTCGACGGCCACGTCCAGATCGAACTCCGAGCCCACGTCGGCGATAGTCTCGGCGATCTCGACGATGGAGATCGCGCGGGTGACCTGGTTGTAGACGGTCAGGTCGTCCGGGCGCTCCGCGTGGTCCTGCAGGGCGAGGTTGGCCAGCCCCTCGACGGCGTCCTCCAGCGAGACGAACGGCTTGCGCTGTTCGCCCTTGCCGTAGACGGTGACCGGGTAGCCCGCGACGGCCTGTGCGGCGAAGCGGTGGGCCACCGTGCCGAAGTAGTAGTCGAAGTCGAACCGGGTCTTCAGCCGGTCGTCCTCGCGGGTCTCCTCGGTCTCGGTCCCGTAGGTGATGGCCGTGCGCACGTCCGAGATGGGGATGTCGAACTGCTGGTGAGCCAGGCGCATGTTCGCGGCGTCGTGGCTCTTGGTGAGGTGGTACCACGACCCCGCCATCGCCGGGAACGGCACCTCGTCGCGCTCGCCCTCGTTCTCCATCACGGCACCGCCCTCGGGGATGGGGAACTCGGGGGCACCGTAGACACCCGTCGTCGTCGTCTCGATGAAGTGCGTGTCGTTGAGGTCGTGCTCGTCCAGGCCCCACAGCAGGTTCCGCGTGGCCTGCATGTTGTTGTGCTGGGTGTAGTTGGCCCGCTCGCCGTTGATCTGGGAGTACGGCGCGGACGGTTGCGCGGCCGCGTGGACCACCACGTCGGGCTCGTGGACCGCGAGGAGTTCGTCGACGAACGACTTCTCGACGAGGTCGCCCTCGACGAAGGACATGTTGCCGATACCGAACACGTCCTCGGCCGCGTCGATGCGCTGGTCGATGCCCGCGATGGGCGTCGCGCTCTTCGAGCCGACCTCTTCGACCCACTCGCGGCGGGCGAAGTTGTCGACGAGCAGCACGCGGTCGTCCGTCCGGTTCGCGATGCGCAGGGCGGTCGGCCACCCGATGTAGCCGTCGGCGCCGGTGACGAGGATCGTCATAGGTTACTCAGATTGTGAGTAACTCTGCTCGGTTATATGTTTTTTCATCGGGCGGGTGCTGTCGCTAGGTACTCAAGAGAGAGGTGTCGGGATCAGAGGCAGAAACGGCCGTACCAGGCGCTTACTCCTGCAGGTATCCGAGGTCTTCGAGGCGCTGGGCCGTTGTCTCGGACATCGCCGGGTCACCGTCGGGGTCGGCGTGGTTGAACGACGCGAGCCAGTCGTCGAGTACGTCGCCGAGGGAGTCGGTTCGGCGTGTGGCGTCGACGGATTCCTTGTCCGCCGTGTTCGCCTCGGCTGTCCCACCCGCCTCGGGTACCCCATTCGCGCCGGTCGTCCCGTCGCCATCGGTCGAGAGTAGGTCCACCGTCTCGTCGGGGTCGGTCGCGAGGTGGTAGCACTCGCGCGAGCCGTCGGATCCGCGTATCAGCTTCCACCCGTCGCCGCGGACGGCGCGTAGCGACCGGTCGTACCGGCGCACGTCGTCGGAGAGGCCGCCCACGCGCTCGGTCAGCGCCGCCATCGACGGCTGGGGCGCGAGGTACTCGGCAAAGACGTGGTCTCGCTGTCCGCTGCTGTCGGCGAGCAGCGATTCGCCCTGTGCCTGGTCGCGGAACTCCGGCGCGTCCACATCGGCCGCGTCGAGCAGCGTCGGCGCGAGATCGGTTAGCGATACCAGCCGCTCGTCGCAACCTTCGTCAAACGGGCCGCCGTGGACAACCAGCGGCACGTGGAGCAGCGTCTCGTAGAGGCAGTACTGGTGGTCCATCAACCCGTGGTCACCGATGTTCTCCCCGTGGTCGCCCGTGACGACGAACACCGTGTCCTCCCAGACGCCGGCCGCCACCAGCGCGTCGCGCAGCTCGGCGATCCGGTCGTCGAGGTAGGCGATCTCGCCGCGATACAGCGCGCGCAACGCCGCGAAATCCTCGTCGGTGAGGTCCAGGTCACCCGCGACATACGACCACGCGTCTTGCGGGACGGCCATCGCCTCGTCGTAGCTCGTCCCCGCGGGGAGGAACTGTTCGGCCGCCTCGCGGGGCGGCCGATACTCCAGGTGGGGTTCGAGGTAGTTCACGAAACAGAAGAAGGGGCGCTCGTCGTCGCGGTCGGCGAGCCACTCCCGGATCCACCGATTGGTCCGGCGCGCGCCGCTGTCCTCGCGCTTGCGGAAGAACTGTCCGTAGACGGCGTTGAGTGCGTTGACCAACGGATTGCCGTCGAACAGCGACCGGGTGAGTGCCCGGAGTTTGTCGCGACCCTCGTTCGTGCGGGCGGCGGGCCCGAGGTCCGTGTCCGCCTGGAGGTACTGCCAGGTCTTGCGGAAGCGCTCGAAACCCCGAGCGAAGCCGAACCCGTCGCTGATCCAGGTGTTGTTCGAGACGGCGACGGTCTCGTAGCCGGCTCCGGCGAACACTTCCGCGACTGTCGGAAGCCCGTCGTCGAGGTACTTGTGGTCGGCGTGGGCGCCGTGTTTCGACGGGTACGTTCCGGTGAACAGCGAGGCGTGCGACGGGAGCGTCCACGGTGCCGGTGCGACCGCACTGTCGAACCGCGTCCCCTCGGACGCCAGCGATTCGAGGGTCGGAGCGACCGTCTCGTCGGCCGGGAACACGTCCCGGTAGCGGGCCGTGTCCATCACCACGACGACGACGTTCCGGGTCATCGCCGACACTCCGGCTCGGAGGATTCGTCCGGTATCAGCTCCGTACCGAGACGAAGCCCTCTCGGCGTTCGTCGGCCCGACAGGTCGGGCACACTGTCGTCGCGACTGAGCGACCCCGCGATCATCGTTTACCATACGACCGCTCAGTCCCCTAACGATGTCGGTCGTCTCGACCGCGTCGCGAACGATCATCCCAGTCGCTCGAAGCGGTCGGTGAGGTCGAACCGCGTCGCGGCGCCGACGCCGGCAAACAGGAAGAGCACCCAGAGGAACATCTGTCGCTGGCGGACGTTCGTCCCCACGTTGGCGTTGACGAGCCCGTAGAGTATCGTACCGACGGCGAAGGCGACGACGAGCGCGCCGGTCGTTCGCTCCGAACGCCTCCAGAGAACCGGGACGCCCACGGCCGCGAAGCCGGCTGCGACGAGGTTCCCGACCGACTGGGGAAAGACGACCGCGTCGGCCACCGTCTCGATCATCCAGGGGAACGGCGTGAACAGGAAATAGACCGCTCCGACCGGCGCGAACGCGATCGCCTTCGGGATCGTGTCGGGACGGAACTCGGGGAGGTACACCGTCCGGCCTTCGCTCCGACGGTCACGCTTGACGACCAGGAAGTCGAGCGCCGACCGGACGAACGGACGGCCGACGGTGAGCGTGACGAGCGTCGCCAGCGTCGCGGCGACGGCGAGTCGCAACTGTGTGATACCGTCGCGATGGCCGACTGCGACGCCGGTGCCCAGCGCGACCGCGTACAGCGGTAGGTTTTCCCACCGGACGACCGAGATCAGTCCCAGGACGGCGAGTCCGGTGAGGTACCTGACAGTCCCGTCGGGGAACCACGCGGGTCCGGTGCCGGTCTGGAACCACGACGGCGCCGCCCCGGTATCGCTCAGTAGTATCGTCGCCCAGACCAGCCCCGCGAGGACGAACGACTCCCGGAGGACAGTACTGTGGACGAGGACGATGCTCGGATAGCAAACGAGTGGAAGTACGGCGACGACGCCGGCCTCACGGGAGTGGAGCGCTCGGGCGAGGCGATAGAGCCCGTAGACGGCGACGGCCCCCAGAAGCGCGGCGAACAACCGACCGTACAGCCGGCTCGGCCCCGGCAACAGCCACAACGGCGAAAGAAAGAGCCCCCACAGCGTGACGATCCGGTCCGGGTTCGTCGGGATCGTCGGGAGACGGCCCGCGATCAGCGTTGCCGCAGTCTCGGCTGCGCTGGCCGCGAATCGGTCCGCGTCCGCCCTGGCGTACGGATTCAGTTTCGTGAGGCCCGTGACTGCCACACCGACCAGGCGCGTCGAGAGTGCCAGGAGAAAGACGAGCAGTCCGACACCGAACCGTCGTCGGCCGTTCATTGTCTCTGTGACGCACGTCCGTCGACAAAACGGTTCTGGCCGCCGACCATCGGGCAGATTCCGTCGGAGATCGGTCTCATCGACTACCAGAACTGGGTGAGAGCGACTCGTACAGTCGACGGTGGGCTTCGACAGTACTCGCGATGTCGAACTCCTCGCCGACCCGCTGTCGACCCGCGCGACCGAACTCGGACTGCCGGTCGGCACTAGCCAGGTCACACATCGCCGACGCGAGCGCGTCGGGCGACTCCGGTGGGACGAGCCGCCCCGTCTCGCCGTCGACGACGACCTCGTCGACACCCGGGATGTCCGTCGCCACCACCGGGAGGCCAGCTGCCATCGCCTCCAGGTGTGCGATCGGCAGCCCTTCGAACACGGACGAGGAGACGAACACGTCCGCCAGCGCGTAGTACGGGTGAACGGACGGGACTCGCCCCGTGACGGTCACGTCGTCGTCCAGTCCGCGCCGCCGAACGCGCTCCCGGAGCGACTCCTCCTCGGATCCCCAGCCGACGACGAACAGGTGCGCCGCCGGCTCCCGGTCGACGACGGCCGCCATCGCGTCTACGAGCGTCGCCTGGTCTTTCGCCGGTACGTACCGCGAGACGTTCAGGTAGACGGTTGCGTCGTCCGCCACCGTGACAGCCAGCGAATCCGGATCCGCCGTCTCGACCGCCGTCCCGAACGCGTCGGTGTCGACGCCGTTGTAGATCGTGCACCATCCGTCCTCGAGGGTCCCGTCGTACCGGTGGGCCGCACCGCGGAATGCCCGCTCGACACCCGCCGAAACCGCGACCGTCGCATCGTCGAGCGGTCGCGTCGTCCGTTCGAGCGTCCGGGTGATCGGATGGTAGTTCTCCGGGACGTTGTGTTGGGTGCTGACGACCGCGCCGATGGTTCCGAGGAGCGCAGAGAGTCGTCCGAGCGTCTGTGAATACGGGAGGTGAGTGTGGAGAACGTCGAACTCGCGCCGGCGGAAGAAGCGGGCCATCCGCCCCAGCGCCCGGGGGTCGAATTTGAACGACGCGCCGAAGTCGACCACCTCGGCGCCGGCCTCGCGGAGGTCCGGGACGAGGCTGTCGTCCCCTTCGACGAAGCAGACCGTGTACGAGACATCGGGGTCGGTCCGCCTGACGAGATCGAGGAGGAGCGTCGGCGCGCCGCCGGGCGCCAGCTGATTGATGAGATAGCAGATCTCCATCGGGCTACTCCTACTGCGCTACCGAAAGGATATAAACCTATCAGCATCTTTGTGCGGCCATGTATTCCCTCTCGCAGCTGAAGCGGGGGCTCTCGACGCCCGCGCTGTTCCTCCGGGAGGCGAACCGGCTGTATCACCGGCGGCTGAACCAGCGGGACTACAACACCGATGGCGTCGATATCTTCGCAGAGGACTGGGACAACCTCCTGATTCTGGACGCGTGCCGATACGATATGTTCGCCGAGCAAGCGGACCTTGGCGGGCGTCTAGAGCGTCGTGTTTCCCGCGGGTCCAGCACGCGAGAGTTCCTCAAAGGGAACTTCCAGGGTCGGGAACTCCACGACACGGTGTACGTCACTGCAAACCCGCAGTTGTACCGCCACCAGGACTGGCTTGATACTTCCTTCCACGCGGTCGATCATGTCTGGATGAAAGAGGGATGGGACGACGAGCACATGACCGTCCTTCCCGAGACAACGACGACCGCGGCCCTGCGAGCCGCTGAGGAGTACCCGGATAAGCGGCTGCTGGTCCACTACATCCAGCCCCACTATCCGTTCATCGTCGACAGTGACGAGCCACAGCCGTTCGACCCCGACCAAGCGTTTCTCAAGCCCGATGAGCCGGGTAGCTGGAACCAGTTGCTCACCGGGGATCTTCAGACACCAGATGAGTCCGTCTGGCGAGCTTATCGGAATAATCTCGACCGGGCGCTGCCGCACGTTGCCGACCTGCTGACAGGTCTAGACGGCCGCTCGGTCGTTAGTTCAGACCACGGCAACATGGTGGGCGAGCGTGCGCGCCCCTTCCCTATCCGCGAGTGGGGACACCCGCGCGGCATCTATACGGACCAACTCGTCACCGTTCCGTGGCTGATTGTTGAGGGCGAGCGTCGCAACATCGTGGCCGAAACGCCGACCGGCGAGCGCGAGGAGACAGCCGATGACGTGGTCGCGGACCGACTCGAACAGCTCGGGTACGCCTGAGCCGATGCGGGTCGCCTACCTCACCGCCTTCCGGTTCGAGGGGAAAGCGGGGCGGTACGGGCGAATGCACGACCTCTTCGACGGCTTTCGGACGTGCGACGCCGACTTCGAGTGGCGCGTCTTCCCGCTCATCGACGAGGGGGAACGGCTCGCCCTCTCGCCGCTGGGGTTCGAGGCCGACGACCTCTGGGGCAGTCGGTTGCACAACGTCGAGTCGCTCCTGTCGGCCCCCCGCGTCGCGCGGGCGCTACGCTCCTACGAGCCCGACGTCGTCCACGTGCCGACGGCGCGACCGGTCGAGGGGACGATCGCGAGGGCGGTCGGGTCCCGCCTGGACGCCCCCGTCGTCTGCGGCCCCAACGTCGGTGGCTGGTTCCCGATCAGGCCGAACGGACTCTGGGAGGACTCCCCCGGAGAGGCCGCCGCGAACAGGCTCAACTACCTCGCGAACCGGCTGTCGGTGGCCGCGATCGACCCCGACCGCCTCCTCGCGTTCAGCGAATACCACCGGGAGATGCTCCGCTCGGTCCGGTCGACCGGGCCGATCGAGGTCCTCCGTCCGGCCGTCCACCCCCGGTTCCGACCGGACCCCGAGGTCGCTCGCGAGACGGACCTCCTGTACGTGGGCGCCCTGAACGAGCGGAAGGGGTACCCCGCGTTCGTCGACGCGCTCGCCCGACTGGACGGGACGCGCGAACTCCGGGTCGACATCGTCGGCGGGACGCCCGAGGACAGCCCCGACTTCGAGACGGTCGACGTGACGTATCACGGGGTCGTCCCACGGGAGGAACTCCCGGCGTTCTACACCCGCGCGAAACTGTTCGTCTGTCTGTCGACCGACGAGATGGGGCCCAACACGCTCGTGGAGTCGTTCGCGTGCGGGACGCCGGCGCTGGTCAACGACGAGAGCAGTCTCGTCGAATACGTCCGCGGCGGCAACGGCGTCCGCTGCGATCGGACCGACGCGGACGACGTCGAGCGGCGACTGCGCGAGTGCCTCGAGGACGCCGATCGACTGATCGAGAACGCGCTGGACGCGGCTCCGTCGTACGATCTCTGCCGGACCGTCGACCAGCTCGAAGCGGTCTATCGCTCGGTGATCGAGGACCGACCGTGACCGAAACGGGTTACTGGTCGACATCGGTGACCCGGGGCATCAGGGACCAACTCGCCGAACTCTGTTCGGACGAGCGGACCCGTTCTCGCCCCGGCGGGAATACACGCGAGGCGGTACGCGGGCGAATTCGGTCAGCGTGGTCACCGATTGGGTCTACCGCCGGTGCGTCGACCTGGCGGGATCGGAGGGGTAACCGCGACGGCGACCGCCTCAGTTGCGTCGCTGTGTCTCGTACAGTTCCGCGTAGGTCCCGTCGCCGTCGACGAGCTCCCGGTGGCGACCGGACTCGACGAGCCGCCCCTGTTCCATCGCGTAGATCCGGTCGGCGTTCCGCACCGTCGACAGTCGGTGGGCGACGACGAACACGAATCGGTCGCGGTCCATCGACTCGATGCCGTCGTGTACCCGCTCTTCGAGCGAGGTGTCGAGGTCGCTCGTGGCCTCGTCGAGGACGAGGATCTCGGCGTCTTTCAACAGCGCGCGAGCGATCGCGATCCGCTGGCGTTGCCCGCCCGATAGCCGGACCCCGTCGTCACCGAGCACGGTATCGTACCCGTCCGGTAACGCGTCGAGGAACTCGGTCACCTGGGCGGTCTCGCAGGCGCGCCGGATCTCGTCCTCGGAGGCGTCCCGGTTCCCGACGGTCACGTTGTACCGGAGCGTGTCGTTGAACACGAACGGTTGCTGGCGGACGACGGCGACGTTCTCGCGCCACTCCCGGAGGTCGAACTCGTCGATCGGCGTCCCGTCCGCCGTGATCGTTCCCGCGTCCGGTTCGTACAGTCGCGCCAGCAGCGAGAGGACGGTGGATTTCCCCGCGCCCGAGGGCCCGACGAAGGCGACGAACTCGCCGCGGTCGACCGCGAGCGACAGGTCCTCGACCGTCGGTTCGTCGCCGTACCTGAACGAGACGTTCTCGAAGGCGACCCGGTCTATCCGACCCGGGACCGCCGCGGTCCCCCGCTGCGGTTCGCTCCGCGCCGCGAGTTCGTCGATGAACGCCTGGGTCCGGACGAGGTGCGGGAGGTCACCCTCGACCTTGTAGACCAGGTTGTTCAGCGTGCTCGCCCGCGGTGCGAGCCTGAACATCGCGAACAGGAACACGCCGAGGCTCGCGAGCGAGAGCGACGCGACCCGGAGCGCGACGTAGATCAGGAGGAAGACGACGACCGCGGTCGCGAGCTGGTAGAAGTTGTCGAGAACGGCCTCGTTCCGGCGGAGCTTCACCCTGGCGCGCACGCGCCGGTCCGCCGCGGTCCGGAACCGCTCGAACAGTTCGTCCGTCAGCCCGAACAGCTTGACGTCGCGGATCCCCTGCGTTCCGGCCTGGGCCGCCGTCTGGACGGTCTCGTTGGCGTCGGCCACGCGGTCACCGACCGAGTAGCCGGACTCCAGCGCCGTCCGCGAGAGCACGACGAAGGTACCGAGCACGACGACCGACGCGACGGTCAACAGCGGCGCCATCACCAGCGCGACGACGCCGTACATCGCGGTCAGGAAGCCCTGTTCGACGATCTTGACGATCCGGTCGATGGCCCGCCCCGCGTAGGTCGCCTGGGTGACGATCGCGTTGAGGATGTCGTCCGACCCCTCCTCGTCGAAATACGCCACCTCGGCGTCCAGCGCGTGGTCGAACGACTCGACCTGCAGGTGGCGAACGTACGTCGCCCGCAGCGAGGCCCTGAGCCACGCCACGAGGAAACTCGACGTGTACCGGACGGTCATCACGGCGGCGACGCCGATTACCACGGACTCCAGCGTGAACGGAACGCCGGTGGTCTCGTAGGCGGTCACGAACAGTTCCAGGTACTGTCCCCCCGCGCCGTCGCCGGCGCCGCCCCGAGCGAGCTGAATGATCGGGTACAGGAAACTCAGGCCGATCCCCTCCAGCAGCGCGGCGAACACGCTGAGCCCGATGATACCGGCGGTGAACAGCGGTCGAAACCGCGCGACCCGGGCGATCGCCCGGAGCTTCTCGTCGAGGGGTATCTCGTCGCTCATCGCTGGATCGACCCGCGCACGGGTGTTGTCCAGTACTCGCGAACGCCGATACAAAACAGACGCGGTCGAATTATCGCCGGCTGAACTGGCCTTACTCCACCGTCACGCTCTTGGCCAGGTTCCGCGGCTTGTCTATTGATCGCCCCAGTTCATCCGCGACGTAGTAGGACACCAGTTGCAACTGCACGTTGGCCAACACCGCGGCGGCCTGCGGGTGTGTCTCGGGGACTTCGAGCACGTGGTCGGCGTAGCGCTCCACGTCCGACTGCCCGTCGGTCACCGCCACGACCGGCGCGTCCCGCGCCTCGACCTCTTTCACGTTCCCGATGGTCTTGCGCGCCATCTCGCCGTCGCCCGTGACCACGGCGAACACCGGCGTGTCCTCGGTCACCAGCGCCAGCGGCCCGTGCTTCAGCTCGCCCGCGGCGAAGCCCTCGGCGTGCTTGTAGGTGATCTCCTTCATCTTCAGGGCGCCCTCCAGCGCGACGGGGTACTGCAGGCCGCGGCCGATGAAGAAGTAGGCGTCGCTGTCGACGTAGGTGTCGGCGACCGCCTCGGCGTTCGAGTCGTCGAGGATCGCCTGGATGTCGCTCGGCAGGTCCCGCAGCGCGCCGATGACGTCGCGTTTCCCCTCGACGCGCGTCGTCCCCAAGGTAAAGAGGTTCAGCGCGGCCAACTGCGACGCGAAGGTCTTCGAGGCGGCCACGCCGATCTCCGGGCCGGCCCTGATGTACAGCGCGTGGTCGCACTCCCGCGCCACCGTCGACCCCACGGTGTTCGTCACCGCGAGCGTCCGGGCACCGCGCTTGCGAGCCTCCCGGAGCGCCGAGAGCGTGTCGGCGGTCTCGCCGCTCTGGGTCACGCCCACCACCAGCGCGTCGCCGATGGGCGGGGGCGACGTGGCGTACTCGCTGGCGAGGAACGCCTGGGCCGGGATCCCGGCGTTTCGCAACAACTGCGCGCCGTAGAGCGCGGCGTGATAGGAGGTGCCGCAGGCGACGAACTGGACGCCGGTCGGCGACAGGTCGCCCAGGTCGCCGATATCGACCGTCGCGGCCATCTCGTCGACCCGTCCGCGGAGACACTGCCGGATGGCCCGCGGCTGCTCGTGGATCTCCTTGAGCATGAAGTGGTCGTAGCCGCTCTTGCCGGTCTCCTCGGGGTCCCAGTCGACCGTGTCCACGTCCTTGTCGACGGGGTCGCCGTCCTCGTCGGTGACCGTCCAGCCCTCGGCCGAGAGCGTCGCGAACTCGCCGTCCGCGAGGTAGACCACCCGGTCGGTGAAATCGCGGAAGGCGGGCACGTCGCTGGCGAGGTAGTAGGCCTCCTGGCCTTCCGCTTCGTCGTCGATCCCCAGCACCAGCGGGGAGTCGTTGCGCGCGGTGTAGATCGTGTCGTCACCGGAGACGGCGGCGGCGACGGCGTAGCTCCCCTCGAGCCGCGAGATCGCCTCCCGGACGGCGGCCTCGTTGTCCAGCCCGTCGGCCAGCGCGTCCTCGACGAGGTGGGGGACGACCTCAGTGTCCGTGTCGCTCTTGAACGTGTGGCCGGCCGCGACGAGCTCGTCGCGCAGCGACTGGTAGTTCTCGATGATCCCGTTGTGGACGACGGCCACGTCGCCCGAGCAGTCGAGGTGGGGGTGGGCGTTGGCGTCGGTGGGCGGCCCGTGGGTCGACCAGCGGGTGTGGCCGATGCCGGCCGCGCCGCCGATCGAGCGGGACTCGAGCGCCTCCCTGAGGTCCTCGATCTTCCCGGATTTCTTGCACACGTCGACGCGCTCGCCCGAGAGGGCGACGCCCGCCGAGTCGTAGCCGCGGTACTCCAGTTTCGAGAGGCCGTGGACGAGCACGTCGAGCGTCTCGTCCTCGCGGCCCACACAGCCGATGATCCCGCACATTAGTGAGTCACCTCGTATTTGATCGCTTCGGGTCCGTTCATCGGACCACCTCCGCGCCGCCGGCGATGGTCCCGCTCGCGCGGACGCTCGTCCCGATGTGGGCGCCGGGGCCGACGAGCGTCCCCGGGGAGAAGCTCGCGTCGCCCTCGGCGACCACGCGGTCGGCGACGACCGCGCCCAGGCGCTGGTCCTCGAACACCTCGCGGCCGACCCGCACGTCCGCCCGGCCGCCGGGCACGACCGTCCCGGCGCCCAGCGTCACGTCCTGGCCGGTGACGGCGTCGATGAGCGTCGAGCCCGACTCGACGCGGGTGTCCGTGTCGAGCACCGAGCTCCGCACCGTCGCGTTGGCACCGACGGTCACGTTCTGCCCCAGCGCCGTGTTGGGGCCGACCACCGCGCCGGGGCCGACCTCGCAGTCCGGGCCGACGACGGTCGGCCCCTGGAGGATCGCGGCGTCGTGGACGGTCGCCGCGGGGTCGACCCACACGTCGGCGTCGCGGTCGTCGCGGGCGGGCTCGTCGACGTGGCCGCGCGCGAGCACCTCGTCGGCCACCGTCAGCAGGTCCCAGGGGTAGGTAGCGTCGACCCACATCCCCTCGGTCCGCACCCCGCGAACCCGACCGTCGTCCATCAGCCGCGCGATGGTGTCCGTCAGCGCGAGTTCGCCGTCGGAGCGGTCAGTCTCGTCGATGGCCGCGAACACGGAGGGCTCGAAGGCGTAGACGCCGGCGTTGATCAGCCGGTACTCGTCGGTCTCGGGCTTCTCGACGAGTTCCGCCACGTCCCCCTCGTGGAGGACGACCGCGCCGTACTGGCTGGTCTCGGGCCGTTCGAGGACGGCCAGCGAGGGCTCGCCGCTCTCCTCGAACTCCCGGACCACGTCGCGGACGATGTTGGCGTCGATGACGCGGTCGCCGTTGACGACCAGCGCCGGCCCGTCGACCGCCTCGCGGGCCTGCAGGAGGGCGTGCCCGCTGCCGAGCTGCTTGCGCTGGGTGACGTACTCCAGGTCGACCCCGTCGTAGGTCGGCCCGAAGTGGTCCTGCACCCGCCCGCGCTTGTACCCCACCACGACCACGATCCGCCGCACGTCGGCCGCGACCAAGGCGTCGAAGACGTACTCTAAGATTGGTCGGTTGGCCGCCGGCAACATCGGCTTGGGCCGGTTGCGGGTCAGCGGCCGCAGCCGCGTCCCCTCCCCCGCCGCGAGGACCACCGCCGTATCGATGCTCATACGTGTTCGTCGTCGCCTGCCACTTTCAACTTTCTGGGCGATGGATACGACACGCGTAGTCTGGTGCGGCCGTCTCGTTCAGAGCCGACCGATCCCCGCGTCCGGATCCCCGTGACCGACCTGTTCAGTCGTCGTCACCCTTGTACGCGCCTTCACGTTTCCGGACGCTCTCGACGCGGAGCGTCTTCGTTTCGTGGCGCAGGCGACAACCCACTCGGTATCCGCCGATGCGGAGTTTCCGATACGGTGACCCCGTCAACGGTTCGAGAAAGTCCTCCGGTTCGCGCCATTCTGACGAGACAACTTCGTCCAATTCTTCCATGATCCTGTCCTGAGTGGACGGGTCCAGTTGCGCGAACTGAGACTCACCGCGCGGAGAGAACGTCCAGTCCCACTGATCGTCACTCGGTTCCTGTCCCATACTTCTCCCGCATCTCGTCGCTCGGAGCCCCCTCACCCTCGTCGAACTGTGCTTCACTGATCGCCAGATCCTTCCAGACGCCGGCGCCTTCTGGATGGTTCACCGAATCGCGTAGTGCGTATCGGATGAATTCGCTTCGACTATTGAATCCACGCTCGCGCCACGTCTCGTCAACCACATCGAGAAACGAACGCGAGATCCGGAGGTTGATCCGGTCGATTTCGGGATCGTTCCCGTCCGAGTCGGTTTTTGACATACAGACGTACATCGGACGCACACACACAAAACACTACTGCCGGCCTCCGTAGCCACCATTGTTCGCCGACCGTTGCATCGGTGACCGAGCGCCCACGGGCAGTCATCCTCCTCAGTGAGTTCCTGGATTCCTTCGACCACATCGAATTCAGAGTCGCAGTGCGGTCCCGACGACGGCGTAGGCCAGTATACTGATCCATGAATTCTTATATTTGTCCGAACAACGGTGCAGTAGATGACTGAAGACGAACTACCGGGTCGACCGCGAGGGGACAGAGACCGCGACAGTCGGGACGTGAACGAAGTCGTCGCGGAAGAGTGGGTCGACGAGACGACGCCGTTCGAGCGGGTCTACGAGGTTGTTCGCCGGACGTACGGCCGCGAATCCGCCGACGAAATCGCCGAGCGCGCCCGCACGTCGCCGACGACCGCGCGAAAGCACCTGCGGACGCTGGCCGACGCGGGCGAGGTCGCGACGGCGGAGGACGGTGGGACGACGCTGTACCGGCGGTCGGAGACAGCCATCGTGACGGAACACGCCCAGTCGCTCCTGCAGGACCGGTCGACGGAGGAGATCAGCGCCGGGATCGCAGACATGAAGGCGACGATCCGGGAGTGGCGCGAGGAGTACGGCGTCGACTCGCCCGAGGAGTTCGCCCGCCAGCTGGACGTGGCCGACGCCGACAGCGAGCACGGGTCCGTATTCACGGAGTGGCAGACCACCCGTCGCAACCTCGCGCTCGCGCAGGCGGCGCTGGCGATCGCCGACGTCCAGCGCGCGGGACACCTCACCGGCCGGGACGGGGACGACGAGGACACGTCGGCCATCGTATGAGCGAGGACGAACCGGCGTCGCCGACCGACGAAGACAGGGACGAGAGGTTCGGGCCGATCGACGCGGGGGCGCTCCGCGAGATCCACGACCTGTTCGTCGACCTCGAACCGCTCGTCGAGACGGCCGCGCTGGACGACCCGCTGAACCCGCAGACGCTCGCCGTCGAACTCGCCGACGGTATCGGGGACGCCTCGAACGCCCGGTTCGACGTTCGCTGGAGCGTCGCCGACAACTACGCCGTCCACTACACGGACGACCTGGGTCGGGACCTCCGCTTCGACTACCACCCGAAACCGGACGCGCCGAAGCGACACTTCCACCCGCCGCCGGAGGCACCGAGCCGACCGGTCGAACCGTCCTGTATCACCGTCTCCGAAGTGTCGCTGGTCACCCGTGCAGTCGTGCAATTGTGGCGAGACGCGTACCAACGCGGGAGTCTGGACGGGATCAACGAGGCGGAGAACATACCTTGATCGAGGGGCACATATCTTTCCTGGCTCTGGGAGAAGACTTAGTGGGGTGCGCGTGTAAAGCACACGTATATGTCGGACGCAGACACAAACGATGGCGCAAGCGACCCGGAGATGGTACAGGTCAATCTCCGGTTGAGCGAGACGTTCCTCGAAGACATCGACACGACGTGGAAAGAACAGGGATTCAACTCCCGGAGCGAATTCCTCAGACACGCTGCTCGTGACGCCGTGAAACATCCGGATTTTACGCGAGAAGGGTGGAAACAGATCGCGGCGAGCGAGCACGAACTCCGGGACGGCGACGCGGAATTTGTCTCTCGCGAAGAGGTTCTCGCAATGATGGACGACGATGCCAAATAAAGACGACTGGACGTGAAGTTCACAGAGGTTCGAGGAGGAAGCCCACGGCTTGCGCTGTGGGAGGAATCCGACAACCCTCGAATCAAACCACGAGCGAGAGGAGACTGGCTCCCCGCTCCTCCGAGAGTTTATAACCAAAAACGCGTCAGTGTATCCTACAGATGGGGGACGTGATTCGCACCGTCAAAATCAAACTCGACGTGCCCGACGAGCGGTGCGACGACCTCCATCAAACCAAAGACCAGTTCCTCCACTGTGCGAATACAACCGCAGAGTGGGCATGGAGACACCCGAACGACTACTGCATTACCTCGAAACAGACAGCCGAGAACGCTCTCTACGAGCGACTTCGTGACGAAACAGCACTGACCGCCAACCTCGTCCAGAAGGGGATTCGACGCGCTATCGAGGCCACGAAAAGCGGGGTCGCTCGACTCAAGAACGGCGACAACACGAGTCAACCGCATTTCGATGCCTGGAGCGTCGTCTACGACAAACGCGCCGCGACGTTCCACCGTGATCACGTTTCGCTCTCGACGATAAACGGTCGCGTCGAGTGTGACTATGTGATTCCCGACGACGCCGAGGGAACACCGATTGGCGAGTACCTGCTGAACAAGAACTACGAGTTCCGCACGTCCACACTGCAGTACGACCGGCCGACAGAGTCGTTCTACCTCCACGCACGGATGCGCCAAACTGAAGACACCGATCAAGGCCACTCCACGGCATTTTTCGACTCCGAGCACAGAACAGTCCTCGGTGTTGACCTGAACGTGGATGGGTCGCTTGCTGTGACTTCCACGGGCGCGTTCATCGGGAACGCCGACGAGATGAACCATCGACGCCGAGAGTTCGAGAAGACTCGCGGGTCGATGCAACAGACAGGAACGCGGTCGGCGCACCTGTCGATTCAGTCGATGGAAGACCGCGAACACCGCTGGATGCAGGACGAACTACACCGCGCGTCGAACCGGATTATCGAAGAAGCCCGCGACCACGACTGTACGCACATTTCCTTCGAGAATCTGACCGATATTCGCGAGCGGATGGCTGATGCGAAGCGATTCCACGCATGGGCATTCCGACGCTTGGTCGAGTATGTCGAGTACAAAGCCGAGATGGTTGGTATTGCGGTTGCGCAGGTGAGTCCTGCATACACGTCTCAGCGGTGTTCGAAGTGCGGGTTTACCCACGAGACCAATCGGCGGTCGAAACACCAGTTCGTGTGTCAGAAGTGTGGGTACGAACTGAATGCGGATTACAACGCGAGTAAGAACATCGCTCGCAAACTTCTCAAGAAACTCCACTCGGGGCAGACGTCTTCGGGTGGAGGCGCACCCTGTCAGTGTGCGCTCACGTCAGGGACGCTGAACCTGAACGGCGAGTACACCGCCTCCGTTGATTCGACGGCAGAAGGGGAGTCCACTGACAAGCCCAAGACTTCAGTCGCGGGTCACTGACTGCTCGCCCATCGTGTCGCCAGCGACCGAGCGCCCACGAGCGGTCATCTCCACCTCGGTGCGCTCGCGGACCACCTCGATCACGTCGAGTTCGATCAGCCGGTCGTAGATGGCTTCGATCTCTTCGACCTCGCTGTCGACGAACTCGGGGATCTCGAACGGCGAGACGCCCGAGTGCAGCGCCATGACGACCTGCTTCTCGACGGGCCCCAGGTCCAGGTCCGCGCGGTTGCGCTCGACGCCCTCCTCCAGGACCTGCGAGAGGACGGAGAGGTCGTACTCGTCGCCGGTGACGTGGGTCTCGACGCTGATCTCCCCCTGGCTGTGTTCGACCTCGATGACCCGGCGCTGCTCGCCGGCGGCCTGACGCTCGTCCTCCTCGACCTCACCGATGTCGTCGCGCTCGATGACGACGCGCTCGCCGTCGGCCAGCGCCAGCCGGATGTCCTCGTCGGTGATGCGGATGCGGGCCTTCGTCCAGTCGGTGCCCTGGACGACCCCGCCCTCGACGGCCGGGTGGTCGACGTAGAGGACCTCGCCGTTGAGACAGGCGTGGTAGAAGTCGGTCTCGAACTCGTGGTGGTCGGCGCCCGAGACCAGCACCACGTCGTCGCCGACGTGGAGGCCGAGGTAACTGGCGACGCCGGCGGCCCGCTGGTTCACGTCGTAGCGCTGGCCGATCTCGTCGATCTCCGCGAGCGGGACGGTCAGTTTCTCCTCGGCGACGAGCACCAGCCGCTCGGTGGTCAGGACGATCCGACAGGACTGCCAGTCGGCGTCGTCGCGCTCGCGCCCGCTGGCGACGGCCTGCATGTACCGGCCCTGCATGTCCGTCACCTTCTTCTCCGAGTTGCTCATTGGGAGATCGACCGCGATTGTCGGCGCTTCCCGGTCGTCCGCAATAGGAGTTGCGGGCCGATTATCGGATCCCGAAATCGGGCGAGGACAGCGGTAGAACGGGCCCGTCCGGGCACGCGCGCACGCTCCGCGGCGGCAAGTCACGACACGGCGGCAGCAGTCGTGAGTTCGGGACCGCGAGGGCCACGTCGACCTCGACGACCGGCACGACCGGAGGGGGCCGCCTTCGACCGGCGAGCGCCGCGGCGGCACGCTGAACCGCCGACACTGTCACCCGATTCACCGCGGCCGATCAGAACCCGTGCGGTCCGTCCCACCCGTGGTCGAACGTCGCATCGAGATGGTCGTTGATCGCCTTCCTGTGGTAATCCCGCTCCTCCCGGAGTCGGTCGACAACCGAGCCGTCGGACTCGCCCCAGAGCACCGGATGCGTGAGTATCTGCATCCGGGTCGGGAGTTCCTCCCCCTGGAAGGGCGGTTCCGATCGCCACCGTTGCACCGAGTCGCCGAAGTACTCGATGCTCTCGAAGAACTGCGTCTCGTAGGTGCTGATGAAATCCGGAAACGCACGTCTGAAGACCCACTCGGGGGGGTTGTGGAACGAGACGACGTCGACCGACCCGTCCGTGACCGTCTCCAGGACCGACCGTTCCCGGTTCACGCGGGCCGATACCTCCGAATCCGCCGGTTGTTGCCCCTTCTCGCGCTGGTCCGGAGTGCTGTCGAAATGCTGGTGCGTGCTGAAGTGGAGTCCGATGTCGTGCCCCAGTCGCTGGATCCGGTCGATGTACCCTCGGATCTCGCTGTTCGAACAGTTGTAAAACGGCGAGGAAACGAGGAAGAAGTACGTGGCGGTGACCCCCCGCTCGGCTTCGATCTCTGCCATGCGGACCGCCTTCCGGGGCGACCAATCGACGTCGTGACGCATGAGGACCGAATCGGACGGGATCTCGTCGTCGTACACCGCAAACGAGTATCCGCGACTGTCCAGGAGATCGAGCAGTTCCCCGTACCACTCGAAGGTGAACTCGACGTTACGCATGGTCATCGTTGTATGCACGGTTGGTAGAACCGATCGATTCGAGTACGATGCCGTCCGCTGGGGTGAACGAGTCCGCTTCCCACTCCTGCACCAGGAGCGTGCCGTCGCCGGTTCTGACGACAAACTCGCCGGTCGTCTCGAACGCCTTCACGATCTCGCCTTCCGCGGCCTCCAGGCCGATGTCGGTCGAGAAGGGAATCGCCCTCCAGATCATGACCTGTTCCCCGTCGTACTCGGTGAACGCGCCCGGATACGGCCTCGCGACCGCCCGGATCAGGTCGTAGATGTCCCGCGTCCCGTCGTGCCAGTTGATCGCACCGTCCTCGGGAGTGCGCTTGGGGTAGTACGTCGGTGAACCGGTCTGTGTCTCGTACTCGATCTCCCCGCTGACGATCCCCGGAAGGGATTCGAGTAGCATATCGGCCGTCGTGATCGCGAGCTTGTAGTACATAGTTCGTATCGTGTCGTGGTCGTTGACGTCGTACTTCCGGGTGGCGACGATCGAACCCGAGTCCGCGTCCTCGTCGAGCTTGATCAGCGAGAGCAGGAAGCGGTCGAGCTTCTCGATGATGGTCCAGTTCATCGGCGACCGCCCCCTCCCCTTCGGGAGGCCCGACGCGCTCCCGTGAACGCCGAACGCGCCGATCGACAGCGTATCGAGGATCGAATCCCTCACGAGCCGCTGCCACCCGTTCACGATCATGACGTCGATGGCTTCCCTCTCGAAGAACGCCACGTCGGATTCCTCGTCCATCTCGTAGGTCTCGGGGTAGTATATCGGAATGTCGTGCTCCTCGGCGATCCCGTCGAACGGGTGATACCCGGAGACGCCGTATTCTTCCGCCTGGTCCGGCTTCAGCGACACCACCAGGTCGACCGAGACGCCGGACCGGATCAGGTCGGACAGCACTTCGTACCCCGCTTCCGTACAGCTGGTGTAGCAGACCGTCCCGCTCTCGGCCGTCATGAATCAGTGTTTAAATATCGGGGTAATAAAGCTGCCGAGAGCGCCGATCGGGATCCACGCCTCCCCGGGTAGACCCGCCGAGGGATCGGGCCCCGTGGCGGGCGGCGTCTTTCGATGTCGGGCCGCCGGGAGTTCCCGTCGGCACCCGCGGCCGTCCCATCACTGCTCGCTCATCGCTTCGCTCGCCAGGTTCCGCCCGTGGGCGTTGAGCGACACCTCGGTGCGGGTGCGGACCTCGTCGACGGCGTCCATCTCCAGCAGTTTCCCGTAGATCTCCTCGACCTCCTCGACGCTGATGCCGACGAAGTCGCTCATCTCGAAGGGGGAGACGCCCGAGTACAGCGCCATCAGCACCTGCCGTTCCGTCTCGGTGAGTTCGTGCTCCTCGCTGCCACGCTCGGAGACGACGGCCTCGAACAGGTGGGCGAGCGCGCGGCAGTGGGCGTCGGTGCCCGAGAAGTGCGTCTCGACGCTGCGGCCCTCCTCGTCGGTGTGTTCGAGCCGGACGACCTGCCGCTGGCTGCCCGTGACCTCCTGGGTGGCCGTCTCGACGGTGCCCACGTCCGAAACCGGGAAGGAGGTGCTCCGGCCGCCGGGGAGCGCGAGCCTGACGGTGTCGTCGGCGAAGCGGAACCGGGCCTTCGACCACTCGGTGTCCCGGACGACGCCGCCGACGACCGCGGGGTGTTTGACGAGGATGACCTCCGCGTCCAGCGCCGCGCGGCAGTACTCCCGGTCGAAGGCGTCGACCTCGGGCGCGTCGACGAGGACGGCGTGGTTGCCGGCCCGCAGCGCGGTGGCGCCCTCGGCGGGGAACCCCTCGGGGACCACGCTGTCGGCGTCGTCGACGAGTTCGACCGCACCGTGGGGGAACGACTGGTTGCCGTCGGCGTCGGCGAGGACGAGCCGCTCGCCGGTGAGGACGACCCGCGAGGAGCGCCAGCGCGGCTCCGCGACCGGCTCGCCGTCCCTGACGACGAACGCGTAGTCGCCCGAGGCGTCCACGAGTTTGGCTTCGTCTCCGCTCATACCCAACTATCGAAGGATGACGGCCCGACGCATATAAATTCGTCTGGGTACGCACCGCGGTCAGGCGCGGCGCTCTTCGACAACGTCGGCGTCCTCGTCCAGCGTGAGCACGAGGCGGTCGCCGTCGTGTTCGACGGGAATCTCGACCCGCGGCGGGTCCTCGGCGACGACCGAGGCCGTCGGCTGGACCGCCCAGTCGAACGCCCAGATCGGCGTCTCGGCGACGTCGATTCCGCGCTCGTAGTAGAAGGCGACCACCGACGGGTGCGAGAGGATAGTCGCCTCGGCGTTGGCGAACATGTCGTCGCCGCACCGCCCGCAGGCGTACCGGACGCCGGCGTCGTACACGTCGTGGACGTCGGGCGGGTCCAGCTCCAGGTGCGGGTCGACGGGACCGTGACAGATCCCGCAGAACCCGTGCTGGTAGTTCTCGAACGTCCGGCGGGTCCAGCGCTCGGCGACGGCGGGCCACTCCGCGCGGGGGTAGCTCTCGAACGCGCCCGGCGGGACGAACAGGCTGATGACGTTCCGGTCGCACGCCGAGCAGGCGACGCGGACGTACTCCTCGTCGAACAGCGCCGCGAGCGACCCCTCGCAGTACGGGCAGTCGGCCTCGACCGGGACCGGGTCGCCCGCGACGGTCTTCGTGTACTGCCCGGCGAGGACCGACCCGACGACGTAGGTTCCCGCCGCGGTCAGCGCGTACCCCTCGCCGGTCTCGCGGACGAACGACCCGCGGAGTTTGTCGAGGTGGTAGTTGAACTGCCCGCTGTCGCGGACGCCGACGGCGTCCCGCAGTGCCGAGAACGACAGCGGGTCGTCGGCCTCGAACAGCGCCCGGACGGTGGCGAGACGCGTCTCGTTGCCCAGCAGTTCGAAGGCGCCCTCCGCGGACACCCGCTCGACGATCCCGTCGTCGGGCTCGTCGCTACCCGACTCCTCCTGCCCGGAGTCGCGTCCGTCGACCATACCGCGATACTCGGGACCCCGCGGCACAAATATCCCGCGCCGCCCCACCCTCCACCGCTCGGTGACCCCGTCGGCCGCGTCGTGACAGGCCGCTTACCGGACTGCGTTTCAGTATCCCGGCTTACAGAAATGTATTTCAGATTATACTTATGGTGGAGTCGCCCCTTCGATCAGATATGAGCCAACCCGTCCACGGTTCGACTGCAGTATCGGCTTCCGTCGCGTCCCAGTCCGTCGCCCGGGTCGTCGCGGTCAGCGCGGTCGTGATGGCGGTGGCGGTCGCGATGGTGGCGGTCGTCGCCCAGCCCGCGGTCGTCGTCGGCGTCGCGGTCGTCGCGGCGGCCGTTCGCTTCCGGCGCGTCGTCACCGTTCCGGTGGCGCGGCGCGCCCACGAGCGGCTGAGCGCCGAGCGCGGCCGCCCGGCGGCGAAGTGACATCGTCCGCCGCTCTCCGACGGACACCCCTATCCAGCAGGGAACTCGCGACGAGGGGTGCCCAGACCGGAGTGCGCGCGGAGGCAAACTCGCCCCTGTTGGCGCGTAGCCGAGCCTCCGGAGGGATCCCGTGGCTTCAGCCGCGGGAGGACGTTAATTCGAGAAACACGTCTTCGAGTGTCCGTTCCTCACCGATCTCCCTGTCGCCCGTGAGTTCGCTGGGCGGGCCTTCCGCGACGAGGTCACCATCGTAGAGGATGCCGACGGCGGTCGCGATCTCCTCGACGACGGGGAGGATGTGCGTCGAGAGGAACACGGTGGTTCCCTCCGCAGCCAGGTCCGTGATCGTCTCCCGAACCGTTCGGGCGGCGCGCGGATCGAGCCCGGAAGTCGGCTCGTCGAGAAAGACGACGTCGGGGTCGTGCATGATCGCCTGGATCAATCCGGTCTTCTGTCGCATCCCTTTCGAGTACGTGGCGATCCGCTGGTCGGCCGCGTCGGTCAGCTCGAACCGGGCGAGGAGCGTCTCGATCCGGTCGTCGATCGCCGCAGGTGTCATATTGCGTAGCCCGCCGTGGTACTCGAGCTGTTCGCGGGCGGTGAACTCCTCGTGGATCGGCGGTGATTCGGGCAGGAACCCGATGTGTGTGACGAGCGCCTCGCGGTCAGTGACCGGCGTCCCCGCGACGCGTCCGGAGCCGCCGGTCGGTGGCAGCAACCCCGTCAGCATCCGGATCGTCGTCGTCTTTCCCGCGCCGTTCGGGCCGAGAAAGCCGTACACGGTACCCCGCTCGACGGCGAGATCGAGGCCGTTGACGGCCGTCGTCTCGCCGTACGTCCGCGTCAGGTCGTCCGTGCTGATCGCTGGTCGCGTCCCCGTCCCGACCGCGGATGCCCGGTCGTTCGATACTTGCGTGTCGTTCGGTTCGTTAGCCATTTCCGATAGTCACCCGAGTTGATACTCCCGAAACCGCTGTACTGCGGTCTCGAACGCGGTCCTCGCGACGGCCGCGGCGAGCACCACCGCGAGGAGAAGCGAGCCGACGTGGACGGCGCCGGTCGGCACGCCGACGGCTGCGATACGCTCGGAGACGGGCGGAGCGGTTCCCACGAAGGCCGGCGCGCTGGCGAGCACCGCGATGGCGAGGACCAGTCCGTGCCGGAGGAACGCGCCTGCACCCAGCTCCGCGTAGATCGGAACGTCGGTGAAGAAAAACGGGACCGGCGCGTACTCGACTCGCTCGGCGCCCAGCCCGACCATCGCTGCGACCGACGCGGTACACGCACAGACGGCACCTCCGAGGAGCGCGATGGCGAGCGTCCGTCCGATCCCGACGGACCCGACGAGGCCCAGCGGGACGATGACGGCGGTACTGAGCGGGATACCCACCGCGGCCGCAGCGAGGACCAGTCCGGCGACGAACTGCCGCCCGGTGACCGACGTGAACAGCATCGGCAACGCGCGGTATTCGCTCCCGATCGGGTCCGCGGCGAAGGCGACGCCGGTGACGAGACCGAGCGTGACCGCGAAAAACACCAGTACCGTGGCCGTCCCGCCCGCGAGCGCGACCAGCGGGAACCCGACCACGCCCATGAACAGGAGCGCGTACCCCGTGGACAGGAGGCCCTGCGGAACGCGCCGCTCCATCAGCCACCGTTCTCGGGCGACGGTGTGCGTGGCTCGCGGGATGCGCTCGCCGACGAGTCGCTCGACCACCCCGGTTTCGAGGAGCGAACGCGAACCGCGAGTCCCCGCCGAACCGGCGGCATCGCGCTCCCAGACGCGGCGAGCGAGGACCGTCGTCCCGGCCGCGAAGACCGGGAGCGTGGTACCGAGGAGCGCGAACACGCCCAGCGTGTGACGGGCCGAGCCGACCGTCCCGTCGAGCGCGCCGACGAGCGCCAGGTCCACGAACCACGCCAGCGGCACTGCGCCGAAGAGCTCGACCGCGGGGGCCACCGAGAGCGACAGTTCCTGCAGGACCATCGCACCGACGACGAGCGGGATCCAGCCGAACACGACGAGGAGGTCCCTGTAGTGCCGTGCGCGTGCGAACCGGAGGGCGACGAGTCGGGCCGCGAGTCGACTGGTGGTCCCGACTGCAGCGGCGAGCGCAGCGATGCATACGAATGCGAGGGCGACCGTGAGCGCGACCGTCGGCGACCGGAGCCCGACGGCGATGCCGACCCCGACCCCGAGCGTCGGCACTGCGAGCGCGGCGAGCAGTCGCGCGCAGACGAACCCCAGCAGGCCGAGGGCAGCCGTGCTGGCGGGGACAGTCGTCAACAGCAGATCCGGGTTCAGCCGCTCGAACCGAACGTGCGTGTACTTCGAACTCCGCCAGACCATCCAGACGAACGCGACGCTCGCGAAGAGGCCCAGCGTATCGGCTGGAAGCGGCTGCCCCGCGGAGATGTCGCGCCCAAGCGAGTGACCGAGCCGTCCGAGACCGGCGGCGATTCCGAGGAGGGCGACGAGCAGGAGCGGGCGCCCGGTCAGCGGGTGTCCGAATTCACGACGGTGGCGTGTCCACTCCGCCCGTGTGATCTTCGTCCCCTGCCGGAGGTGTGCCGGTATGCGAGTGGGTAGGGTCATCGTCTCTTTGAGGGCGCAGTTTCGCGGACCCACTCGCTAGATTCGCCCGCCTCCGGAGCCACCGATCAGCTGGAAGGCCGACAGTTTCGGATGGGTTCTGAGCACGCGGCCGCTCCGGCGTGACACGCTGACTCCGATCTCGCGGCGACTGAACGCTTCCATCAGCTGGAAGCACGTCCCCGGCGACATTCAAAAATGCGCCCGTGTTTCAATTCGGCAACCGGCGCGAAAGTTTTTTATATGCCGAGTGATCCGCCGCGGTTCAGAACTCTAACCGACGCGCCAACGCTGGCGGCCGAACGCGTCGGGAATCGTTCCGGTTTCCGATGGACGGACGATGTGACCGAGCGGCGGCCTACAGCACCGCGAGCCAGCCGTGCTCCGCTGCCACGAGCAGTCCACCGCCGAGGACCGCCAGCGCGCCGAAGCCGACGCAGACGCCCCAGAAGGCGACGCGACGGACCAGCGCCACCAGCGCGCCGACGGTCAGGTAGCCGACGACGGCGCTGACCGCGAGCGCGAGGACAGCCTGCGGGACCGGGATCGTCGGCACGCCCTCGTCGAGGACGACCAGCAGGCCCGCACCGAGCGAGGCGGGGATCGACAGCAGGAACGAGAGTTGGAGCGCGCGCTCGCCCTCGTGGCCGCGGAGGAGCAACGCGCTGACCGTGGTGCCCGACCGGGAGACCCCGGGGAGCAGGGCGAGGCCCTGGCAGACCCCGACGACGGCCGCGTCGACGGCGTCGGGGGTCGCGCGCTCGCCCAGCCCCCAGCGGTCGGCCGCCCGCTGGACCAGGCCGGTGCCGACGAGCAGGACGCCGACGGCGGCGACGAACGCGCCGCCCGCCAGCTCCGTGGCGGCCTCCGCGAGCGCGGCGTAGACCGAGAGGCCGACGACGCCCGAGACGAGCGTCGCGACCCCGTAGAACGTCAGGTCCGCCCGGTCGGCGGCGAAGGCGTCGCGCGGGCGCCACTCCGGCGCCGAAGCGAGGAGCCCGACGGCTTCCCCGCGATAGAAGGCCAACGCGGCGGTGGCCGTGCCGGCGTGCAAGAAGAGTGCGAACTGCGTCGCCTCGAACGCCGACTCGCCCGTCAGCAGCGCGACGACGAGCGCGACGCTGCCCTCGCTGGAGATCGGGAGCCACTCGAAGACGCCCTGGACGAGTCCGACCAGCAGCGCGAGCAGCGTCGCCTGCAGGTCCATGGCGGGAGAGAGCACGTCGCGGATAAAGGCGTTCGGGTCTGGACGGACGGCCGGTCGGTCGTCGCGCCGGTCCCGGCACTCACGTCTCCCCCGCGGTCGTAAGACGGCCTTTCGACCGACGGGTCGAGCGGGCAGTCCGGCCGAGGACAGAGTAGCCCCCGCTCGCGCCGGGAGACAGGTCGCCTAGCCCTGGAGCCGTCCGCGGCGCGTCGAGTACCGTGACCCCACTCGTCGACAGGTCGGCCCTATCGACGCGGGCGAGCGAGTACGGTCGCGTTTGCCGCGAAAACGGCTCTCGGCCTTTATCGGCGCTCCGGGCCAGCATCGGAACCGGCGCCCGACGCGGCCGCGATCGCCGCGGTCGGGCCCTGCCGCGGGGCGGTCATCGGTCGAGGTCGTCGGCGGTTCGGACCGTCCACTCGCCGTCCTCGAAGGCGACCGTCGTCGCGAACAGGTCGTCGAGGCGCTCGATGGCCTCGTCGTCGTGGGCCTGCGGGTCGAGGTGGTAGTGGGCGACCGCGTCGGTCGCCGCGCAGCGCTCGGCGACCACGTCGAGGAACTCGGCCGCGCTGTCGAGGTCGACGTACTGCAGCAGCGTCGTGACCGACTGGAAACAGACGACCGTGCGGTCCGGCGCGTCGTCCCACTCGTCGAGACAGTCCGCGATCTGAACCCCGAGCCGCGTCAGGTTGTGCGGCGACCCCACCCGCTCAACCGCCCGGTCGGGGTCCCCCTCGGCCCCGTCATCCTCCTCGTCGGCTCCGTCGCGCGACCGATCCGAGCGGGCGCTCGCGTCGACGGCGAGGATCCGCATCCGGGTGGGGTAGCCGCCGGCGACCCGCTGCCAGGCGTCGACGTGTTCGGCCGGGGACTGGGTGAAAAGCACCGACAGCGCGCGTACGTCGGTCGACCCGTCGGGCGTCAACAGGTCCAGACAGAGCCGCGGCTCCGCCCCCGTGAACGACGGGCAGCAGACGAGGACGTTGTCGCCGGGTCGTATCGACACCCCCGACTGTTCGATGATCGAACACATGCGGGCGTGGTCGTTGCTACCCCGCTATGGGCCATAAAGCTACGTATCCGCGCCGCAGACCCGGCCTGGTCGACCATGTCCGGACGACGGGACCGGCCGCCACTGGGGAAACCGACGAGCGGTGTTCGAGCGGTGCGGCGGTCGGCAGTCGGCGGTGGGCAGTCGCCAGTCGCAGGTCGCGCGGCGGTCGACAGTCGGCGGTGGGCAGTCAGCGACCCCGCGGCGTGGCGGCTACGAGTTTCGGACGAGCGGTTCGTACCACTCGCGGTTCTCGCGGTACCACTCGACGAACGCCGCGACGCCCTCGCGGATCGTGTAGGTCGGTTCGTAGCCGATCAGCTCGCGGGCCTTCGACACGTCGGCGTGGCTGTGGTCGGCGTCGACCTCGTAGGCGTCGGTGTGCTCGATGTCCAGCTCGGGCGCCAGCTGGTCGCGGATCTCCTCGGCCAGCGTCCGGATGTCGATGTTGTCCGTGCTGCCGACGTTCATCACCTCGCCGTCGGCGGCGTCGGTGTCGAGCAGCGCGCGGTTGGCCGCGAGGATGTCGTCGACGTAGGTCATGTCGCGGGTCTGGGTGCCGTCGCCGTAGACGACCGGCGGCTCGCCGTTCATACAGCGCGAGACGAAGTTCGAGATGGCCATGTTCGGGCGCATCCGCGGGCCGTAGACGGTGAAGTACCGCAGCGCGACCGCGGGGACGCCGTAGCGCTCGGCGTAGACCATCGCGTAGCGCTCGCCGGCCAGCTTGGACGCGCCGTAGGGGCTGATCGGCGTCGTGAGGTGGTCCTCGTCGTAGGGGAGCGAGCGGGGCTTGCCGTACACCGACGAACTGCTGGCGAACACCAGCCGCTCGATCTCGTGGTCGCGGGCGGCGTCCAGCACGTTCAGCGTGCCGTCGACGTTGACCTCGTCGTACTTGCGGGGGCTGTAGTCGGTGCGGACGCCGGCCTGGGCGGCCTGGTGGTAGACGCAGTCGGCGTCGGCCACGAGGTCGTCGACCAGATCGGCGTCGCGCACGTCCCCCTCGACGAGGTCGTAACTGCCGTCGCTTCTCTCGGCGGCTTCCCGGGCGGTCTCGACGTTGTGCTCCTTGATCCGGGCGTCGTAATACGGGTCGAAGTTGTCGAGGACGACCACGTCGTGGCCGTCCCGGGCGAACGCTTCGGCGAGGTGCCCGCCGATGAACCCGGCGCCACCGGTGACGAGAATTCGCATTGTCGTATCGCTTACCCGGCGAGAGAAAAAGCCATCGTCACATCCCGCTGGCGATCCATCTCTCGAATCGGCACGGACTGACAATTAAATATAGTCGGTCCGTACCCTAAGACATGGAGCGTATCGAGGACACGGGTCTCGAATCTGATCTCCCGGTCGGTCAGATCCGAGCGACGCTAGACGACGCGCCGGTCCGGGTCGCGATCCTGTTCGGTTCTCACGCGGCCGGCCGTGCCCACGACCAGAGCGATGTCGACCTCGCCGTCGAGTTCGACGGTCTCGAACCCGGTGATTCCGAATACAACGAGACCCGATTCGGGCTGAGTACTGACCTCTGTGAGGCTCTAGGAACTGACGATGTCGACCTCGTCGACGTTCACTCGCTCCCGCCGTCACTCGCTCGCTCCGTCTTCGATCACGGGATCCTTTTGATCGGATCCGGTGACCGGATCGCGGTCCTCCGCGAGCGACTGCTTGACGAAGGGTCGGACGAACGGTCACCGCGTGAGCGATTCGATTCAGCACTCCGTCGGATCGACGAACACCTCGCATGAGCGACCTCCCGGCGGACCGGGCCCGGCGGATCCTCGATGCCGTCGACACTATCGAGCAATCGCTCGGTGTCCTTGCACAGAAGCGGAAGGCGGTCGACCGGGAGCAGTACAGAAGCGACCGCGACACGCGCGACATCGTGGAGCGTCGGTTCGTCAAGGTGACCGAAGCGGCGATCGATATCGGTACCGTCCTCGTCGTTCACGAGCGCGGTGAACCACCGGAGAGCAATCCAGCGACGATGCGCGCGCTCGCGGAAGAGGGTATCGTCCCGCCGGAAGTCGCGGAAGAGATGGCCGAAACGGCACGCTTCCGAAACGTGCTCGCACACACGTACGGCGATGCGATCGACGACGATGTGGTGTACGACGCACTGAACGACCTGGAGCGGTATCGATCGTTTCTCGTCGAAGTCCGGAAATATCTCAACTCGATCGACGCGCTGGACGAATGAACTGACAGACAGAGGAGGGGATCGCTACTCCGCAGTCGCGTCGGCCTGCTCACTGTCGTCGTCCGTCTCGACGGCGTCGGCCTCACGCAGGCGCTGTTCGGCGGCGTCGCGGTCCTCGGGGTACCCCACGTCGGTGCGCCAGCCGTCCATGCGGATGGCGTCGATGGTCCGCCCCGAGTGGATGAGGAGATCGATCGCGTCGCTGATCTCGTACTCCCCGCGGTCGGAGGGCTGGACGAGGTGACAGGCGTGGAGGATCGCCGGTGTGAACGTGTAGAAGCCGGTCATCACGAGGTTCGACGGTGGATCGTCGGGCTTCTCGACCACGTCGGTGATCTCGCCGTACTTGTTGGTGTCACAGACGCCGTACCGAGAGGCCTCCTCCCAGGGGACCTCCTCGACGAGGAAGGCGGCGTCGGCGCGGGACTCGGCCTGGCGGTTCACCACGTCCTCCAGGTTCGCCCGGAAGACGTTGTCGCCGAGCATCATCATGAAGTCGTCCTCGATGTGGTCCTCGGCGGTCAGCAGGGCGTGTGCGATCCCGAGCGGCTCGCGCTGGTGCGTGTAGGTGATCGGGACGCCCTCGAAGGCGTCGTCGTAGTGCTCGATGATCTTCTCTTTCTTGTAGCCGACGACGACGATCAGCTCCTCGGCGCCGAGTTCGACCAGGTTCTCGAAACAGTGGGTGAGGATGGGCTTACCCGCCACCTCGACCATCCCCTTGGGTTTGTCCTCGGTGAGCGGCCGGAGGCGCGTCCCCTCCCCGGCCGCGATCACGACGGCTTGCATGGCACCGACTGGTCCCTCGTCGGGTAAAACTCTTGTCGAGGGGAGAGAGGACGGGATCCGAGGGCGGGTCTCCGGGGAGCGTATGCCGGCACCAGGCGTTTGGGGGTCGCGGCCCTCGTTCGGAGCCGAATGGTCGACTCCGACGGCGCCGTCCCGTTCGACCGATCCCGGACCGGATGGTGGCTGTTCGTCGCGCTGCTCGCCCTCGCCGCGGCGTATCTCGCCCACGCGTTCGTCGGGCTGCTCGTCACCGGGGTCTTCGGGTACTACGCGACCCGGCCGATCAACGACCGCGTCGACCAGGTGATCGACGCCGACGCGGTGGCGGCGGCGGTCACCGTCCTCGTCGTGCTGGTCCCGGTCATCGCGCTGACGCTGTACGCCGGGTTCCAGTTCGTTACCGGGCTCGCGGACGTGCTCGGGAACGCCGTCGACCCGCTCTCGCTCGCCGCGCAGTACTTCGGGCTCGGGGAGGTCCCGGCCAGCGAACGCGAGGCGCTTCGGACGCTCGTCGAGAACCCCGACGAGTTCGTCGCGGACCCGCGAGCGGCGGCCCAGACCGTCCTCGCTCGCGGGGCAACCGTCGTCAGCGCGGTCGCCAGCACGCTCCTGTTCCTCGCTCTGTCGATCACGCTCTCGTACTTCCTGCTGGAGAACGACGACGTGCTCTCGACCGCGCTCGAACGGCTGTTCGGCGGGCGGGACACGACGGCCTACGCCTACGCGACCGCGCTCGACGCGGACCTCGAATCGGTCTTCTTCGGGAACTTCCTGTTCGTCGTCGTCATGTTCGTCGTCGCGACGGTCGCCTACGCAGCGACGAACCTGCTCGTGCCGCCCGCGGCCGGGATCCCCATGGTCCTCGTCCTCGGCTTTCTCACCGGCGTCGCCAGCCTGATCCCGATCGTCGTCGGCAAGATAATCTACGTCCCGATCCTCGGCTACCTCGCGCTCCAGGCGACCCGGACGGACGGCCTGGCGCTCGCGCTCGTCGGCGGCGTCGCCGTCGCCTACTTCCTCGCGCTCGATTTCCTCCCGCAGACGTTCCTGCAACCGTACATCTCGGGGCGCGACCTGGACGGGATCATGCTCATGTTCGCGTACCTGCTCGGTCCGATCCTCTTCGGCTGGTACGGGTTCTTCCTGCTGCCCATCCTCTTCGTCGCGATGCTGGAGGCCGTCCGGATCGTCCTCCCGGAACTGCTCCACGGCGAACGGCTCACGACGACCGCGACCATGGCCGATTCGGTCGGCGCGGACCCCCAGGACGAGGGCGCGGTCCCGACCGACGACCCCGGCGAGAGCGGAACCGGGCCGACCGCGGACGGCGAGTGAGCGGCCCGGTTTCATACGGATGATTGCAAGTCATTCCGGGATCGACCGCATGACTGCGTGCGGTCGACCCGGGAAACGCTTGCAATCATCCGTATCAGTCCCGCCGTTCCGTCCGCCGGCGGACTCGCGCCACCGACCCGAATCCTGAAGGCCGGCGGTAGCGAACGCCCCGCCAATGCACGTCAGCATCGTGGGCAGCGGCTACGTCGGGACGACGGTCGCCGCCTGCCTCGCCGACCTGGGCCACGACGTGACGAACGTCGACATCGACGAGGACATCGTCGCCGCGATCAACGGCGGCGAGTCGCCGATCCACGAGCCCGGTCTCGACGACCTCGTGGCCGAGCACGCGGGCGAGCGCCTGCGGGCGACCACCGACTACGACGCCGTCCGCGAGACGGACGTGACCTTCCTCGCCCTGCCGACCCCCTCCGAGGACGACGGCGCCATCGACCTGGCCTACATGGAGGCCGGCGCCGCCTCGCTGGGCGAGGCGCTGGCCGACAAGGACGGCGACCACCTCGTCGTCGTCAAGAGCACCGTCGTCCCCGGCTCGACCGAGGAGGTCATCGCGCCCGCCATCGAAGAAACCTCGGGGAAGACCGCCGGCGAGGGCTTCCGCGTCGCGATGAACCCCGAGTTCCTCCGGATGGGCACCGCCGTCGAGGACTTCCTCGACCCCCAGAAGATCGTCTTCGGCGCCCGCCGGCCGGCCGCCTACGACACCCTCGGGGAGGTGTTCGCGCCGCTGGTCGAGGAGAGCGACGCCGCGGTCGTCGAGACCGGGATCCGCGAGGCCGAGATGATCAAGTACGCCAACAACGGCTTCCTCGCCGCGAAAGTCTCGCTGATCAACGACATCGGAAACATCTGCAAGGAGTTCGATGTCGACGCTTACGAGGTCGCCGACGCGATCGCCTTAGACGACCGCATCGGCGGGAAGTTCCTGCGCTCTGGGATCGGTTACGGGGGTAGCTGCTTCCCGAAAGATGTTAACGCAATTATACAAGCTAGTCGAAGCGAGGGGTACGAGCCGCCCGTTCTCGAAGCGGCCGTCGAGGTAAACGACCTGCAACCGCAGCGCCTGCTCGGACTGCTGGACGAGCGGGCGGACGTGGCCGGCGAGCGGGTCGCCGTCCTCGGCCTCTCGTTCAAGCCCGGCACCGACGACGTTCGCAAGACACGGGCGGTGCCGGTCATCGAGGGCCTCCAGGAGCGCGGAGCGGAGGTGGTCGCCTACGATCCGGTGGCGACCGAGAGTTTCGACGACCACTACCCTGACATCGAGATTGAGTACGCCGACAGCGCGGCCGAGGCGCTGGAGGGCGCCCACGCGGCGGTCGCGGTGACCGACTGGGACGAGTTCGCCGCGCTCGACGCCGAGTTCGACGCGATGGCGAACCCGCTGGTCCTCGACGGCCGCCACATTATCGAGCGCCGCGACGGCATCGAGTACGTCGGGCTGACGTGGTGAGCGGCCGGCGACGACACGCCTCCCGGCTCCGTTGCCGGACTACCCGCCGACGGTCACTCGCGACCCGTCGACGACGGCCGACTCCGGCACCCGGACGGTCCGGGACTCGTTGCCGACCGTGAGGTCGTAGGTCCCGGGATAGGGGACGACCAGCCTGTAGGTCCCGTCGGCTCCGACCGTCGCTCCCTGGCGGTACGGGAACGACGTGCCGGGAATCTCGACCGTGGTCCGGGCCTCGACCGTCGCGTTCGCCGGTGCGGTCCCCGCGACGGTCGCGCCGGGGACGAGCGTGAACACCTTCGTCGTCGCCGCCGGCGAGGCGTAGACCGCGCGGTAGTGCGAGACCGCGTCGTACCCCCGTTCGGCCCAGCGGCTCCCGTAGGTCACGTAGAGGTGTTTCTGGATGGTTCCGTCACGGCGCGGCAACTGCTCGACGACGACGAAGCCCGTGTCCTCGTGGAGCCGTTCGTACCAGCGGGCGCTGGCCGCGGCGTCGTCGTAGACGAACGGCCGGTAGCTGTCCCGCGCCAGCGAGTAGTTCTCCGCGACGCCGCTGGTGAAGTAGTTGTAGACGCGGTTGACGCCCCACCGGCTGAAGACGTAGCTGTCGGGGTACTCCAGTCCCTGTTCGTCGGCGTAGCCGCCCATCCAGGTGGCCGTCTCGTAGGTCTCCTCCTCGACGACGCCGCTCTCGACGTCGCCGGGCAGGTAGGCGACGCCGCCGGCGACGACGGCGAGGACGACCAGCGCCGGCACCGCGACGGACCGGAGCGTCAGCGCGGCGCGGTCGAACCCCGCCGGTTCGACCCCACCGTCGGCGCCGGTCGCGGTCCGCCAGTCCGTCCCGACCGGGCGGCGGACGGGCGCCGGGAGCGCGGCGAGGTCGTACCGGGCGAGCAACCAGACGAACGCCACGGCCGCGAACACGGCCAGTACCGGCGCGAAGTGGGCGGCGAAGCGGATCTGCAGCGCGGTCAGAAAGAGGAGCCACCACGCGTAGCCGCTCAGGGCGAGCCACTGGCGGTCGCCCAGGGCCGCGCGCCGGAGCGCCCACACCATCACCGGCAGTCCCAGCAGGACGACGACGCCGAAAAACTCCAGCCCGAAGGCGTTGCCGGGCGTGAACACCGGCTCCTTCTCGGCGACGTTCGACCGGAAGAGCAGGAACCCGACCCCGCCCAGCAGTCTCCCGACGGCCTCCGGAACGAGGGCCCACAGGACCGCGAGCCCGACGACCGGGCCCGCGAGTTCCGTCCCGACGAGCGCGCGGACGGACAGCGACCCGCGGCGGACGAACTCGCCCACGCCGGCGAGCGCGAGCCCGCCGGCCAGCAGTACCCCGGGCACGACGGCGGCGGCGACCGACTGCCAGCCCAGCGCGACGTGGGCCCCCAGTGTCAGCACCGCCGCGGCCGCGATTCCCGCGAGCACCGGGCCGTTCGCACGCAGCGGCGACCGTTCCTCGACCACGTCCAGCGGGACCGCGGCGGCGAGGTACCCCGCGACGGGCACGAACAGGAGCGGGCTCCCCTCCCAGGCGAGCGTCTGTCCGGCGACGGCGACGCCGAGCAGGCCCGCACCGCGCAGCCCCGCCGACTCGAACGCCTCGTCGGCGTCGACGGTGACGACCCACGCGAGCACCGTCAGCGTCGCCGCTCCCCAGACGTAGTCGAAGGCGTGGTGGTCGGCGAACCCCAGCGAGGTCCGGAAGGCGAACGTCGGGACCAGCGCCAGGAGGACGGCCGCGACCAGTCCGACGCGCCGGTCGTCCATCACGCGAGCGCCGAGGAGATACACGACCGCGGCGGTCGCGAGCCCCGCGACGACGGGGTACCACGCCAGGACCGCGCCGGTCGCGGTCTGTCCGCCGCCGGCGAGGCCGGCGACCCACCACAGCGCCGCCAGGAACAGCGGCTCCCCCGTCGGGAGGTCGACGAGCGCCCCCAGATCGAGCGGCCCGCCCGACCCGCTCAGTAGCCGGTCGACCTGGTAGCGGTAGAAGTACGGGTCGTTGGCCGTCAGCACCACGTCGCCGCCGCGGAACACGTCGCGGTAGATGTACGCCCGGGTCCACACGAACAGCGCGGCGACCGCCAGGGCGACGCCGACGGCGGTCCCGCGCGCCGACGCGACCGCGGAGAGGTCGGGGCCGTCGGAACCCCGGAGCGACGAGCGGTCGGGCAGACCGAGATTCGAGACGACCGCCGCGAGTCCGCTCCCGTCAGCCGACCCGGTCCCGTCCGCGCCCGTCGCGTCGGACTCCAGCGCGGCCCGGACCGCCTCGGGGTCGGCGAGGCGGTAGCCGCCGCCGGTGTCTTCGACGACACCCTGCTCGACGAGGCGGCCGAACGTCCCGGTGTCGACCGCCACGTCGTCGAACGTCCACGAATCCGTCGCCTCGTCGGCGTCGAGGAGCGCGGCCAGCGCCGCCTCGAACTCCGGGTCCTCGGCGGCCCGCGCCGCGAGGTCGTCCCTGTCGGCCATCTTGCCGGGGAACTGTTTCCGCAGGAAAAAGACGTTCCGGTTACCGTGCGCCGTCGGCGTCGCTGCCGGCGCGCTCGCTCCGGTCTCCGTCCCCGGTTTCGTCGACCACCCCGCGACGACGGTCGACCGCGAACACGGCGCCGGCGACCAGTAGCGCCGCGACGAGCACGCGCGGATTCGAGGTGACGTAGAGGCTCGGCGTCGGCGGGCGCCACCAGGTGAACGGGTAGAGCCACGGACCCGTGTGCCCGTCGGCGTACACCCGGAGGCCGTCCAGCGCCAGCGACAGCGACCCGCCGGCGACGAGCGCGGCGAACGCCCGTCGCCGGTGTCGGTCCCCGAACGCCAGCGCGACCGCGCCTGCGACCAGGACGACGCCACCCAGTGTGCTCACTGCGCTCCACGTGAACGGGACGCCGAGCGCGGTCTCGACCGTCGCCGAGTCGACCACGGTGTCGATCTTCACGAGGTCCGGGACCGCGGCGCCGCACGCCCCCACGGCGACCCACGGGGGCGTGATCCGCTCGACCCGCCAGCTCGCGACGGTCAGAACGGCGTACGCCGCGAGGACGTGCGTCAGCAGGTCAGCCATCCCGGCCCACCTCCCACTCGTCCGCTCGCACCTCGAAGGTCAGCGACGCCCGGTCGACCCGCCAGTGGCGGAAGAACAGCGCGAGGACTAGCAGGGCGCCGACCGCGGAGACGGCGTACTTGTAGCCCGCCGAGCCGCCCGCGGGGTTGACGACCGCGACGGCCGAGGCGTCGATGGTCCGCCCCTCCCGGAGGGTGCCGTACGCCTGGACGAACCCGCCCGGCCGGACGCGCTCTGTGAACCCGTGGACGGTCATCTCGAAGGCGCCTTCGCCGGAGTCCACCCGTATCGTCGCGCGGTCGGCGTCGGGCTCGAATCGCTGGACCGTCCCGAACAGTAGCGTCCGCTCGCCGACGTGCGCGTCGTAGTCGGTAGCGAGGTCGTCGGTCTCCGGGTACGGGCTGTGTGTCGGCGCGACGGCGTCGTAGTGGACGCAGAGCCCCCCGAGGACGCCCAGGAGCGCGACCACGCCGACGAGTCGGACCAGCGGATGCACGCCCCCGTCTCGCGAGGGCGACGAGAAAACGTTTTCGCGCCGTGCTCGATACCGACGAGGTCCCCGCTCTCCCGAGCTACCGCCCCCTCCCGACGCACTTCGACGGAGGTATACCCCGACCGCGCCTCCCCTCGCTCATGCGCCAGTTCGTCGTCCTCGGTCACGACGCGCCGACGACCCCCGACTTCTCGCTCGACGACATCGCCGGCGGCGCCGGCCGCCTCGACGTGCTCTGTCGCTGCGTCACCTCCGCCTTCTTCCTCTCGCACGACATCCGCGAGGCCGTCCGCGTCCACCTCGTGCTGGCCGACGAGTTCACCGTCACCTTCGACGGCCGCGATCTGCGCCGGCTCAACCCCGACGAGCGCTCGACGGCCGCCCTGGTCCGCGGCGCCCTTGAGGAACGCGAGGAGGCCATCGGCCACCAGCCCGTCGAGACTTCGCCGGGCGTCTCGCTCACTCGCCGCGGGTTCGAGCCGACCCTCGACGCCGTCGCCAGGGACGGCACCGTCGTCCAGCTCCACGAGGACGGCGACCCCGTCGTCGCCGCCGACCCGCCGAACGACCCCGTGTTCGTCCTCTCGGACCACCGCGACTTCACCGACCGGGAGGCCGACCTGCTGACCGACGCCGCCGAACGCCGGGTGCGGCTGGGGCCCGAACGGCTCCACGCCGACCACGCGATCACCGTCGCCCACAACTACCTCGACACCGACGGCTTCACCGCGTACTGACCGCTCGGCCGGCCGCTGTCGGGCGATAGCCGCGCTTCGGAACTGTTAAAAACGGCCAGTGTCTCCGTCCAAGTGCTACCAGCGCGGGCCGGTGGGGTAGCTTGGTATCCTTCGGCCTTCGGGTGGCCGTAACCGCAGTTCGAATCTGCGCCGGCCCATAACTTCTCTGGCTTGCTGCTGGAATACGAACGCTCCTGTTAGTGTCAACAACTTTGTCGGAGTCTGATTAGCAGTGTTCTCGGTATTGATGAGGGCCCGCCGGAACCCGATCGCCACGGGTTCATCGCACTGTAGTTCCCACGTCATATAGAAGACATCACTATCTAGAGGGGAAGAGTCAAGCATTTATTTATAAATGATGCCGAATCTAGATCAGGATAGTGGGTGCCGATTACGTACGTCGGACGGCAATTACCCGTCTCGTGGTCGATAGCGAGCAACGCAAGCTGCTAAAGGACACGGTTACTGCGTGGAAACGCGGGTGCCAACTCGCCACAGATCTCGCGTGGGGACAGTGTAGCGACAAGAGCGACGTTCAAGCGCTTGCTTACGATACCGTGCGTGAAGAAACCGATCTGGGCAGTCAGCATACTGTTCTTGCCACTCACCAGGCCGCCCAAGCTATCACTGGGTGTATGGAACACCAGTCGCGGGGACAGCGGACCAGTAAACCGACGTTCACGGCACCGACTGTAAAATATGACACCCGGACGATGACGCTGTTTGATGACGAGACTGTGTCGTTGTCTACGACAGAAAGTCGTGTTCGGTGTCCGCTGGCACTTCCTGACGACCAAGAGGGCTACCAATGGCAGTATCTGGACGGTGACAACTGGGAGGTAACTGAGAGTACACTCACTGTTCGCGATGGTGAGTATTTTTTGCACATTGGATTCCGCCGACAGAAGACACGAACCGAGAAAAATACTACCGAGGACGGAACGGTTCTTGGGGTTGATCTCGGTATCGAAAATCTTGCTGTCACCAGTACTGCATACTTTCTGAACGGCGATGAACTCAGACACAAGCTACGAGAGTTCGAAAAGGTCCGTGGTGGGCTGCAACGGACTGGTACCCGTAGTGCCCACCGAACGCTGGCTGAGACCAGTCGCCGTGAGGTTCGATATCTCAGGGATGTAATCCATCGTGCGTCACGAGCACTTGTAGACGAGGCACTCAGATATGACTGTGATATCATTTCGTTCGAAGACCTATCGCATATCCGAACTCGAACGAATGCTTCGTGGGGCCACAGATGGGCGTTCCGTGCCCTTTTCGAGTTCGTCGAGTACAAGGCAGAGGTCCATGGAATCTCAGTAAAGCAAGTTGAACCGTCGAACACGTCGAAGCAGTGTGCGGAATGTGGCTCTACCTCTGACGAGAACCGTCCGACTCGAACCGATTTCCGATGTCAACAGTGTGAAACGGAAGCGAATGCGGACTACAATGCGGCAAAGAACATCGGGCTGCGGTACGTCCGTCGAGGTCAACAGTTGTCTCGGCGGACGGGCAACAGTCAACTTGCCCTGAAGTCCGGAACTGTGACGCCGAACGGTGGATTTACCGCCTACCCCCATGGGTTTGAGGCGAAGTTCACGGACAAGCCCCACCCGACGAGTTGAGGTTTCTGACTGGGTAGCGGTGGGGTTGTTGATATTCGTGCCGGCCCACTTTTCCACCGCACTATCTCCAGAGCGACGGGTTCGCGACGATACACCTGATACCTGGTGGACGGTACCCGGCAGTGTCGGGGATCCGATACCACGGTGTCGGGATTTACAGTCCCCGTGACCCGTCGCAACTATTAATGCAATCGAATATGTTCCCTATCCTGGGTATGACGAAGGCACTCAAGGGTTCGGGTTTTCTCGGATTGGCCGTGATGATGGCGGTCGGGTTGCACCAGTTCGTGATTCTGTCGGGCGGAAACGCGGTTCCGCCGTGGATGATCGGCGGCCACGCTCACCTGGGCGTGCTGTCGATCCTCGCGATCGTGATGGGCTTCGCGGTGCCGGCGGTGGGCGTGACGGGCACCCTGCGGACGGCGGTCACCGCGCTGTTTATCGCCGGCCAGTGGGGCATCCCGGGCATCGTGTGGCTCGGCGAGGGCTTCGGGCTCACGTTCCTGATGCCGACCGGGTTCCTGTGGGGCGGCGCGCTCATCGTGTCGATGCTGATCATGTTCTACAAGACGGTCACGCAGGACGCGAGCGCCGGCGGGAGCGGTCCCGCGCCGGCGGCGCCGGCCGACGACTGACGGCCGGGCGGGACGACCCCGAAACTGTCCGGTTCCGTGGTCTATTTTCCGGCGGCGCCTCGGGATGTGCCCGTGATCGTACTCCACGCGTCGTTCCCTATCGACCCCGAGCACCGCGACGAAGCGCTCGAACTGGCCGACGACCTCGTCGAGCGGTCCAACGAGGAACCCGGCATGATCGACTACCGGGCCACCGTCGACCTGCAGGACGAGAACGTGATCCGGTTTTTCGAACAGTACGAGGACGAGGCCGCCTTCGAGGCCCACACCGGGACCGACCACTTCCAGGCCTTCGAGGAGCGCCTGCCGGATCTCCTGGCCGGCGAGCCCGAGGTCCGGCGGTTCGAAGTCGAGTCGGCGACGGACCTCGAACTCTGAGCGGCGGCGCGTCCGGGACGCGGACCGCCGGGGCCGTAGTCGCGGGGTAGAGTCCCGAAGCGACCGCCCCGCCGACGTACACCACCAGTTGGGCGGGAACGTTTAGGGGACTGGCCCCGAATCGTTCTGACATGAACGTACTCGTCGTCGGCGGGAGCGGGTTCGTCGGGACGCACCTCAGCGAGGAACTGGTCGAGCGGGGCCACGACGTGACGGTCCTCTCGCGGAGCCCCGACGGCGAGGGGCTGCCCGCGGCCGTGAGCACCTACGCGGGGGACGTTACCGAGTACGACTCCATCGAGGGGGCCTTCGAGGGGACGGACGCGGTCGTCTACCTCGTGGCGCTGTCGCCGCTGTTCAAGCCCGACGGGGGCGACGAGCTGCACGACCGCGTCCACCGCGGCGGGGCGGAGAACTGCCTGCGAGCCGCCGAGGAGCACGGCGTCGAGCGGTTCGTCCACCAGAGCGCGCTCGGCGCCGACGCCGACGGGCCGACCCACTACCTGCGGGCGAAGGGCCGCGCCGAGGAACTCGTCCGCGACTCCGACCGCGAGTGGGTGATCTTCCGGCCCTCTATCATCTTCGGCGAGGGCGGGGAGTTCGTCGAGTTCACCAAGAAACTCAAGTCGTGGTTCGCGCCGGGCCTGCCGGTGTATCCCCTGCCCGGCGGCGGCAAACAGACGCGGTTCCAGCCCATCTGGGTCGGGGAGTTCGTCCCGATGATGGCCGATGCTGTCGAAGACGACGCCCACGTCGGCGAGACCTACGAGATCGGCGGCCCCGACGTGCTGACGCTCCGGGAGGTGACCGAACTCGTCTACGACTCGGAGGGGAAGTCGGTCTCCATCGTGCCGCTGCCGATGGCCCTGGCGAACGTCGGCCTCACCGTGCTGGGCAGCGTCGGGTTCCCGATGGGCAGAGACCAGGTCCGGTCGCTGCGGCTGGACAACACCACCGCCCGCAACGACGTGGACGCCTTCGGCGTCTCCGAGTCCGAGCTGACGACGTTCCGCTCGTATCTCGGCCTCGGCGGCTGACCCCACGACCGTCACTGACCGCTACCTCCTGGCCGCACCGTTCGACTGTCAGGTATCGGCGTGCTACGCCGTAGTATAGACCGCCTTCCCGACGACCGCCCGTGGTGTGTCCGCACTTCAACCGCTGGCTGGGGCTCGCTATCGTTCGACGCCTATCTCACCGGAGAAAGAACGGCCTACCCGGCCACAGTCGTGCGGTTCTCCGGTAACTAGTTACTACTATGACAACATCAGGTTCGATACCCGGACAAAAAGCTTATATCCGCGATGGGATTGTTTATTTCTCAACGGTAACGGCAGCTATGAAACTGGCGATGATCGGCTTCGGGCAGGCCGGCGGTAAGATCGTTGATAAGTTCCTCGAATACGACGAGGCCACCGGGAGCGGGATCGTCCGCTCCGCGGTCGCGGTCAACACAGCGAAAGCGGACCTGCTCGGGCTAGAACGAATCCCGGAGGAGAATCGAGTACTGATCGGCCAGGCGCGCGTGAAAGGGCACGGCGTCGGGGCCGACAACGAGCTCGGCGCGGAGATCGCCGAGGAGGACATCGACGAGATCCAGGGGGCCATCGACAACATCCCCGTCCACGAGATCGACGCGTTCATGATCGTGGCTGGGCTCGGCGGTGGGACCGGCTCGGGCGGGTCGCCCGTGCTGGCCAAGCACCTCAAGCGCATCTACACCGAGCCGGTGTACGGCCTGGGCGTGCTGCCCGGCGGCGACGAGGGGGGCATCTACACGCTCAACGCCGCCCGCTCGTTCCAGACGTTCGTCCGCGAGGTCGACAACCTGCTCGTGTTCGACAACGACGCATGGCGCAAGTCGGGCGAGTCGATGGAGGGCGGCTACGAGCAGATCAACGACGAGATCGTCCGGCGGTTCGGCGTCCTCTTCGGGGCCGGCGAGGTCGGTTCCGGCGACGAGGTCGCCGAGAGCGTCGTCGACTCCTCGGAGATCATCAACACCCTCTCCGGCGGGGGCGTCTCCACCGTGGGGTACGCCGCCGAGACCGTCGAGGAGGACGACTCCAGCGGGTTGCTCTCCCGGTTCAAGGGCGACGACGACGGCCTCGACGACGGCGGCATGGACACCGCCAACACGACCAACCGGATCACGTCGCTGGTGCGGAAGGCGGCGCTGGGGCGGCTGACCCTGCCCTGCGAGATCGACGGCGCCGAGCGGGCGCTGCTCGTGATGAGCGGTCCGTCGAACCACCTCAACCGGAAGGGCATCGAGCGCGGCCGCAAGTGGCTCGAGGAGCAGACCGGCTCCATGGAGGTCCGCGGCGGCGACTACCCCGTCCAGGAGAACAACGTCGCCGCCTCGATCCTGCTGTCGGGCGTCCACAACGTCCCGCGGATCAAGGAGCTCCAGCAGGTCGCCATCGAGGCCCAGGACAACATCGACGACATCCGGCAGCAAAGCGAAGAGAACTTAGAGGAGTTGGTGGAAGATGACGAGGATGAGTTGGATCCGCTCTTCTAAGAGCGCCGCGCTGGTCGCATTGCTCGCCCTCTCGCTCGCGGCGGTCGGGACAGCCGGAGCTATCTCTGTCTCGCCCGGCGAGGTCCCCAACGAGACGCAGGTCGGCGAAACGGTGACGACGACGGTGACCGTCGAGGACCCGTTCGTCGACATGCCCGACGAGTGGACCCTCCAGGGGAGCACCGAACTGGAGAACGTCAGCTGGACGGTGACGGTCCGCCAGCAGGGCGAACAGGTGAGCCAGGAGACCTTCGGCGACCAGTCGTTCGAACACCCGCTCAACGCCAGCAACAACGGCGACACGGTGGTCGTCGAGCTCACCGGCGACACGCCCGCCATCGAGAACTACACCTACGAACCGGCCGAGACCTACACGCTCTACGACTTCGAGTCGGTCCAGGGGAGTTCCACGAGCGGCCTGAACGCCACCTCCGTCCACCACTACACGAACGCCAGCAAGGACGCGCGCGAGTCGATCGACGAGGCCGCCGAGGCGATCAACGCCTCGGACGCTGACGACGGCCAGGACGACCTGAACCAGGCGATCTCCGCCTACGAGAACGGCAACTTCGAGAACGCCGAGTCCAACGCGCAGGACGCCCTGGAGGCGGCCGAGCAGGCCGAGCAGTCCGCCCAGCGGAACCAGACCATCCTGATGGCCGTCGGCGCGCTGGTGGTCCTGGGGATCATCGGCGGCGGCGTCTACTACTGGCGCTCCAACCAGGACGAACCCACGAAGCTGCAGTAGATGCGCGTCGTCGTCCCGTTCGCCCCCGAGCGGCCCAAGACCCGCCTCGCGCCGGCCCTCGACGAGGCCGAGCGGGCCGCGTTCGCGCGGACGATGCTGGACGACACCCTCTCCGTTCTTTCGACGCTCGACCGCGAGCGTCGGGTCCCGGTCGACCCGCTCGTGCTCTCGACGGCGCCCGTCGACGTCGACGCGCCGGTCGCCGTCGACGACCGGCCGCTCACCGACGCGGTCAACGACCGCCTGCCCGCGAGCGGCGGCGACGACCCCGTCGCGGTCGTCATGGCCGACCTGGCGCTCGCCACGCCCGACGCGCTCGAACGACTGTTCGAGCCCGACGCGGACGTGGTGATCGCGCCCGGTCGCGGCGGCGGGACGAACGCGCTCGTCGTGCGGGACCCGGCGTTTCACGTGGACTACCACGGCGCGTCGGTCCGCGACCACCGCGCGGTCGCCGCCGAGGCGGACCTGTCGCTCGCGCACGTCGACTCCTACCGGCTGGCGACGGACGTGGACGAGCCGGCCGACCTCGTCGAGGTGTTGCTCCACGGCGAGGGGGCGGCCGCGGCGTGGCTCCGCGAGGCCGGCTTCTCGGTCGCCGCGGCGGACGGCCGGGTCGGCCTCGAACGGAATTCGGGCTGAATCCGAACGAAATTCGGACAACGGTTTTCACGCGGTGGGGCAACGGTTCACACGCACGGGTCGACCCCGTGCGGACGGGTCACGTCTCGCGCCGGCACCCGGCCGCGTCGCCGACGCCGCTCCCAGTCACCCCGTCCGGGGACGCGGTCGGCCGTTCCGCGGCCGGCGGTCCCGGGTCCGCCGCCGGCCGTCCATTGTTCGTCCGTTTCGGCGGACCCGACCCCCGCTGGCTCCGACCGCGCCCCGTCGGCGCCGGTTCGTTCGACACCCCGTCGGCGTCGCCGCTCCCGGTATCCGTTCCCCCGGCCTCGACCCCTTCCCCGTCTCCGGGAGCGTCAACGCTTTGCCGGTCGAACGTGGACGGGCGAGTGTGATCCCCGGCGCCGACGAGTACGACGTGACCGTCGACCCCGACCCCGCGGAGGTCGAGCGCCTGCTCTCGGTCACGCCAGCGGACGTGGCGGCGGCCGACGAACTCACCTTCGCCCGCAACGTGTTCGTCCCGCTGACGACCGCCTGCCGGTACACCTGCACCTACTGCACCTACTACGACCCGCCGGGCCAGGCCGAGCTCATGTCGCCCGAGGACGTGCGCGAGGTCGTCCGAACCGGCGCCGACGCCGGCTGCACGGAGGCCCTGTTCACCTTCGGCGACGACCCCGACGACCGATACACCGCCGTCCACGAGCAACTGGCCGAGTGGGGCCACGACTCCATCCACACCTACCTCCGGGAGGTCTGCGAGATCGCCATCGAGGAGGGGCTGCTCCCCCACGCCAACCCCGGCGACCAGACGCGCGAGCAGATGGCGACCGTCGCCGACGTGAACGCCAGCATGGGCGTGATGCTCGAGACGACCGCCGACGTGCAGGCCCACGGCGGGCCCCGCGCCAAGAACCCCGGCCAGCGACTCAACACCATCCGCACCGCGGGCGAACTGGGCGTCCCGTTCACGACGGGCATCCTCGTCGGCATCGGCGAGGAGTGGGCGGACCGCGCCGAGAGCCTGCTGGCCATCCGCGAGTTGCACGACCGCTACGACCACGTCCAGGAGGTGATCGTCCAGCCCGTCCGCGAGAACGAGCGCTGGACGGACGGCTCGCCGGGCGTCGAGACGCTGCGCCGGACGGTCGCGATGGCCCGCGCGGCACTGCCCGAGGAGGTCTCGGTGCAGGTGCCGCCCAACCTCGCGCCCGTCCGCGACGTGGTGGACTGCGGCGTCGACGATCTGGGCGGCGTCTCCCCGGTCACCGACGACCACGTCAACCCCGACTACAAGTGGCCGGCGCTCCGGGAACTCGAAGATATCGCCGACTACGCGGACGTTCCGCTCTCCGAGCGCCTCCCCGTCTACGAACGATTCCTCCCCGCGCGGCTCCGGTCGGCGGGGGTCGACCCGGCCGACCCGCCGGCGGAGGCCGACCGCTGGGTCTCCGCGCGGGTCGCCGACGCCATCGACGCCGACGACGACGCGGGACGGCGCTACCGGGCTGTGCTGTCGGACGAGGCAGCGGACTGAGCGCCTCGCGCCCGGTGGACGCGCCACGCAGCGGCCCCACGGGCCGCGAGGAGGGCTCCGCCGGACAGAGTGGGTCCGCGACACGGCCGCCACCGTCGCGAGGAGCGCCCACAGTTAAGGCGGACCGGGAACAACCGACGGGCGATGATCGGGTCCGTCCGGCAGTACCTCGCGACACTGGCCGAGGAAGACCGCCGGACCGCGGCGTTTCTCGTCTGGAACGCGGGCAACACCGTCGTCGCGGTCGGGCTGCTCGTCGGCGCGTTCGCCCTGCTGGTCGTGACTTCGGCGCCCGGCTTCCAGCGGGGGGTCCTGCTCGCCTACATCGCCGTCGCCGTCCTCTGGCTCGTCTCCATCTTCACCATCGGGCCGCTCTACGAGCGGTTTGCCCCCGGGGAGTAGCCCGCTCGTGGGGCACGGTCCCACGTCGGACACACCGGCGCGACCGCCTCACACCAGCAGGGAGACGAGTTCGAAAAAGAGGTCGCCGTAGACGAGGCTGACGACGAGCGCGACGAACATGGGGACGATGAAGGGCATCCCCGGGGAGATCCAGACCACGTCCGCCTCGGCGAGCACGTCGAGCCCGTCGCGCAGCCCCTCGGCGGTCGTCCCGTAGGCCGACCCCTCGATATCGTCGAGGAACGCCCCCGCGCCCCAGGGGTCGTCGTAGTCGCCACCGCCGCCGGTGGCCGCCTGGGCGTCGCCGCCACCGCCCGCTTCGCCCCTTCGACCGCCGTCGGCGGTCGCCTCGTCGTCCCCTTCGACGGCGAGCTCGCCGCTCTCGGGGATCGAGCCGTCGCCGGGCGGAGCGGGGTCGTCGGGGAGGCTCGCGGGGTCGCGCAACCGCTCGGGGTTCTCGCGGACGGCAGTCAGCGTCGTCCCGCGCCAGCGCAGATACATCCGCAGGGCGTCCAGGTCGAGGCCCCGCCGGGTGAAGCCGCCGGGGGTCTGGAGCAGCGAGCCGTACTCGGCGGTCGCCTCCTCGGCGCGGATCGGCCTGCCGATGAACATGATCGGCGCGAGGTGGCCCGAGAGGGCGTTGCGCAGCGTGACGGCGACGGGGTAGGCGGCGCCGACGATGACCGTGTTCGAGAGGACGGTCAGCGAGAAGACGCCGACGGTCGTCCGGGTCAGCGGCAGCGACGCCGCCGGGAGGTAGTAGGTCGGGAAGGTCGGGAAGAGGACGGCGAGGACGATCAGCGCCTTGGCGTCGGCGCCGCCGAAGCCGCCGAAGTAGTAGAAGAGGTAGCCGATGGACCCGACCATCCCGAGCGACAGCGCGACGCGGAGGTAGAACCGCTCGCGGGCGACCAGCCCGCCGGGGAGGTCGCCGGCCGACACCCGCGCCACGTCCCAGGCCAGCAGTGCGATCCCCAGCAGGGCCAGCGGGAGCCAGGTGGCGTTGGGCACCCGTCGGGTGCGCACGTCCCGGTAGGCGGCCCAGGCGAAGACGGGGACGGCGGCCAGCCGCAACAGGTCCGGCGGCGGGCTCTCCGTCAGGACGGTTCCCAGCCAGTCGAGCACGACCGAACCAGCGCGCCGGCGGCCATTAGTGGTTTCGGCGCCGGAGACAGAAGTATATCCGTCCATACATGATCGGCCGGAGACGCCGTCCCGAACGGACGCCGGTCGGGCCGGGGTTCCGGTACTGATTTATATTCCTCTCGTGACGGTTATTGGCCGTATGCAACGTTGGGTGACGCGGGCGACGTCGACGGGCAGTCGAGTTCGGAGGGCGGTGGTCGGATGACGGCCGGGGACGGAACGGCCGACCGGGAGTCCGCCGACGGGGCGCGGGACGGCGACCGCTTCGACGAGGAGCGGGTGCTCTCGCTCCGGTACGTCCGGGACGACCGCGACGACCGCTACGAGGAGCACGGGATCGACCGGCGGCTGGACGACCCGGACCGCAGCGACGACAGGACGCCGGACGACTGGCAGACGCGGCGCGAGGCCATCGCGGACTACTACGACGGCGAGTGCGGTCGGTGCGGGAGTTCGCTCGAAGCCGGGTGGCACTGTCACCACGTCCGGCCGCTCAAGGAGAACGGGACCCACGCGCTGGAGAACCTGGTGGCGCTGTGCGAGCCGTGTCACACGCTGTTGCACCCGTACATGGACGACGCCGACTGGGCGGACGCGCCGATGTTTCCGGCGGCCGACGCCGACCCGCGAGTCGCCGTCGAGCGGCGGCCGGTCTCCGCCCCGGAGGACGAGTGGTTCCTCCACGAGTCGCTCGGGGGCGAGCAGTCGCTCGGGGGCCAGTACAACTACCAGTCGCGGTCGGCCGGGACCACGACCGTCCCCGCGGTCGCCGCCGTGCAGAAGACCGACCCCGAACCCGCGGAACTCGAGGAGGTCGAAGACCGACTGTCCGCCGACGTGCTCACCGACCCCGGGATGCGAGCGCGTCCCTACCCGATCTCGAACGGGAAGGCGACCGAGAGCGACCAGCGGTCCGCGTGGCGGCGGAAGCGACGGGCGGCCGCCCGACGGTATCGACGGGACCTCGACGCCGGAGCGGGCGGGTCCGAGGGGGGTACGGACGACGGCGCCACCGGATCGAGTTCGGGCACCGCGGATACGGACACCGACGCCGGGGGGAGCGACGCGGACGAGGCGTGGCTGCTCGTCGCGCTCGAAGGGAAGATGGGAGTGGGCGCTTTCGTGGGTGCGTTCCTCGCCCTCACTGTCGGATACGTCGCCGGGTCGGCACTGATGGGCATCTCCGAACCGGCGGGCGGGGCGCTGATGGGGATCGGCATCTGCCTGGGCGGGCTCGTCGTCCTCTTTGCGGTCTGGACGGTCGGTCACGACGCGGCGTTCCACCCCGAGGGCCCCGACGGGAAGGCGCGATACGCGGTCGGTCCCTGGTCGCTCGCGACGGTGCCGGTCGCGGCGCTCGCGTTGAGTTCGTATCCGCCGGGGCGGTCGCTCGGCGTCGTGGTCGCCTGGTTCGCGCTGGTCGGGCGACTGAGCGCGGTCGTCGGGGCCGACTGGCGGCGGTACGTCCGCCCCCGGTACGGCGACGGGAGCGACGGACTGGTCGGACCGGCGCTCGTCGCCGGCGTCGTCCTGCTCGCGGCGGTCCCGGGGGTCCTGGCGACCCTCGCGCCGCGAGTGTCGGCGCTCGCGTGGACCGTGCGACCGATCGACGGGCTGGCAGTCGCCGTCCTCTCGCCGGTGGAACCGATCCTCTCCGCGCTGTGGATCGACTTCGGTCTCCTCGTGGCCCTCCCGTCGCTCAGCTGGCCGCTCGCGCTCGCCGTCGGCTACGGGGCGGTCTCGAGCGCGGTCATGCTCGGGTCCCGCGTCACGGCCGCGCTCTCCCCGAGTGATCCGGGCGGGGAGTAGCGACGACGCGACGGAGCGGGACGAGACGGAACGGGACGGGAAGAAACCCCGCCGACGGCGCCGCTACGTGTGGTCCCTTCGTCCGACTAGAGCGTTCAGCGGCCGCTGAGGCGGCGGAGAGTGGGGGCGAGTCGCCCCGCCCAGAAGCGTCGAACCGGCGCGGTCCGACTATATGACGCGGTTCTGCAGGTAGTCGAGGTGCTTGGCGTTGTAGACGATCTTGACCTCGTCGGTGGCCGCGCTGCCGATGCAGGTCAGGCGGACGTTCTTCTCCTCGACCTCCTCGTCGGAGAGGATCTGCTGCATGTCCATGTCGATGTCGCCCTCGACGGCGATGGCGGCGCAGTTGGCGCACGCGCCGGCGCGACACGAGAAGGGCCAGTCGTAGCCCTGGGCCTCGGCGGCCTCGAGGATGTACTCGCCCTCGTTGACCTCGAGCGTGCCGTAGTCCTCGTCGCCGAGGTCGGCGTCGGCCGCCTCCTCGAAGGCCGATGCGTCCATGTCCCAACCCTGGTCGTCCAGTACTTCGTAATTCAGGTACTCTACGGTGGGCATCACTTGCTGGATTCGGCCCCCTGACTGTTAGACCTTGCTGTTCGTCGGACCGTTTCGCGGCCGCGAGCGCAATATCTGCCGGCCGCGCGGCCCTTGCGGTGGACGTACGTCCGAACGTGTTCCGGCCGATGCGGAGGGGTTCACGGGGGACGAACCGACCCGGTTCACGGGGGACGAACCGACCCGGTTCACAGCGGGACGAACCGGAAGAGCAGGAACGAGGCGACGGTCGCGATCCCCGGGACGACGTTCTGGAGGAAGATGACCCGGGCGGTCGTCGCCGGTTCGAACAGGTCCTCGGCGTCGGGGATCGACTCGCGGTCCTCGCTGCCGATGGGCGGGGCGTCGGTCGCGTCGGGTGCGCCGCCGTCGCCGCCGACGGTGGGCGCCTCGTCGGCCTCGGCGGCCAGCGCGCCGACCGACACCGCCGGCGGGTCGCCCTCCCTGGCGTCGGCGATGGTGACCGTCCGCGTGGCCCGGCCCCATCCGAGGCCGACGATGCTCATCGTCGCGATGATGACGAAACTCGCCGGCACGCCCAGCGCCGAGAGGCCGGTGACGATGGTCGAACTGACCGCCGCGACGACCAGCGCCGCCAGCAGCGGCAGGTCCGTCAGGTCGTTGCCGACGGTGTCCATCGTCCGGCGAGCGATCGTGAAGGCGCCCAGACCGATGGCGCCGCCGCCCAGCAGGATCGCCTGGCTCATCTCCAGGTCGCCGCTACCGTACAGCGGCGCGACCGCGTTGGCGACGTTGCTCGCGCCCGCGGAGAAGGCCATGTAACAGCCGATCCCGACGACCAGTAGCGTCCCGACGAGTTCGCGCGGCGTGGTGTTGGGGCCGAGCTCCGGCCGCGGCAGGGTCCCCGAGCGGTCGAGGACGACCAGCGACCCCTCGGTCTGCGTGACGGCGAACCACTCGACCAGCCGTGGGTAGTAGTAGCGGCCGACGACGGCGCTGACCCAGAAGGCGAGCACCGGCGAGACGAGCCACCAGGTGACGATCCGGCCCATCTCGCCCCAGTTGAGCGTGCCGCGGGCCAGCCCCAGGCCAGCCATCGCGCCGACGGCGGTCATCGACGTGGAGGCCGGGACGCCCGCGACGTTCGAGAGGAAGAGGGCGAACCCGACGAAAAACAGGACGCCGATGCTGATCTCCAGGGTGAAGGCGGTCGTGACGATGTCGCTGCCGAGCGTGTCGATGACCTCGCGGCCGACGGTCCACCCGCCCAGCAACGCGAAGACGGTCATCAGCGCCGCGGCGGTCGCCTTCGAGACGGTACCGCTCCCGACGGCCGGGCCGAACGCCACCCCCGTCGAGGAGCCCCCGATGTTGAACCCGACGAAGACGGCGACGGCGAGCCCGACGACCAGGAGGGCCTCGACCATACCGATCCCCTGAACCACCGAGAGGTAAAGCCTACCGACAGCGGTCGCGGCCGGGTGCTCCGGGCGAAGCCGACCGGCGGTCGCCCCCTCCGGCCGGCGGGGCCGCGGACGCGGCGGTGTCGTGGTCGGGCGAAGCGGCGTCGTAGTCGGAGGCGGCGGCCGCGCCCCTCAGACGAGCGGGAGGTACCGGAAGACGAGATAGGAGGCGACCGCCGAGATCGACGGCGTGAGGATCCACAGCATGACGACCCGGCCGGTCGCCGCGGGGTCGAAGAGATCCGCGGCGGTGACCTCGGCGGGCTCCTCCTCGCCGATCTTCGGCACCTCCCCGGGCTCCGGGGCGGCGGGCCCGTCGCCGTCGGCGATGGCGTCGACCGAGACGCCGCCCTCGTCCCCGTCCGTCTCGGGGGGGCCGGCGACGGCCTCGGTCGCGGCGTCGGCGAGTGTCGTCGTCCGGGTCGCCCGTCCCCAGCCGAGGCCGACGATGCACATCGTCGCCGAGACGGCGAGGCTGGCGGGGATGCCGATCTGCGAGAGGCCGGTGATGATGGTGGCGCTGACGACCTCGACGATCAGCGCCGCGAGGACCGGCAGGTCGGTCAGGTCGTTGCCGACGGTGTCGAGGGTCCGCCGGGCGATGGTGAACGCGCCCACCCCGATGGCCAGGCCCGCCAGCGCGACGTAGGGGGTGAAGGCGTCGCCGAACAGCCGCCCGCCGTACAGCGGGCCGACGGCGTTGGCGACGTTGGACGCGCCGGCCGCGTAGGCCATGTAACAGCCGATGGCGACGACCAGCGCGGTGCCGACCCGCTCGCGCGTCGACCGCTCCTCGCCGGGCGACTCCAGCGCGAACCGGGCTTCGAGGTGCGGGTAGAGGTACCGCCCGACGACCGCGCAGAGCCAGAAGGCGGTGATCGGCGCGACGAGCCACCAGGTGACGATCCGGCCCATCACCTCCCAGTCGACGGTCCCGGTGGCGACGCCGAGGCCGGCGATGGCGCCCACCGCGGTCATCGACGTCGAGGCCGGGACGCCGAAGAGGTTCGAGACCAAGAGCGCGAGGCCGACGAAAAAGAGGACGGCCACGCTGGCGACCAGCGTGAACTGGCTGCTCGGGACGATGTCGCCGCCCATCGTCTCGATGACGTTCGTGCCGGCGGTGGCGCCGCCCAGCACGGCGAAGACGGTCATCAGCGCCGCGGCACCGGTCTTCGAGACCGAGCCGCTGCCGACCGCCGGGCCGAACGCCACCCCCGTCGAGGAGCCCCCGATGTTGAACCCGACGAACGCCGCGACGGCGACGCCCGCGACGAGCAGGAGCGAAACCATACCTGTCCCGTCGCCCGACTGCGAGTAAAGACTGGCGGACCCCGGGGCCGCGAGCGCGACTGCGGCCGCGAGCACGGAGCGCCCGCTCCCGGTCGCGGCCGGGCGCCGGACCGACACGCTTTCGCCCCCCGCTCGCCCACGGGCGGGTATGTTCCCCGAGTTCGAGGTCGTGCCCGCGGTCGACGTGCAGGACGGGCAGGTCGTCCAGCTGGTCGGCGGCGAGCGCGGTACCGGGAAAGCCTACGGCGACCCCGTCGAGGCCGCCGAGGGGTGGGTCGAGCAGGGCGCGAACACCTTGCACCTCGTCGACCTCGACGGCGCCTTCGAGGGCGAGCGAGAGAACGCCGCGGCCATCGAGGCCGTCGTCGACGCCGTCGACGTCGAAACGCAACTCGGCGGCGGCATCCGCACCGTCGACGACGCGACGGGGCTGCTGGCGGCGGGCGTCGACCGGGTGATCCTCGGGACCGCCGCCGTCGAGACCCCAGACATCGTCGGGGAGATCAGCGACGACTATCCCGGGAGCGTCCTCGTCAGCCTCGACGCGAAGGACGGCGAGGTCGTCGTCTCCGGGTGGACGGAGGGGACGGGCCTGGACCCCGCCGAGGCCGCCGCCCGCTACGAGGACCTCGGTGCAGGGGGGATCCTCTTCACCGACGTGGACGTGGAAGGGCAACTGGAAGGGGTCCGCACCGACCCCGTCGAGCGGGTAGTCGAAGCCGTGGACATCCCGGTGGTCGCCAGCGGCGGCGTCGCGACGCTTTCCGACGTGCGCGCGCTGAAGGACGCGGGCGCCGCAGCCGTCGTCGTCGGCAGTGCGCTCTACGAGGGCGAGTTCACGCTCGAAGCGGCGATCGAGGCCGTCTGAGGGCCCCTCAACAGGCGAGACGGCTCGCGTTCGGGTCGTAGAGGTTCCGATCGAGATAGCCCCAGTCGTCGAAGTCGCCGGCCCCGTTCGACCCGTCCGAGAAGCCGAGTCGGTCGGTCTCGGCGGCGACTCGCCGGTTCATCACGCTCGGGTACCGCTCGACGGGCCGGTCCCAGCTATCGATGCCGTCGAAGACTCCCGGCACCAGCCCGAGCGAGTGGCCGAGTTCGTGGGCGAACACCTGTGTCACGAACCGCTCCGAGCGGTTCTCGGCGTCTCGCTGGACGACGAGGGTCCCGTTCTCGCCGTGTCCGTAGGCGTCGCCGCGGATCTCGTTCACAAACAGCGCGTAGTGGACACCCCGGCCGTCGGCGTCGAAGTGCCGACTCGCGTACGCCGAGAGGTTGTCCACGGCCAGCGGCCGCTGGCGAGCCGGCAGTTGCTCGTCGAGCGCGACGTGGAGCGCCACGCCCCGCTCCCCGGAGGGGTTGTGGACCGGCGCCGCGTCGTAGACCGCCCGGAGCCTGTCCAGTTCGGCGGGGTCCGGCCTGGCGCCCGCGGTCCAGTCGACCTCGACGAACACGTCCATCCGACCGGGATCCGCGCCGGCCAGCGCACGCTCCTGGCACGCCGTGAGACCGTCCTCGTCGAGGTCCGACCCCGGCGAGTACGGCGGATCGACCGTCGTCCGGACGGACGTCTCGACCGGCGCGGGCCCGCCGATAGCCTGACAGCCGGCGAGCGCGACCAGCAGGAAGACGACCGCCGTGCGCTCCGACCGCGACACAGTTTCGTTCGCTGTCAGGTTCGGTGGGCGGATAACTCCTCCGGCGTCGCGGGTCCGTGCGGCCTGGGTACGAGATGGACCCCGACACAGGTCGGATTGAGACGGGATACCAATTTCTGCGGGCCGGGTACTCACGAAAAGTGAACCGTTATGCGCAGACAGCGGAGTGGCCCGCTATGGGTCTGAAGTCGATACTCGTGTCGGACACCGAACGCACCGAACAACTCGCCGGCGTCGCCGGCCTGGGCTGGACCACCTCGACGCTGGGCTTTCTGGGTACGGTCCTGGGCTACGGCAACAGCGTCGTCAGCTACCCACCGCTGAAGCGGTGGGCTTGTCGGTGGACTCCCGTTCAAACTCCAAGCTGGAGTAGACGTTGGACACGTCGCTCACGTTCAACGTCCCCGACTTCAGGGCAAGCTGACCGTTGCCCAACCCATCGGGGCGTTTGCCCGATGGTAAAGCTAACAGACGGAGGCCGACGTTTTTCGCCGCGTTGTAATCGCCGTCCACCTCGTACCCACACTCGTTGCACGCGAACCAGCCTGTCTCTATGTCGCGGTTCGTGCTGGACCGGTGGCCGCACTTCGAGCAAGTCTGCGAAGAAAAAGCAGGGTTGACTGACTCGACGCGGATGCCGTACTCGGCGGCCTTGTACGCGATTTGCTCTTGCAGTTCGCGGAACGCCCAGTTGTGCATCTGCCGCTTCAACTGATCGTCGCGGGCGTCCATTCGCTCGCGGATGTGGGTCAGGTCTTCAACGGCGATGTACGAACAGTCGTGCCGTAGGGCTTCCTCCACGATTCCGCGAGAGATGTTGTGCAGGCGGTTCAGGACGAAGCGGTTTTCACGCCCCGACAGTCGCCCCAACGCCTGCCGAGCGGAGCGTGTGCCTTTGTCCTGAAGGCTTCGTCTCACGCGGAAGTAGTGGTTCTGCCCCCACAGCAGTTCGCCGCCGTCGAAGAACCGCCCCGTGCTGGTCACGGCGACGTTCTTCAGGTTCAAATCCACACCAAGCACCCGGTCGCCGTCACGCTGATCGACCTCTTTCTGAATGACGACATGGAGGTAGAACCCATCCTCGTCGGGACGGTAGTGGAGCGTTCCCATCCGCTTCTCGTAATTGTCGTCTTCGAGGTACGACCGCTGGTACTCGCCAAGCACGAAGTCGGCTTCAACGCGCCCGTTGACCGTTGAAAGTGTCGCGTATTCGTTCTTGATCGTCAGGGTGCGTTTGTCATAGACGGCAGAAGGTTCATCGAAGGATGGGAGCGGGCGGCTGTTGGCTTTCTCCCACCCCGCGACGGTGCTTTTCATCGCTTCGACGGCTTTCGAGTAGGCGCGTACCACGAGGTTGGCGGGAAGGTCGGTTTCGTCGCGCAGGTCATGGTATACTTCGTCGTGGATGGTGGACTTGTTGAGGATCAGGTCGCCATCGTCGTCTCTACCGTGGGCGATGGTGTAGTTGGCGGCGGTGTCGAACTGGTGGATGGTCTGATGGAGGTCATCACGCCGCTCCTCGGGCACGTCAAGCTTGATGGGGACGGTGCGTTTGACCTCCATCGCACACTCACACATGGATGCTTTGTTTATATATTCAGTGCCATCGTTGGGGAGTCGGCCCTGTTGTCGTCGGTGGGTTGTCGCACGGAGCTTACGCGCTTGCTCCCACCCCTAAAGGGGTGGGCTTCCGCGCTATGCCGCTGTGAGCCGGCTGGTGGCCGACCCGAGTTCGCTGCTGTACGTGGGGGCGGTCTGCTTCCTGGCGACGCTCGGGCTGGACCGGCTCGCGAACCGCGCGGCCGACCGGGACGGCGGCGAGGCGGGCGACGGCGGTGACGACGGCTCCGTAGCCGGCCCCGACGCTACGCCGTCCGAAGCGTGACCCGCCGGGCGGCGAAGTCCTCGAAGTAGGGGTCGAAGCCCGGGGAATCGCCGCCGACGCTGACGGGACCGCTCTCGGTCTCGACCACGAGGGCGTTCTCGACGGGGAAGGAACTGGTGACCGGCGGGACCAGCGTCTGGTTGGCCTCGCGGACGGGGACGCCCTCGAAGTCGAGTTCGTGGTCGCCGCCGGTGTCGGCGACGGTCAGGTCCGCGACGAGGTCGCGGTCGGCCGCCAGGTACTGGGCGGCGGTCGTGACGCCGTTGCGGAAGTACTCGAAGGTGGCCGGCAGTTCGGGCGGCTCCGCGACGTGGCGCGGCTCGCCCATCGGCCAGACGTTGCTGACCATGTTGCCGTAGAAGCCGTTGGCGACCTCGGGCTGGCCGAAGGTGACGGCGTACTCGTCGCCGTGGCGCCCCGTCAGGACCCCGTGGGAGCCGACGAGGCCGGCGCGGGCGTCCCGGAGGACGAACACCTGCGGGCGGGCCTCCCACGTCCGGACGACGTGGGCGTACCGGCCGAAGTCGTCGACGGCGTCGGCGACCACGTCCGTGTCGGGCGCCAGGAGCAGACAGTAGACGAAGACGCCGCGGTCGACCGCCGCGGCCATCGCGTCCCTGACGCCGGCGAAGGCCGTCGCGGGGACGACGACGAACGCCTCGTGGGTCGCGTCCGCGAGGAAGCGCTCGGCGCGGCGCTCGACGGTCCGCCGCGAGCGCACCACCTCGAAGCCCACGTCGGCGGCCGCCGGCTCGCTGTACACGTCTGCGATCGCCGACTGCAGGTCCGACACCCGCGTCGACAGGTCCGCGACGGCCTCCGCGGCAGGCCGCGCGCGCAGCACGGTCGGGCTCGCGCTCTCGTCGACGGTGACCAGCCCGCGGTCGACCAGCGTCTCCGCCACGTCGTAGACGTACCCCTGGGACACGTCCGCCGCGGCCGCCACGTCCCCCGTCGTCGCCTCGCCCCGCCGGAGGACCGCCAGGTAGGTCTCGACCTCCGTCCCCGATAGCCCGAACGCCCCCAGGTGCTCGCTGATCCGCGTCTCGCTCATCGTCGAGGATTCTTGGACTATCTACAAAAACGTTTTCCGGATCGAACCGGGAGGGAGGGGTATGTATCCGACGAGCGAGCGGCACGGACCGCGACCGAGGGGGCGCGCCCGGTGAGCGGGTCGACGGCGGACGGCGACGGGACTGGCGGCGCGCCCGCGGGCAGCGGCACACCTCCCGGCGGCGACGCCGACAGCGACGGCCCGACCGGGACGGACGCCCGCAACCGCCGGCTGTGGACGGCGGCCATCTTCCTGACGATGGCCTGTACGGGCGCCGTGATGCAGATCCGCGGCGCGGTACTGCCGACGCTGGAGACCTTCTTCACCGTGCCCGAGTGGCAGCTGGGGCTCGTCGCGCCGGCGGGGACCGTCGGCTACCTGCTGGTCATCCTCGCCGTCGGGTCGAGCGCGGGCCGGGTCGACGCGCGGCGGTTCATCGCCGGCGGCGCCGCCCTGGCGGGGGGCGCGCTGCTCGCGATGGGGCTGGCGCCCTCCTTCCCCCTGTTTCTCGCCGCGCTGGTCGTCCAGGGGGCGGCCGTCGGGGTCTTTCGCGCGCTCGACCGGCCGCTGCTCAGCCACTTCTACCCGAGCCAGCGCGGGCGCGTCTACAACCGCTACGACGGCACCTGGGCGGTCGGCGCGGCGCTGGGCCCGCTGGCGGTCGTCCTCGCGCTGCGGGCCGGGTCGTGGCGGCTCGCCTACGCCGCGGTCGGGCTCGCCGTGCTCGCGCTCGCAGTCGTGTTTCGGTCGCTCCGCTCGCCCGCCGTCGAGTCGGACGAGGAGCCGCTCACCCGGGCGGACCTGGCCGGGCTGGTCCGCCGGCCGGAGGTGCTCGCGCTGCTGGCCGCCCTCTTCTTCGTGACCGGCGTCGAGGGCGGGCTGTTCACCTGGCTGCCCTACTACGCGCGGGCGGAACTCCCGGCCGGGTGGGCGGAGCTGACGCTGACGGCGATGCTCGTCGCGTACGTCCCCGGCCGGTTCGCCTGCGGCGCGCTGACCGACCGGCTGGGCCCGCTCGCGCTCCTCGTGGGCGTGCTCGGGCTGCTCGTCCCCGCGTTCGCGTTCACGTTCTTCGTCGCCGACGGCCTCGCCGTTCTGGGCGGCGTCGTCGCCATCGGCCTGCTGATCTCGGGGGTGTTCCCGACGATGATGGCCTACGCGACCGACGCCGTCCCCGAGCACAGCGGCCCCGTCAACGCCCTCGCGTCGGCGGTGTCGTCGGTCTCGGTCGGGGGCGCGCCGGCGGTGATGGGCGTCGTCGTCGGCGGCGCGGACGCCGCGACGGCGATGCGGTTGCTCGTCGCGCCGCTGGTGGCCGCGCTGGGCGTGGTCGTGCTGGCGCGGGTCGCCGAGCGGCGCCGGACCGGGCGGGCCGCGGGCACATCGACGCCCGGCGACGACTGAGCGGGCGCGTCAGCGGGGACTGGTCCGACGGTCGGCCGCCAGTTCCGGGAGGAGGAGGGCGACGGCACCGAGAGCGCCCACGCCGGCGGCCAGCGGGGTCGCGTCGCCGGCCGCGAAGATGACGGCGCCGGCGAGGACCCCCGACAGGGCGACCAGTTCGTGCGTCCAGTGTCGGTCCACGATCCTGTCATCGTCACAACCGGAAATAAAGCCCGGGCAGACGCGCGTCTGACGCACGGCGGACGCGGCGCCGTCGGGCGGCCGACGGTCGCGGGGAGCGGCGGATGTCGGGGCCGCCGTTCGGAGCGCCGCTCGAACGAACACAACGGCCAAATAGGCGGGCGCGCTTGGTCGACGTATGACCGAGCGGACGGCGGCGGTGACCCGCGAGACCGCCGAGACGGCGATCGAGGTGACCCTCGACGTGGACGGCGACGGCGACGCGACCGTCGACACGGGGATCGGCTTCTTCGACCACATGCTGGAGTCGTTCGCCACCCACGGCCTGTTCGACCTCACGGTCCAGTGCGACGGCGACCTGGAGATCGACGACCACCACACCGTCGAGGACGTGGCCATCACTCTCGGTGAGGCCCTGTCCGAGGCGCTGGGCGACAAGCGCGGCATCCGCCGGTTCGCCGACCGGAAGGTCCCGCTCGACGAGGCCGTCGCGGGCGTCGTCGTCGACGTGAGCGGCCGCCCCTACTTCGCGTTCGACGGCGAGTTCTCCCAGAGCGAGGTCGGCGGGATGACCAGCCACATGGCCCAGCACTTCTGTCGGTCGCTGGCCACGAACGCCGGGCTGACGCTGCACGCGGGCGTCGACGGCGAGAACGCCCATCACGAGGTCGAGGCGCTGTTCAAGGGGCTGGCCCGCGCGCTCGACGACGCCACCCGGATCGACGAGCGCCGGACGGACGTGGCCAGCACGAAGGGCGAGCTATAGATGCACGGGGAGCGCGACGCCCCCGCCGACCGCGCCGACGGAACGACCCCCGACCTTCGCACCGACGGCGGAACCCCCGAGGAGGAGGCCACCTTCGACGCGATCATGGAGAAGTTCGCCGACTCGCCCAGCCAGCAGGCGGTCATCCGGCTGTTGCTCGAACGGGGCTTCTCCGTCAGCGACGAGGGGCGAGTGGTCTCGGGCGGCATCGAGATCCCCAACACCGGGATCGCCCGCGAGGTCGACGTGGACCGCCGGGTCGTCGACGCGACCACCGACGCCATCCTCGAAGACGACCAGCTCCGCCGGATCTTCCAGAACATCTCCGCCATCCCGAGCCTGATGGACCTGGCCCCGGTGCTCGACCTCTCGGCGCTGGCGATAACGGTGCGGGACGCCGAGGAGACGGGCATCGTCGCGACCGTCACCGGCGCCATCGCCGACCGCGGCATCTCCATCCGTCAGACCATCAGCGAGGACCCCGAGTTCACCGACGAGCCGAAGCTGTACGTCATCACCGACGGGACGATTCCCGGAGACCTACTGACGGAGATCCGCGCCATGGAGTTCGTCCACAGCATCGAACTGCGGTGAGTTTTTGCCGCACCCGGTCGTCGCCCCCGCCGTGAGCGACTCGCCGCCGCTGGCGCACCTCGACTTCTCGCCGGTCGCCGCGGTCGCGGGTACCGTCTTCCTGGCCGCTATCGTGGTGTCGACGGTGCTCGGGACAGGTGTCTCGCCGGAGGCGGCCCTGGCCGTCGTCGTCGCGGGGCTGGCCGCCGGGGTCGCCGTCCTCGTCCGCCGCCGGCAGTGACCCACCGGTAAATTCCTGTTCGCGGCGTTCGACCGGGCGACCGCAAGCGACGGCGGCGAGTAACGCAAGCGCTTTTCGGCTCCCGCCGGAAGCCCGCGGTGTGAGCCAGCGCGAGCCCTACCGGACGGTCGCCGGCCGCGGCGAGGCCCGCTTCGAGGTGCGGGGATCGGAGTTCATCGGGCACGTCGCGCCCGCCCGGACGGTCGAGGCCGCCGAGGACTTCGTCGCGGAGATCCGCGGCGAGTACCCCGACGCGACCCACAACGTGCCCGCCTACCGGGTCCGCGCGGACCCGTTGCGCGAGTGGGCCAGCGACGACGGCGAACCCTCGGGGTCGGCCGGCGACCCCGCGCTGAACGTCCTCCAGCAGGAGGAGGTCGAGAACGTCGTCGCCGTCGTCACCCGCTACTACGGCGGGACGAACCTCGGCGTCGGCGGGCTCGCCCGGTCGTACTCCCGCGCGGTCAAGGACGGCCTCGACGCCGCCGGGACGACCACCGAGCGCCCCCACGAGCGGTTCGCCGTCGCCGTCGACTACGACGACTCGGGGACCGTCCGCGGCATTTTGGAGAGCGAGGCCGTCGAGTTCGACGCCGACTACGCCGAGCGGGTCGCCTTCGACGTGCGCGTCCCGGTCGAAGACGGGTCCGCCCTCCGCGACCGCATCCGCAGCGCCACCAGCGGTCGGGCGGAGATCGACCGGTAGCCGGCGACCCCCGCGGATCCGACGCGACGCCTTCCCCGACGTGGAACCGGACCACCGACCGGCGACGCGAACCCGTCGCTCGCCGGCGGATCTCCAGCCGAAACGGAGGCGTCGGAACAGGGAACACGGCGGGCGAGAACGGAACGGGGAGCGGTCGAAGTCCGTCGGGACGACGGGGCCGCTGCCGGTCAGGGCGGTCGGCGCTGGCTCGGGCGGTGGCCCCTCCCGTCGGTCCGGGCGGTGGCCGCGTGGGGCACCACTCGGGCGGTGGCCGCGTCCGCGGTCACTCGGGTTGGGCCTCGCCCGTGTCGGGTTCGACCTCCTCGTCCTCGGGCGTGTCGGCGGGGTCGTAGGCCTCGGTTCTGGTGACGCGGGCCTTCATGATGCGGGTGTTCTCGACCGCTTCGACGGCGATCTCGACGCCGTCGTAGTCGATCACCTCGCCCTCCTCGACGAGGCGGCCGGCGAGGTTGAAGATGAACCCGGCGATGGTCTCGAACTCCTCGCCCTCGGGGATGTCGATGTCCAGCGCCTCGTTGACCTCCTCGATGTTGACCTCGCCCTTGACGACGACGGTGTCGTCGTCCTCGTACTCGATCGGTTCCTCCTCGCCGCCCTCGAGGATCTCGCCGACGATCTCCTCGGTGAGGTCCTCCATCGTCACGAGCCCCTCGGTGGTCCCGAACTCGTCGATGACGATGACCATGTGGAGCCGTTCCTTGCGCATCTCGGTCAGCAGGTCGTCGACGTTCTTCGACTCGGGGACGTGCAGCGTCGGCTCGATGAGGTCCTCGAGTTCGAGGTCACCGTCGCCGGCCTCGCCGTAGTTGCGGTCGCGGACGAGGTCGCGGATGTTGACGACGCCGATGACGTTGTCGAGGCTACCCTCGTAGACCGGCAGGCGCGCGTGGCCGCTGTGGATGCACTGCTCGATGGCCTCGTCGATGGACGCCTCCGTCGAGATGGCGTCCATGTCCAGCCGCGGCGTCATGACCTCCTTGGCGATCGTGTTGTTGAACCGGAGGGTGCGCTGGAGCATCTCGCGCTCCTCCTCGTCGAGGATGCCCTCGCGCTCGCCCGTCTTGATCATGTTCCGGATCTCGTCGCGGGTGACGTACGACGACTCGATCGAGGGGCTGCCGCCGACGATGTTGTTCACGATCGTCGTCACGTAGTGGAATACGGTGATGAGCGGCCACAGCACTTTCTCGACGATCTTCAGCCCCCGGGCGACGCGCCGCGCGTGCAGTTCGGTGTTTTCGACGGCGTAGGACTTGGGCGCGGTCTCGCCGAATATCAGCACTATCGACGTGATACCGAACGACGAGACGATGACCGCCGTCCCCGGGTCGAAGTAGAAGCCGACGAGGGTCGTCGAGATGGACGACATCGTGATGTTGACCATGTTGTTCCCGACGAGGATCGTCACGAGCAGGCGGTGAGGGTCCTCCTTGAGGGACTTGACCGCCTGTGCGCCGCGCAGGCCCTGCTCGACCATCCCGTCCACCTGGTGGTCCGGCAGCGAGAACATCGCGATCTCCGACGAGGAGAAGAATCCGGAGCCCATGATGAGAAACAGGATCATCACGATACCGCCGGCGGTGACGACGCCCCGGGAGAGTTCGACGCCGAGTATCTGCGCGAGCGGCTCTACGGCTCCCAATAGCGGCCACGCTGCTACCGGTATGTGCATCGACGCCGGAGTTTGTATGGCGGCGCGATTAAGTCTTGCCATACCACGGATCTCCCGCCGTCGCCACCGCTTCGGGCGATCCCACGGCGAAGTTGCGACCTCGACCGCGAGTCGGCGGTCACGCCCCCGTGGCCACGCACCGCAGTCCCGACCTGGCGGTCACGCCCCCGCGGTCACGACTCGCTCGGCGAGGACCGCTCCCGCCTCCCGGTGGACGACCCTGACCGTCGCGCGGTCGCCCGGACGCACGTCGAGTTCGCCCTGTGCGATCCGGACGGTGGCCGTCTCGCCCGCCGTCCATCGTCCGTCCGTCTGCGTCGCGTCGAGCGCCCCGTCGACCCCGGCGTAGGTCCGGTCGAACAGGTCCGCCCCCCGCCGGTGCTCGTCCGTGAGCCGCCCGGTCGGGAACCCCGACAGCCGCGCGCGGTCGCCCGTGCGCTCGAACGCGACGACGACCGCCAGGTCCGCGACGCTCAGCGTGTCGCCGCCCTCGTGGACGATCCGGAGTCGCTGGCCGTCCGGCCACCCGTCGGTCGCCGACAGCTCGGCGTCCAGGCTGACCTGCGGCGCCGGCTGTGGACGGGCGCGGTCGAGCCCGACGGCCGCGACGACGGTCGACGCGAGCAGCACCGTCACCCCGACGAGGACGACGACGCCGACGACCGGACTCGCTGCGCGGTCGCTGCGGCGGGACGGTCGGGTCGGCGCCCGCGGAGTACGGTCGGTCACGCGCCGGGGTGGCCGCCCCATCGCACATAAGGTTCCGGGGAGACTGCCGGCGGCGACACGCTTACCCGGCTGTTGGCCCTATCGCCGACGAGATGAGCGACCCAGCCATCACGCTCTACCGGTTGCAGGCCTGCCCGTTCTGCGAGCGGGTCGTCCGCAAGTTAGAGGAGTACGACCTCGACTACCGCTCGCGGTTCGTCGAGCCGATGCACAGCGACCGGGACGCGGTCGCCCGACTCACCGGCAAACGCTCCGTGCCGGCCATCGTCGACGAGTCGACCGGCGTGACGATGTCCGAGAGCGGCAACATCGTCGAGTACCTCGACGCCACGTACGGCGAGCGCGCGAAGGGGGGCGCCTGAATGGACCTGCCCTTCGAGGTGGTCGACCTCCCCGAGACCGACCACCCCGAGGAAGGCGACCGCGTCCCCGACTTCGAGCGCCCGCTGGTCGGGCCGGAGTACTGGGAGGACGTGTCGCTCTCGACGCTGACCGACGAGGGACCCGTCGTCCTCGTCTTCCACCCGATGGACGGCGCCTTCCCCGCGACCTACGTCTGGAACGAGGTCCGCGACCGCGGGTGGCTCGACCGCGACGCCCAGGTCGTCGGGCTGTCGATCTCCTCGCCGTACGAGCACGCCGACCTGCTGGACGAGCGCGGCGTCGACGCCCGACTCTACTCGGACCCGAGCAACGAGGTCGCCGAGCGGTTCGACATCGTCAACGACCTGGACGGGATGGCCGGGGTCTCCGAGCCTCGACCGGCCGTCTTCGTCCTCGACGAGGAGCGGGTCGTCCAGTACGCCTGGGTGGCCGACGAGTGGCCCGAGTTCCCCGACTACGACGAGGTCGAGGACGCGATGGACGAGTTGTAGGGCCGGTCGAGCGGAGATTCGGGAACCACCGCGTCGCCGCGGACCGCGGACGCCGGCGCGACCCGGTGACATCGATGTCAGCGCCTATTGAAGTACCGCGAGCGCGTACCGGGAGCAATGGCAGATCCGAACCCGACACCGGGCATCCACCACGTCACCTGCATCGCCGGCGACCCCCAGCGGAACATGGACTTCTGGGTCGAGACGCTGGGCCTGCGGCTGGTCAAGCGCTCGATCAACCAGGACGACCCCAGCACCTACCACTTCTTCTTCGCCGACGCGGAGGGGACGCCCGGGACGAGCATGACCTTCTTCCCGTGGGAGGGGATGACCCAGGGGAAGGTCGGCTCCGGCCAGGTCTCCCGGACCGCGTTCCGCGTACCCGAGGGGAGCCTCGACTACTGGGAGGATCGGTTCGACGACTACGGCGTCGACTACGACGACCGGGTCGAACGGTTCGGCGAGACCGTCCTCCCCTTCGAGGACCCCGACGGCCTCCCCGTCGAACTCGTCGAGGTCGAAATCTCCGATGACGACCCCACCGTTCCGTGGGCGGAGTTCGTCCCCGAGGAGGCGGCGATCCGCGGGTTCCACTCGGTGACGCTGTGGCTCGCCGACCCCCAGCCCACCGAGGAGTTGCTGGAGGCGATGGGCATGGAGCGGGTCGGCACCGAGGCGGCCGAGGGCGACACGCCCGGCGACGAGCGCACCCGCTTCGAGGCGACCGGCGAGGTCGGGCAGTACGTCGACGTGCTCCCGACGATCCAGGGCGGCCGGCAGGGCCACGGCACGGTCCACCACGTCGCCTTCCAGACGCCCACCGACGAGGACCAGGAGGCCATGCGCAAGGCCGTCCGCTCGCGCGGGCTCAGCCCCACCCAGCAGATCGACCGCCACTGGTTCCGCTCGGTGTACTTCCGCGAGCACGGCGGCGTCCTCTTCGAACTCGCGACCAGGGATCCGGGCTACACCAGCGACGAACCGCTCGACGACCTGGGCGGCCGGCTCGTCCTCCCCGGGAAGTTCGAGGACCGCCGCGAGGAGATCGAGGCCAACCTCACCGACGTGACCGTCCCGAGAGCGGAACAGGCGGAAGCCGACGACTGAGACCGCTCGGCCGACGCGCGTATCGGACCGAGAAACAGCCACCGTGGCGCGTGCTGGAGCGCGCTTTCATGCGCGCGACGGAAACCGCGCGAGGTCTTCTCGAACTCGTGAGAGAAGGCTCGTCAGAGCTTGCCTCTGACGGTGGATGAGCATCGCAGGCCGAAGGCCGAGAAGCGCAATCGGCTGGGGAGGTTCGTGGCCGTCTGCGGTGCTGTGCGGCGCGGTCCTGGCGGACTGAAAGGGCGAGGCGCGCTCGCGTACAGTTCAGTCGCCTGAGCGACCCCTATCCGCGCGGGCGGTGCCGAGAGCGCGGATATGTCGCTCAGCGACCGCGAGCGCGCCGAGGGCTTTCAGCGCCTGATGACGAGTGCGGTCGGGTTCATCAGACTTCTTTCCAAACGAGAACGGACAGAAACAACGACTCAACTCACACGCGAAACACGTCAGTACGAGTCGAGCGCAGATGGAGACCTCAGCGCCGGAAAAACCGGCATCGAAGCCGCCACTCAGAACGACACGTCGGTCTCGATGTCCTCGGCGGCCTCGTCGAGGCCGTCCTCCGCGACGGACTCGGTGAGCTGACCCGAGATGGCGGCGTCGGTCAGTATCTCGTCGAACTCGGTCCGGTAGCGGTGGTTCGCGGCCCGGGCGGCGTCCTGGGCGTCGACGACGCGGCGGTAGCGGGCCAGCGTCGCCGCCTCGACGCCGAACTCCTCGGCGAGCGCGGCGTCGGGCTCGTCGCGGCGACGGCGCAGCTCGCAGACGTCGAACGGCGCGTCGGTATCGCCCTCCCGGAACAGGTGCAGATCCATGCGTGCGCGGAACACTTCCTCGGTCGAGACGCCCAGATCCCGTGCGAGCTCCTCGTCGGACCCGTCGTCGTAGAACCCCCGGACCAGCTCGACGTACGCCTCCGTCTCGAGGTCGGAGTCGAAGTCGTAGCGGTCGTCGAGCGCCTCGATCACCCCCCGCAGGCGCTCGCGGACGGTCGCCTCGTCCGGCTGGTCCGCGATGGAGCCCCGCGGCTCCTCCTGGGTCTCCGTGACCGTCTCCTCGTCGGAAACGTCCATGAAGATGTCCCGCAGTTCCTCGGTCTTTTCGTCCATTGCCCGACCCCAATTCCGGGGCCACACACCTAAATAATTGTTGACACCTGCGAACGAACGGGCAGTCAGAGAGCACGGCCACTCCCGGTGACTGGCGCCCTTCCGGCACCGAAACCGACAAACGGGACGCCGGTTGCGTGTCGTTGTCGTGCGAATTCGTGGCAAGCTTTATGCGCGGCGTGGTCCGCCTCTAGGGTATGCTCGTGCTCCAGGCGGGGGCGCCGACCCGCCCGACGTTCTGGGGGATCGGCCCCGTCGGGAAGGCGGCGTTCTACTACCTGGCCGCGGTCGCCATCGCCGTCTTCCTGCTGGGGTCGTACCGCCGCGTCGCCCGCTACGCCGAGGGCCGCGAGGACCCGCTCAACCGCCTCGACGACCTCCCGCGGCGGGTCGTCGCCGCCGCGCGGGTCGTCCTCTCGAACCGGACCCTGCGCGACGGCGACCTCGTCGCCGGCCTCGCCCACGCGTTCGTCCTCTGGGGCTTCCTGACGCTGCTCATCGCGACCACGATCCTCGGCATCGACATGGACATCTACGGCCCGCTGACGGGCGAGTCCTTCTTCGTCGGCGACTTCTACCTCACCTACTCGTTCGTGGTCGACGCGATGGGTCTCCTCTTTGTCGTCGGCCTCGGCGTCCTGCTCTACCGGCGCTACGCCGCCCGCGACGGCCGCCTGTGGGGCCGCCACACCTCCGCCGAGGACGATCTCTTCGTCTGGGCGCTCTTCCTGCTGGGCGTCGGCGGCTACCTCACCGAGGGGTGGCGGATCCTCGGGCAGGACTTCCCCGACTTCGAGACGGTGAGCTTCGTCGGCTGGGCGGTCGCCGTCGCCCTCGACGGTGCGGGGATGACCCCCGCGACGGCCGAGGCGACCTACCCGCTGGTCTGGTGGAGCCACGCGATCCTCGCGCTGGCATTCGTCGCCGCTGTCCCGCTCGGGAAACCCTTCCACATGCTCGCCTCGGCCGCCAACGTCGTCGCCCGCGACGAGGACGCCGGCCGGCGCCTCCCCGGCGTCCCCGCCGACCTGGACGCCACGAACGCCGAGTCCATCGACGACTTCACCTGGAAGGAACTGCTCGACCAGGACGCCTGCACCAAGTGCGGCCGGTGTTCGGCGGCCTGTCCCGCCAAGGCCGCGAACCGTCCGCTCGACCCCCGGGACGTGATCCTCGACCTCAAGAACTACCGCGAGGCCCGCGACGCCGGCGGCGAGGAGATCGACATCGTCGCCGACGGCGGCACTTCCGTCATCGACGCCGCGACCATGGAGTCCTGCATGGCCTGCATGGCCTGCATGGACGCCTGCCCCGTCGAGATCGAACACCTCGATTCGTTCACACGGATGAATCGCCAGCTCGTCGACCAGGGCGACCTCGACAGGAACGTCCAGAACGCCTTCCAGAACGTGATGCAGCAGGGCAACACCTTCGGCGAGTCCCAGCGCAAGCGGGCCGACTGGGCCGACGACCTCGACGTCGAGCCGACCGACGCCCGCGAGGAGTCGGTCGAGTACCTCTGGTACGTCGGCGACTACCCGAGCTTCGACGACCGGAACAAGCGGGTGGCCCGGTCGCTCGCACGGCTATTCGAGCGGGCGGGCGTGGACTACGGCATCCTCTACGACGACGAGGTGTACGACGGCAACGACGTCCGCCGGGTCGGCGAGGAGTTCCTCTTCGTCGAGCAGGCCGCGACCATGGTGAGCGCCTTCGACGAGTGCGAGTTCGAGAAGGTCGTCTGCACGGACCCCCACGCGTTCAACACCTTCGAGAACGAGTACCCCGAGGTCGACTTCGAGGAGTTCGCCGACGACCCGATGCTGGAGGTGCCCGACGAGAACTGGGACGGGGCGCCGGTCTTCCACTGGACGCAGGTCGTCGAGGACCTCGTCGACGCGGGTCGGCTGGGCCTGCGCGGCGACGAGCTCGACTACACCGTCACCTACCACGATCCCTGCCACCTCGGGCGGTACAACGGCGAGTACGAGGCGCCCCGCGAGCTGGTCCGCGCGACGGGCTGCGACCTGGCCGAGATGCCCCGGAATCGCGACGACTCCTTTTGCTGTGGCGGTGGCGGCGGCGGCCTCTGGATGGAGTTCGACGAGGACCCCAAGCCGAGCGAGGAGCGACTGCGCGAGGCCGTCGAGGACACCGCGGCCGGCCCCGCCGTCGAGAAGTTCGTCGTCGCCTGCCCGATGTGTACCACGATGTTCGAGGACGGCCGCAAGACCGGCGGCTTCGAGGACGAGCTCGAGGTCGTCGACGTGGCCGAACTGCTGATCGAGGCCGTCGAGGTGCGGGAGAACGGCGGTGTCGCGGGTGATGAGACGGGTGCCGCGGCATCGCCGGCGGACGATTGAGCGGGCGCTGGGACGGCGACTCGCCTGAGACGGCGCCTCTCTGGACGGGGACCGGCCCGCCCGAGACCGCCCCTCGGTTTCGGGTCGAACTACTCGGCCTCGGCGTGCTCGGCGAGCCACGCCTCGATGTCGTCGGCCATCGCGCCGCGGCGGTGGATCTCGCCCGTCTCCGCGTCGACGACGGTGCTCTCCATCCCGTCGGTGCGGCCGCCGTCGACTACCGCGGCCACTCGGTCCCGGACCTCGTCGCTCAGTTCCGAGACCTCCCGGACGCTCCCGGTCCCCGAGAGGTTCGCGCTCGTGGCGGTGACGGGCACCTCGGCCGCCTCGAACAGTTCCAGCGCCAGCTCGTGGTCGGGGACGCGGACGCCGACCTTCTCGCGGCCGGCGGTCAACACGTCGGGCACCGCGTCGCGCCGCTGGACCACGACTGTGACCGGCCCGGGCAGGAACTCCCGCATGAACGCCAGCTCCCGCTCGGTCGGGTCGACGTACTCGGCCGCCCGCTCGACGCTCGGGACGCCCAGCGAGACGGGCTTGTCCCGGTCGCGGCCCTTCGCCTCGAAGACCCGCTCGACAGCGTCGGCGTCGACGGCGTTCGCGCCCATCCCGTAGACGGTCTCGGTCGGGTAGACCGCGAGGTTGCCGTCCGCGATCGCCCGTGCGGCCCGTTCCACGTCGGTCATTGTCGGTGCTCGGTGGGTCGGCGGGAAAAGCGTGACGCGATTCGCTCGCTAGGAGTAGTGTCGAGGATGTTCGACGCCAGTCGGTGAGCGGCCTCGGCGCGCTCGTTCTGGGTCGGAGCGGCTGTACTCGACAGTAAGCGTTGAAAGCCCTTGGCGCGCTCGCTAACTGGAGGATCGATCGCGGGAAACGATGAGTGATGAAAGCCCTCGGCGCGCTCGCGGTCGCTGAGCGACATATCCGCGCTCTCGGCACCGCCCGCGCGGATAGGGGTCGCTCAGGCGACTGAACTGTACGCGAGCGCGCCTCGCCCTTTCAGTCCGCCAGGACCGCACGGCATCGCACAGCAACCGCAGACGGCCTCACACCTCCCCAGCCTCTTGCGCTCCGCGCGCCTACGGCGTGCGGTGCTCATCCCTCGCGCGGCTATTTCGAGCGGCCCGCCACGAGGCGGGCACGCTCGACAGCGCGCGCCGACCGCACCGCAACCGCTCACTGCAACAGCGTTTCTCTGTACTAACCGTGCCCAGCGAGCGGACCGACCCGAAGTCCTCCCTCAGTCCAGTTCCTCGACGTGGCGGACGTGGGCGGCGATCCCGCGGGTCGAGCGGGCCATCTCGGGGCCGGACATCTCGGCGCGGCCGACGGCGAAGGCGCTGGGCCCCTCGAAGACGACCTCGTCCCCGACGCGGATCGACTCGTCGGCGTCGACGATGCCCGGCGCGAGGACGCTCCCGTGGGGGACGAAGTCGTCGATCTCGACCCGCTTGGTCGGCGCGTCGCTCTCGACCCAGCGGCGGGCGCCCGCGAGCGTGAACGCCAGCGTCCCGTAGGGGCGGACGACTACGGCCAGTTGCTCGCCGTCGCCGTCGTGGGCCTGGAGTCCGGGGTGGCTGCCCCGGATCCGGAGGTCGTCGAAGAGGTCGTCGCCCGCGCCGGCGCCGAACTGGTAGTCGGCGATCGCTCTGATGGTATTGTGCTGGCGCTCGCGCTTGCCGTACTTCAGCTCGCCCGAGAGTTCGCTGGCGAGGTTGCCCAGGGAGTCGGTCGTGGTCGGGTGGTCCTCGACGGTGTAGGTGAACTCGGTCCCGAGCGACTGCTCGACGCGCTCGCAGATGGGACGGTAATCCTCGGGCACGTGGGCGATGACCCGAGGGTAGTCGGTGTTTTCGAGGTAGCGTTCCAGTACGTCCGCGACGAACTCGATCTCGTTGGCGCTCCAGCGGCCGGTCACCACCGAGTCGTAGTGCTGGGCGGGATAGGTGAGTTCCAGTTCCTGCGGGACGACGCCGATGGGCGAGGTCATCGACACCTTGTGGGCGCGCCACTGGACGGCGTCGTGGTACTGGCCGTGGCTCTGGGAGTCGCCGTACGGTTTCCGGGCCGAGCAGGGCACCAGCACGAGCGGGTTGTCGAAGCGGTTGCGGTAGCGTGAGGTGACCCGCTCGGCGAACCGCTGGATCTCCACCCGGCGGATGGTGTCTTCCGTGGCGGCGGTGATCTCGGCCTGTCGAAGGACCGGCGTGCGCTCCTCCAGATAGCCGTACTGCTGGTCGAGCCGCCGGAAGACGGCGGTGAGCCACTGCTCGTGGCGGGCCTGGCCCTCGATGTAGTCGCGCAGGCGGCCGTCGCGGATCCGCCGGCGGACGGTCTTGAGGGCGGCGGCCAGCGCGTTGACGTTGTGACGGGCGCAGTCCTCGCGGTCGAACGCCTCGCGCGGTTGCTGGCAGGCCGGGCAGGCGCAGGGGAGTTCGTCGAGGTCTTCGAGGAACTGGTGGCCGTCGACGGTGAGATAGCGGCCCTGCGTGCCGCGGACGACGGCGCGGTCGGCGTCGACGAGGTCGACGCCCGCGTAGACCAGCGTCGCGACGTTCGCGGGCGTAGCGACCCCCGGCAGGTACAGGGCGGCGTCGTAGGGGATCGCCTCGCGGACCCGGACGATCGAGTCGACGAACTGCTCGGCGTGGCCGACGATCCCCGGGGCGCCGGAGAGGACGTAGGCGTCGGTCCCGAGGTCCTCGGCGGTATCGGCGGATATCACGGCGGCGCTCGGGAAGTCGGCGTCGGGGACTTCGGGCGCGAACGCCTCCTGCACCTCGTCGGGCGTGCCGGCGGGGAACCCGCGGGCGGGCAGGACGGTGAGCCGCGAGTCGTCGCCGGTCGGCGCGTCGGGTTCGGTCGCCCACCCGCTACCCTCCTCGGAGAGGACCGGGTGGGCGACTCCCGCCTCGGGCGCGTCGTCGTCGCGGTCGGCGTCGGTGACCAGGGCGGGCGTCGTCACCGGCGAGTCGAGGCGCACCTCGGCGAGACGGGCCGCCCCGTCGCGCTCGTGGACCTCGAAGTGGTCGGTCATGGTTCTCCCGTCGGCGCGTGGTGGGATGAGACTGTCGTCTCGGGCCTACGCCACCAGCGGCAGCGCCAGCAGGACCAGCAGACCGAGACAGGCAAGCGTCGCGAGGACGAGCCGCTCGAAGCGGTCGCCGACGGGTACCTCCTCGCGGCGGGTCGGACTGAGCGTCCAGACCAGCCGGTAGTACGTCCCCGCCGTCGCCGCGGCGAAGGCGCCGGTCGAGGCGACGACGCCGCCCCGCAGCGACAGCCCTAGCGCCGCGAAATAGCCCGGCCCGAACGAGTACGCCACGGCGAACGCCGTGCCCGTCACCACCAGGAAGGGCACGGGGTCGACCGCCTCGCCCTCCCGGTTGCGGAACTCCATGTCGGCGCTGAGGACCGGACGACCGTATGTCTTGTCCGCGCGCCTGCCGGGCGCCGACGCGCCGGGTGCGGGGTCGCACCGACGCCGCCGGCCGCGTGGACGGGACCGAGTCGTTTAGGTGCGGCCCCCGGGACACACGGGTATGCTCGTGACGCTGGAGGGGCTCGACGGCAGCGGGAAGTCCTCGGCGGCCGCCCACCTCGCCGACAGCGGCGCCGTCCCCGCCGACGCGGTGTTCACCCGCGAGCCCACCGAGTCGTGGTACGGCGAGGCCGTCGCCCGCTCGATCGGCGACGACGACGCCGACTCGCTGGCCGAGCTGTTCCTCTACACCGCCGACCACGCCGACCACCTCGACCGGACGATCCGCCCCGCCCTCGACGACGGCCGGCTGGTCGTCTCCGACCGCTACTCGGACTCCCGGTACGCCTACCAGGGCGCGACGCTCGCCGACCACCCGCACCTCGACGTTGACGACCCCCTCGGCTACGTCCGCGACGTGCACCGGCCGTTCACCCGGCGACCCGACGCGACGATCTATCTCGACGTCGACCCCGAGACGGGCGCCCGGCGGGCGGGCTCGACCAACAAGATGGAACAGGTCGCGTTCCTCGAATCCGTCCGCGAGAACTACGAGCGGCTGATCGACGACGACCCCGAGCGGTTCGTCCGCGTCGACGCCGCCCGCCCGCAGGAGGCGGTGCTGGCCGACGTGGAGTCGGCCGTGGTCGAATTGCTCGACGAGTGAGCGTTCCGTTATCCGGACCCTCAGCGGTTCTCGTAGCGGTTGGGCCGGTCGCCCCGGTCCCAGCGGTCGGGGAGGTCGACCTCGTCGGGGGCGGGCATCCAGAAGTAGTCGAAGGTGATGCCCGCGACCGTCGGCAGGAGGATTATCACCGTCACGACCGCCCCGGCCGAGCCCAGGTCGGGCCCCAGCGGGAGGACGCCGCTGAAGAACAGCGTCGACAGGACGAGCGCGAACGGGACGAGCAGGGCGGCGTAGAGGAACCCGCCCCAGCGGGTCGACAGCCGCACCCGGAAGAAGCGCGTCATCAGCGCGGCGACGGCGCTGTGGGCGACGACGAGGAAGACCAGTTCGAGGGCGTCGACGGCACTGACCATACCGGCCGTAGGCGCCGCGCGCTCTTTGAGGTGTCGACTGCGCTCGCGCGTCGGCGCAACCCATTTTTCGGCCCCGCCCCACGGGACGGTATGCACCGCGTCGTCGGCGAGCGGTCGCTGGGCGAGACGAGCGTCGAGCCCGACCTGGCGCGACGCGTCCTGCGGGACATGGTCTTCGCCCGGGTCTTCGACGAGCGGGCGGTCGCGCTCCAGCGCCGCGGCTGGATGAGCGGCTACCCGCCCTTCGAGGGCCAGGAAGCCTCCCAGGTCGGCGCTGCCCGCGCGCTCGCCGACGACGACTGGCTCTTTCCCACCTACCGCTCGAACGCCATGCAACTCGCCCGCGGCCGCTCGCCCGCCGACATCCTCCGCTTTCGCCGCGGGTTCTCCGAGTACGAACCCGTCGACGAGGACGACGCCATCGCAGGCAGGGAGCCGGTCACGTTCACGCAGGCGACGCCGATCGCGACCCAGCTCCCCCACGCGGTCGGCGCGGGGATGGCCGCGGCCCGCGGGGACACCGACCGCGTCGCGTGCGCCTGTCTCGGCGACGGCGCCACGTCGGAGGGCGACTTCCACGAGGCGCTCAACGTCGCGGGCGTGTTCGCCGCGCCGGTCGTCTTCTTCTGCGAGAACAACGCCTGGGCGATCAGCACGCCGGTCGGCGAGCAGACCCGCAGCGAGACCATCGCCGGGAAGGCCGACGCCTACGGTATCGAGGGCGTGCGGGTCGACGGGATGGACCCGCTCGCGGTCTACGAGGTCGTCGCCGAGGCCCGCGAGTCGGCGCTGTCGGGCGACCCGGTCCTCGTCGAGAGCCTGACCTACCGCCGGGGGCCGCACACGACCGCCGACGACCCCGACCGCTACCGCGACGCGGCGACCGAGGGCCTGCCCGAGTGGCGGACCGCGGATCCGCTGGAGCGGTACGCCGACTACCTGCGCGATGGGGGCGTCGTCGACGCGGAGTTCATCGCGGCCGCGCGCGAGGCGGCCCGCGAGGAGCTGGACGAGGCCGTGGCCGCCGCCGAGGGGAGCGAACCCGACCCCGCCGACGTGTTCGACCACGCCTACGCGGCGCTCCCGCTGCGGCTCCGCGACCAGCGGCGGTTCGTCGCCGATCGGGACGAGCGGCGGGAGTGAGCCGGCAGAACGGGTGTGAGCGGCGGTGGCGCCGCCGGGACGACGGCGGCCAGCGGCGGGGTCCGGTCGCGAGAGGAGCGGTCAGTCGAGGCAGATGTAGGTCTTCGTGTCGGCGACGCCGTCGAGGTCCCGGAGCTTGGTCGCGACGCCGTGCATGAGGTCGTAGACCTCCTCGCCGACCGCCTCGACGATGATGTCGTACTGGCCGGCGACGATGTGCGCCTCCTCGACCCCGTCGATCCCCCGGATCGAGTCGAGCAACTGTTCGGACTTCCCGGCCGCCGTCTTCACCATGATAAAGGCCCGCACCATCGTAGGCCGAACTTCGCCCGGCCGCTCCAAAAACCTTCCCCCGTCCCGTCGAATCCCGGATTAATCGGGTAGCGTGAGACTCACACCCACACCGGAGATCGGGGGTTCGATCGCGGGGTCGCACCCGCCGATCGGGGGGCGATCGGAGGTAGCTTTATTCCCCGCCTGGTCGTACGCGTTACCATGCGATTCGTTATCGTGGGTGCCGGCCGCGTCGGGCTGCGGACGGCGCGCGCACTCGAAGACAGCGGACACGAGGTGGTCCTCATCGAGCGCGACCCGACGAAGGTAGACCGCGCGAAGGCCGAGGGCCACGAGGTCATCGAGGGGGACGCCAGCGACGAGCAGGTGTTGCTCTCGGCGAATCTGTCCGAAGCGGACGCCCTGGGCGCGCTGACGGGCGACCTCTCGACGAACTTCGTCGCCTGCATGGTCGCGAAACACCACGGCTGTCGGACCGTCCTCCGCATCGACGAGGAGTACCGCGAGGAGATCTACCGCAAGTACGCCTCCGACGTCGACGAGGTCATCTACCCCGAACGGCTGGGCGCCATCGTCGCCAAGAACGCCCTGCTGGGCGGCAACATCCGCGCCGTCGCCGACATCGCGCAAAATCTCCAGCTGGTCGAGCTGACGGTCACCCCCGAGTCGCCGATGCGCGGCTACACCCTGAGCGAACTGGAACTGCCCGCGGACACCGAGCTGCTCGCGTTCGGCAAGAAGGGCGACCCGCTCACCATCCCCGACGAGGACGTGTCGCTGGAGGCCGGCGACACGCTCGCCATCCTCGCGGACTTCGAGAAACTGGACGACGTGCGACAGATCGTCGTCGGCGAGGCCGTCGCCGCGAAGGGGGGTGCCTGAGATGGTCCGCGCCTACGTCATGGTCAAGGCCCACTCCGGCGACGCCGAGCGCCTCAAGTCCGAGATCCTCGACGTGGAGGGGGTCGACGACGCCTACATCGTCGCCGGCGACGTGGACTTCATCGCCACCGTCACCGTCGACGAGACCGCCGACGTGAAGGCCGTCGCCGCCACCCACATCCAGAACCTGGAGGGCATCGAGGACACCCAGACCTACGTCGCGATGGACTGACGACCCCGCGACCGCTCCCGGTCCGTTTACCGAATCGGCGGTGTCCGGTCAGTCCGACGCGCCCGATGGGTCCGGCCGGTCCGCTGCGCCCTGTTCGCTCGTCTGCGCCGCCACGGCGAGATACACCGGTTGCGAGTCGTACCGCCCGCCGTCGAGGAGCGAGAGCGCTCTCGCCGTCGCGTAGTGGTTCCCGTCGACCACCGACGGGACCGCCGCGTCCGGGGAGCGAAAGAGCGTCAGCCGCTCCGCCTCCGCGTCGTCGCCGAGCGCGGCCGCTCGCCGACGGATGTAGTCGATATCGATACCCTCGCGGACACCGGCCAGTCCGTCCGCTCTGATGCGTTTCGCCGCGCCCAGGATCGTGCCGTCGGGAGAGAGGGCCCGCCAGGACTCGTCGGGCGGCCCCCCGATGACTCGCAGCCGGCGAAACTCCGGCTCGGTCAGCTCCGTCCGGTACCACTCGACCGGGTACCGCCAGAGGAACGACGCCTGGAACGGGCACTGACAGAGCAGGTTGCCGACCAGCTCCCAGTCGCGCTCGCCGCCGTGAACGGTGAACTCCCGGTAGGGCTTGCGGTGTTCCCGGCGCAGCCAGTTGCGGACCGCTTCGTCGAGTTCCACTGACTCCATCTCCCGGGGCTACGTCCCCGGGCGAGAAAACGTGTCCCATCGAACGGCCCCGCGGGCGGGACCGCGCCGTCCGGCTGGGCGCTCCCAGGTGGCTCCCGCCGGCCGAGGGGGCCGGCCGTCCGTGGTGGCCGGTCACGTGTCGGAGCGACGGTCTCACCCCCTGACGACGAGCGTCACGCCGACGACCACGAGCAGCGCCGCGCCGGCGAGACGGAGCGTCACCCGCTCGTCGCCCCGGAGGAATACCGCGGCGCCGGCGACGACGAACAGCGTGCTCGCGCTCAGTACGGGGGTCGCGACCGACACCGGGACCCTTGCGAGCGCCTCGTAGTACGCGAGGAGGTAGACGGTGTTGGCGACGCTCGCCGCGAGCAGCCAGCGCTCCGCACCGAGGGAGAGCCGCCGACCCGCTCGGAGCGCCCCGAGGGCGGGGACGCGTCCGCCCCGGAGTGCCCGCCAGAGGAAATAGAGGCCGAAGGCCGTCGCCGCGGCGACGATGCGGACCGCGACGCCGACCAGCGGCGTCGTCCCGTCGGCCAGCCCCAGCTTGGTGAACACCGGATCGATACCGAGGAACAGCGCCGCGGCGACCGGAAAGGCGACGGCGACCCAGAGCGCTCGTCCCGTGGCCGTCCCGGGCGCGTCCCGGCTGTCGAGGCCGACGAGCGCGCCGGCGCCGACCAGCAGCGCCACGCCGCCGAGCCGCGTCGCTGTGACGAACTCCCCGAGGAAGGCGACGGCCGCGCCGAGCGCGAAAAGCGGGGCCAGCGCCCGGAGCGGCTCGGCCCGACTCGCGCCCAGTCGCTCGATCCCCACGTAGTAACAGACGCGGGCGAGCAGCGAGCCGAGGAGCCCGGCGACGGCGAAGGCCGCGACCGCCCGCGCCGTCAGGCCGAAGTCGGGATAGGCGGCGAGGACGGCCGCGGGGACCACCACGAGCAGGTTGACGGCGAACACGGCCCCCACGACCGCCGCGATCGAGCGCGTCTTCGTCCCGAGGCGGACGGCGATACCCTGGGCCGCGAACGCGAGCGCGGAGAGCAACGCGAACCCGACGCCGACGACGGACTCCGACACCATCCGTCTCCCCGTTGTGGCCGAGGCCCCGTCAGTCCCGGCCTTGTCCCTGAAGCCGTCGGGGAACCCTGTCTGCCGGCTCGCCGGGCGCCGGCCCCGGCGCGAACGGGCTCACTCGCCGGTCACTCCGTCGTCCGGAACGCCCGGTCGCCGGCGTCGCCCAGGCCGGGCACGATGTAGCCGTCCTCGTCGAGTTCGTCGTCGATCGCCACGGTGAGCAGTTCGGCCTCGGGGACGGCGTCGCTCACCTGCAGGAGTCCCTCGGGCGCGCTCACCGCCGAGAGGACGAACAGGTTCTCGGGCTCGGGCTGACCCTCCAGCACCCGCTCCAGGACCGCGCACATCGTCGACCCGGTCGCCAGCATCGGGTCCGCGACGATGACGGTGTCCTCGGGCTCGATGTCCGGGAGCTTGACGTAGTCGACGGAGATGGGGAACTGTCCCTCCTCGTCCATGCCCGCCGCCTCGTCGCGGCTGGCGGAGATGACGCCCTGGCGGGCGCGCGGGAACGCCTTCAGCAGCCCCTCGACGAACGGCGTCGCCGCGCGGAGGACGTTGACGATCACCACGTCGTCCAGCCCCTTGACGCGCTGGCCCATCGTCTCCGTGAGGGGGGTCTGAACGGGGACGTACTCGGTCTCCATCGCCCCGTCGATGATCTCGTAGCCGCAGACCCGGCCGAGCTTGACCAGCCCCTTTCGAAAGGCCACCTGTTCGGTCTCCACGTCGCGCAGCCGCGTCAGCACGTCCGTGGCGAGCGCGTGGTCGATGAGTTTCGCGTCGCCGCGGTCTTCGATCGCCATACCCGCGAGTGGGTCCGGCCCCACCAAATATCCTTGTCCGCTCGTCTGGGGCCGCTCCGCCCGCCCGCGGCCGCTCCGCCCGTCCACAGCCGATCCACCCGCCTGCGCTCCCGCCCCTTACCGCCCCGTCCGGCGGTTGAACGGTCGACACACTCACGGCGCCCCGCGTGGTTCCGGGGCGCATGGACGGGTACGAGCGGATCCTGGTGCCGACTGACGGGAGCGAGCCGAGCGAGCGGGCGACCGACCACGCCGTCGACCTGGCGGGCCGGTACGGCGCGACCGTCGACGCGCTGTTCGTCGTCGACGAGACCTACCCGGCGGTGAGCCACTGGGACATGGTGGTCGAAGCGGAGGAGGAGGCCGGCGAGCGGGCGCTGGACGCGGTCGCCGCGGCCGGCGAGGCGGCCGGCGTCGCCGTCGAGCGCCACCTCCGCCGCGGGGTGCCCCACGAGGAGATCGTCGACGCCGCCGCCGAGTACGGCGCGGACCTCGTCGTGATGGGCACCCACGGCCGGACGGGGCTCGACCGCTTCGCGAACACCGGGAGCACGACCGAGCGCGTGGTCCGGCTGACGCCCGTGCCGACGCTCGTGGTCGGCGGCGCGGGACTCGACGAGGCCGAGTGAACGGACCGGGGTCCCGCCCCGTGGCGACCGCGCGTCAGTCGCTCGCCTCGGCGGCGGCGCCGAGTTCGTCGAGCAACGTCCGCGCGGCGGCCGCTGAGGACTCGGGACCGCGGGCGGTCACGAGGTCGCCGTCGACGGTGACGCTCGTGTCGGCGTCGAGTTCGGCGTCCCAGTTCCCGCCGGCTGTTTTCACCTCGTCCTCGACCCAGTAGGGGAGCTTCCGGCCGTCGGGCATCCGGTCGGCGTCGTCGACGATGCCCTCCTCCCACTCGTTGGGGAACCCGGTCACGTCGCGGCCGTCGACGAGGAACTCGCCGCCGTCGGTGCGGGTAAAGGCGAGGATGCCGACGGCGTGACAGACCACGAGCGCCGTGCCGTCGTCGCCGGCGACGGCGTCGCGGAGTAGCCGCCGGGCGTCGCTGTCCTGGTTGACGTCCCACTCGGTGCCGTGGCCGCCCGGGAACACGACGGCGTCGTAGCCGTCGGCCTCGGCGCGGGCGACCGGCTCGGGGTCGTTCAGTTCGGGGTGGTTCTCGTGGACCTCGCGGACGCGCTCGGCGGTCTCCTCGCCGACCTCGTCGGGGTCGACCGAGCGCTCGTCGACGACCGGCGGGTCGCCCGACGGCGTCGCGACCGTCACGTCGACGCCCGCGGATTCGAGCGTCGTGAGCGGCTCGATACACTCCTCTCCCCAGTAGCCTTCCTCGCTGACGACGAACAGTGCTGATGTCATGGCACGCGCGCTAGGGGCGCGAGACGCCTAAAGGATCCCCCGGCCGAACGGCTTGCCGGCTCCGCGGTGTGGCGGAGGTCCCGGCCGTGGCTGTCCCCGCATATCGCTCCCGCCGGTGCTCACTCCCGGAGGACCGCGAAGTAGGTCACGACCGCGAGAAAGAGCGTCGCGAGGGCGACGTTTTGCCAGGTGTACTCGCCGACCCCGGCCAGGTCGAGCGCGTAGACGGCGCCGACGCTGAACACCAGCGAGAGGAGGAGATCGAGGACGAGCAGCACGCGGATGTCGCCCGAGGGCTCGTCGTCCGTCGCCATGTCCACGTGCGCGGCCGCTGGGCCCTTAGCTGTGGGGGCCGAGCGGGCGCTAGCGACGGAAGGGAGCGCGGACAGGGGGGAGCGGTGGCGGGGAACGACCGAAGCGACCCGCCGACGCCCCGTAACAGTGAAACGACCCGGCGACGACTACCGGGCCATGGACGAACCCCACTCGCGGCGGGCGTTTCTGGGGGCGGCCGGCGCGGCCGCCGGCAGCGTCGCGGCCGGCCTCGCGGGCTGCGTGGCGGCGCCCGGCGGCTCGGAGGTCGTCAGGCGGATCGAGACCGACGGCGAACCGCTCAGCGAGGCCGCCGCGGCGCAGTTTCGCGGTGGCCTCCAGCGCCGCGGCGTCTCCCCCGACGCGACGATCCCCACCGATCCCGAAGTCGACTGGACGATCCGGGAGGTCAACACCGGCGACCACACGGCGGCGAAGGCCAGCCCCGTCGAAGTCCCGGGCGGCGACATCGTCGTCCCGGGCGACAACGGCGAGATCCGGCGGGTGACGCCCGCCGGCGAGGAGGTCTGGAAGTCGTCGGTCGAGCCGACCTCGCGGGGGATCCACGGGACGCCCGCGGTCGCCAACGGCGCCGTCTACGTCGGGGCCTACGACGGCGCGCTGTACGCGTTCGACCTCGAATCGGGCGAGCGCTACTGGCGGTCGAAGCTCGGCGACGCCATCGGGTCCAGCCCCGGGTATCACGACGGCACCGTCTACATCGGCGTCGAGTACTACGAACCCAGCGGCGCGATGTTCGCCGTCGACGCCGTCACCGGCGAGGTGACCTGGGAGGACCAGCGGGTCACCGACCACCCCCACTCGACGGCCGCGGTCGACCGCCGGGCCGGTCGCCTCGTCATCGGCTCGAACGACGGCTACCTCTACGCCTGGAGTTACCCCGACCTGGAGTACCTGTGGAAGTTCCCGACGGGGCGGCCGATAAAGGGGCCGGTCGCCACCGCCGGCGGGAGCGCGGTCTTCGGGTCGTGGGACGGCTCGGTCTACCGAGTGGCGCTGGACGACGGGACCGAGGAGTGGTCGTTCGACACCGACGGGCTGGTGATGTCCGGTCCCTCGATCGAGGCCGAGACGGGGACCGTCTACGTCGGCAGCCACGACTCGCACCTCTACGCGCTGCAGTTCGACGACGGGAGCCAGCGCTGGTCGTTCGACACCGGCGGCCGGATCGTCGGCTGTCCGACGGTCACCAGCGAACACGTCCTCGCCGGCGCCTACGACGACTACTGCTACGCCGTCGAGAAGGACACCGGCGACGAGGCCTGGCGCGTCGAGGGCGTCGGCAACGTCACGTGCGCGCCGCTGGTCACCGACGACGCCGTCTACTTCACCGAACGGGCTTCGAAGTCGTACCTCGACGCGAAGAAGGCCGACGACCGGGAGGCCGACCCCGAGGAGTCGGGCGGGCTCTACCGGGTCGTGGCCGCGGACGGGTAGCGGAGAACGGGCGGGGAAACGGGAGGGGAGCCGGCGGGCGGTCAGGGCCGCCGGCGGAACAGCGCGAGGTGGCGCAGCAGCGTCCGGTCCTCGAGGCCGCCGGCGAGCGCGCCCGTGAGGACGCCGACCGTGGCGATGAACCCGGCGATGCGGACGATGTCGACGGTCGTCACGACGGGGTCCTCCAGGCTCGGCCAGTTGGTCATCAGGTTCGGCGGGAAGACGACGTACTCGATGACGAGCATGATTCCGGCGACGAGCGCGAACAGCCCGGCCACCCCGGCGACCAGGATCCCCAGGATGGCGACGTTGAGCAGCGCGACGTGCTCGGTGACGACGCCGCGGCGCTCGCGGGGGACGTTGAGGTTCAGCGAGAACAGCAGATACGCCGCCGCGGCGAGGACGCTGACGACAGCGAACAGCGCCGCGGTCCCGTTGCCGAGGTTCAGGCCCACGTCCCACGTCTCGGCGCTGAACACGAGGATGAGCGTCGGCGCGACGGCCGCGGTCGACAGCTTCGGCAGGAACAGCGGCAACAGCGGCGCCCGGCTCGTCGCCAGCGCCCCCAGCAACTTCCGCGGGTTCCGCGCCGCGCTCGCCAGGTGGAACCGGACGAGGTCGGCGACCGACCGCGACGCGACCTCGGCCTCCGGAACGGTCGTCGCGACCCGCTCCAGGCGCCGGCGCAGGTCCGCGTCGAACGACGGGACCGAGCGCCGCCCGGGGTCGAACTCGTAGGGCGCCATCACGCCGCCGTCGGCGTCGTGGCCGGCCCCGAGCAGGTGACCGACCTGATGGAGCAGGACCGTCGCGCCGTTGTACCGGACTGCGGGGTCGTCGAGCGGTCGACGCGGCCGGTCGCGGCCCGACGTGCGGAGCCGGCGGGTCGAGACGACGGCGACGCGGCTCAGCGGCGAGGCCAGTCCCGCCACGCGGCTGCGGTCCCGCGCCAGCAGCGGCGCGTCCGTGACGACGACCACCAGGTCGTAGGGCCCCTCGACCATCCGCAGGGCCGCCTCGTCGAGGAACTCCGAGGGGCGCCGCGGCTCGGGGTCCGAGAGAGGTTCCGGCTCCTCGTCGTAGAACCGCCAGGTCGCGCCGGTCGCCGCCGCGAGTTCGTCGACCGCGTCCGCGGCCAGTTGCCCGGTGAACGCGACCAGCCGCTCGGGGTCGACCCGAGAGGCCGTCGCCGGGAGCACCCCCACGTCGACGGTCGGGCCGTCCCCGCCCTCGCCGACGACCGCTGGTCCGCCCGTCCCCTCCCCGGCGGTCGTCTCGCTCGCCGGCCCGGGCGAATCCTCCATGCGAACCGTTCGAGTCCCGGCCGGAAAAGCCCGGGCTCGGCATCTCCGGGTCCGCCCGGGTTCCGCTCTCCCGGCGGTCACCCCCGCGGACACTTCTACCCCGCAAGTCGGCCGTCAGTCGTCCCCGCGCAGTTCCATGTCGACCAGGTACTCCCGGACGTACTCGTGGAGCCCCGCCTCGTCGCCGGTCACGAACCGGTAGTCGTCGTGCTGGTCGTCGAGTTCGATCGCGGCGTCGGGGTCGACCCGCGAGACGCGGAAGACGACGTTGACCGTGTGCCGCGAGTCGACGCCGTCGATACGCGAGCGGTCCCAGAAGTGAGCGTACACGCCCACCCGCCCCCCGACGGTCACCTCGACGCCGAGTTCCTCGCGGGCGACGCGGCGGGCCGCGTCCTCCAGTCGCTCGCCCTTGTAGAGGCGGCTACCCGGCCAGAACCACTCGCCTTTCCCGGGTTCGTTCGTCCGGCGGGCGAGCAGGACGCCGTCCTCGCCGTCGAGGACGACCTCGACGCAGACCTGCGGCACGCGGTTCAGCACGGTGGCGAACTCCTCGGCGGGGATGAACTCGTCGCGAACGTCCATGGTCCCACGTCGACCTACCCGCCCTTCGGCGTTTCGAGGCGCGGGCGTCGGAGCCAGTCCGCTGGCCCCCGCCCGCCGTCCACCGCCCACACGCCGCGGTCGGCCGACACCGCTAACTCGCTCGCGCCGTCCCCTCCACCATGACCGACGAACTGGCCTGGGAGACGCTCGACAGCCGCACCTCCTACTCCTGCGAGGGGTTCGATATCGTCACCGATACCGTCCGCTTCCCGTCGGGCGAGGAGGCGGAGTTCGACTACCTCGCGGAGGGCGAGAGCGTCGTCGTCCTCCCGTTCACGCCCGACCGCGACGTGGTCGTCATCGAGGAGTGGCGCCAGGCGGTCGGCCGCGTGAACCGCGCCCTGCCCGCCGGCAGCATGGAGTCCGAGGACACGGCCCCCGAATCCTGCGTCGCCCGCGAACTCGAGGAGGAGACGGGGTACCTGCCGGGCGAGGTCGAACACCTCACGACCGTCGAGCCGGCCAACGGCTTCGCCGACGCCGTCTTCCACTACTTCGTCGCCCGCGACTGCGAGCCGACCGGCGAGCGCGACCTGGACTACAACGAGGACATCAACGTCGAGACGACGACGTTCGACGCGCTCGTGGCGGCCGCCCGCGAGGACGACCTGCGCGACGGCCGGTCGATGCTCGGGGTGCTGTACTTCGAGGTATTCGACAGGGAGTAGTCCGGTAGCAACATTAACTTAGTTTCAGACGCTACTATCCGGCATGGCGACGGCAGTCAAAATGGACGAGGAGGGGAAGTCGCTACTGGAGGAACTACAGGCGGAGATCAAACTGCGGACCGGAAACAAGGTCACTCAACAGGAGATCCTGACCAGATTGCTGAAAAACGCACACGAATCCAAGTCCGAGATCGTCGACTCGTTCCGCGATTCGACCGTTCCGCTCTCGGAAGAGGAACGCGAGGCGTTCCACAGCGGGATGTTCGCTTCAGGCGTCGAGACGGACGAAGACGATATCGACGACATCCTGTACGGATGAGCGTCGTTATCGACAGCGGTGTATTTTACGCCCATGCCGACATGGATGCAACTCGCCACGACACTGCAGTGCGGGCGTTCGATGTAGTCATCGACGGCGATGAGGGGCAACCGTACGTGAGTGACTACCTGTACGACGAAGCAGTGACGCTGACGCTCAGTCGTACCGGGTCGTTCGAACAGGCGAAACGAGTCGGAAGACGGATCCGGGGTGCAGGGGAGTATCCTGATCTCGTCACACTCGAACACGTCGACCGATCCGTCTTCCGTGACGGGGTAGCGGCCTTCGAGCGATTCGACGACCAGGGGCTTAGTTTCACGGACGCGACGACGGTCGCACTCATGGAGAAGCGCGATATCGATTCGGTGCTGAGCTTCGACGACGACTTCGACGGCATCGTCGACCGGATCGACCCCGCCGATCTCGGGTAGTCAGCGAACACAACCCTTAGGCCCGCCGGCCGGATATCGCGGGCAATGACCGACGTCTTCGAGGTCGACCGCTACGACGCCGCCGGGCGGCTGGGCGAGCTGGAGGTGCCCCGCGCCGGCGTCACGGTCGAGACGCCCGCGCTCCTCCCCGTGATCAACCCCCACCTCCAGACGGTCACGCCCGCCCAGCTCGAATCGGAGTTCGGCGCGGAGATCCTCATCACTAACTCCTACGTCCTCTACGGCAGCGAGGACCTCCGCGAGCCCGTCGAACGGCAGGGCCTCCACGACCTGCTCGACTTCTCCGGCGCGATCGTGACGGATTCGGGCTCGTTCCAGCTGGCCGAGTACGGCGAGATCGACGTGACGACCGAGGAGATACTCGACTTCCAGCGCCGGATCGGCTCGGACATCGGCACGCCCGTCGACATTCCGACGCCGCCCGACGCCTCGCGCGAGCAGGCGGAGGACGAACTCGCGACCACTCAGGAGCGGCTCGCCACGGCGGCCGACGCGGAGACGGGCGAGATGCTCGTCAACGCGCCCGTCCAGGGATCGACTTACACCGACTTGCGCGAGGAGGCGGGCGCTCACGCCGCCGCGTCGGGGCTTGACGTGTTCCCGGTCGGCGCGGTCGTGCCGATGATGAACGAGTACCGCTACGCCGACCTGGCCGAGGTGGTCGCCGCCGCGAAACGGGGCCTCCCCGAGAGCGCGCCCGTCCACCTGTTCGGCGCCGGCCACCCGATGATGTTCGCGCTCGCGGTCGCGCTGGGCTGTGACCTCTTCGACTCGGCGGCCTACGCCATCTACGCCCGCGACGACCGCTACATGACCGTCCGTACCACCGAACACCTCGAAGACCTCGAGTACTTCCCCTGCTCCTGTCCGGTCTGTACGAACCACACCCCCGCCGAACTTCGGGAGATGGGCGACGAGCGCGAGCGACTGCTCGCCGAGCACAACCTCCACGTCTCCTACGGCGAACTCCGCACCATCAAGCAGGCGATCCGCCGGGGCGACCTGCTGGAACTCGTCGAGGCCCGCGCCCGGAGCCACCCGGCGATGCTCGACGGCTACCGCGCCCTGCTGGACCACGCCGCGCAACTCGAACGCACCGACCCCGTCTCGAAGGACACCTTCTTCCACCTCTCCGGCGAGAGCGCCCGCCGGCCCGAGGTCGTCCGCCACCACCGCCGGCTCGACCGGCTCGACCCCCGCGGCGACTCCGTCCTGCTCACCGAGGGCAACGACGCCGACGGCTTCGACGAGTGCTGGAACGTCCTCCCACCGTTCGGCCCGTTCCCGCGGGAACTCGCCGACGGCTACCCGCTGACCGCCGAGACGCCCGAGCATCTGGAGGCCCCGGCCTACGAGGCCGCCGCGGCCGGCGTCGCCCGCCTCGTCGACGCCCACCCCGACACCGCGTTCACGCTCGCCCACGACGACTGGCCCGCGAGCGCGCTCGGGGACGTTCCCGACCGCGTCGAGCTGTGGAACCTGAGCGGCGAGTAGCCCGACGGAGTCGGCGTCCGTACCCCACGGATTCGCGCCGCGAAAGTTGCGACCGTCGAATGCCGACGCGGTCGGCGTTCGTGTTCGCAGCTTTCAAACCGCAAAAGCTGCGACCGCCGAGAGACGGCGCTGCCGTCTCTCGTGCTCCGAGCGTCGTATGGCGACGCTCGGACCGCCGACGGACGACTTCGTCGCCCGTCGAGGTCGCGGCTTTCAAGCCGCAAAAGCCGCGACCGCCGAGGTTTTATCGCCCGACCGGATAGACGGGGGCAATGAGCCAGCCGAGCCCCGAGGTCTACGAGCAGGGCAAGGGGATGGACGCCCACAACCAGGTGATGCGCGAGGTGCGCTCGCGCAACGACGCCAGCTACGACCCGCGCGAGCCCACGCGGGTCTGGATCGACGAGGACAACACCCCCGACGGCTTCGTCGACTCGCTCACCATCATCCTCAACACCGGCGGCTGCCGCTGGGCCCGGGCCGGCGGCTGCACGATGTGCGGTTACGTCGCGGAGTCGGTCGACGGCGGCTCCGTCGCCCACGAGGACCTCATGGCCCAGATCGACGAGTGTCTGTCCCACGAGGAGGAACACGCCGACGACCTGCGCGGCGACCGCGCCGACCTGATCAAGATCTACACCTCCGGTTCCTTCCTCGACGAGCGGGAGGTGGCCGCCGAGACCCGCCGGGCCATCGCCGACACGTTCGGCGACCGCGACCGCATCGTCGTCGAGTCGCTGCCCGACTTCGTCGACCGCGAGAAGGTCCGGGAGTTCACCGACGAGGGGCTGGAGTGTGACGTGGCTATCGGCCTGGAGACGGCAACCGACCGCGTCCGCCGCGACTGCGTCAACAAGTACTTCGACTTCTCGGACTTCGAGGCCGCCTGCGCAGAAGCCGGTGCGGTCGACGGCGGGGGCGTCAAGGCCTACCTCCTCATGAAACCGCCCTTCCTCTCGGAGAGCGAAGCCGTCGAAGACATGAAGCGGTCCGTCCGGCGCTGTCTCGACGTGGACGGGTGTCACACCGTCTCGATGAACCCCTGCAACGTCCAGCGATACACGATGGTCGAGGACCTCTACCACGAGGGCGGCTACCGCCCGCCGTGGCTCTGGTCGGTCGCCGAGGTGCTCGAATCGACGGCGGACGCCGACGGCATCGTCGTCTCCGACCCGGTCGGCCACGGCTCCGACCGCGGCCCGCACAACTGCGGCGACTGCGACGACCGCGTCCAGCGCGCGATCAAGGACTTCGACCAGCGCCAGGACCCCGCCGTCTTCGACCAGGTCTCCTGCGAGTGCGAGCGCACCTGGGAGGCGGTCGTCGAGCGCGAACGCAGCTACTCCCTGCCGCTGGCTCGATAGCGGCACGGGTTCGACCGCTGTCGACGCTTCGTCCGTGCGCCCCGCGCTCGACCCGAAACGGTCCCCCTCGCTCGCTGCCGTGAGCTAGTTGTTGTCACGGTTCGCGACGGTGCAGTCCGGCGGTTTCACTTTCACTCCGGTTGCCGTGGGTTTTTATGCATCTGCGATCAAGGGCATCGTAGGGGCCCTGGAGACCCCGACTGTCACACGCTCCAGCCCCTACGTTCCCCCATCCTATCCCCCTGTACTCCCCCAGTCGCGACGCTGGATACGCGACCGTATCGTCGGCGGGTGCTGGACATCATCAGCGCGCTCGCCCTGGATCGACTTGACCGAAGGGAACAGCGAACGTTGAAAGCCCTCGGCGCGCTCGCTCTGAGATGGATCGACGGTGACCAACAGCAAGGGATGAAAGCCCTCGGCCCGCTCGCGGTCGCTGAGCGGGATATCCGCGCTCTCCGCACCGCCCGCGCGGATAGAGCCCGCTCAGGCGACTATCGGCGCGAGCGCGCCTCGCCCTTTCAGTCCACCAGGGACCACACCGCAGACCGCAGCACGGCACCCCGACCGCCCTGCGACCGAACCGCAGACAGCCACACACCTCCCCAGCCGATTCGCTCACTCGCTCCGCTCGCTCGCTCATCCCTCGCGCGGCTCCGTCGCGCGCATGAAAGCGCGCGACAGCGCGCGCCGACCGCATATGGGACTGCGCGTCGGTCACCGCCCCTACTGCTGGACGAGCCGGACGAGGCGGTCGAGCCAGCCGGCGTCGCCGGTGATTGGGCGGTCGGACTCGAACAGCTTGACGGCGAACCACCCAGCGGCGACGGCGAAGAGGACCTCGTAGGCGATGCCGGCGAGCACGAGGTCGACGTCGTCGAACAGCAGGCGCTTGGGGGCGACGATCGGGTGGGTGAACGGGATGGCGAACAGGACGGCCTTGGCGGGGAGGCCGAGCACGTCCACGTCGGTGAACATCGTCGCGAACATCGGGACGATGGCCAGGCCGGAGAGCGGGAGCGGGAGCATCTGGGCGCCTGCTGGCTGTCGGCGAAGATGCCCAGCGAGAGCGCGACCGCGAGCGTCTCGACGACGACCTCCCCGTACTCGCCGCCGTCGCGGGCCGACAGGGTTATCGACCGGGGCGGACAACCGGCGGCGCATGGGGCGGACCGACCCGCGCGAGCGGTTCGACGACCTCGTCGTCCGCCGGGAACGCCACGCGGTCGACGCCGAGCGGTTCGACGAACTGCGCGAGGCCGAGGTCTTCCGGTCCGGGTGGGGCGTGGCGGGCGTCGTCTTCGAGGGCGAGCGCCTGCTGGCCATCCGCAACGAGGCGTACCCGACGGAGTGGACGCTCCCCGGCGGCGCCGTCGAATCCGGCGAGAGCCTCGCCGACGCGGTCGCTCGCGAGGTGCGCGAGGAGACCGGGGTCGAGGTGGAACCACTGCGACCCGTCGGCGTCGACGAGAGCGTCGTGGTGTGCGAAGACGCTACCGGCGGCGACGAGACCGACGCCGGACACTCCAGCGACGACGACACCAGTGGCGACCGCCGCGTCGAGATGGCGTTCGTCCACTTCCTCTGTCGCGCCACCGACCCCGCAGTGGCCGACGGCGGCGACCTGGGCGACCCCGACGAGACGATCACCGAGGCGGCGTGGCTCGGATCGCTGCCCGACGACGTGTTCAACCCCGAGCACACCCGCGACGTGTACGAGCGCGCCCGGGAATTCCGTGACCGGTAGCCGCAAGCCGGTGTCAGTCCACAGAGACAAGTCACTCGACGGACGGATAACCAGATATGGTCCCCCTCCTGATCCCCGGACTCACCGAACTGTTCATCATCGGGCTGAATTTCGCCATCCCCGCGGGCGTCGTCGGCGGCGTCGGCTACCTCGTCCGCCGGGTCACCGACTCCGGGACCGACGAGCGGATCGAGGAACTCGAAGCGGAGGTCGAGGAACTGCGCGAAGACCGAAATTCATAGCGGAAGGCCGGAAGAGGGCTATTCGCCGAACGCGCGGAGGACGCCCTGGCCGTCGGTGGAGCCGATGTCGGGCAAGGAGACGCGCTCGGGGTGGGGCATCAGCACCGCGACGGAGTCCCGGTCGCCGAGGACGCCCGCGACGCTGTGCTTGGAGCCGTTGGGGTTCGCCTCGGGCGTGACGTTGCCCTCGGCGTCGCAGTAGCGGAACAGGACCCGGTCGTCGGCTTCGAGTTCCGCCAGCCGGTCGTCGCCGATCTCGTAGCGGCCCTCGCCGTGGGCGATGGGGAACTCGACGACCTCGCCCGCCTCGAAGTGGCTCGTCCAGGGGGTGTCGGCGTTCTCGACGCGGAGGTGGACGCGCTCGCACTGGAAGCGGGCGCTCTCGTTGGTGGTGAAGGCGCCGGGGGTCAGCGACGACTCGCAGCCGATCTGTGCGCCGTTGCAGATGCCGAGCACCGGCGTCCCGGAGTCGGCGGCCTCGCGGATCTCGTCCATGACCGGCGAGCGGGCGGCCATGGCGCCGGCCCGGAGGTAGTCGCCGTAGGAGAAGCCGCCGGGGAGGACGACGCCGGTCGCGTCCTCGGGGAGGCCGTCCTCGTGCCAGACGAGTTCGGCGTCGATGCCGAGGTGGGCGAGCGCCTGGACGGTGTCCCGGTCGCAGTTTGACCCGCCGAACTGGACGACTGCTACCGTCATCGTTCCTCGACGGTGACCTCGTAGTCGTGGATGGTCGGGTTGGCGAGCAGGCGCTCGGCCATCTCGTCGGCGCGCTCGGCGGCGTCGTCGGCCGACTCGGCCTCCAGGTCGACCTCGAACAGGTCGGCGGCCCGCAGGTCCTCGAGTTCGAACCCGAGCCGTTCGAGCGCGCGCCCGGTCGTCTCCGCCTCCGGGTCGAGCACGCCGTGTTTCAGGCGGACCTCGACCGTCGCGGTGTACGCGGTCATTACGTGAGTCGGGGCGGCGCCGGGAGAAAACGGTTTTGACTCGCCCCGGCGGCCGACTCGCGAGCGGACCGGACGGCCGTGACCGGTCCGTCCGACGGGGGCGGTCAGGCGGTGTCGAGTTCGACGGGCTGCCAGCCGTCGGGCTGGTCGGGCAGCCCGCGGACGCGGACGGCGCGCTGGCCGTCGGCCTCCCGGAGTTCAACCTTCCCGTCGAACGCCTGGGCGACCGACGAGAGGGTCTGGTCGTCGACGGCGTCGGGGTCGATCGCGCAGACGCCGAGGCCGTCGGCGGTGCGGATGCGGCCGGTCAGCGTGTGGACGAAGCGGAACACGGACTTGGCGGGCGCGTAGACGACGAACGGCGAGAGCGTGTACACGCCGATGCGGACCTGCGCGGCGCCGTTCGCGTGGATCCGCTCGTACAGCGAGGAGAACTCGATGCCGGCGCCGGTCAGGTCCGCGGGGCTCCCGACCGCGTGGACGTTGTGTTCCTCGTCGTCGGCGCCGTTCTCGGTGCAGTCGACCACACCCACCCGTGCGAAATCCAGGTCACCGCCCAGCGACTCGTAGTCGGTCAGCGCCTGGCGGCCGTCCACGTCGGCGGCGATGAACAGCGCGCCCTCGCGGGGGTGGCCCCGCAGGAGCATCCGCATCGCCAGCTCGCGGATGCCGCCCAGCGCCGGCCCGGTGACGAGGATGTTGGTCCCGCCCTCGACGCCCGCTATCGGCAGGCCGTCGAACGTGTAGATCGATTCCTGCACACTCACGGGCCATCACCGCCCTCGTCTCCGTCCCCAGTCCCCCCACCGGCCGCCGCGTCGCGGTCGCCTTCCGAGCCGCGCCCGATGCCGTCCGCGTCGCGCCCGTCCTCGTGCTCGTTGAGCTGCCGGCGCAGCTCCAGCTGGTCCATCGCCTCGTCGGCGAACCGCCGGAGGTCGGTGAGTTCGGCCTCGGAGAACGTGCGCGGCTCGTCGTGGGTCAGACAGAAGGCGCCGACGGTCGCGCCCCGGGGCGTCTCCAGCGGCACGCCGGCGTAGGCGCGGATGTCCAGCTCGTCGAGGCGGTCGTTGTCGGCGAAGCGGTCGTCGGCGTGGGTGTCCTCGACGACCATCAGGTCGTCCCGGAGGATCGTGTGCGTACACATCGAGTCCTCCCGGGAGAGCGTCTCCCAGGACGCCCCGGCGCAGGCGAGAAACCGCTCCTCGTGGGCGTCGATTAGCCCCACGAACGCGACGTTCACGTCGAAGTGCGCCCGGGCGAGCGCCGTCAGCCGGTCGAACGCCTCGGCGGCCTCCATGCCCGGGCAGTCGTACTGTTCGAGCGCGGCGAGCCGCTCGTCCTCTCGCGTCGGGAGCGGGTAGCCGACCTGCGTCCGCTGGTCGACGAGGTTGCCGACCATGCGGGCCAGCGTCTCCCCCGCGTCCGGCATGTCCCGCGGGAGGTACTCGACGACCACGTCCTCGCGGTCGGCGGTGTCGATCCGGTCAGGCGACGCGTCGGTGAAGAGGATACAGGGCGTGTCGGGCGCCGTCTCCCGGACCCGCGCGGCGACGTCGAGGCCGGTCCCGTCGGGGAGGTCGTAGGCGGTGACGACGCAGTCGACACCGCCCGCTTCGAGGGCGTCGCTCGCCGCGGCGACCGAGTCCGCCTCGGTCACCGCGACCTCGCCGCCACTGACGAGCGCCTCGCGCGTGGCCGCGCGCCCGCTCTCGTCGGGGTCGACACACAACACAGTCAGTTCGCGCATTCCGTCTCTGCCCACACTTTCGACTCCACCGTAATAACTCTCTGCGTACGCGATCCAGCGTTGATACCGTCGGACCGTCGAATACCGGTCTCCCGGCGAGCCGGTCGGGCATGTGACGCGACGGCGTGCGACGAGAACCCTTTAGGCACCGACGCCCGTCAGCGCTATCCGATGACTGTCCGTCCGCACACGCGCTCGCCGGTACCCCGGCGGTGGTCGTCGTGACCAGCGACCTGACCGAGATCGTCGTCGTCGGCGACGACGACACGGGACTGATCGCGGAGATCACCTCGCTGCTGTTCGAGCGCAACATCAACATCGAGGACCTCGATCAGGCGGTCCGCGAGGGCGTCTTCCGCATGACGATGCGGGTCGACACCTCCGAGATGATCGTCAAGGAGGAGACGCTGCGGGAGAACCTCCACGACCTCGGCGACGAACTCGGCGTCGACGTGCAGGTGCGGTTCCCCGACGACCGCGAGACCCAGCAGATCGCCGTCCTCGTTACCAAGGAGTCCCACTGCCTGGAGGCGATCTTCGAGGCGTGGGCCAGCGGCGACCTCGGCGCCGACGTGGAAGTGGTGATCGGCAACCACTCCGACCTGCAACCGCTCGCCGAGAAGTACGACGTGCCCTTCCACGACATCGGCGACGAGAAGGGCACCCCCGACGAGGACGAACTGCTCGACCTCCTGGCGGAGTACGACACCGACCTGGTGGTGCTCGCGCGGTACATGCGCATCCTCAGCCCGGACGTGGTCTTCCGCTACGAGGACCGCATCATCAACGTCCACCCCTCGCTGCTGCCGGCGTTCCCCGGCGCGTCGGCGTACATGCAGGCCATCGAGGAGGGCGTCCGCATCGCGGGCGTCACCGCCCACTACGTGACGACGGATCTCGACCAGGGACCGATCATCACCCAGCGGGCGTTCAACGTCCCCGACGACGCCACCGAGGAGCAGCTCCAGGAGATCGGCCAGCCCCTCGAAGCGGAGGCGCTGCTGGAGGCCATCGACCTGCACCTCAACGACGAGGTGACCGTCCACCGCGGGCGGACGAAGCTACGAGACCCCGAGGAGACCGACGCGCAACTGGGCGCGCCCGAAGATCTCGACCAGGCCAACCCCGACCGGCCCATCGACGGGCTCGGCGAGTACGTCGCCGAGCAGGACGAGGACGAACCCGAGGCCGAAGCCGACGACTGATCGGCAGCGGCCGGCCGGTTTTTTGCGAACAGGCGACACGAACGGCTCGCGGGGCGGCGTGTCGCGCTCCCGCGGAGCGCCCCGCGTCGGCTCTCAGGTCACGGGACCGGCTGGTCCCGTCACCGCACTTGAACCTACGGCCCGGACGTGCCGAGGGCCGACCGCGCGCTCGGTCTCCAGAGCGGGGTCACTCCTCGACGGCGAAGTAGCGGTCCCGGTGGCGCCGACAGCCGGGGTTGAACGCCGCGCCGCACTCGGGACAGGCGTCGTCGCAGTCGAGGTACTCGCGGACGGTCAGCGTCGCCCCGCAGGCGCCGCAGAGCACCGCCGGGTCGCCGAACGCCTCGCGGGGGACCCGTTCGGGTCCGTGGTCGGTTGCGACATCGTGGCACCGGAAACACGGGTAGTAGCAGTCACAGCAGGGAAAGCGGAGCGCGACCACGTCGACCGCGTCGCCGTAGTGGCCACAGCGGGTCGCGGCGTCGACGGCGACTCCGCGGAGCGGGACCGAAAATCGGTCGTCCGTCTCCGGCGGATGAGTCGTCCGTCGCTCCGAGTCCGGCTGCGCTGGCATCGGTTTCTCCGCGCGGTCAGAGGTCCCGGACGGTCTCGACGGCGGCCTCGATGTCGGGCGCGTCGAAGACCTCGCGGCCGACGTAGGCGTTGGTGCCGGCGCAGTAGAGGTCCCGCGCCGCGGCGACCACGCGGTCGTCGAGCGGTTCGGGTTCGCGCTCGCACAGCGACTTCCAGTCGGCGATCCCGCGCTCGTCGGCCTCGCGCTTGGCCGCCGAGACCGCCTCGACCCACTCGGGCTGGGTGCGCTTGTGGTACTGGCGGACGACCTCCTTCGAGACCTGCTGGCCCTCGTAGGAGAAGCGGTTCTCGTCGAAGGTGCCGACCACGTCGGCGACGCGGACCTCGCCGCGGTAGTACAGACACTCGATCTTGCCGTCCTCGTGGGTGAGTCCGGCCTCGGCGGCGCGGTCGGTGACGACACAGTTGACCTCGCGGGCGACCGATTCGAGGTCGTCGATACTCGCGGCGCCGGCGATGCGGTCGGCTTCCCCGCGGTCGAGGTAGCGGTCCTGTTCCTCGTACTTGGTGGAGAACTCGACGACTGGCTCGTCCAGATCGACGGCCTCGTCGGGCCACTCGTCGAGGTCGAGCCCGTGGTCGGCCGGGTCGGTGCGCGTGCGGAGCGACGAGCCGACGGGGACGCGGTTGCGGAAGACGATCTCGAGGGGAACGAGGTAGTTCTCGCCGGCGTCGGCGTGGTAGGCGCCGTAGTCGTAGCCGCTGGGGTCGTCGGCGGCATCGCCCTCGAACGGGAGGGCGGGCACCTGCGTGAGTTCGATGACCATCTCGCGGGGCGCGACGCCCGAATCGAGCGCGTCGCCGAGCGGGACCGCGCCGTCGGTGTCGTCGGTGGCGACACCCTCGTAGTGGGTCGGGACCCCCTCGCGTTCGAGCAGTTCGAAGTTGAACGCGCCCATCGTGCACAGCGAGGCGCCCTTGTCGGGGATCTCGTCGGGCATCTTCCCCCAGTCGAACACCGAGTAGTCGTCGGTGAAGACGAACGCGCCGCAGCCCAGCTCGTCGGCGGTGGCGGCCTCCTCCACCCGGAACTCCTTCACGGAAGTCATTGCCGGACCCTCTCGCCCCCGCGGCAAAGTCGTTTCTCACTGCGGTCGCACCTCACTCGCGGTCGCACGAGCGCGACCGAGGTGACAGCGACGACCGCAGCGTCGAGCCGGCCCAAAACGCCTACTTGCCTGCCCCGTGGAGATGCGCTCGATGGTCGAATCCGTCGGGCTGGCTGTCGGGATCGTCCTCGTCACGACCGGCGCCGTCTGGCTCGGTAGCTCCTGGCTGGAATCGGCGAGCGAGCGGCTCTCGGCGTACTACGGGCTCCCACAGGTCGTCCAGGGGTCGGTCGTCGCGGCGGTCGGGTCGAGCTTCCCGGAGCTGGCGACGGTCGTGGTCTCGGCCTTGGGCGGCGCGCTCGGACTGGGGACCGGCGCCATCGTCGGGTCAGCGATCTTCAACATCCTCGTGATCCCCGCGGTCGCGGGCATCTCGACCGACGAGGACATCGAGGCCAGCCGGACGCTCGTCTACAAGGAGGCGCAGTTCTACATGCTGGCGGTGTCGGCGCTGGTGATCACCTTCGCGATGGCGGTCATCTACTACCCCGTCGGGGACACCGAGTTCATCTCGGGCGAGATGACGCGCCCGCTGGCGGCCATCCCGCTGGCGCTGTACGGCCTGTACATCTTCATCCAGGCCCAGGACACCGCCGACCACGTGGCGGATCCGGACACCGCGGACGGTATCGACGCCCGCCGGCAGTGGGGATACCTGCTCGCGGGGCTCGCCGTGATCCTCGTGGCGGTCCACGAACTCGTCGGGGCGGTCGAGACGATCGGCCTGGCGGTCGGCGTCGACGAGTTCATCATGGGCGTGACCGTCGCCGCGGGAGCGACGAGCCTGCCCGACGCGCTGGTCAGCGTCCGCGCGGCCCGGGACGACCGCGGGGTGGCGTCGCTGGCGAACGTCCTCGGCTCGAACACCTTCGACCTGCTCGTCGCCATCCCCGTGGGAGTGCTCATCGTCGGGACGTGGTCGTTCAACTTCGAACTCGCCGTGCCGATGTTCGCCGTCCTGACGCTTGCGACGGTCCTCCTCTTTACGTTCCTCCGGACGGACCTGGCGCTGTCGACGCCGGAGTCGGTCGCGCTGCTTTTCGCCTACGCACTGTTCGTCGGCTGGGTCGTCCTGGAGGCGGTCTCGACGGTCGTGGCGTTTCTGCCGGACGCCGGCGGGTGACCCGCGGGTATGGGTGGCCCGCAGGTATCCCCGGCGTTCGTCGCCGAGCCCGCCGGTCTCTCCGCGGACGCCCGCCGTCACCGACGGCGGGGCCATCGGCCGGTTCCCGGCCGCTTATACGGGTGGACGCTGTGATGTGGGCCAATGACAGACGCCGCCGAGACGCGCCCGAACGTCCCACGCGGGGAGTTCGGGTTCGAACGCGTCCCCGAGACCGACGGGTCGTTCGAGAACGCGCTGGCCAAGGCGCGGGCCGGCGAGCGGCTGACGGTCGCCGACGGCGTCGAGCTGCTGACGACCGGAACCGGGAGTGATGAAATCGACCGCGAGCGGAAGGAACTCGTCCTCGAAGCGGCGGATCGGCGCCGCGCCGAGGTGGTCGGCGAGGAGGTGACCTTCGTCGCCAACCTCAACAACAACGTCACGACCGCCTGCAACACCGGCTGCCTGTTCTGTAACTTCAAGGACCGCTCCGAGCAGTTCCGCTCGGCCAACGACGAAGACCACGGCGGGTTCACCAAGCGCCCCCACGAGTCCCGCGAGATCGTCCGCGACGCGGTCGAACGGGGCATCTACGAGGTCACGTCCGTCTCCGGACTCCACCCCGCGTTCGCGCTCGACGACGAGCACCGCGAGATCCTCGAATCCAGCGACCGCGGCGACCTGAACTATCGGCCCCCCGCGGAGTACGACGTGAACCCGGGCACCTACTGCGAGCAGATCGACGCGATGAGCGTCGACGGCGTCCACGTCCACTCCATGACGCCCGAGGAAGCGTACCACGGCCGCAGGGGAACCGACTGGTCCTACGAGGAGGTGTACGGCCGCCTGAAGGAGGCCGGGCTGGACTCGGTGCCCGGGACGGCCGCGGAGATCCTCGTCGACGAGGTCCGCGACGTGATCTGTCCCGGGAAGATCGGTACGGACGAATGGGTTGAAGCGATGGAGGCCGCCGCGAACGTCGGCCTCGACGTGACCTCGACCATCATGTACGGCCACGTCGAGAACGAGATGCACAGGGTTCTCCACCTGAAGCGGATCCGCGAACTCCAGGACCGCACGGGCGCGATCACGGAGTTCGTTCCCCTATCCTTCGTCCATCAGGAGACCCCGCTCTACGAGGAGGGGATGGTCGAAGCAGGTGCGACGACCGACGAGGACGAGCTACTGATCGCGGTCTCGCGACTCTTCTTGGACAACGTCGACCACATCCAGTCGTCGTGGGTGAAATACGGCGACGAGCAGGGGCTGAAGATGCTCTCCTGCGGCGCCGACGACTTCATGGGGACGATCCTGAGCGAGGAGATCACCAAGCGCGCCGGCGGGTCGTTCGGCGAGGTCCGGTCGTTCGACGAGTACGTCGAGATGATCGACGCCATCGGGCGCGTTCCGGTGGAACGGTCGACGGACTACCGCCAGCGCCGCCGCATCGACCCCGACGACGGGCCCCACGGGCCGCAACTCGGCCCGAAGGCCGACGGGACGCCGCTGGTCGACCCCGAGTGGCTGGACGATACGGCGAGTAGCGCGACCAGCGCCGACGACTGATCGGGTGCCACGAGACGCGAGCAATGTCGCGCTCCGACGAGCCTATCCGTTCGGTGGGCGAACACGTCCGCGATGGCAGACTCCCTCCGCGAGGCCCTCCGCGACCGGCTGGGCTTCTGGCCCGCGCTCCAGTGGATCGCCGTCGGCGCCGTCCTCTGGCACCTGCTCGACCCGTCCCCCGCGCAGTTCGTGACCACGGCCGTCTCGATGGCGGTTTTCGGCCTCTCCGAACTCGTGACCGACGTGTACGACGTGCGCCAGTCGGTCAGGAACGCAGGGTTCGGCGTCTACGCGCTGGTCGGCGGCGCCGCCATGCTCCTGCTGGGCGACTCGGGTCTTGTCGCGCTCCCCGTCGCCTTCCTGCTGGTCGGCGCGTGGTTCGTCGCCGACGCCCTCCAGACGGTCCGCCACGAGGGCGCGACCGAGGACGAGCCGACCGGCCGCGAGGTGTACCGCGACTACGTCGGCCGGCGGGTCCACGAGGCGCTCGACGACGGCCCGCTGACGCGACGGGAACTGTCCGAGGCGCTCGACGCCGACGACGAGGCCGTCGACGCGGCGCTCGCCAAACTCCGGTCGCGCGGCGTCGTCGTCCGCGAGGGCAGCGCGTTCCGGGTAGCCGACAGCGACGACGATGGGGTCGCGGCCCGCGTCGCCGGCCTCGCCAGGCGGATCGCCCGCCCGCTCACGCTCGAGTTCGGCGACGGAACCGGGGACACCGGGGATGCCGACAGTGTCGGTCCCGAGGGAGAATCGATCGACAGGGCGGGGGCCGCCGGCGGACGTGACGACCGGATCGGCCGCGACCAGGGAACGAACGACCGGGAAGCGAACGACACGGGACCCCCCGACAGTGAACGGGACCGCGAGCGCGAGTCGGCGGACTGACGGGCCGGGGCGTGGCCTCCGACCGGCGGCCGGTCGCCCGGACGTTCGTTCGAGCCGACAGGAACTAGTGGGCGGAGGTCGAAGCCGTCGGCGATGTCCCCGTCAATCCGCGAGAGCCTCCGCGAGGAGATCGACCACTGGTGGGTGCTCGCAGCGGTCGGGATAGTGGTCGTGTTCGCGGGGGTGCTGGACGCGACGGCCGCGGAACTGGCGGTCGTCCTCGCGGTCCTGCACGCCGAGAAGGGGTCCACCGTCGCCGAAGCGGCGGGGGTCGTCCGCGAGTGGGTCGCCGAGGCCGCGTCGGCGCTCGCCGCGGTCGGCGGGGCCGGCATACTGTGGGCGCTCGGGAGTGACCCGTCGCTCGCGTTCGTCGTCCTGTTCGCCGGCGTCAGGAGCGGGTACGGCGCGGCGAAGACCGTCCTGGCAGCGAGCGGATCCGGCCGCGACGGAGCGGCGAGGGCGACGGATCGGGCGGGATCGGTGACAGACCGGGCGGGGTCGACCGACCGTGCCGTCCGTTCGGCGCTGGAGGATCGGGCGCGGACCAGACGAGAGGTCCGGGAGGCGGTCGACGCCGATCCCGACGCCGTCGACGCCGCGCTGGTCCGCCTTCGGGACCGGGGCGCGGTCGAGCGGGCGGGCAGCGAGTACCGCGTCGCGCCCGAACCCGACCCCGGGTTCGTCGAGCGACTCCGGTCGCTGGTTCCCGGTGGCGACCGGGAAGCCGGTTCGTTCGGGGGCGACACCGACGGAACGGTCGACTCCTACAAGGCCGACCGCTCGCCGGTCACGTCGGTCTCCGGGCGGTCCGCCGGGGCCGACAGCGGTCGCGGGTCCGGCGGACGGGAAGACGCCCTGGGGACCGACGGCGACGACACCGCGGCTGGGGCCAGGACAGCGATGACCGACGCGAGTACGAGACGACGGATCAGCGATAGCGCCGGTGGCGTCAGCGAGGGTGCGGCGGACCCGGGAGAGGGCGAGTGATTCAGGGCGACGACGGGACGAGCGCCCGGGACCGCCGGACCGTGCCCGTCCAGCACCAGTCGATTCGAACGCGGACGGGGTATTCCTGTTGCCGGTCATGCGAGGCGGTTTTATACGTGAGGGTTTTCCGTCGGGGGCCCCAGGAGTCGGTATGCGCTACGTGACGGTGCGGGTGACGCACGCCGAAGGCGAGGCGTTCCACCCGCTGAGCGCGGCCGTGGCCGACGAGCCGGCGGTCGCCACGGGGCCGATCCACCAGCTGGAGCTGATCGACGGCGACACGGGCGTCTCGCTGTCGGAGATCCGGTCGGGACTCGACCGCTACAGCGAGGTCCTCGCCGCGTCGCCGCACGTCATCGAGTACACGACGACCGGGTCGGACCGCGGGTTCGCGTACACGCACTTCGAGGTGGACGACCTGACGCGGCGGCTCCTGCGGTACCGCCGGAGTTCGGACCTGATCGTCGAGATGCCGATCGAGTCCGAACCGGACGGCGCGACAGTGGTCACGCTCGTCGGCGAGGCCGACGCGTTCGCCGGCGCGTTCGACGGGGTTCCGCCCGAGGTGAGCGTCGAGGTCGTCGAGACCGGCGAGTACGACCCCGGCGTCCGCCAGCTGTTCGGCCGGCTGACCGCCCGCCAGCGGGAGGTGCTGGAGACCGCCGTGCGGGCCGGCTACTACGAGAACCCGCGGGGAGCGACCCAGGATGAACTGGCCGAAGAGTTGGGGGTGTCACCCGCCACCGTCGGCGAACACCTCCGGAAGATCGAATCGCGCGTCTTCTCCGGGTTCGTCGCCGGGGAGTAGTGCTCGAATGGAAACGTGCGAGTTGAACGGGTGTTTCTGGTTGTGTTGGTGTGGAAGAAACGGGGACAACCGCGACCGCACTCGACGGTGAGCGGTGAAAGCCCTCGGCGCGCTCGCTGGAGGATCGACCACGGGAAACAGTGAGCGGTGAAAGCCCTCGGCGCGCTCGCGGTCGCTGAGACGGGATATCCGCGCTCTCGGCACCGCCCGCGCGGATAGTGCCCGCTCAGACGACTGAACAAGCGCGAGCGCGCCTCGCCCTTTCAGTCCGCCAGGGACAGCACCGCGACCGGCCCGCACAGCACCGCAATGGGCCACGAACCTCCCCAGCCGATTCGCTCCTGGCGTCGCTCATCCCTCGCGCGGCTACGGTCGCGCGCATGAACGCGCGCTCCAGCGCGCGCCGACCGCACCGCGACCGCTCACCGGGACAGCTACCGCCCGTAGTTAGCATCCGGCGCCGAAGGCGCCGGTTCACCGGACGCGAGGGAGCGCAGCGACCGCTGCGTCCGGCCTTTTTCACCCATGTTTTTGCCGCCCGGGTTCCCCGCAGGTCGCCGCAGGCGACCGAGGAAACCCGGGCGGCAAAAAGATGGTTTAGAAAAACTGAAAGAGGTCGTCCCGTTCCTGTTCGTGGAGGTGGTGGCGGACGGCCTCGGTCATGGGTTCGATGGAACCGCGTTTCGCGGAGATGGGAGCGATGGTGTTCTGCCACTGCTTCCAGGGGGGATAGAGGCCGAGGCGGTCGCAGAGCTCGTTCAGCCGCTCGTCGCGGTCGTCGACCTTGTCCATCTTGTTGACGGCGACGACCACAGGAATGTCCACGTCGCGGAGGAAGTGGAACATCTCCACGTCGTAGGGGACTTCGTCGGGGCCGGAGTGGCGGTCGATGATGTCGACGGCGGCCTTGCCGTCGACGACGAGGATCCCGACCAGAATTTTGTCGGCGTTCGATTCGATGTACCGGACGATGTCGGTCTTGGTCTGTTCGCGCACGTCCTCGGGGACGCCCTCCATGAAGCCGAAGCCGGGGAGGTCGGTGATGACGAAGTCCTCGGCGGCCCAGTCGAAGTGGTTGGGCGAGCGGGTGACGCCCGGGCGCTGGCCGGTGTCGAAGGTGTGGCCGGTGAGCTCGCGCATGAGCGTCGACTTGCCGACGTTGGACCGGCCGACGAGGACGACCTCGGCGTCCCGGTCCGGGCGTGACTCGAACACGAGGGGTCCTACACCGGGCGGGTGGAAAAGGAGCGCGTTCGCGCCCGGCGGACCGCGGGGGCGGTCGCGGAGGCGGTCGCCGATCGGTCCGATCAGCAAAACTAAACGACAGCCGCCCGGAAGATAGGGTGCATGCGCCGCCGTGAATACCTCCGTTCCGCAGTCGGCGCCGCTGGCCTCGCAGGGATCGCGGGGAGCGCCCTGACGGCCGCCGGCGACGACGACGCATCGCCCTCCACCCGAACGACCGCGACGCAGACGGCGACCGCGCCCGCGAGCGACACCGCGACCGCGAGCGGGACCGACGCCGGCGACGGCTACGGACCGCTGGCCAGTTTCGACGTGTCGAACGGTCAGAGCGGGTTCCAGACCACCGAGGCGGTGATGGAGCCGTCCGGCCGGTACGCCTTCGCCTCCCGCGTCGACGGCTTCTACGTCGTCGACTGCGCCGACCCCGAGAACCCCGAAGTGATCGGGACCTACACCGGGATCACCGCCTCGGGCGGCCGTTCCATCACGGGGTTTTACGACATCAAGTACAACCAGGGTCGACTGATGCTGGCGACCTCGGCGGCGGCCGACGCGTTCCGGGGCATCGCCATCTACGACGTGAGCGACCCGACGGACCCGCGCCCGATGAAGACCTACGAGACGACCTACACCATCCACAACTCCGACCTCCACGGGGAGTACGCCTACCTGACGACCGGGCGAGAGCTCGACGTCGTTCACGTCGCGCCCGACCAGCCGGAGTCGGTGGCGCGGTGGTCGCCCGCCGAGTACGACGAGGGGTACGGGGAGCTGTCGGGGCTCCTGGTGAACCTCCACGACGTGTACGTCCAGGACGGGCGCGCGTACCTGGCCTACTGGGACGCCGGGGGGTGGATCCTCGACGTGTCCGACCCCGCGAACCCCGAGTACGTCGGCCACGCCGCCGAGTACTCGCTGTCGGACCTCCAGGACGTGAGCGGGACCGACCGCTACGAGTACGCGATGGAGCCGGAGGGCAACGCCCACTACGTCCAGCCCGACGACGACGGCGACCTGTTCGCCGTCGGCGGGGAGAGCTGGAACCTCGAGGGCGGCGTCGACGACGACGAGTCCGACGAGGAGGACCTGGGCGGCCCCAGCGGGATCATCCTCTACGACATCAGCGACGCCACCGACCCCGAGCGGCTGACGGAGATCGAACCGCCCCAGCCGCCGGCGGGCGAGACGGCCCGGCGGCAGGGCGGCTACTACACCACCTCGCACAACTTCGAGATCGCCGGCGACTACCTCTACTCGTCGTGGTACCGCGGCGGAGTGAAGGTCCACGACATCTCCGACCCCGCGAACCCCGAACAGCTCGCCCACTACCAGAACGGCGACCGCGCGAGCTTCTGGACCGCCCAGGTCGGCGTCCCGGGCGAGTTCTTCGTCGCGACGAGCTACGTCCACCCGACCGAGCGGGACGGCCCGGGCGCGTTCTACACGTTCCCGGACCCCACCGACAACCCGGCGACGGTGACCCCATCGGGCGCCGAGATCGACCTGCCGACGGAGGCGCCCCAGGCGACCCCGACCGACGCGGCGGGGACGACCGACGCGACGGGGACGGCGACCGCGACCGACGCGCCCGCCGGCGGGACGGATCCCACGGCGACCCCGACGGAGTCGCCGACGCCGACCGCCTCGCCCACGGACGCGCCGACCGCGACGAGCGCGACGGCCGGCGAGACCGTCACGGCGACGGCGGACGGCGCGGCGGGGGAGGTCGACGCGGCGACGGACACGCGGTCGGGCGAGGCGACGGGGACCGCCAGCGGCGGCGGCCCCGGGCTGGGCGTCCTGTCGGGCCTCGCGGCGCTGGGCGTCGGCGCCTGGCGACTCGCCGACCGCGACGAGGGGGAGTGAGGAGCGACCACACCGGTCCCGCGGGTCCGCGAGCCCGCTGATCCCGCCGACCGCACCGGGAAGCTGATACCCGTCGACCGCTAGGCCCGGGACGTGCATCGACGCCAGTTCCTCCGGGCGGTCGCCGGGACCGCCGCCCTCCCGACCGCCGCCCTGACGGCCCGCGACGGCGGCGCGCGCCGGACGGACCCGAGTGCGGGCGACGCCGCCGGCGCGACCACCGCGAGCGCGGATCCGACCGCGACGGGGACGCCGTCCGGGACGCCGACGCCGACACCCACGGAGGCGGTCGCGACGCCCACCTCCGGATACGAACCGATGGGCAGCGTCGCCGTCGAGGGCGCGACGGAGACGGTCCTGACGCCCGACGGCGACACGGCGTTCGTCGCGGTCGGCGACGGCTTCGCCGTCCTCGACCTGACCGACTCCGCGAACCCCACCGTCGTCGCGAGCGAGCGCGACATCTCGCCCCCGGGCACGAACCAGACGATGGGCGGCGTCCGGGACGTGAAGTACGACGACGGCCGGCTGCTCGTCGGCGGCCCCGCCGGCTACGACCCCGACAGCTTCTACGGCGTCGCGCTGTTCGACGTGAGCGACCCGGCCGACCCCGGGTTCCTCCGGGCCTACGAGACGGCCTACCCGGTCCACAACTGCGACCTCGCGGGCGAGTACGCCTACCTCACCCGGAGCGACCGCGACGCTAACCCGCTGCTCGTCGTCGACGTGGGCCGCGAGGAGCCCCGCGAGGTCGCACGCTGGTCGGTGCTGGACCACGACCCGGTCTGGGAGACGGTCCCCCAGCAGTTGCGGACGCTCCACGACGTGTTCGTCCGCGACGGCTTCGCCTACCTGGCCTACTGGGACGCCGGGACGTGGGTCCTCGACGTGTCTGACCCGGCCGACCCCGGGTACGTCGCGGACGCCCGCGAGCGCGACCCCGAGACGCTGGCCGCCCTGGACGGCCTGGCGGTCGCCCGCGAGAGCTCGGAGCCGCCGGGCAACGACCACTACGCCGCGACCGATCCCAACGGGAGCCTGCTCGCGGTCGGCAAGGAGTCGTGGAACTCCAACTTCGGGAAGGAGGGCACCACGCCGGGCCCCGACGACCCCGGCGGCCCGAGCGGGATCGCCATCTACGACATCGCGGACCCGCGCTCGCCGGAGCACCTCTCGACCATCGACCCGCCGCCGACGGCCGACACGAACATCAACGGCGTCCGGACGACCGCCCACAACTTCGAGATCGCCGCCGGCCACCTCTACTCGTCGTGGTACCGCGGCGGGGTGAAGGTTCACGACCTGTCGGACCCGGCCGACCCCGAGCGGGTGCGGTACTTCCGCCGCTCCTCTGAGACGAGCTTCTGGACGGCGCAGCTGACGGCGCCCGGCGGGGCGGTCGTCGCCACCAGCTACTACCACCCCTCCGACCCCGACGCGCCGGCGCGGGTCTACACCTTCCCCGACGTGGCCCGGGCGACGCCGACACCGACGCCCGACGGGGACGGCGCGACGACGGCCCCGACCGGGTCGGGCGGCCGCCCCGCGACGGGAACGGACCGGAGCCCGACCGCCGGGATGGGCGGCTCCGACGGGACCGGGACGGAGGACGCGACCGCGGGTGACGGCCCGGGGTTCGGCCCCGCCGCGGCGCTGGCCGGCCTCGGGATCGGCGCGTGGCGACTGCTGGACAGCGACGAGCCGGGTGACGAGGAGTAACCGCTCAGAGCGCGTTCTCGACCGCGCTCGCGACGCTGCGGGCCTTCTCCGCCAGTTTCTCGGGGACGTGGCCGGCCGCGACGGCGGCGTCGAGTTCGTCGTCGTCGACCCGCTCGACAGTCCCGTCGGCGTGTCTGACCACGTCAACGTGCAGGTCGACGTAGCGGACCGCCGACGGGAACACCTCGACCGGGGTGCAGATATTGACGTACGTGCCTCGTTTCTCGCCGTCCGCACCGCGATAGACGGTGGGGTACCACCACTTGCCCTCCGTGAGTTTCGTCACGGCCACGTCGCCGGCCTGCTGGTCGACGCCGAGCGCGTCGTAGGTGCCCCGGCCGGACATCTCGCGCTCGACGACGACGGTGCCGTCGGCGTCCCGGCGGGTCACCTCGCCGCTGCCCAGCGAGAACATCCGGCCGTCGGGCTTGCCGTGGTCGATGCGGACGCTGTCGCCCTCCATGGGGCCGAACTGCCGGGTCACGGCGTCGAACGGGAAGTCCGTCTCCCCGCCGGTCCCGGCGTCGGGGCAGACCGCCTCGACGAAGTCGACCGCTGCGCTGGCGGCGTTCGTCGCGGCCTTCGTGCGGTGGTGACCGGGCATCGTCGCCGTCACGTCACGTCGGTGCTCGTCGAGGCCGAACCGCGACTCGCGGCCGAACCAGACCCAGACGGTCGCCTCACCGGGCCAGTAGCAGTACGGGGCGGCCTCGTCCGGCGCCGGCGCGTCGTCGAACGCCGAATCGAGCGCCGCGGCGCGCTCGCTGACTCCGTCGAGCGCGTCACCGAGCGCGTCCAGATCCGCGTCGTCGGCCGCGCGGTCCCAGTCGGTCCCCCAGCCCTCGGGCGGGTCGACGGGCAACAGGTCGGCCAGTTCCGGCCCGTTGCCTCCCGGCGACGAGCCGCGGACGAGCGTCGCGAGGCCGGCCTGCACGCGGACCGTCGTGTCGAGGACCGGCCGGCCGTCGCTCCAGGGCGCCGCGGGCTCTTTGACCTGGACGCGCAGCCGGTCGCCCTCCTCGACGTGTGCTGCCGTCTTCGAGTAGGGGAGAAAGCCTTCCGGGTCGGTGCCGGCGACCGGGGGCAGCGAGTCAGTGTCGGCCTCCGGCGGTCCGCCCTCGACGGCACCGTCGCCGAGGTCGACGACGGCGCCGCTCCCGAGCGTCTCGGTCACCTCGCCGGCGTAGACGGCGCCCCGCGGCGTCGGGTCCCGCCAGGCCAGCGCGTCGGTGCCGACCCCGCGGGCCGCGTCGAGCGCCGCCGCGACCGCCGCCGTGTCACCGACGACGCCGACTCCCTGCCGGTCGTCGGTCGTCGAGACCTCGGCGCCGGCGGGGGCGACCGCGAACTCGTCGTCGAAGCGGTCGCGGATCGGCGGCGACGCCTGCACCACGGACAGGCCCGCGTCCTCGAACAGCCGCGTCAGCGCCGTCGTGTAGATGCCCCGGACCCGGACGGTCGGTGCGTCGCTGGCATCGCTTCCGGTGTCTCCCTCGCTGGCATCGCTTCCGGCGCCCCCGTCGCCGGCCGCATCCGCGCTCGCGTCCGCCGCTCCGTCGTCGCCGCTCATAGCGCGTCGCGGTCGGCGGCGAAGCGGACCCGGTCGTTCACCGTCGGCCCCAGGGAGAGTTCGACCACGTCCTCCGAGAGGACGCGCCCGCCGGTGACGGGGACGCCCCAGGAGTCGAACCGGAGGTACCCGCGGATGTCGTCGGCGTGCGTGAACAGGTCGAGGTAATCGACGGCGTGCTCGGGGAACTCCTCGGCGGAGTGGGCCTGGTCCATGTCGGAGTAGACGGCGTCGAGATCCGCGAAGAACGCTTCGAGGTCGTCGGCGGCCTCGCCGGTCGCCTCGACGACGCGCTCGGAGGCCGCCCGGATCTCCCCGTCGGAGAGGCCGGCCTCGCGGAGCGCCGCCTGCGTCCGCTGGTCGAAGTGCATACCCGCGGGTTCGCGGGCGGGGCTTGAAAACGTCGCGGTCACGCCCCGCGGCGCTCGTTCCCGCTCGCGGGCCGGGGCGAGCCGCCGGTCGGTGCCGCGGTCGCGGTGGTCGGCCGGTCAGATCGTCGCGCGGAGGACGAGCACGAGGAAGCCGAACATCGCGCCGAAGGCGATGACCGTCTTCGGGTCGATGCGGATGGCGTTGCGGTCCTCGGCGTCGAAGTACCGGACCAGCCCCGCGCTGGACATCAGTCCGCCGCCGTCGTTGCTGCTCATGTCTGTCTCTCCCACTCCCGCCCGCGTAAGCCTTTCGTCCTGACCCCGACCCGCGACCCCCGCGGTTCCGGAGGCGGAGCGCGCCCGCCGGAGGTGTCACTCGCGCGACCGGCGGATCCCGCCAACGCCGGTAGTGGAAACCCTTATCCCCGCGGATTCGCAACGTCCGATGACCCATGACAGTCACGCTCAAGGACTTCTACGCCGACTGGTGTGGCCCCTGCAAGACCCAGGACCCTATCCTCGAGGACCTCGAGGACGAATGGGGCGACGTCGAGTTCGAGAAGATCAACGTCGACGAACAGCAGGACGTGGCCAACGAGTACCACGTCCGCTCGCTGCCCACCCTCATCGTCGAGAACGACGACGGCGTCGTCGAGCGGTTCGTCGGCGTCACCCAGGCCGACGACATCGAGGACGCCCTCCAGCAGGCGTCCGCCTGAGTCCGCCCTTCCTGATCTCCGTTCTCACCCGCCCCGACAGCACCAGCGGTAGCGGGCCGTCCAGCCCCTCGTAACGAACCTGGAAACGGTAACGATTTTCTGAAGTGGGGGCGGACGGGGGCTATGGTCAGCTCGGCCTCGTCGTCGCGGAGTTCTACGAGGGACTCGCGGCGGAGATGGAAGCGCGGGCGCGGACGAACGCCGACCGGCGGGACGCGACGGTCGCACAGCGGGTGCCGGTCCCGGGCGTCTACGACGCGCCGCTGGCGGCCGACCGACTCGCCCGCCGGGGCGGGATCGACGCCGTCGTCGTGCTGGGCGTCGTGATCACGGGCGACACCGGCCACGACAGGGTCGTCACCCACACGGCCGCGCGGCAGTTGAGCGCCGTGAGCGTCGACCGGGACACGCCGGTCACCTTCGGCGTCCAGGGACCGAACATGAGCCCGGCGGAGGCGCGCGAGCGGATCGAGAAGGGGGCGGCCGCCGTCGACGCGGCCGTCGACCTCGTCGAGGCGTTGCCGCCCACAGGGGGGTAAACGAGTCACCGGACAGATTCCAGAAAGCCGGCCGGCGAGACGATATCGGTTCCGCGAAACGCGCCGAGATCGAGCAGATGGTCGTCGCCCGAAATCAGGAAGTCGGCGTCACTCGCGACAGCGCACTCCGGAAAGGCGTTGTCGTCCGGATCACGTTCGACCGCATCGACTGTTTCGGCAGTAGTCACGATTTCGGTCTCACGACGAAGAATGGTCAGGAACAGTTCCCTGTCCCGTTCGGTGAACGGGAGCCGGTCGTACTCCATCGCGCGGCCGAGTTCGGCGAGTGTCGGCTCGCTGGCGACGACATCAATCTCCGAATCGTCGAGTGCGCGGACCAGCGCCGCCAGTGGTTTCCCGCCGAACCCGAGAGCGGACACGAGAACGTTCGTGTCGAAAACTACTGTGACCGGGCCCATGCGATAGCGTCGTCGACATCGCCCTCGGTGACCCCCTCCTCCTCGAACCTGTGACGGACCCGGGCGCCCAGGGCACGGAGTGCGGTTTCCGTGTCGGCGTCGTCGACCGTGATATCGCCGTCGCGCTCCCCGAGCCTGAGCGCGAGCGCCGCGAGCGCGAGCGCCCGCGATTCCCCTACCCCCGTGGTCCCCGTTTCACTGTCGACGGCCGTGTACCGTCCGTCTTCTTCCGTAATCTCGACAGTGGCGCTCATATCGGGAGATTGCTCGCCATCGAATAAAAGGGTTCGGCGGGTCGTCGCGAGATACCGCCGTCAGTGGAACTTGACGCCCACGTCGTGCAGCCCCTCGTTGTTCATCGCGATGTTGATGAGCAGGGGGGTTAGCGCCTCGACCTCGGCGGCGTTCGCAATGGGGCCGGCGGAGACGGCCCGCAGGCCCTCGATACCTTCGGCCAGCGACGAGACGGTGTCGACGGCGTCCTCGTCGTCGCCGACGACGAGCGTGTCCACGTCGAGGTCGGCGTCGAGGTTCGCGAGGCGGTCGGCGGCGAGGTTGTGGAACGCGCCGACGACGGCCACGTCGTCCGGTGCCGCGCCCGCGGCCAGCGCGGTGACGCTCCCGGCGCCGGGCCTGTTGTAGTGCATCCCCTCCTCGTCGCGTTTCATCCCGACGGCGGGCGAGACGAGCACGTCGCCGGCGTCGAGTTCGTCGGCGACGGCCTCGATCGTGTCCGTGAGGTGGTACGCGGGGACGGCGGCGACGACCACGTCGGCGCGGGCCGCGGCCGCCGCGTTCTCGGCGCCCGCGACGTCGGCGTCGACGCCGCGGCTGTCGAGTTCGGTCGCGTACTCCTCGGCCTTGTTCTCGGCGCGCTCGGCGTCCCGGGAGCCGACGACGACGGTGTGGGACGTGTGGTAGGCCCACCGAAGCGCCAGTCCCTCGCCGATGTCGCCGGTGCCGCCAAGCAGTGCGATGTCCATGTCGGGGCCGTAGGCCGAGGTCAGGATAAGCGTTGGCGATTCGGCGAGCGCGGAGAGTCGGGCCGGGCGCCGTGGTCGCGCCCGCTCCCCGCGCCGCGGAGTCATACGGATTATTGCAAGCGTTTACCGGGTCGACCGCACGACTGCGTGCGGTCGATCCCGGAATGTCTTGCAATAATCCGTATCAGTTCCCGCTATCGCCGTCGAGCAGTGCGGGCAGGTCGTTGACGGAGTCGATCACCGCGGTCGCGCCGGCGCGTTCGTACTTCCGGCGGCCCGCCTCGCCGGTCAGCCCGCCGGTGAGGACGCCGACGCCGCGGTAGGCCCGGTCGGGGTCCTCGCCGGTGGCGTTGACGGCCGTCTTGATGTCGTCGAGCGTGTCGCCGACGAAGACCACGGAGTCGGCGTCGAAGCGCTCGGCCAGCGTCACCAGCGCGCGGGGGTGGGGCTTGCCCTCCTCCCAGTCGTCCATCGTGAAGCGGTGCTCGTCGGGCACGTCCAGCCCGACCCGGTCCAGCGCGATGTCGGCCTCCGCGGCGGGTCGGCCCGTGAGGACGCCCACGTCGTAGCGGGCCTGGAGCGCATCGATCGTCTCGCCGTCGAGGATGACGGGTTCGTCGTGGATGTACCCCGGGGTGTCCATGTCGGGCTCGGCACCCTCCAGTTCGCGGTAGAGGTCGCTACCGAGGTACAGCTGCTGGAACACCTCTCGGAGGCGGTCGGGGTCCCACTCGTTCATGACGCGCTCGCGCTCGGCGGGCCCCAGCGCGTCGAGGACGACCGTCTCCGCTGCGGAGACGCCGCCGCCGGTGGCGGCCACCCGGTCGGTGAACGAGGGGAGCGACAGCCCCAGCCCCGCCCCGTCGGCGAGGACGTACAGCGCGGCGGCGTAGGTGAGCTCCCAGTCGTTGTTGAACCCCCCGGCGTCCTTGAACTGCTGGACGGTTTCCTTCGGGATGGTGTCGCCGTAGACCCGCGACACCGACTCGACGATCGCCCGGCGGTAGGAGTCGGCCACGTCGACGAGCACGCCGTCGACGTCGAGCACGACCGCGTCCGCGTTCATTCGTGTCTCCCGGGATGACCTCCTGGCAAAAGTCCGTTCCGACTCGGGAGAACCTTCGGCGGGAACGGCGACGGTGGGTTCGGCGGGCGCTGTCGAGGACGGTCACGGTCGGTCCGCGGTCAGCCCCGCGCGACGAACAGCGTCTCCGCGGGGATAGTCTCCCGGTCGACGGGGACGAGCGGCTGGTCGGTGCCCAGCGTCGTGAACATGAACGCGGCGTCGGCCTCCCGGGCGGCGGCCAGCGTCGGCCGGTGGAGCTCCGGCGGGAGGTTCAGCGCGTACACGAGGTCGGCGTCGGCGTACACCGACGGGTCGGGGTCGGTCACGTCGTCGACGACGAACCGGACCGGGTCGGGCACCGACCGGGGTCGGCGGTCGGTGGCGGTCACGTCCGTGCCGGTCTCGGCGACGGCGTCGGCGACGACCGTGCGGCGGCCGATCCCCACTTCGACGGCGGCGTCGAACTCGGCGAAGCGGGCGACCAATCCGTCCAGCGTCTCGGGGATCACAGCGGGGAGTTTATCACGGCGGCACGCATAAACGTCCCGTATGCACGTCGACATCGTGCCGGTGGGCGACGTCCGCGCCGAGGTCAAGCGCGAGGCCTCGGCGAGCCTCCGGGCCGTCTACGAGAGCGACGTGACGATGCACGACACGCAGTCGATCCCCTCCGGCGCGTACGACCGCAGTCGCGACCAGTACAGCGCGGAATCGTTCATCAAGCTCGCCACCCGCGTCGGCGACGGCGACAAGAACATCGCCATCACGCCCAAGGACCTGTTCTACCACCGCCGCAACTACGTCTTCGGCCTCGCCTACCTCGACGGCAAGGGGTCGGTCATCTCCACCTACCGCCTCAACACCTCCTCCGACGGCGGCATCTCCCGGCGCTCCGACGAGGACGTGTTCTCCGACCGCGTCCGCAAGGAGGTCATCCACGAGATCGGCCACACCATGGGCCTGGAACACTGCGACAACAAGCGCTGCGTCATGAGCTTCTCGCCCACCGTCCGCGAGGTCGACATCAAAGACGAGGCGCTCTGCGGGACCTGCCAGCGCGAGGTCATGTGACCCCGACCGGCAGTACCGGCCACACGACTGCGCTCGCGGCCGTTCTCGACCGAACAGCGGGATACCAACGTGGTTAGGCACCAGCGCTATTCCCGCTCCCCGCGAAGCAGGGGTGATGAGCGAATCCCAGAACCGCGAGCGGACGCGTGAACTCGGCGAACTGTTCGTCTCGGTCACCGGCGACGACACCGTGACGGAGTCACAGGAGGCGGACGGCGAGAAGGTCTCCGAGTCCGAGGACGACGAGTACGCGCCGGACGACGACGGCCTCGGCGGCGCCATCGACGCGGACCTCGACGGCGCGTCGAACTAGAGCGTCGCCGTGTCGACGCCGGCGGCCGCCAGGCGGTCGCGGAGCAGGGGTATCCGTTCTCGCAGCGAATCCGGCGTGTGGGCGTCGGAGCCGACGGTCACCGCCACGTCGCGGTCGGCCAGCACCGACAGGAACTCGGCGTTCGGGTGGAACTCGCCGTACTCGCGGTCGACCCGGCCGGCGTTGAGCTCCGGGACCGTCGACGAGTCGGCCAGCGCCGCCGCCACCGCCTCGTAGTGGTCGGGGCTCGCGTGGCCCCGCAGCGCCGGGTTGCGCTCGACGATGTCGAGGTGGGCGGCGACGTCGAACAGTTCGGACTCGACGAGCGCGACCACCCGGTCGAAGTACTCGTCGACCGCGGCCGCCCGCTCGGCCGCCGGGAGGTCCGCGAAGTAGTCCCGGTGGACGTTCACGCCGCGGAGCTCGTGGACGCTCCCGACGGCGTAGTCGAAGCCCGCCTCCGCGAGGAACGCCCGGATCTCGGCCTCGTCGGCCGGGTGGTAGTCCAGCTCGACGGCGTCGAACACGCGGATGTCGTGGTCGGCGCGGAGGTCGGCGATGGCGTCGCGGCGGCCTCGTAGGTCGCGTCGAGGTTGAAGCCGAGCCGCTTCTTGGCCCGGCGGGGCCCCTCCCGGTCGGAGACGTTGCAGTGGTCGGCGAAGCCGACGCCGTCCAGCCCCGCGTCCGCGGCCGCCCGGACCATCGAGCCCATGAACTCCCCGTCCGAGTAGTTGGAGTGGACGTGGTAGTCGTACACGTCCGTACCTGAAGCGGTCGCCCGAAGGACCTTTCGGGACCGCCGACGGCCGGCCGGGAGCGGCGGACTCCCGGCCATTAGGCATCCCATTGAAAAAGGGCAAGTCCTAAACGGGGATCATGGATACACACCGCCGGTGGGGGATGGGCCCGTTGGTCGTCGCGAGCGCGGGGGCCGTGCTCGCGGCGACCGCGCTCGTCCACCACGCGGCGGAGGCCGCGACGCTCGGGTCGCTCCGGGCGCCGATGCTCGCGTTGCTGGTCGACGGCGTCCCGGCGGTCGCGCTGGTGTACGCCGGCTACCGGCTGGGGCGGACGGACCTGGACGCCGAGTACCGCCGGATGGCGGCCGTCTGGTCGCTCGGCGGCGTCGTGGTCTTCACGGGCGCGGTCGGGCTGACCATCGGCGTCCGGCTCCTGGAGGACAGGGTCGTCACCGAGCCGGCGTTCACGCTGCTGGTCGCCGCCTCGTTCGGCGGGCTGGCGGGTGTCGTCGCCGGCTACTACCGGGCGCGGGCGGTCGCCGACGCCACCCGGGCCCAGCGGGCGAGCGACGCGCTCGCGTTCGTCAACGGGCTCGTCAGGCACGACCTGCGCAACGATATGCAGGTGATCCGCGCCTACGCGGGCGAGATCGAGGACGCCGACGTGGCGGGCGAGGACGTGGCCGACCACGCGGCGGTCGTCCGCGAGAAGACCGAGGAGGCCTTCGAGCGCATCGAGACGGCGGGCTCGCTGGCGAAGACCGTCGCCGGCGAGGCCGAGTACGAGCCGGTCGACCTGGCCGCGGTGGCCGACGAGGCGGCCGCCAGTATCGAGGCCGCCACCGCCGCGACCGTGCGGACCGACCTCCCCGAGCGGGCGCCGGTCGTCGCCAACGCCGGCCTCCGGTCGGTCGTCGACAACCTCGTCGAGAACGCGGTCGAGCACAACGACAGCGACGACCCGCACGTCTCGCTGACCGTCGAGCGCGACGAGGATGTCGTCCGCCTGACCGTCAGCGACGACGGCCCCGGGTTCGCGCCCGGGGAGCGGCCGACCGTCTACCGGCCGGGCGCGGAGAGCGAGGGCGGCGGGCTCCGCATCGCGGCGACGCTCGTCGACCGGTACGGCGGCGACCTCCGGATCGCCGACGACGGCCGCGGGGGCGACGACGGCGCGACCGTCGTCGTCACGCTGCCGCGGGCCGACGCCGACGACGCGGCCGCGCTGCGGCCCGACCAGCGGGCGGTCGGCGGGTAGCGCTCACGCCAGTTCCGCGAGCGGCGTGTATCTCCCCGTGAGGTCGCCGGGCACCGGCAGTTCGCCGACCGCCGTCCACTCGCCGCCGCGGCGGACGAGGACGGACCCGCGGTGGGTCGCGACGACCAGGTCGCCGTCGGCCGCCGCCATCCCGGTGACCGTCTCGTCGGCCGCGGGGAACTCGACGGCGTCGACCGCGCCGTCGCGGACGGCGAACAGTTCGGGGTCGGCGTCGGGGTCGTCCCAGGTCGCGGAGTTCGAAAGCGCGCCGCCGGCGTAGACGGTCCCGTCCAGCGAGAACGCCGTCCGGAAGTACCGCTGGTCGACCCCCTCGTCCAGTCGCGCCCACGACTCTCCGCCCTCGGTCGTCCGGAACAGGCCGAACCCCGTCGCGGCGACGTACTCGCCCGGCCCGGCGACGTGGAGTTCGTGGATGTCGTCGTCGACGGCGTCGCCCGCGGAGTCGTCCCCCCGCAGTTCGACCCACGTCTCGCCGCCGTCGTCGCTCCCGTGGACGCCCCCCACCTCGACCCCGGCGACCAGCCGGTCGGGGTCGGCCGGGTCGTGGTGGAGGTCGCGCACCTGCGCGAGGTCGTCGTGGCGGGGGAGCCGCCACTCCTCGCGCGAGGGGAGCCGCTGGAACCCCTCGCACTCGCGCCACTCGACGGCCGGGCCGCCGTCGTCGGACTCGCCCGCGTCGACGCCGTCCTCGAACTCGCCGGCGTAGACGCGGGCCGGACGGGTCCCGGCGTAGAGCTGCCCGCCGGGGAGCGCGCCGACGCTGTAGACCGCTTCGGTCGGGACTCCCAGGTCGACCCACGTCTCGCCGTCCGGCGAGTGGAAGAGCCCGGTCGTCGTCGCCGCGAAACAGCCGTCGAGGCCGTCGAACGTCCGCAGTCGCATCACGCGGCCGCTGGCGAGGGTCCGCTCGGCCGTCCGGTCGGTCGGGCCGTCGCGGTCGGGGAACCGATACACGCCGTCGTCGCTGCCGGCGAGGAGCATGGTCGAATGGACGGGCGACGGGCGGAAAAGCGCTCGCTGAAGCCATTTTTTGTCCGGAAACGGACTGGTTTCGGAGGTGGAGGGCCGAAGCCGCGAGATATCGGCGGACGGTCCGGCAGTTCACGCGAGTTCGGCGCGGCGGAACCGGAGGTAGCCGACGGTTACCGAGCCGAGCGACCACGCGAGCAGGACGGCGACGTGGAACCACGCCCGTTCGTAGACGGCGTCGGCGCCGCTACTCAAGTGCGCGAACCGCTCGTACTTCTCGGCGCCCTGCGCGAAGACCGGGTCGATCAGCCCGCCGTAGGCCCGCAGCGGGGACAGCGCGTCGACGAACTCGCGGGTCGACGTCGAGAGCTCGGTCCCGAGGAGGTCGCCGACGGCCGAGAGGAGCGTCCCGAGCGTCAGCGGCGGGGTGATCCCGAGCCAGAAGGGGACCAGGACGAAGTAGACGGCGACGGCGCCGAACATCGCCCGCGAGCGGCCGGTCACGCTCGCGGAGATGGCGACGGAGATACAGACGAACGTCACCACGTACAGCGCCGAGGCGGCGGCAAACAGCGCGAACGCGCCGGGGTCGGGCGCGTTCTCGAAGGCCGCCAGCGCGACGGCGAAGCCGACGGCCAGGCTGGCGAGGACCGCCGCGACCGCGACGCCCGCCCGCGAGACCACCTTGGCAGCGACGTAGCCCGGTCGACTCGCCGGCAGCCCCATGACGTACTTCAGCCGCCCGCTGGCGCGGTCGCCGGCGACGGCGAGATACGTCAGCGGCGCCAGCAGGACCGGACCGACGAGGACGAACAGCAGGGCAACGTCGTTCAGCGTCCGATAGGGGTCGGGGAACAGGTCCATCTCCGCGAGGAAGACGAGCGCGACGCTGACGACGAAGGCGCCGACGACGCCGAGGACGACGTGCGACCGCGCCGCGTTCAGGAAGTCGTCGCGGGCGACCGTGACGGCGTTCGTCGCCACGGTCACCCACCTCCCAGCAGCGGAATGGAGCGGCCGCTCCCGTCGTTCCCCTCGGCGGCCGACTCGGCACCGCCGGTGTCGCCGGCCGCGCGACGGGTCGAGCCGGTACCCGACGTGTACTCGTCGAAGACCGATTCGAGCGAGACGTCCTCGACCCCGAAGTCGCGGACGCGGGTGCGCTCGGTCAGCCGGGCGACGACAGCGGCCTTCGCCTCGGGTCGGGAGCACTCCGCGCGGACGGTGTCGCCGTCGACCGTCACGTCGGCCACCCCGTCGATCCCGGCGAGGGCCGACGGCTCCGGGGGCTCCGCGACGGTCACGTCGAGGACCTCGTTCGCGCCGAGTTCCGCCCGGAGGTCGTCGATGGCGTCGACGGCGACGAGTTCGCCCCCGGCCATGATCCCGACCCGGTCGCAGACCTGCTCGACCTGCCCCAGAATGTGCGAGGAGAAGAACACGGTCGCGCCGCGGGCGGCCTCCTCGCGGACGATCTCCCGGAGCAGCCGGATCCCCGACGGATCCAGCCCGCTGGAGGGCTCGTCGAGGACGAGCAGGTCCGGCTCCCCGACCAGCGCGACTCCCAGCGCGAGTCGCTGGGTCATCCCCGTGGAGTAGCCGCCGACGGGCCGGCGGGCCGCCCCGGGGTCCAGCCCGACGCGGTCGAGGACGGCGTCGGGGTCGTCGTCGGCGCCCGTCGCCTCGACGGCCGACCGCACGTGGTCGCGGGCGGTCAGGTTCTCGTAGAACTCGCAGCCCTCGGGGAGGAGTCCGGTCCGGGCCCGCACCGCGCGGGCTTCGGCGGTCGCGTCGTGTCCCAGCACGGTCGCCGACCCCTCGGTCGGCCGCCGGAACCCCAGCAGGAGGTCGATGGTCGTCGACTTCCCGGCGCCGTTGGGCCCGAGGAAGCCGAAGACCTCCCCCGAGTCGACGGCGAGGTCGAGTCCCTTGACCGCGCGAACGTCGCCGTAGCGTTTCGTCAGGGCGGTGGTCTCGATGGCGGGCATCGCACTCGCCGCTACCGACCGCTCCTGATTAATCCCCACCCATTGTTCAGGATCTGGTACGTTCGCGGTATCGGCGTACACCCGCGATCCGACCGGGTCCGGATCGGCCCGACCACGGGTCGCATATCGTCGGTGTAGGTACCGCTCTGTGGGTGTATCCCGATACACCCGTCGGGTCGCCGGCGGAACGGATGCGTGGTATTAAGGGCGAGAGCGAACCTGTCCGAATTATGGGTGGTAGATCCGCCTCGCTGCTCACGAAGAAACAGCGCAGTCGCATCCGCGAGGGGTTCGACGGCATGGGGGAGGACAAGGTCCGGCGCGACCAGCAGCGCGTCCGCGAGCGGGTCCGCGCCGGCCTGCTCGACTTCGAACTGCTCGCCGACTACCCGGACCGCCAGCTCGAACTCGCCGTCGACGACCTCTCCGACGAGGAACTGCGACGCGCGCTCGCCGACGCGCAGCTGGTCGCCGAGCGGGTGCGGCTGCTCCGGGGGTACGACCGCGACGACCTGGTGGTCCGGACGCGCGAGCGGGCCGCGGACCTGGCGACCGAGGTCGACGACGCGGCGACGCTCCGCCGGCTGGAGCTGCGGACGGCCGACGAGGTCCGCCGCGAGACCGAGCGGGAAGTTCGCGAACGGTTGAGCGCCGACCCGTGGGACGAGCGCGCCGACGGCGCGCTGAAGCTCGCCGCGAGCGCGCTCGTCGTCCTGTCGGGATTCTGGGCCGCCGAGTGGCTGACGCCGTGGCCGCTGCTGAGCGACGGGGGCGTCGAGGCGGTCCTCTTCATCCTGGTCGCGGCCGTGATGTTCCTCGCGGTCGGCGCGGCTGCGCTGGTCAAGTTCGCACAGGCGCTGAAACACGACGTGGTCCCCGCGGTCCGGACGCTCCGCCGGGACCCGTCGACGGCGGTCCGGGGCGCGGTCTCGTGGGTTCGGCGTCCGGGACAGACCGTGCGGCGCGTCTGGGAGGAGCTGTAGCCGCGGCCCGGCCGGGACCTCCCGGGCGGTCTGCGGCACCGACCCGCTCGGCGACTCGTCGCCCGCCCGTCCCGGCGGAGTAACAACCGAATACTCATGCCCGTCCGCCGGATCGTCGGACCCATGGACCGCGTCGCCGCGTTCGGTATCGGGAGCACGAACTTCCGGTCCGCCGTCGCCACGACGGGCGGGGAGTTCCTGACCGACGTCGCCGCCGAGCCGACGCGCCCCCGCGACCTCGCCGACCAGCTCGCGACGGCGGTGGGCGACCTGCGGCGGTCGACCGACCGCCCCCTCGACGCCGTGGCCGTCTCGACCGCCGGGCTCGTCGACGACTCGGCGGGCGTGATCCGCGAGTTCGACACGCCGACCGGGGAGACGATCGACCGGATCGACGTCGCCGGAGCGGTCGACCGCGCGCACGGGCTCCCCGCGGTGCTCGTCAACGACTGCAACGCGGCCGCGCTCGGGGAGTGGTACTACGGCGCGCGCGACGACGAGCACAGCCTCGCCCACGTGACGTTCGGGACCGGCATCGGCGGCGGCGTCGTCGAAGGCGGGCGACTTCTCCGGGGGGCGGACGGTCAGGCCGGCGAGTTCGGCCTGCTCCCAGTCGCGCCCCGCGAGTACGAGAGCACGGGGGTCGCCGGCGCGTGGGAGGCGGTCTGCTCCGGCCGCGGCATCCCCCGGTTCGCCGCCGAGTTCGCCGACGGCGACGCCGCCTCGGACGCGGAGCGGGGGGACGGCCGCCCCGGAGCAGTCGGGCTCGACGGTGGCGGCCACACGGCCGAATCGGTGTTCGCCGCGGCCGACGCGGGCGAGGCGTGGGCCCGGGACTGCCTCGACGAGGTCGACCGGTACAACGCCGCCGGGATCGCGGGGGTCTGCAACGCGGCCAACCCCGGGCTGGTCACGCTCGGCGGCGGCGTCGCGCTGAACAACCCGGACCGGATCGTCTCCGGCATCGAGGAGCACCTCGACCGATACCTGTTCGTCGACCGCCCGACCGTTCGGCTCACGCCGCTTGGCGACGACATCGGTCTCTACGGTGCGCTGGCGGCCGCTCAGGTAGAGCGGTGACCTCGAAGCCCCCGAGAACCCGTTCGTCACACACATCGACTGACGGCGAATGTGGCTTAGCGATGTTCGTCGATCCACTCACACCACGAGTGGAAATCGTCCGCCCCGCACTGGTCCGCGATTTGCTGTAGCGTCCCGGTCCGGACGCCGTCGTGCAGCGGGACGGTGACGGTCCGTTTCTCGCCCGTCTCGGGGTGCGTGTACTTGAGAATCGCGTGGTCTCCCCGCGTCCGGTCGTGGCGATACCCGAATTTGCGAAGGACGTTGACTATCTCCTCCCCCGAAAAGTCACGAGAGACCATCCGCTACCCGTCGAACCACGGCGCGTCGGGTTCGGGCGCCTCGCCGTCAGCTTCCTGGGCCGCTCGCGTCGCCTCGACGGCCTCGTCGAGGTTTGCCAGCGCCTCCGTCCTGCTCGGTCCCTGGCTCGCGGCCCCCGTCTCCTCGTCGATAGCCGACCACCAGCCGTCGTCTTCTTCGATGAGCCGGATCTCCCGCCCTGTGCTCATACGGGTCGGTACGGCGGAATGTCTGAAAAGGGTTCGGACGTGCCCGAAACAGGCCCCACCGACGGGTCAGTCCGAGTAGTAGTACTCGCCGGCCGACTTCTGCTCCCGGTCGAGTTGCGACCCCGGCTTGTTGATCCGCGGTCGGCCGGTGCGCTCGTCGCGGCGGAAGGTGATGTCGAGGTTCGCGAGGAACTCGTTCATGCCGTCGCGCATGCTCACCGGCGGCGAGGCGTGGCCGCGCTCGGCCGGTTCGCCGTCGAAGACGAGCATCCGGTCGGCGAGCAGGTCGATCATGTAGATGTCGTGGTCGATGACCAGCGCGGTGGCGTCGTGGTTCTCGGCGTAGCGGCGGATGGCGCTGGTGGCGCGGACCCGCTGTTCCACGTCGAGGTGCGCCGAGGGCTCGTCCAGCAGGTACAGGTCGGCGTCCTCCGAGAGGCAGGCCGCGATGGCGACGCGCTGGCGCTCGCCCCCGGAGAGGTCGGTGAGGTCCTGCTCCATGACCCGGTCCAGCTGGAGCGGGTCGGCGATCTCCGTGTTCCAGTAGGAGGTGCCGAAGTCGTCGGTGATAGAGGAGAGGAAGGCGTCGACGCGCATCGGCTGGTCGATCTCGACGTACTGGGGCTTGTACGCGATGTCCATCCGCGCGTCGACCTCGCCCTCGTCCGGTTCCAGCCGACCGGCGAGCAGCTGGGCGAACGTCGACTTCCCGATGCCGTTCGGGCCGACGACGCCCAGCACCTCGTTTTCCTGGATCGTGCCGCCCTCGACCGCCAGGGAGAACTCGCCGTCGCCGTATGACTTGGTGAGGTCGGGGTACTCGACGACGACCTCGCCCTCGGCGGTCGTCCGCGGGGCGTGTTCCTCGAAGGTGATCGACTCCTGGCGGACCCGCATGTTCTCGTTCTCGAGGTAGCCGCCGAGGTACTCGTTGATGCCGTTCTTGGTCGACTTGGGGCTCGTGACGACGCCGAACGCGCCCGGGGACCCGTAGGCGACGTGGATGGTGTCGGCCAGCAGGTCGAGGATGGCCAAGTCGTGTTCGACGACGAGCATCGACCGATCCTCCTCGTCCGCGAGTTCCCGTACCAGCCGCGCAGCGGTCATCCGCTGGCCGATGTCGAGGTAGGGGGTCAGCTCGTCGAGGAAGTAGAAGTCGGCGTCGCGGGCGAGACAGGCCACCAGCGCGACCCGCTGGAGTTCGCCCCCGGAGAGCGTGTCGATGTCCTGGTCGACGACCGGGCGGATCCCGACGCGGTCGATGAGCTCGTCGAGCGCGCCGCGCTCGTCGGTCCGCTCCAGCAGCTCGCGGGTGGTCCCGTCGAACTGGTCGGGGATCTGGTCGACGTACTGCGGTTTGCGGGCGACGGTCACGTCGCCCTCGCGGAGCGCTTCGAGATAGGTCTGCAGTTCGGTCCCGCGGTACTCCTCCATGATGGCGTCCCAGCCCGGGGGGTCGCCGGAGACCTGCCCGAGGTTCGGGGCCATCTCGTCGGCGAGGATGCGGACCGCGGTGGTCTTCCCGATGCCGTTGGGGCCGAGGATGCCCGTCACCTGCCCCTCCTGGGGCGCGGGCAGGCCGTAGAGGGCGAAGGCGTTCTCGCCGTAGCGGTGGACGGGCTCCTCGTCGAGTTCCTGCGGGAGGTTGATGATCTCGATGGCGTCGAACGGGCACTTGTTGACGCAGATACCGCAGGACTCGCCGAGGCAGATCTCCTCGGAGATGTGGATCTGGTCGGGGTCGCCCTCGTAGGGTTCCTCGTCCTCGAAGCGCTCCTCGCGGGTGACGATGCACTCCTTGCCCGAGCGGTTCGGCGGGCAGAAGTTCGCGCACTCGTAGTTACAGCGGTCGGGCTGGCAGCGGTCGAGGTCGACGACCGCGATGGAGTCGTCGGACATCGTTACAGGGGGGTCTCCGCGGTCAGCAGGATACCCCAGGAGACGAACCACAGCGAGAAGGTGATGAAGGCGATGTAGAGGTACTCCTTGGGGCCGAAGTCGTCAACGTCGATGCCGAGCGCCATGTAGACGGGGAGCTGGACGAGCACCGCCGCGCCGAGCAGGTACAGGCCCAGCCGGTCGCTGGGGCCGGTCGCCAGCGCCTGGGCGGCCACGCCGGCGCCGATCCCCAGCAGGGAGGCGAGCGTCGTCACCGTCAGCCCCCGCAGGTGGTCGTCCCACCCCTCGGCGGTTTCGGTAGCCATACGTCCGTCTCCGCCACGCGTCCCCAAAAGCCGTTCGTTCCCGACCCCGCCGCCGGGTCGGGCGCCGCCGCGTCTTCGCCCGCCCCCGTCCTGCGCGCCCCTCGTCCTGCGCGTCCACTCGCCCTCCGTGCCGTCCCTCCTCGGCCGCCGACCGCTCGGCCGCCGACCGCGTCGGGGGAGCCGACCGTCTCCGCTCCCGTGGCGGCGATACAGTGGGATCTTGGCTGTCGCCAGTGTGAATCTTTATTGTACGCGCGCCCCACCGATCCACCGATGCCCGAGACAGACGGGGACGACCTCAGCGACCTGCCGCCGAGCGCGAAACTCGTCTTCAAAGTACTGGAGTACGACGGTCCGCTCACCCAGAAGGGGATCGTCGAGGAGTCGATGCTTTCGGCGCGGACCGTCCGCTACGCCCTCGAACGCCTCGAGGAGGTCGGCGTCGTCGAGGAGGACGTCTACTTCGCTGACGCCCGCCAGAACCTCTACGAGATCGACAAGCCCGACTGCGACGGCGACTGCGAGGCCGCCGCCTCCGCCGACTGACTCCGTTCTCGCTCTCTCGACGCTCCGCTACTCGCGCGCGTTCCGCTACGATACCCCGCCCCGCTACGACGCTCCGCGCGTGCCGATCCGTGCCAGCGCGCGACCGACGCGGCCGGTCGCGGCCACCGCGGCGAACCCGGCGAGCCCGCCGACGGCGCCGACCACCACCGGGTACAGCAGGCCGGTCCGCTGGACCGCGTCGAGGACGGACACCGCGAGCACCAGGTCCGGCGCGGCGGGCGGCGTCCACGCCGACAGGGGCGCCGTCGCGGCCGCGACCGGCAGGTACCCGACCGCGACGGCCCCGCCGCGGAGCGTCGCAGTCCTCCAGTCCGACGCGCCGGCCGAGTAGACCAGCGCCGCCCCCGCGAGGAGGAGGACAGCAACCGGGACGAGCGGGGCGTTCCCGGCCAGTTCGACCACCTCGATCGCGTCGACGCCGTCGTCGACTGCTTGCCGGTACCGCGCGACCATCGACCCGCCGTGGAGCCGGTGGTACTGCCAGGTCGCGAGGACGTTCGGGCCGGGGTCGACCGCCCCGGGCGCGATCCCCGCGTACTCGCCGTCGGGGACGGCGCCGACCGCCTCGACCGGGGAGCGGCGCTCGGTCGCGAGGCGGCGCCCGGTCAGATATCGGACCACAGCCCACCCGGTCGCGAACGCCGCGGCGCCGGCGACCGCGCCGCGAGCGAGGAGCGACCGGGGGAACGTCCCGTCGCGCCGCGCGAACGCGAGACACCCGCCGAGCGCGCCGAACGCGACCGGGACGACGAGGCCGGTCAGGACGACGGCCGGCGCCAGCGGGACCGCGACGGTGCCGAGCGGATGGGTCGTCGCGCCGACCCCCGAGATGACGACCTCGACGGAGTCGGGCGCCGCCCACGCGGACAGCCGAGCCGACCCGGCCGCCAGCGGGAAGTACCCGACCGCGACGAGCGCGCCGCGGCCGGCCGCCGCCCGGGGGCCGTCCGCCCGGGTCCGGGCGACCAGCAGGAACCCCGCCGCGACCAGCACCGCCGCGGGCGCGACCGCGAGCGCGGGCTGGGGCGGGGCGACGGTCCCCCCGGCACCGAACCACGGGTCGAGACTGACACCGTGGAGCCGGTGGTACTGCCAGGCCGCGAACTGCCACGCCTCGGGGAGCGCGCCGCCGGGACCCACGGTTATCTCCAGGCCCGCGTCGACCCCGTAGCCGTACCGCGAGAGGACCGGCCGCGTCGGGTCGCGGACCCGGTGGCGCTCCGAGAGGAACGTCGCCGCGTACCCGACGACGAACGCGCAGAACCCCGCGAGGCTCCCGACCACCACGGCGTCCCGTCCGGGCGCTGCCGCGGCGAGTCGCGCTCGCAGTCGCGCCTCGCGGTCGGCCGGCGACATAGCGAACGGTTACCCAGTCGACTGGTAAGTCTTGTGCCGCGCAGGAGCCCGCTCGGAGCGCTCCGCCGTCCGCGTGAACGTCGGTGGGTGACGGAGCGACGGTGGCGCGCACCGTCGCGCGACGGCCGCCGGCCCCGTAGGGCGACGTTTCGCCCGGGGCCTGGGGACGCCGTCGGGCCACCGGACGGCTTACTCCGACCGGGACCGGTTCCCGTACCGGGTCGGGACCCGCCCGGAGGCGGCACAACGCCGTCGCGGTGAGTCGCCTCGGCCGGCGGCGGTTCCGTCGGGTAACTGTGGACACATCGCCGCGCCGATCGGCGGTAGGCGAGCTCTGTCATCGTTTCTCTCGGGATACCGGGAGAACGATTGCCGCCCTTTTCCACCGCGCTCGGAGAGTTGTGCGTGACGGACAATGACAGAGAGATCCAGCGATCGAGACGGTATCGACGACGACGAGCGCGCACAGGCGAGCGGGTGGCGCCCCACGCGGCGGCGCCTGCTGGAGGCCGGCGCGGCGACCGGCGCGCTCGCGGGCCTCGGGAGCATCGCGTTCGGGAGCCAGCAGGAGACCTACCGGTTCGGCGGGGAGGTGTCCGGCTGGGTCGGCCAGTCGCCCGCGGCGATCGAGGGCGCCGAGAACCCGACGCTCGAACTGACCGCCGGGACCGAGTACGAGGTGGTCTGGGAGAACCTCGACGGGCTGCCGCACGACTTCGTCATCCAGGACGGCGACGGGGCGGAGGTCGTCGGGACCGACATCGTCTCCGAGCAGGGCGCGACGACGACGCTTACGTTCACCGCGACGCCGGAGATGACGCAGTATATCTGCACCGTCCACCCCGACACGATGGTGGGGTCGGTCGAGGTGAGCGGCACCGCGACCGCCACCGCCGGCGAGACGGAGACGACCGACGGGACCGAGACGGCTCCCGGGACGCCGGCCGACGCCGGCTTCTTCGAATCGGGCGCGGAGGTCGGCGTCCGCGAGGTGGCCAACGGGGCGCTGACCGCCCCGACGGACTTCGCGGAACCGGAGGGGGCGGGGGACCGCCGGTTCGTCACCGACCAGACCGGCCAGTTGTACGTCGTCGAGGGCGACCAACTCAGGTCGGAGCCGTTCGTCGACGTGAGCGACCGGATGGTCACGCTGGGGGAGTTCAACGGCTCGTACGCCAACCCCGAGTCGGAGTACGACGAGCGGGGGCTGCTCGGCGTCGACTTCCACCCCGACTTCGCGGAGAACGGGCTGTTCTACCTCCACTACAGCGCGCCGCCGAACGACGAGACGCCCGAGGGGTGGGACCACGTCGAGGTCGTCTCCGAGTTCGAGACCACCGACGGCGGCGAGTCGGGCGACCCCGACAGCGAGCGGCGGTTGCTGACGATCCAGCACCCGCAGTACAACCACGACGCCGGCCCGATGGCGTTCGGCCCCGACGGCTACCTCTACGTCCCGATGGGCGACGGCGGCGGCGCCAACGACGAGATGTACGGCCACGTCGACGACTGGTACGACCGCAACGCCGGCGGCAACGGTCAGGACGTGACCGAGAACCTCCTCGGCGACGTGCTCCGCATCGACGTCGACGGGTCGGGCGAGGACACCCCCTACGGGATCCCCGAGGACAACCCGTTCACCGACGTCGAGGGGGCCCGCGACGAGATCTGGGCCTACGGCTTCCGCAACCCGTTCGGGATCTCCTTCGACTCGGCCGGGAACTGCTTCGTCGCCGACGCCGGGCAGAACCTCTGGGAGGAGGCCAGCGTCGTCGAGAGCGGCGGCAACTACGGCTGGAACGTCAAGGAGGGGACCCACTGTTTCAGCACCGAGAACCCCGGCGACCCGGACGCGATCACCGACTGCCCGGAGACGGAGCCGGACGAGGCGCCCTACGACGGGAGCGACCTGATCGACCCCATCGTGGAGTATCCCCACCAGTACGAGGGCGCGAGCGTCGGCATCACCATCGTGGGCGGTCACCGCTACGAGGGCGCGGCGGTCCCCGAACTCGACGGGAAGTACGTCTTCGGCACGTGGACGACCGACGTGAGCCGCGCCGCTCCCGAAGGTCGCATCTTCACCGCCGACCCGCCCGAGAGCTTCGACGCCGGCGACGGGACCGGGACGGCGACCGGAACTGGAACGGCGACCGGCACGGAGACAGCGACGGACACCCCGACCGGGACATCGACCGGTACCGACGCCGGGACCGCCATCGACGAGAGCGACGTGCCCCGCGACGAGCTGTGGGACATGGCCGAACTCGACGTCCGCGGCGGGTTCGACTGGTTCGTCCGGATGTTCGGTCGGGGGGCCGACGGCGAGGTCTACGTCCTCGTCAACAAAGAGGGGGTCCCGGAGGGCGAGACCGGTGCCGTGCTCCAGATCGTCCCGCCCGAAGAGGGCGAAACGCCCGACAGGACGGAGACGCCGGAAGGGACGGGAACCGACACCGCGACGGGGACGGACTCGTCCGGATAGCGCCGTCGGGGGTCGACGGGCGTTCGAGGGCGCGACCGCGCCGCCGGCGCCCGGCCCCTGCTCGTCGGCCTACGACGGGCTGACGGTGACGGTCTTGCCGCGGTCGATGGCCCGTTCGAGTTCCTCGGCGATGGCCGAGCCGCGGGAGACCTGCACCTCGCCGCCCCGCGAGACGGTCGCGGTGAAGAGGTACTCGCCGTCGGCCTGGACTTCGACGGTCTCGCCCTCGTAGCCGTCCATCGGGATGACGACGTGGCGGGAGGTGATCTCGGGGGTGACGATCTCGCCGCCACCGCTCGAACCGCCGCCACCGCCGCCACCGGATCCGCCCGAACCGCCGGACGCGCCCTGCGGGCGCTCGCTGAAGGTCCGCACGTCGATGTCGATACCGAGGCGGTTCTCCACGTCGGTGATGCGGCCGCCGCCCTTGCCGATGACGGCGGAGATGTCGTCCTCTTCGACGTACACCACGGCGGTGTTCGGGTTCTTGATCTCCACCTCGACGTGGCCGTGGGCGATGGCCCGGATCTCCCGCTCGACCTCCTGTTTGGCGATGCGCTCGGTGCCGCTCTCGGCGCCGGCGCCGCCGTCTTCGGCGTTCTCGCCGAGGGGAACGGTGACGACCTGGCGGTTGAACGTGTAGATCTCGTAGGCGGGCTGGCCCGTCTCGAAGTCGCGGATCATGATGACCGGGCGCGCGAGGTCCTCCTCCATCAGCCCCTCGGGGACCTTCACTTCGGTCGTCACGTCGTAGACGGTGTCGACCTCGCCGGCCTCGATGTAGACGACGGTGTCGACGACCTGCGGGATCATCCCGAGTTCGACCCGGCCCACGAGCCGCTGGAGCGCGTCGATGGCCCGGGTCGCGTGGACGACGCCGACCATGCCGACGCCGGCCAGCCGCATGTCCGCGAACACCTCGAAGTCGTCGGTCTTGCGCACCTCGTCGTAGATGGTGTAGTCCGGCCGGACCATCAACAGCGAGTCGGCGGTCTTCTCCATGGACCCCCCGAGTTCGGTGTACTGGGTGATGTTGTCCCCGACCTGGAGGTCGCGCGGTTTCTCCATGGTCTTGACCGCGAAGTCCGAGTCGGCGAGGAACTCCGCGACGGCCTGGGCGAAGGTGGATTTCCCCGCGCCGGGCGCACCCGAAATCAGGACGCCGCGCTGGTGTTCGAGCAGTCGCTCGCGGAGTTCGTCGGCGTGCTCGTAGTCGTCGAGGTCGGTCTTGACGATGGGGCGGACCGCCGTGATCTCCAGCTTGTCCGAAAAGGGCGGCCGGGCGATGGCGATGCGGTACTGGCGGAACTGGACGATGGTCATCCCCGGCTCGTCGAGTTCGACGAACCCCTCGGCGCTGGCCCGCGCGGAGTTCTCGATGTCCTGGGCCCACTCCTTGAGATCGTTCTCCGTCGAGGCCTCCTCCCGGATGGTCTCGTAGTGCATGTCGCCGATCTCGCCGCGCTTGGCCATCGGCGCGACGCCGACCTTGAGGTGGAGGCTCATCGTCGTCTCGTCGAAGAACTGTTCGATGTCGAGCGACTCGGTGTCCCGGCCGCGCGGTTCGAGGTAGACCACGTCCAGGCCCTTGGCCCTCGCGACCTCGCTCTGGACCACGTCGCTGGTGACGAGCGTCGCGTCGTGGTCGTCGGCCAGGTCGCGGATGATCGCGTCGATCTTCCCCTCGCCGGCCTCGCGCTGTTCGACCTCGGCGGGGCGGCGGCCGACGTACTCGACGGTGACGGTGCCGTCGTCGTGGAGCCCGGCGAGCCGCTGGAGCTCCTCGAGGCCGTCCCAGCCGCTCTCGCGGCCGTCGTTGGCCTGGGCCTCGAGCTCGCCCACGACCGCCTCGGGGACGTAGACGGTCGCGCCGGCGAATCCCTCGCCGACGGCCTCGGAGTCGGGGTCGGCGTCGGCCTCGATCTGCTCGGACACGCGGCCGTCGATGACCACGCTCGTGTCCGGAACGATGTTCATACCGTGGCTACGGCCGCCCGTCGTGATAAGGCCCGTGATGCCGGGGAGAAACTATCGCGGTCGGTCAGGCGAACGGCGCGAGTTCCGAGCCGCCGCGGGTCGCGATCTCCGTCCCGCAGTCGGGGCAGGCGACGACCGCGTCGCCCGTCCGGCCGCGCTCGCCGTCCGCGCGGGGGTCGGCCCGGCGGACGGTCCAGTCGCCGGTCGGCGGGCTCTCGTGGCCGCAGTCGGGACAGAACAGCGTCGCTTTCGGGGGCGGGTCACCTTCGGGCGTGGCGGGCGCGTGTACGCTCATCGTACCCCGGGGTAGGTGCTGGATACGGAAAACCCCTTTTGCCCATTATCAATCGGTAGCGACCGCAGAACCGTGAAATGGTGTCGCACACTCGCGGTCGGGTCGGGCCTGCTGACGGGGTGTGGTCGGAGACGACGGGCAGGAACCGCCGGACTACCGTCCAAGTACGCCGCCCACGTCGACGGCTCAGTCGCACGACGCCACCTTCGGTAGACGTTCGTCTTTCTTTTCACCGGTACTGAGGAAATATTGCCACGAAAGCCACAGATAATTCGACGCGCCGGTACTGTATTTCCAGAGTGTGACACGAGTGACCAGTACAACGTACGTCGACGAACACGGACGGGACGCGTACCTCGAACGGGTCGAGGCCGCCTACGAGGAGTTCCGCGAGACGGGGGTGTTCCGCTACCCGGAGTGGCTCTACGGGCCGCCGAAGGGCGAACTGTTCGAGGTGCCCGTGGAGGACTGCCCCGACTTCGGGGACGACGCCGCCGTCGAGTTCGATTCGGGTCGAACGGCGTTTCTCTCGATCGATATGCAGACGGACTTCTGCGGGGAGGACGGCTACGTCGACGCGATGGGCTACGACCTCTCGCTGACGCGGCGGGCGGTCGAACCGATCGCGGACGTGCTCGACGCGGTCAGGGGGACGGATCTGGAAGTCGTCCACACGCGCGAGGGCCACGATCCGGACCTGTGCGACGCGCCGTTCAACAAGGTCCTCCGGAGCAAGGCCGCCGGCGAGGGCGTCGGCATCGGAGAGACGCCGCCGGGCGGCACGGGACCGCTGTTGACCCGCGGCAACGAGAACTGGGACATCATCGACGAACTCGCCCCCGAACCGGGCGAGCCGGTCGTCGACAAACCCACGAAGGGCGCGTTCGCCAACACGAACATCGGGATGGTCCTCGACCGCCTGGGGGTCGAGTACCTCGTCATCGCCGGCATCACGACCGACGTGTGCGTCCACACGATCATGCGCGAGGCAAACGACCGCGGCTACTGGCCGGTCCTCCTGAAGGACGCGACCGGCGCGACCGACGAGGGCAACCGCGAGGCCGCGATCAGACAGATCAAGATGCAGGGCGGCGTCTTCGGCTGGGTCTCCGACTCCGAGCGGTTCGTCGACGCCGTCGACGGACTCGACGGCTGAGTCCGAGCCCGAACACCCGTTCGTCCTCTTTCGTCCCGGATCGGAGATCATTCGACACAGAGACAGGGGAGTTTCGGAATATTTGCGCGATCATATTCGGATAAGTCTGTCGGACGTGTGGTCGTCGTGTGACGGTTGAGACACTCATCACCGGCGGACGGCTGGTCGGACCGGGCGGGACGGCCGACGCGAGTATCGCGGTCGACGACGGCGAGATCGTCGCGGTCGGCGCGGCGGAGGGACTCCCGGCCGGCGACCGAGAGGTGGACGCGACGGGGAAGCTCGTCATGCCGGGCGTGGTCGACGCGCACGTTCACCTCGACGACATGTTCAGCCGCGACACCTACGAGACGGCCTCGAAGGCCGCGGCGCTGGGCGGGACGACGACGATGCTCGATTTCGCCTGGCAGGCCTGGGTCAGCGAGAGCTCGATCTTCGACGAGGAGAGCACGCTACTCGAGGGTATCGAGCGCAAGCAGGCCAAAGCTGAGGACTCGGTGGTCGACTACGCGCTACACGGGGCGATCACCAGGGAGGACCCGGCGATCTTCGACGAACTCGCGGCCGTGCGCGACGCGGGGGTCACCTCGATCAAGATGTTCACGGCCTACGAGCACGGCCTGCCCAACGGGTTCATCGACGAGGTGTTCGAAGCCGCGGCGGACTTGGACCTGGTCGCCGTGCTCCACACGGAGGACTCGTCGATCTGCGAGGCGACGACCGAGCGCTACAAGCGCGAGGGCAAGGGCGACCCCGAGTACTACCCGCGGTCCCGGCCGGCGCGGGCGGAGGCGATGGCGGCAGACGACGCCATCCGGATGGCGATGGAGGCCGACTGTCGCTACTACGGGATCCACACGACCTGCCGGGACGCCGCCGAGGTCATCGAGTCCCACCGCGCCGAGCACCGCGACCGGATCCGCGCCGAGACCTGCGTGCAGTACACGGTCGCCGACCGCTCGCTGTTCGACGAAGTGGGACTGCTGCCGATGGCCGCCCCGCCGCTGCGGACGCCCGACGACAACGAGGCGATGTTCGAACACCTCGACAAGGGCACGCTCGACGTGGTGTCGACCGACCACTGCGGCTACACCCGCGCGGACAAACAGGTCGACGACTGGTGGGACGGTACCTTCGGGATGAACTCCATCCAGCGAACCCTGCCCGTCTTCCACGACGAGGCCGTCGTCGAGCGCGGCTTCAGCTACCCGTTCATGGTCTCGGCGCTCTGTGCCAACCCCGCCCGGATCTTCGGTATGCCGAACAAGGGGACCCTGGAACCGGGGACCGACGCTGACCTGGTCGTGTTCGACCCCGACGCGACCGAATCGATCGACCCCGCCGACAACGAGTCCATCTCCGACTTCTCGGTCTACGAGGGCCGCGAGGTGACCGGCCGCGTCGAGCGGACGTTCGTCCGCGGCGAGCTGGTCGCCGACGACGGCGAGGTGGTCGGCGAAGTCGGCCACGGCGAGTTCGTCGACCGCGAAGTCCCCGACTGGGACCGATAGACGGCGTCTTCGCGGTTTCTTTTCACGACTCGCGGCGTCGAAGAGCGGCGGCCACCGCGCGGCTGTCGAGTCGGGAGAGCGCAGGGGTGTGAGAACGCGCCGAGCCGGTCAGTGGATCCGGCTGTCGGCGATTCGGTCGGTGGTCCCGGGGTCGGCCGGGCCTTCAGAGGTCGTCCGGGACGCCCTCGAGTTCGGAGGGGACGTACTGGGTGGTCTCGTCTTCCTCGACGAGGTTACAGCCCACGTCCTGGAGGAACGAGGGCTCGACGAGGTTGCCCGCGTCGCCCGGCGGGTCGAGGAACGTGATCTCGTGGTTCTCGTCGGCGCGAGCCACCCGCATGTTGTGGGACATGTGGTGGGTCGGACCGTGCAGCGAGATGTCGCCCTCGGGCGCGGAGATGTCCATGCCCTCTTCGAGCGCGGCGATCACCTCGGGCTGTTCGACCGTGCCGGCCTGCTCGGCGGCCTGCTTGTACAGGTGCGTCGAGAAGTAGTTGTTGTGGCCGCTCTGGTTGAGATAGCGCGCGTCCGGGAACATCTCGTAGTAGCGGTCGACGAACTCCTGGTTGCGCTCGGTGGGGAGTTCCTCCATGTAGTTGGTCCCGACGTTGACGCCTTCGAGCGCCGGCGGGTCCAGCCGCAGGTGCTCGTAGGTCAGGGCCATGCTCGTCGAGGTCCCGATGGGGATGTCCAGCCCCGCGGAGGCCCGCTGGTTGTAGAAGGAGGCGTGGTTCTGACCGACGAGGATCGACATGATCACGTCCGGGTCTTCCTCCTGAATCCGGCTGATCGAGGAGCCGAACTGCGTCTGACTCAGCGGGACGAACTCCTCGCCGATGACGTTCGCGTCCATGTTGTCGGCGAGGATCTTGATCCAGTCGGCCGACAGCTGGCCGAAGTTGTAGTCGGCCGCGATCGTGTAGATGTTGGGGCCGTACTCGTCGACGAGCTGCTCCATCACCGGGACGAGCTGCTGGCGCGCCGTCGCACCCATCGGGAACGTGTAGGAGTCACACACTCCGCCCTCGTACTGGGTCGTGTAGAAGTACAGCTGTTCGTTCCGGTCGACGATCGGTCTGACGGCCTCGCGGACCGAACTCCGGATCCCGGCCCACAGCGCGTCGACGTCGTCCTGGTTGATCAGGCGCCGAGCGTGTTGCTGGAAGGTCGGGATGTCCGACTGCGGGTCGGGCGTGAGCAGTTCCACCTCCCGCCCGAGGATCCCTCCTTCGTCGTTTATCTCCTGGACCGCGAGCTCGCTCGCCTGCACCTTGGGCGTGCCGCCCAGCGCCGCGTTGCCCGACTGGGCGTCGACGACGCCGAGGGTGACCGGCTCCGCGCTGGTCTGACTGCTCGTGGGACCGCCGCTCCCGCCGTCGCCGCCGTCCCCGCCGTCGCCGCCACCGCCGCTGTCACCGTCACCGCCGCCCGAACAGCCCGCGAGCGACGCCGTCGTGAGCAGCGTCGTTCCCGCCGTCCCGACGAACCGGCGCCGCGACATCCTGCCCGGCCCCGAGTCCGGCGAGTCGCTCATCGCCGACCACTCCGCCCGTTTGCCCGAACCGAGTATATGTCATTCGTACAAATAATACCCGAATTCACCACGCTTCGTTGAACTTCGTACACGCATCTCTCGAATTTTCGGCCACATATCAGTCTATTCCTTAATATATACGTACCATGAGGTGGAGTGTAGAGTCCTTTCACATCCTAGTACACCGCCGGCGGCGGGTCGTCCCCGTGGTCGGTGGGGTCGCAGTCGCCGACCGCACCGAGGGGCGGCGTGGCCACTGGCGGCGGCGGTCCACGGCCGAACGGGGCCGGAATGTCACTTCGGCGCGACGGGGTCCCGAACCGGCACCGAGCGGTCGACGCCCTCGGCGAGGCGGTCGGCCAGCGCCAGCAGGGGGGCGTCGTCGTCGGCCTCGCCGACGAGGGTCACGCCCAGGGGCGCCCCGTCCGAGCGCGTCCCGGCTGGGACCGCGACCGCCGAGAGGTCCAGCAGGTTCACGTAGTTCGTGTAGTGCCCGAGGGTCGCGTTCGTCTCCCGGGGCGCGTCGGCGACCGCTTCGATCGAGTAGGTCGTCCCCGTCGTCGGCGTGAGCAGCGCATCGACGTTCTCGAAGACCGCGGCGGCGGCCCGCTCGTTCCCCTGGCGCTCGTACATCGCCTCGAACGTATCGACTGCCGAGTAACTATCGCCTTCCGAGATGATCTCGCGGGTCACGTCGAGCAGCGCGTCCGGGTCGGATTCGACCAGGTCCGCGACGACCGAGAGCCGCTCGGCGACCCACGGACCGCCGTAGAGCAGTTCCGCCGTCTCGCGGAACGGGTCCTCGGGGACCGTCTCGACGGTCGCGCCCAGGTCGTCGAGGCGCTCGACGGCCGCGTCGTACAGCGCGGGCATATCCGGGTCGCCGAAGAATTCGGGGTCGGCGAAGACGCCGACCGTCGGCGAGTCGGGGGCGTCGGCCGTCAGATCCACCCTGTCGGCCGCCGGCCGGGAGTACGGGTCGGCGTCGTCGTGGCCGACGAGCACCGCGCCGACGCGACGTGCGCCGTCGACCGTCGGCGCGAAGACGGCGACGCAGTCGAGCGTGCGACACGCCGGAACGACGCCGTCGGCGCTGATCAGCCCGCGGGTCGGCTTGTAGCCGACGACGCCGTTGAGCGCCGCCGGGACCCGTCCCGACCCGGCGGTGTCGGTCCCCAGGGCGAACGACACCTGTCCGCGCGCGACGGCGACGCCCGACCCGGAACTGGAGCCGCCCGCGATCATCGTCGGGTCGTGGGCGTTGCGGCAGACGCCGTAGGGGCTGCGGGTTCCGACGAGCCCGGTCGCGAACTGGTCCATGTTCGTCTTCCCCAGGAGCACGGCGCCGGCCTCGCGCAGCCGCTCGACGACTGTCGCGCTCCCTTCGGGGACGTACTCGTAGGCCGGACAGGCCGCCGTCGTCGGGACGCCCGCCGCGTCGACGTTGTCCTTCACCGCGAATGGGACGCCGTACAGCGGTCGCGAGGCGGGGTCGACGTCCCCGAGCTCCTCGGCGCGGGCCAGCGCCGTCTCGTCGCAGCGTTCGATCCAGACGTTGAGTTCCGCGTCGGCGTCCGCGCGCGCGATCGCTTCCTCGACGACCGCCCGCGGCGTCAGGTCCGTCTCCCGGTAGGCCCGCCGGAGCGTCGCCACGTCGAAGCGTTCGGGAACCGTCGCGTCGCTCACCGCGACTGCCCCGTTGACCCGCGTTCGCCGCCGTTCGCCGCCGTTCGCCGCCGTTCGACCCGCCGCCGTACCGAAGTCGACGTTTTCACAGTTGTAGGCGTACTTTAACCGAGGGCTGACTTATCACCGCCCCTTTGAACAAAACTTGCTTCGATGAGGGGAATAGAACTGAACGTGCGGTCAAACGAGATCGCAATATTTCGGGGAGTCCACAGCGAGTAGCCCGGCGGGGTCGATATCGGGGTGTGACCCGCCGTATCGACATCAACTGCGACATGGGCGAGAGCTTCGGGAAGTACACGAAAGGCGAGGACGCGGCGGTGATGCCCCACGTCACGACGGCGAACGTCGCGGCGGGCTTCCACGGCGGCGACCCGCACGTCATGCGCGAGACGGTCGCGCTTGCGGCCGAACACGGCGTCCGCGTCGGCGTCCACCCGGGACTCCCCGACAGACTCGGGTTCGGCCGGCGACGGATCGACGCCACGCCCGCCGAACTGCGCGACTACGTCGTCTACCAGCTCGGCGCGCTGCGGGCGGTGGCCGACCGCGCGGGCGTCGAGGTGACCCACGTCAAGCCCCACGGGGCGCTGTACTCGATGCTCTCCGACAGCGAACCACACGCGCGGGCCGTCCTCGACGGCGTCGCGGCGGTCGACCCCGACCTCGTTTACCTCGCGACCGACGCGCGGCTGTACGAGGTCGCCGGCGACTACCCCTTCCCGCGCGTGCTGGAGGGGTACGTCGACCTGGATTACCGCGCCGACGGGAGCGTCGTCATCCCGAAGGAGAAGTCCGCCCGCGACCCCGAACTCGTCGCCGACCGGTTCGTCGCCGTCGCGACAGACGGGGAGGTCGAGACACCGGAGGGTGAAACCGTGGCGGTGCCCGCCGACAGCATCTGCGTCCACGGGGACACGCCGAACGTGGTCGAGATCCTGGAGGCGATCCACGCGCGGATCGACGGGACCGACATCGAACTCGTCGGCGTCGACGAGGTGGCCCGGGCGGCCGAGTGACCGGTCGCGCGGGCATCGCGAGGCGGCCGAGCGGTCGCGGGGCGACCGCGCCGCCGCCGTCAGTCGTCGAGCGGCGGCGCCGTCGCCGGCGGTTCCCGCGGGTCCGCGGCGGCCTCGTAGCTCGCGGCCAGTTCGACCAGCCGGGGCTCGTCGAACGGCGTCCCGAGCAGTTCGACGCCGACGGGGACCCCCTCGTCGGTGAACCCGGCCGGCAACGAGACCGCCGGACAGGACGACTGGGAGCCGATAACCGTGTTCGTCGGGAACGACATCGTCCCGTACGTGCCGTCGCGCAGGTGCGTCTCGGTCGGCGGCAGGACGGGCACGTCGGGGAACGCGACGGCGTCGAGGTCGTGTTCGGCGTGGACGCGGACGACGTGGCGTCGGAGCCGTTCCTGTGCGGCGACCGCCGCCCAGTAATCGGGGTCGTCGGTCGGGTCGGCGGGCCCGTCGACGATCGCGTCGAACAGGTCGGCGACGCAGGGGTGGGGGTCGCCCGCCTCGTCGATGGCCTCGACGGAGCCGGCCGGCGCCCCCGGGCGCGCGGCGAGGAAGTCGTTCAGGTCGCGCTTGGCCTGTAGCACGTACAGCGAGGTGGCCTCGGTCTGCTCGTCGAGGTCGGGGATCGACACCGGATCGACGAGCGTCGCGCCCGCGTCGGCCATCGCCGCCAGCGCGTCCTCGACGACCGCCGAGACCGGTTCGACCTCCGAGGCCGGAGCGTCGTCGTCGCCGAAGGCGTCGCGGAGGACGCCGATGCGCGCGCCGTCGAGCGCATCGCGGTCGAGGTGGTCGAGGTACTCGTCGTCGGTCGCCATCGCCGTCGCGCCGGTCCACTCGTCGTCGGGGTCGTAGCCGACCATCACGTCGAGCAGGCGGGCCATGTCCTCGACGGTCCGTGCCATCGGCCCGGGCGTGTCCTGGCGGGCGACCAGCGGGGCGAAGCCCGTCCGGCTGATCAGCCCCGTCGTGACGCGGATCCCGAAGAGGTTGCAGTAGGCGGCGGGGACGCGGACGGACCCGCCGGTGTCCTCGCCGACGCCGACCGTTCCGAGGTTGGCCGCGACGCCGGCGCCGGTGCCGGCGCTCGACCCGCCCGGGTCGCGAGCGGGCGCGTACGGGTTCTTCGTCCGGCCGGTCGCCGACGAGTAGCCGAACCACGAGGCCGCCCAGTCGCAGAGGTTCGTCTTCGCGAGGACGACCGCGCCGGCGTCCTTGAGTTTGCGCACGACCGCCGCGTCGCTCTCGGGGACGTACTCGTCGAAGACCGCCGAGCCGAAGGTCGTCGTCAGGCCGGCGGTCTCGGCCTGGTCCTTGACCAGCACGGGGATCCCGTGAAGCGGGCCGACCGGGCCCGACGCCTCGAAGGCCTCGTCGAGTTCGGCGGCCCGCTCGGCGGCGTCTGGATTGTACGTGACGACGCCGTTGAGTTCGGGCCCGGCGCGGTCGTAGGCCTCGATGCGCTCGCGGTACCGGTCGACGAGCTCGCGGCTCGTCACCTCGCCGGCGCGCATGGCGTCGTGGATCTCGCTGACAGTCGTCTCGGTGATGTCGAAGTCGGTCGTCATTGGTTGTCTCGGTGGTGGGCGTCGGCGGCGGGAACTGCGGGCGGTCGCGGGGCGGAGAGGGAGACGGAGGGGCGGAAGAGAGCTCAGACCGCGAGATACTCGGCGACCACGTCGTCGTCGCGCAGCTGCGCGCTGTCGAGTTCGTCGACGATGGTGCCGCGTTCGATGGCGTAGCATCGCTCGGCCATCCCCTGGATGACGCCGAGGTTCTGCTCGACGAACAGGACGGTCATCCCGAGTTCCTCGTTGATCGCGGGGATGTCTTCGGTGATCCCCTGGACGATCGACGGCTGGATCCCCTCGGAGGGCTCGTCCAGGACGAGCAGGTCGGGGTTGCCGACCAGCGCGCGACCGATGGCGAGCATCTGCTGCTGGCCGCCCGACAGCGTCCCGGCCTTCTGGTCGGCGCGCTCCTCGAGGATCGGGAAGTAGTCGTAGACCACGTCGTACAGCAGTCGCTCGGCTTCGTCGTTGACGCTCTCGCCGACGAGCAGGTTCTGCTCGACGGACAGGTCCTCGAAGACGTCGCGGCTCTGGGGGATGTAGCCGATCCCGGCCTTGGCCCGCTCGTCGGCCGACCAGCCGGTGACGTCGGTCCCGTCGTAGGAGATCGTCCCCGAGTCGGGGTCGAGCAGACCCATGATCGCCTTCATCAGCGTGGTCTTGCCGACGCCGTTCTTGCCGACGATGCCGACGATCTCGCCCTCGTCGGCCCGCAGGTCGACGTCCCGGAGGATCGGCGTGTCGCCGTAGCCGACGGTGAGCGAGTCGGTTTCGAGCATCTCACTCACCCCCCAGGTAGATGCGGCGGACCTCGTCGTCGGCCCTGATGTCCTCGATCGACCCCTCGCGGAAGACCGCGCCCTGGTGGAGGACGGTCACCGCGTCGGCGATGCGCTCGACGAAGTCGATGTCGTGCTCGATGATGACGAAGGTGATCCCGTCGCCGTTGAGCTCCTGGACGAGGTCGGCGATCTCGCCGCGCTCCTCCAGCGAGAGGCCGGCGACCGGCTCGTCGAGCAGGAGCAGGTCGGGTTCGAGCGCGGCGGCCATGCCGATCTCGAGGCGCTGTTGCTGGCCGTGCGAGAGGTCCGAGGCGGTGACGTCGTCGAACCCGCCGAGGCCGACCCGTTCGAGCGTGTTCGACACGCGCTCGCTCACGTCGCCGTCGACGACGCGCTGGGCCGGTAGCCGGACGTTCTCGAAGGCGGTCATCGCCTCGAACACCGAGGGGACCTGGAACTTGATGCCGATCCCCTGGCGGACCCGCTCGTGCGAGCGCATCTCGGTCACGTCGGCGCCGTCGTAGAAGATACGGCCCTCCGTGGCGTCGTGGCGGCCGGTGATGAGCTTCATCAGCGTCGACTTGCCGGCGCCGTTCGGGCCGATGAGACAGCGGAGCTCGCCCTCCTCGACGCCGAAGTCGACGTCGTCGATGGCGGTCAGGCCGCCGAACTCCTTGACGAGCCCCTGGGTCTGGAGCAGCGTGTCGGTGTCGGGGCCGGTGGCCTTCCCGGCGGGCGTCTCGCGGATGTTCGGGTCGCCCGCGGGGTCTGGGGCGTTCGAACTCATTCGGCGGCCCCCTCCGGGCTCTCGGGCGCGTCGGGGACGCCGCCCCCATCGCGGTCGCTCCGGAACTCGGTCACCTTCCTGTGAACGAAGGGAACGAACCCCTCGGGCAACAGCAGGACGACCCCCAGCAACAGCAGGCCGACGATCACCATCGCGTACTCGCTGCCGGTGATCGAGAGCTGCTGGCGGAACCACTCGATCGAGACGGTCGCGAGGACCGCGCCGAGCATCGAGGTCCGGCCGCCGACGGTGACCCAGACGACGGGCATCGTCGCGAACGTCAGCGAGTAGACGCTCGGGTCGATGTAGTTGCCCCAGGCGGCGTAGAGCACGCCCGAGAACCCGGCAATCGTCCCGCCGAGGGTGAACACGGCGAGTTTGACCCGGCGGATATCGTAGCCGAGCATCTCGACGCGGTCCTCGTCCTCGCGGATGCCGACCATCGCGTAGCCGAAGCGGCCGTTGACCAGCACCCGGAGGCCCAGATACGAGACCACCAGCGCCGAGAGGACGACCCAGTAGAAGGCGCCGCCGCGGAAGCTGATCGAGGTCGCCTCCGTCCCGACGGCGAGGTTGGGGATGCCCGGCATCCCGTTGAACCCGCCGAGCGGGACCGACCCGATGGTCCAGGCGTCGCCCGCGGTCTGGGCCATGAACGTCTGCAGGACGAGCGTCACGACGAGCGTGATGATGGCGACGAAGACGCCGCTCACGTCGCCGTAGAACATGAAGTACCCCAGCAGGAACGCGACGACCGTCGCGACCAGGACCGCGACGGGGATCGCGAAGGTGATCCCGAGCGTGCTGCCGAGGTTGATGCTCACGATGCCGAACGTGTAACCGGCGAATCCGAAGAAGACGACCTGGCCGAAGCTGAGGATGCCGGCGTATCCCCAGACGACCGACAGCGACAGCGCCAGCAGCCCGTAGAGCAGGAACAGCGCCGTGTTCCCGGCCTGGTAGGCGCTGACGAACGTCGGGTAGGCGAACGCGCCGGCGAGCACGAGCAGGAACCCGAGCCAGAACCCCCTGGAGTTGCCGATCGTGTTCGGCCCTTCGAGCGGGTCGCGGATCCGGTCGACCACGCGGGTGACGCCCCCGTCGGCGCTCATGAGGCATCACGCTCCATGCGCTCGCGGGCGTTCTCGACGACGCCCGAGAGCCCCGTCGGCAGGAACCGGAGGATCAACACCGCGACGATAAGCAGTCCGATCTGTCCGACGAAGGTGCCGTAGAGGTTGCTGAGCAGCGCGTCGACCGACCCGAGGACGCCCCCGGCGAGCGTCGTCCCGAGCAGGACCGAGGTGCCGCCGGTGACGACGGCGACGAACGCCTCGACGAGGAACGACGACCCCATGCCGGGGACGATCGACATCGTCGGGGCGTACAGCGCGCCGGCCAGCCCCGCCAGCGCGGACCCGATGGCGAACGTGACGGTGTACATCCGGTCGGTCTCGACGCCCATCGCGGCGGCGGTCTCGGGGTCCTGGATGGTCGCGCGGGCCCGCACGCCGAACTCGGTGCGGGTGAAGACGAGATACGCCGCGACCAGAACGCCGACGGCCACGCCGGCGAGCAGCACCCGATACAGCGAGTAGGAGAACTGCCCGTAGCTGATCGCGCCCAGCGGGATGCCGATGCTGTTGAGCGAGTTGCCGAAGAGGATGCGCGCCGCCTGCGTCAGCGCGAGTCCCACCGCCCAGGTGGCGACCATCGAGTCCAGCGGCCGGTCGTACAGCCGATGGATGATCGTCCGCTCCAGGATCAGGCCGGCGACGGTCGTCACGGCCACGCCGGCGACGATGGCGACCGGCAGCGGCGCGCCGGCGTTGTAGGTCATCGTCGTCCCGTAGGCGCCGATCATGATGAACTCGCCGTGGGCCAGGTTGATCACGTCCATCATCCCGAAGATGATGGCCAGCCCGATGGCCGCGAGCACGATGAACGCGAAGCTGTCGAGGAACTGTAGCAGGAGGTTGATCCCGTTGACCATCCTATCCCGCCTCCTCGAAGTAGTCCTGGGGCGTGTACTGGGTCTCCTCGTCCTCGCTGGTCAGGTCGCAACCGACCGTCTCCGTGAGGAACGTCTCGGGGATCACTTCGTCTTTGACCGCCGAGACGTTGTGCTGGTCGTCGGCCTTCATGACCCACATGTGGTGGTCGACGTGATGGGTCTCGGGGTCGAGCCTGATCGACTCGCCCTCGGGCGCCTCGGGCGCCTCGTAGGTGATGCCCGACTCCAGGGCCTCCTTGACCTCGGGCTGTTCGAAGGTGCCGGCCTGCTCGACGGCCTTCTTGTACATGTAGATCGAGAAGTAGTTGTTTTCGGCCTCCTCGTTGAGATACGGCGCGTCGGGCCACATCTCGTAGTAGCGGTCGACGAACCCGCCGTCGCGCGTGTTGCGCTCGGTCGGGACCTCCTCCATGTAGTTGACGCCCGCGTAGATGTTGGCCATCGCCGGGGGGTTCAGGCGGCGGTGCTCGTAGCCCTGGGCCATCGCCGTCGAGGTCCCGATAGGCACGTCCAGACCGGCCGAGGCCTTCTGCTCGTAGAAGGAAGTGTGATTCGCGCCGACGAGCATCGACATCACGAAGTCGGGGTCGGCCTCCTGGATGCGGTTGATCGTCGAGCCGAACTGGGAGTTCGACAGCGGGATGAACTCCTCGTCGACGACCTCGGCGTCGTTCTCGTCGGCCAGCACCTTCACCCAGTCGGCCGACAGCTGGCCGAAGTTGTAGTCGGCGGCGATGGTGTAGATCTTCGGGCCGTACTCCTCGACGAGGTAGGGCAGGACGCTCCCCAGCTGCTGGCGAGCGGTCGGCCCGACGGCGAAGACGTTTTTGTCGCAGACACCGCCCTCGTACTGGGTCGTGTAGAAGTACAGCTGGTCCTCGCGGTCGATCGTCGGGCGGATGGTCTCACGGGTCGCCGAGGAGTAGCCCGCCCACAGCGCGTCGACGTTCTCCTGCTGGATCATCCGCCGCGTGAGTTCCTTGTAGCGCTGGTTGTCCGACTGGGGGTCCGGGTCGAAGTACTCGATCTCCTGCCCCATGATCCCCCCGTCGTTGTTGATCTCCTCGATCGCCAGCAACGACGCCTTGTGCTTGGGCGACCCCACGAGCGCGAAGTTGCCCGACTGGTCCTCGAGGATCCCCAGCTTGACCGTCCCCCCGGCACCGGTCGACGTGCCCGCCGCGGAGCCGCCGGAACACCCGGCGACCGCCGCCCCCGCCAGCCCGGCACCCCCCGCGAGGAACCGACGGCGACTGACACCGCCGTCGCTCATACCGCCCCCTCCAATTCAGGTTCGTCGCTGAATTTGGCCATGATGCCATTGTTTCCACCACTGTATCCGTCCGTCACCGCATGAACGTCCATCATATGCGTACGTACCTTCGATTTCGCAGACGGCAAATAAGGGTTTGCACTCTCGTATTATAGATGTCCAATACTCCTCGCTTGAATATTAGGGAATGTTAGGACGGCACGGAAACAGTGAACATTCGAACGATGGCGACGATAAAACCACAGTTCCGCAATTATGCCGATCGCGGCGGCTGAGCGCGATCTCCGCGTCAGTCCGGGTCGGTTCCGCGAAACGTGACAGCGAACGAACGATCAGAACGAACGGCAGATATCCACGCGAATCACACGGCGGGCTGGGGGACGCTACTCGTCGACGACGACCACCTTCACCTGCTGGACGCCGCCGAGCGCGCGCAGGCGGTTGGCGAGTTCGGTGATGTCGCCGGCCGCCCCCTCGACGACCAGCGTCTCCATGCAGGTGTCGTGCGAGAGGTGGATGTGCTGGACGGAGGTGATCGCCTCGGCCATCTCGTGTTGGATCGTCTGGAGGTCGTCGGCGATGCCGTCGACGTGGTGGTCGTGGACGACCACGATGGTGCCGTGGTGGTGGCCGCCGCCCCCGGTCTCCCACTCGTAGTCCGCGAAGAAGTCCCGCAGCGAGTCCCGGACCGCCTCCGACCGGCTGTCGTACTCCCAGTCGTCGACGATGCCGTCCAACCGCTCGACCATCGACGACGGCAGCGTCAGGCTGATGCGGTCGATGTCGTCGCTCATGCCCCCGGCTACGACGGTCGCCGTAATATGGCTGGTCACCTCATCTCAGTAATACTGCGCCATGAGAAAGTATTATCCCGAGCGACGGCGACCGCCGAGTATGCACATCCCGGACGGGTATGTCGACCTGCCGCTGGCCGTGCTGTTCGCCGCGCTGTCGGTGGCGGCGCTGAGCTACGCCGCGCGGCGCGTCGGCGGGGAGATATCGGACACCCGGGCGCCACTCGTGGGCGTCGTCGCCGCGGGCGTGTTCGCCGCACAGATGCTCAACTGGCCGATCCCCGGCGGGACGAGCGCCCACTTCGTCGGCGGCGCGTTCGCCGCCATCCTGCTCGGTCCCCACCTCGGCGCGCTCGCCGTGGCGACGGTCGTCGCGGTCCAGGCGCTCGTGTTCGGGGACGGCGGGCTCGTCGTCCTCGGCGCGAACGTGTTCAACATGGCCGTCGTCGAGGTGTACGTCGGCTACGCCGTCTACCGGCTGGTCGCCCCCTACGGCGAGTTCCGCGCGGCCTTCGCCGCCGGCTGGCTCGGCATCACCGCCGGCGCCGTCACCGCCGGCCTCCAGCTCGGCCTCTCGTCGGCGTTCCAGTACGAACTGCTGACCGCGCTGGCGATCATGGGCGTCGGCCACCTCGTCCTCGGGCTGGTCGAGGGCGCCATCACGGCCGTCGTCTACCGCTACCTCGCGCAGGCGCGCCCGGACCTGCGGCCGACGACCGCGCCGGAGCCGGAGGTGAGCGCCTGATGGCCCCCGGCTGGTTCCCGAAGGCGGTCGCCGTCCTCGTCGCGCTGGCCCTGCTGGCGCCCGCCTTCGGCTGGGCGGCCGGCCAGGTCGGCTACGCCGAGCCGCTGGAGAACGCCGCCGAGGCGACCGGCGCGACCGACGACGCCGAGCCGGTCGACGTGGCACCCCTCCCCGGATACAGCGTCCCCGGCCTCGGCACTGCGCCCGGGACCTTCGTCTCCGCGGCCGTCGGGACCGGCCTGACCCTCGTGGTCGCGCTCGGGATCGGTCGCCTGCTCGGGAGCGACGCCGACGCCGACACCGACGCGGTGCGGTGACCGGACAACCGAGATGAGCCGGGCCGACCTCCTCGACCGCACGCTCGCCGGGCTCTCCGGGCGCGCCCGGTGGTTCCTCCTCGCCGAGGACGCGCCCGACCGCGCGGGGTTCCTGCAGGCCGTCGCGCCGAGCGTGAAGCTCGTCGGGCTGGTCGCGCTCGTCGCGCTGACGGTCACGCGGCGGGACCTCCAGGGGGTCGCCGCGCTGGCGGCGCTCGCCGGGGCGCTCGCGGTCGCCTCCCGCGTCCCCGCGCGGGCGTTCGCGGGCCGCGTCGCCGGCCCGCCCGCGTTCGCGCTCGTCGCCGTCGCGCCACAGGCACTGCTGATGGGCGGCCCCACGCTCGGCGGGTCGCCCCTCTCGGCGGCCGGCGTCGGCTACGTCGCGGTGTTCACCGCCCGGGTCGGCGTCTGCGTGGCCTTCCTCTCGCTGCTGCTGCTGACGACCCGCTTCTCGGACCTGCTCGGCGGGCTCGCCCGCCTGCGCGCGCCTGCCATCGCCGTCTCGCTCCTGGCGATCACCTACCGCTACCTCCTCCTCTTTTTCGCGGAACTCGAACGGATGGCCCGCGCGCGCCGGAGCCGGACGGTCGCCGAGCCGGACCTGCGGCGGACGTGGCGCGACTCCGGGAACTTCCTCGGGACTTTCCTCCTGCGCAGCGTCGAACGGGGAGAACGCGTCGAACGCGCCGCCCGCGCCCGTGGCGGGGGTGGCGGCCCGCGGCCGACCGCCGGTCGAACACCGCTCGGCCGGGCCGACGCCGCGTTCGGCCTGGTCGTCCTCGCCGCCGTCGTCGGGGTGGGACTGGCGTGAGCGACGAGGACGCGGCCGATGCCGTGAACACCGCCGACGCCCCCGCCATCGACGCGACCGGCCTCCGCTACGCCTACCCGGACGGCACGCCGGCGGTCGACGGCGTCGACGTGACGGTCGGCCGCGACGAGCGCATCGCCCTGCTCGGCCCAAACGGGGCCGGCAAGTCGACGCTGCTCCAGTTGCTCGGCGGCCTGATCGACCCCGACGATGGACGGGTCCGGTACTTCGGGGAGACGGCCGACGCCGACGCCGTCCGCGACCGGCTGAGCGTCCTCACGCAGAACCCCGCCGACTACCTGTTCAACCCCACAGTTCGAGAGGACCTGGCCTACGGCCCCGCCCAGCAGGACCTCCCCGACGGCGAGGCCGAGGCCCGCGTCGAGCGCGTCGCCGAGCGACTCGACCTGACCGAGCTGCTGTCGAAGCCGCCCTTCCGTCTCAGCGGCGGCCAGCAGCGCCGGGCGGCGCTCGCGAGCGCGGTCACCGTCGAGCCCGACGTTCTCCTGCTGGACGAGCCCGTGAGCGACGTGGACGCCGCCAACCGCGAGACGGTGCTGGCCCTGCTCGACGAATTGGCCGCCGCCGGCACCACGGTCGTCGTCTCGACGCCGGACACGGGGCTGGTCCCCCAGGTCGCCGACCGCGTGGTACTGCTGGACGGGCGCGGCCGCGTCGCCGCGACCGGCCCCACTCGGGAGGTTCTGACCGACACCGCCCTGCTGACCGACTGCGACCTGCGGCCCCCGCAGGTCGTCCGGCTGTTCGACGGCCTGGCCGACGACCCGCCGCTGACCGTCGAGGCGGCCCGCGACCGGCTCGCCGGCCGCGATCCCTGATCGAAAGTTCGATTCTTCCTGCCGAAACCGAACGATCGAATCGAAATTCGAGATCGGACGGTGCTATTTGCGCCGAAGCGAACCGCCTTGGGACGGGTATCCAAATAATCGCGCAGATGATCGACTATCGACCGATCCTGTCGACGGACGTGGTGGTATGACCGAGGAACTCGTCCCCGGCGAGGTGCGGACGGCGGAGGGCACAGTGACCATCAACGAGGGCCGGGAGACGGCGGAGGTGACCGTCGGCAACGCGGGCGACCGGCCGGTGCAGGTGGGGTCGCACTTCCACTTCTTCGAGGCCAACGCGGCCCTGGCGTTCGACCGCGAGGCCGCCTTCGGGAAGCGCCTGAACATCCCCGCCGGGACGGCGGTCCGGTTCGAGCCCGGCGACGAGCAGACGGTCGAACTCGTCGCCATCGGCGGCAAGCGGGTCGCCCACGGGATGAACGGGCTCGTGAACGGCAGCGTCGACGGCGACGCCGCCGCGGCCGTCGAGCGCGCCGAACGCCAGGGGTTCGGCGGCATCCCCGACCAGGCCGGGAAGCTCGACGGCGAGGACGCCGACGGAGCGGGAGCCGAGCACGCGGAGGACGAGCCATGACACGCGAGGTCGACCGCGAGGCCTACGCCGAGCTGTACGGCCCGACCACGGGCGACCGCGTGCGCCTGGGCGACACCGAGCTGTTCGTCGAAGTCGAGGAAGATCTCCGCACGCCGGGCGACGAGGCGGTCTTCGGCGGCGGGAAGACGCTGCGGGACGGCCTCGGGCAGTCCCCGGGCACCACCCAGGAAGAGGGCGCACTCGATTGGGTGCTGACGAACGCACTCGTCATGGACCCGGTTTTGGGGATCGTGGCCGCGGACATCGGCATCCGCGACGGGGAGATCGCCGGCGTCGGCAAGGCCGGCAACCCCGACACGATGGACGGCGTCGACATGGTCGTCGGCCCGTCGACCGACGTGTACCCCGCCGAGGGGAAGATCGCCACGCCCGGCGGGCTAGACATCCACATCCACTTCAACTCCGCGCAGTTGCACGACCACGCGCTCGCGTCGGGCATCACGACGATGCTCGGCGGCGGCTACGGCGGCGGCGCGACGACGACGACCACCGGCCCCGAGAACATCAAGCGGTTCCTGCAGGCCGCCGAGGAGTGGCCGGTCAACGTCGGCTTCTACGGCAAGGGCAACGCCTCGAAACCCGGTCCCCTGCGCGAGCAGGTCGAGGCGGGCGCCTGCGGGCTGAAGCTCCACGAGGACTGGGGGTCGATGCCCGCGGCGATCGACACCTGCCTCGACGTGGCCGAGGAAGAGGACGTGCAGGTGTGCATGCACACGGACACGCTCAACGAGGCGGGTTTCGTCGAGAACACGTTCGCCGCCGTCGACGGGCGGACGATGCACCTGTTCCACATCGAGGGCGCCGGCGGCGGCCACGCCCCGGACATCATGGAGATGGTCGGCCAGCCGAACATGCTCCCCTCCTCGACCAATCCCTCGATGCCCTACACCGTGAACACGTTCGACGAGCACCTCGACATGGTGATGGTCTGTCACCACCTCAACCCCGACGTGCCGGAGGACGTGGCCTTCGCGGAGTCGCGCGTGCGCGCTGAGACCATCGGCGCCGAGGACGTGCTCCACGACGTTGGCGCCATCTCGATGATGACCTCCGACTCCCAGGCGATGGGCCGGATGGCCGAGGTGGTCTGTCGCACCTGGCAGACCGCCTCGAAGATGAAGAGCCAGCGCGGCGCCCTGCCGGAGGACGAGGCGGCCGACACCCACGACGACGCGGACAACTTCCGCGCGAAACGGTACCTCTCGAAGTACACCATCAACCCCGCCATCTCGGCGGGCATCGACGACTACGTCGGCACGCTCGAACCCGGGAAACTCGCCGACGTGGTGCTGTGGGATCCGGCCTTCTTCGGGATCAAGCCCGCGATGACGTTCAAGGGCGGGTTCCCCGTCTACTCGGAGATGGGCGAGGCCAACGGCTCGCTGATGACCTGCGAGCCCATCATGCAACGGCCCCGCGCCGGCGCGGCCGGCAAGGCGAAACACGGCCTGTCCCTTTCCTTCGTCAGCCCGGCGGCCGCCGAGGCGGGCGTCGGCGAGGCGTACGGCCTCGACTGCCCCGTCGTCCCCGTCTCGGGCGCCCGCACGCCCGGGAAGGGCGATATGCACTACAACGACTACTGCCCCGACGACATCGAGATCGACCCCGAGACCTTCGAGGTGGAGGTCGACGGCGAGGTCGTCTCGGCGGAACCGAGCGAGGAGTTGCCCCTCGCCCAGCGGTACATGCTGTGAGGTACTCAGAATGAACTTAACGCCCAAAGAGCAGGAGCGGTTGACGGTCTTCATGGCCGCGGAGCTCGCCCGGCGCCGCAGGGAGCGCGGCGTCAGGCTGAACCACCCCGAGGCGGTCGCGTACATCTCCGACTGGTGCGTCGAGCGCGCCCGCGACGGCTGGGACGTGGCCGAGATCCGCGCCGAGGCCTCCCAGCTGCTGGACCCCGACGACGTGATGCCCGGCGTCCCGGAGATGGTCGACATGATCCAGGTCGAACCCGTCTTCCCCGACGGGACGAAGCTCGTCACCGTCCACGACCCCATCCGGTCGTCGGGCGCGATGGACCCCGGCAGCGACGACGGGGCGGCCGCCGACGGCGGCGAGCCGGCGGGCGACGCCGAGACGGACGCGGCGGACGCCGAGGAGGCCGACTCGTGAGCCTCACCCACCGCGACGTGGCGACGGTCGGCATCGGCGGTCCCGTCGGGTCGGGCAAGACCGCGCTCGTCACCGAACTCGTCCCGCGACTGCGCGAGGCGGGGCTGGACGTGGGCGTCATCGCCAACGACGTGCTCACCCAGGAGGACGCCGACGCGTTGCGCGAGCGGTTCGCGGGCGTCGTCCCCCCGGACCTGGTCGCCGGCGTCGAGACAGGCGCCTGCCCCCACACGGGCATCCGCGAGGACCCGTCGATGAACCTCGCACAGATCGACGACTTCCTGGCCGACCACCCCGACCTCGATCTGGTCATCGTCGAGAGCGGCGGCGACAACCTCGCTGCCACGTTCAACCCCGAGCTCGCGGACTACTCGCTGTACGTCATTTCGGTGGCGGAGGGCGAGGACATCCCGCGCAAGCGCGGCCCGGGCGTCGTCGAGTGCGACCTCCTCGTGATCAACAAGACCGACCTCGCGCCCCACGTCGACGTGGACCTGGACGTGCTGGAGGCCGACGCCGCCGACGTGCGGGACGGCCCGTTCGTCTTCACGAACTGCAAGGCCGGCGAGGGGGTCGACGAGGTGCAGGAACACGTCAGCGAGGGCGTGCTCTTCGCATAGATGGCCGCCGACACGCCAGAGCGACCGGCGAACCGACGGACGGCCGACGAGCCGCCCCACCCCGCGTTCGCCGAGTACGCCGGGGAGTCGCTCCCCGCGGCGGCGGTCGGCTCGCCGGGCAAGGACGGCCGTCTGGAACTGCACTTCGCCGCCGACGAGGCGGGCGAGACGAACCTGGTGCGGGACCTGGCGCGCGCGCCGTTCCACGTCAGCGGCACGCTCGGCCACGACCCGCTGCCCGAAGCGGAGACGGTGTACGTCCAGTCGCCGACCGGCGGCGTCGCGCAGGGCGACCGCCACGACGTGACCGTCGAGGTCGGGTCCGGCGCCGTCGCGCACGTCTCCACGCAGAGCTCCCAGAAGGTGCTCTCGATGGCGCGCAACTACGCCGCCGCCGACGTGTCACTCTCCGTGGGCCGGAGCGGCCACCTCGATTACGTGCCCGAGCCGACCATCCTCCACGAGGACTCGCGGTTCTTCCAGGGGGTCGACCTCGACCTCGCGCCGGACGCGAGCGCGGTCGTCGGCGACGCGGTCGTCCCCGGTCGCCTCGCCCGCAGCGAACGGTTCGACTTCGAGCGGTACCTCTCCCGACTGCGCGTCCGCCGCGACGGCGACCTGCTGGTCGACGACGCGACCCACCTCCGGCCGGCCGACGCCGACCCCTCGGCGGCCGGCGTCATGGGCGAGTTCGCAGTCCTGGGGACGCTGTACGTGCTCGTCCCGGCGAGCGAGGCCAGCGCGCTCGACGACCTGAGCGACCGCCTCCACGCGGTCGCGACGGACGCGGCCACAGATATCGGGGACGGCGACGACCCCGCCGACGACGGCCACGACGACACCGTTCGGGCGGGCGCGACGCGACTGCCGAACGACGCGGGGTGCGTCGTGCGGGCGCTGGGCCATCGCGCGGAGACCGTGACCGCCTCGCTCCGGGCGGCCTGGGACGAGGCGCGAACCGACCTGCTGGGCGCGGGCGCGCCCGAATCCAGGAGGCCCTGATGCTCGTCGCCGAGGAGTTCGTCGGGACCGTCGACGACGAGGCGGTCGCCGAGCGCGTCGATCGGGCCGACCCGCTCCGGATAGCGGTCGACGGGACCGAACGGCGGCGCTCGCGGTTCCGCACGACGGCGGAGGACGGCACCGACCTGGGCGTCGTCGTCGCCCGGGAACTGCGCGACGGCGACGTGCTCACCACAGGGGACCGGCTCGTCGTCGTCTCGCTCGAAGCGGTCGAAGCGATGGTCGTCGACTTCGCCGGAGTCGACAATCCCGACCGGGCGGCCGTCACCGCAGCGCTCGAACTGGGCCACGCCGTCGGGAACCGCCACTGGGACCTGGCCGTCGAGGGCGGCCGCGCGTACCTGCCGCTGGCGGACACCCGCGAACGGATGGAGGACACCGTCGAGCCCCACCTCCCCGACGGCGCGACCGTCGGGTACGAGGAGGTCCCGCCGACGCTGTTCGACGAGGACGGCGGCGCCGGCGGCCACTCGCACGGGAGCGGCGAGGCCGGTCACTCCCACGGGCATAGCGACAGTGGTCACAGCCACTCGCACGGTGGGGGCACCCACTCCGACGGCCACGGCGACGGCGGCCACGACCACGGCGTCCGCACGCTCGACCCGAAATCGGGGGGCGACGACGGCGGCGACTTCGCCGGAGGTGACGACTCGTGAGCGACGAGGCGACGCTGGAGTCGCTACGGCTGGCCGACTCGTTCCTCCCGGTCGGGACCGATAGCGTCTCCTACGCTCTGGAACAGTTCGTCGCGGACGACGCCGTGACCGACGCCGACGACCTCCGGGACCTCGTGGCGACGGTCCTCCGGCGGCAACACGGCCACGCCGACCTGGTTGCGCTGCGGGCGGCCCACGCGGCGGCCGACGAGGGCGACTGCGACGCCGTCGAACGCGCGGACCGGCGGCTGACCGCGGCGACGCTCCCGGCGGAGTTCCGCGAGAGCTCCGAGCGGACGGGCGACCGGCTGCTGGCGCTCCAGCGGGACCTCCGCGACGACGCGCTCCTCGACGAGTACGGCGCGGCGGTCGAGGCGGGCGAGGCGCCGGGCAACTACGCGGTCGTCCTGGGGACCGTCGCGGCGCTGGCGGACGTGCCCGTCCGCGAGGCGTGCCTGCTGGCCTGTCACGAGTTCGCCACCGCGCAACTGGCGGCGGCCCAGCGGCTCATGCGCCTGGGGTCGACCGACGTGCAGCGCACCCTCGACGACCTGCGGCCGGCGATGGTCGACGCCGTCGAGGCGAGCGCCGACCGCGGGGTCGACGACATGACGCCGTTCGCCCCGCTGGTCGACGCGCGCTCGGCGGGCCACGAGCGGGCCGAGCGGCGGCTGTTCCTGAGCTGAGCGGGCCGAGTTCGCGGGGCCGGGCCGTGCGTCCGGTCAGACCGAGTCGAGGTCGAGGTCGACGGCGTACCAGTCGAGGGCGAAGACGACGAGGGCGCCGACGACGGCGGCGCCCGCGAACGCCTGAATCGTGGGCGCGTTCCAGACGACGGCGTACTCCTCGCCGTTGAGCGTCACGATGGGCGCCCGGAGCGCCCCCAGCACCAGTGCGACGAGGAAGGCGAAGGTCACCTCGCGATTGTAATCGAGCGCGCGGCGGATGACCCGCGAGACGGTGAACAGGCCGACGAGGCCGCCGCAGACGAACGTCACGACGACGACGCCGCGGTCGATCATCGGGCCGATGCCGCCGCCGGTGACCGCGCCGATGAGCGCGTCGATGAACGCCGAGAGCGTGGAGGACATCCGCTCGTACTGGCTCAGGATGACGAGCACGAGCGACCCGGAGATGCCGGGGAGGATCATCGCGCTGATCGCCAGCGCGCCCGCGCCGAACACGACCGGGAGCCCGCCGGATTCCAGCACTTCGCCGTAGCCCGAGACGACGAACGCGACCGCGAAGCCCGCGACCGCGGCGACGACCTCGGGGAGCGTCCGGACCGACACGGCCCGGAAGAGGATGGCCGCCGAGGCGCCGATCAGCCCGAAGAAGAAGCCGAACAGCAGGACCGGCGCCGCCTCGTTGGCGACGTCGACGACCCGGGTGACGAGGATCACGGCCGAGAGGATGCCCGCGAGCAGCGCGACCAGGAACCAGCCGTCGACCTCCTCGAGGACGGCGGCGGCCCGGTCGAGCGAGACCCCGCCGTCGAGGGGGGTGAGCGCGACGACGCCGTCGAAAAAGCGGCCGGGCGTGACCTCGTTGATCGCGGTGATGAGTCGTTCGTAGACGCCGGCGATGAGCGCGATCGTGCCGCCGGAGACGCCGGGGACCGCGTCGGCGGTGCCCATGAACAGGCCGACCACGAAGGTCCGCGCCCACTCGCGGACCGGCGGGACCGACTCGCGCAGCGTCACCTCGTCGCGGGCGCTGTCCGGGGCTGTCGTCATTCGGCTACACGTTCGCCTATCGGCGGGAAGTCTCTTGTGGAACGGGCGACCGCGGGCGGGCCGGGCGACCCGGCCGCGGCCGACCGACGCGATAGTCCGGACGCGGTGTCCGGATGGCGTGGGTTCGGGTGGGTGGGTGTGGGTGGTTCGGGTGCGGGTTCCGAACGGGGTGAGCGTTCGGGCCGCGGTGGAATGGTGTGTGCCGAGCGACCGCCCCGGCCGCTCGGTCGGGTGGCGGTCACGCGGGCGGTCGGCCGCCGTGACTCGGAACCTGACGGCTCCGGTTTCACTCGACGACCGCGCCGGGGATCGTGGCCGCTCCTGTCGCCATTCCGATCTTCGATTCGGACCGCGGTTATGTAAACCTTATTGGTAGATAATATAACTATAACAGCTGTCACGATCCGAGACCGGATCCGGCCCGCGCCGACGGGGCGACCCCGGACCTGTGTCCCTGTCACCCAAAGAACAATACCGTCCGAGCCGTTTCGTGTCGACAGATGCAAACGATCCACGCTGTCGGGCCGGGAGGCCACCGGCCTGAGACCGGCGGCGGAGCCGTTGCCGCGCGCGGGAGTCGGTCACGGCGGAGCGGCGGGACCGACCCCCCGGCCGTCGCGGGGCGACGATGACCGGGCGACCGCTCGGGGTCGCGCTCCTGGTCGCGGCGGCGGTCGTCGGCCTGGGGGCGGTCGCCGCGGTCGACCCCGGGAACCCGGCCGAGGGCGTCGACCGGGAGCGAAACGGGTCCATCGTCGAGCGCCAGCCGTTCGTCGGGGGCGGCGGCGGGTCCGGGGTCTACCTCGACCTCCCGTTCTCGGTCCCGGGGGGCGTCACGGTCCCGCTGCCCGGTCCCCTGGTGGTGCTCTCCGCGCTCGCCGTCGGGCTGGCGGCCCTCTGGTACCGGTCCGACGCGGACGTGTCGCTGGAGGGGATCGGTGACTCCGACGCGAGCGACGACCCCGGCGACGTGGACCTGTCGGCGGTGGGCCGGGCGGCCGGCGCGGCCGCCGACCGGATCGACGCCGACGCCGACCTCACCAACGAGGTGTACCGCGCCTGGGACGAGATGCGCGCGCTCGTCGACGCGGGCGACCCCGACACCACCGCGCCGGGGGAGTTCGCCGAGGCCGCCGTCGCCGCCGGGATGGACCCCGACGACGTGGCCGAACTCACCGAGCTGTTCGCGGAGGTGCGCTACGGCGGCCGCGACCCCGCCGACCGCGCCGACCGCGCCGTCGCCGCCCTGCGCCGCATCGAGCGGGCCTATGCTGACGAGGGCGACGCCCCGGGCGGCGACGCTCCGGACGACGAGAGCGAGGGGGACGACGCGGGCGGGAGCGACGACTCCCCGACTGGCGACGGGAGCGACGACTCCGGAGCGATCGACGACGACGCGGGCGATGACTCCGGAGCGGTCGACGGCGGGAGCGGGACGGACGACGGGGCCGGACGGGAGGGGGACGACCGATGAAGCGGCGAGGCTGGGCGGGCGTCGGAGCGGTCGCCGTCGGGCTGGCGCTGGCCGTGTGGGGCGGCGGCCCCGGCGGATCGCGGGTCACGGCCGCGCTCGCGGCGCTCGCGGCCGCGGCGGCGGTCGTCGCGGGGCTGGCGACCGCGGCGGGCCGCCGGTTCGTCGAACCCGATCGCTGGCGCCCGCCGGACCCGGAAGGGGGATACCTGGTCCCCGTCCCCGGCGACGAGGACCCGACGTTCGCCGGGGCGCGGGACCGCACCCGGGCGACCGCCAACGCGGCCGCCGACCCCGACGAGACCGGCGGGGGAGGCGAAGACACCGAGACGACCGGCGGATCGGCGGTCGTCTCCCACGCGACGGGGCACTGGACGGGCGCGGCGGCGGTCGCGCTCGCGCTGGGCGGGCTCGGCGTCCTCTCGCGGACCCCGGGGCTCGTGCTCTCCGGCGTCGTCGGCGCGGCCGTCGCGGGCTACGCCGGCGCGGTCGAGCCGCCGGTCCGGGATCCCGGAACCGGCGAGCCGACCGTCGGCGTCCGCCGTCGGCTCGCCGACGACTCCCCCGATCCCGGCGACCGGGTGACCGTCGGGGTCGAGGTGCGAAACGAGAGCGACGACTACCTGACCGACGTGCGCGTCGTCGACGGCGTCCCCGACGAACTGGCGGTCGTCGCGGGGTCGGCCCGCCACGGCGCGCCGCTGCCCCCGGGCGAGCGGACGACGTTCACCTACACCGTGCGGGCGACGCGGGGCGAACACGACTGGGACCCCGCGGCGGTGACGGTCGCGGACCCCAGCGGCGCGGTCGAGTACGGGACGACCGTCAGCGGCGTCTCCCAGTCGCCGGGCCCGGCGACGACGATGCGGTGTACCCTCCCGGTGCTGGACGGCGAGCGGGTGCCCGTCGGCGGGACGACCGCCGGGTTCGCCGGCCGCGTCGAGACCGACGAGGGCGGCCCCGGCATCGAGTTCCACGCCACCCGCGAGTACCGCCGCTCGGACCCCCTCTCGCGGATCGACTGGGGGCAACTGGCCAAGACGGGCGAGCTGGCGACCGTCGAGTTCCGCGAGGAGCGGTCGGCGACGGTCCAGATCCTCGTCGACACGCGGCGGGCCGCCTACCGCGCGCCGGCCCCCGACGGCTACCACGCCGTCGAGCGCGGCGTCGACGCCGCCCACCGCGTGTTCGACGCGCTCCTCGACGCCGGCGACCGCGTCGGCTTCGAGACGTTCGGCCGCGAGCGGGAGGGCTGTCGGCTCGCGCCCGGCGCCGGCGGCGACCACCGCGCCCGCGGCCGCGAACTGCTGAACGTCCACCCCGCGCTGTCGCCGGTCCCGCCCGCCCGGAAGCTCCACGAGCGCTACCCGCCCGACCGCCGCGCGACCCTCCGGCGCGAGCGGATCCGCCGGATCCACCGCCGGCTCGACCCCGACACGCAGATCATGCTGGTCTCGCCGTGTTGCGACGACTACCCCCGCCAGGTCGCCCGCCGGCTCGCCGCCTACGGCCGGGAGGTGACCCTCGTGAGCCCCGACCCGACCGTCCGCGACACCGAGCCCCACGAGCGCGCCGCCGACGAGCGCGACGAGCGGCTGTCGGCGCTCCGGTCGGCCGGCGTCCGCGTCGTCGACTGGGGGGCGGACGAACGGTTCGACGCCGCGCTCGCGCGGGCCCGCAGGCGGTGGTCGGCGTGAGCGACGCGAGCGATCGACTGTCGGACGACTCCGGGTCCGTCGCCGGTCCCGGGAGCCAGTCGGGGGCGGGCCCCGGGTCGGAAGCGGGTTCCGAGTCGGTCGGGTCGACCGAGGACACCGAGCCGGCCGAGCGCGAGGTCGAGACCGCGTCGGGCGACGGGCGAGCCGGCGGGTCCGAGACGGAGCCGGAGACGGCGCGGCCGGGGCGGGCGGGCGCGTCGGTCGACCGCTCGCCCGCGCGGACGAGCGCCGGCGTCGCGGTCGCGCTCGCGGCGGTCGCCGCCCTGTGGCTCCCGTCGATCGGCGGCCGCGCGCTCGGACTCGTCGGGGCGGCGCTGGTCGGCCTCGGCGCCGTCCGGGGCGGTCGACAGGCGGTCACCGCCGGGGCGGTCGCGCTGGTCGCGGGCGTCGCCGCGGCGGGGCTGGCCGGCGCCGCGGTCGTCCCGCTGGTCGGCGCGACGCTGTGTACCCTGCTGGCGTGGGACGCCGGTCGCTACGGGATCACCGTCGGCGAGCAGCTCGGCCGCGGGGCGTCGACGACCCGCCTCGAACTCGCCCACGTGACCGCGACCGCGGCCGCCGGGACCGCGGCGGCGGTGCTGGGTTCCGTGACCTACCTCGCGGTCGGCGCCACGACGGACGGCGTCGCCGTCGTCGTCCTCCTCGTCGGCGTCGGGCTCCTCGTCTCGGCGCTCCGCTGATCGGTCGTCCGTATCCCGAGGTCCCGGCCGGGTCCGGACCGGAGCTCCGGGGCGTTACTTCGGCACGAACACGAGCGGGTGGTGGCGCCAGGCCCAGCGGGTGTCGGGCCTGTCGACCACCGACCAGGCGCTCTGTGGCCAGGTCCCCAGCGCGTCGTGGATGCGCTCGTACGACAGCAGGTTCTCGCCGTCGAGCAGGAGCCGAAAGCGGTCCTCGAAGCGGTCGGCGTCGAACTGCGAGTCCTCGCCGAGGTACTCGTCGGGCTCGTCGGCCATCCGCCGCCAGTGAGCGCGGGCGAGCCGGTTCTGGTAGTTGAAGACGAGGTAGCCGCCGTCCGCGACGGCGTCGTACATCGCCCGCAGGGCGTCCTCGACCTCGCGGACGTAACAGAGCGTGAAGTACGAGAAGACCACATCGAACTGCCGGTCGGGGTCGAAGTCGGGCAGTACGGCGCGCTCGAAGGCCACGTCGGCGTCGCGGTCGCGGGCGCGTTCGCGGTTCTCGGCGAGGACGGGCTCGGCGGCGTCGTAGCCGACCACGTCGGCCTCGGGGTAGGCCTCCGCGACGGCGAAGGCGACGTGGCCGGGGCCACAGCCCACGTCGGCGAAGGCGTCGGGGCGGCCGGTCTCGGCCAGGAAGTCGACGACCGCGTCGGTCGCGTGGTGGGCGCTCGGGGCGGCGTCGGCGCGGTCGCCCTCGTCGGCGTCGGTCCAGAAACGGTGCCAGTCGATGGTGTCGTCGTGGGTGGCGTCAGTCATGCGGTGGTGAGTCGCTGTCGTCGGCGAGCGATACTTCGCGGGTCCGCGTCGGCGTTCAGGTCGCGTCGCCGGTCGACTCCGTCCCGGTCCCGGCCTCGTCCTCGTCGCCGCAGTCGTCCGTCCCCGATCCGTCGGCGGTCGTGAATCCGTATGGTGCGAGTACTGTCATGTGAGCGTAGCCGCGGCTGGTCGGCGAGCGATGCGTCCGGGCCGAAGCGACCGAGAGCCCTCGACGCTCTCGGGATACCGACGTAGTCGCCACTCCCGGATAAAATTTACTACTTCAATTAAGTTTACTCTTCACTTACAAATTCGCGCGCCTGGGATTTAAAGTTTGGGGGGCGCGGCAGGTTCGACCAGGCAGACTGGTCGGACAGGCGGGTCCAGTCGGCGGTCGCGGCGGGCGCGGGCGGGGTGGGGAAAGCGAACGGTATTAGTGCGTGTCGGGGCGAGTACATCCCAATCGATGACATCCGATTCGCCCGATTCCGACCCGGCGGCGCCTCGCGGCGACGCGGACGCTCTCCGACCGGACGGCGGGGTCGACGCCGAAGGCGCGGACGACACGACGCTGGACCCGTGGGGCTCGGCGACGGTCTCGGACTACCGCAAGCTGTTCGCCGAGTTCGGCATCGAGGAGTTCGACGAGGTCCTGCCCGAGGTGCCCGACCCCCACTACCTGATGCGCAGGGGGGTCATCTTCGGTCACCGCGACTACCGCCCGGTCGCCCGCGCCATGCGCGACGGCGAGGACTTCGCCGCGCTCTCGGGGTTCATGCCCACCGGCGACCCGCACATCGGCCACAAGCTCGTCTTCGACGAGATCATCTGGCACCAGCGACAGGGCGGCGACGCCTACGGCCTCATCGCCGATCTGGAGGCCCACAGCGCCCGCGGGCTGACCTGGTCGGAGATCGACACCCACGCGCGCGACTACGTCCTCTCCCTGCTCGCGCTGGGGTTCGACCCCGAGGAGGGCGAGCTGTATCGGCAGTCCACCAACCGCGACGTGCAGGATCTCGCCTTCGAACTCGGCGTCGAGGCGAACTTCTCGGAACTCCAGGCGATCTACGACTTCGACGGCGAGACGGACGTGTCGCACATGCAGAGCGTCGTCACGCAGATGGCCGACATCCTCTACCCCCAGGCCGACGGGCCCCGCCCCACGGTGATCCCGGTCGGCCCCGACCAGGATCCCCATATGCGGCTGGCCCGGGACCTGGCCGCGCGGATGCGCTACTTCCGGGTCACAGAGGCGTTCGCCGGCTTCGAGGTCGACGACGAGGGCGAGCGCGCCCTGCTCGGTGAGGTCTACGAGTCGCTGACTGCGGGCGAAGGCGGCGACGGCGACGGCGACGCGGCCGACGACGATGACGGGGACGACACGCTCCGCTGCGAGGACGCCGCGGAGGCGCTGCGCGCCGACCGCGAGGCCTACGAGGCGACCGGCTACGACGGCGCGACGGTCGAGCGCGTCCTGGAGAAGCTGGAGAACGCCGGGATGGAGCCGATCCGCCGGCGGACCCGCTTCCTTGGCCGCAACGCGACCGACACCGCCTTCGACGCACTCGTCGAGGCCGTCGACGGCGAGAAGCGCGTCTACGAGGAGCACGTCGACGCGTTCGACCTCGGCCGGGAGGAGGCCGAAGACCTCGCCCGCGAGGTCGAGACGGATCACGGCGGCTACGGCTTCCGCGCGCCCTCGTCGATCTATCACCGGTTCATGACCGGGCTCACGGGCGGCAAGATGTCCTCGTCGGTGCCCGCCTCCCACATCTCCCTGCTCGACGACCCGGAGGACGGCTACGACAAGGTCAAGGCGGCGACCACGGGCGGCCGCGAGACCGCCGAGAAGCAGCGCGAGCTCGGCGGCGAGGCCGACGAGTGCCCGGTCTACGAGCTGTACGCCTACCTGCTCGCGGGCGACGACGACGAGTTCGCCACCGAGGTCTACGAGGAGTGCGTCGGCGGCGAGCGCCTCTGCGGCGGGTGCAAGGAGCAGGCCGCCGAGCTGATGGCCGAGTTCCTCGAGGACCACCAGGACAAACGCGAGGAGTGGGCCGACAGACTCGACGAACTCGACATCGACCTCGACGTGGCGGCCGACCGGCGGGGGTAGCGAGGTCCGACCGAAGGGAGGACCTCGAAGAGGCGAGCGGGGAGGAACGACCCGCAAGCGGCACGTACCGCCGGGCCGTCCGGCGTCGACCCGGCGCGCATCCGGGTCGATCCCGGGGCGAGCCCGAGCCATTTCCCAAGGATAATGAGGGTAAGTGGCATACGGGAGAGCAGATGACAGACAGTGGCAGCGGACGGGGTGGTATCGACACCGACGAGCGAGACCGGGTCGGCCGCGCGATGGCGACCGTCCGGTCGGTCGCCGTCATCGCGCTGGTCGTCACGGCCGCGAGCCTCGCCGGGTGCGGGATGCTCGGCGGCGGTGGCGGCGGCGACGGCGGCGACGGCGGTGCCGGCGGGAACGTCGACGCGCCGCGGGAGGTCAGCGAGCCGATGGATCCCTCCGCGAGCGAGGTGTACTCGCGCGTCCAGGGCATCATCGGGGCGGAGGCGTCGGCGCCGAACGTCCTCGTCAGCAACCTGGCGACGGACCAGAACATCTCGAACGCCTACCTGACGGCGACGATCGGGCTCCCCGAGAACCCCTCGTCGACGCTGGTCGAGTCGATCAACGTCTCCTACGACCCCGAGGACGACGCGGTCGTGTTCAACGAGGAGACGGTCTACGACATGACCGGCCCCCAGATCGAGGCCGCGCTCGCCTACGGCTTCGCCGTCTCGCTCCACTACAAGAACGACTGGATCGAGAACAACCGGACGATCCTCGGCTACGAGCGGCGGGCGCTCGTCACCGGGACGGTCGGTGAGGCCACGCGGGCCTACGTCGACGAGCACATGGACGGCGAGACGGAGTACGCGGTCCCCTCCTTCGAGGAGACGGGCGCCTACCGCTGGGCGTTCGAGGGCGCGATGGAGTACTACGGCGCCCAGTACGTCGACTCCGCGGTCGAGTCACCGTCCGAGATCCCGTCGATCTACGAGGACGGCGGCCCGGCGACCACCGAGCAGATGCTCCACGACACCGACGAGGCCGCGATGGACCTGACGCTCGACGCCTCGGCGTCGAACTGGTGGACCGTCGAGAACATCCCGTTCGGCTCCGGCGCCGGCACGTTCGGTGAACTCGGCACCCGCGCGATCCTCCGGAGCCACCTCTCGGAGTCCGAGGCCGCTGCGGCCGCCGACGGCTGGGGCAACGACTCCGCCGTCGCCTTCCGCTCGGTCCGCAACGAGTCGACGGGCGTCGTCTGGGTCCACCGCTGGGACTCGGCGAGCGAGGCCGACGAGTTCGTCAACGCGACCGAGGCCTACGCCGACGCCCGGGAGGACGGCAAGTACGCCATCAACGTGACGCGACCCGCCGAGGACGCGACCGTCGTGGTCGCCCACCGCGGGAACTTCATGTCGAACGCGGAGATCGCCTACGAGGGCGGTACCGCCGAAGTCGTCGTCGGCGGCGGCGCCCCGTAGCGCCCCGCGCGGTTTCCGTTTTCTCCAGTCGAACCTCTCCGGGTCGAACCGACCGTCACTCCTCGATCTCGATCTCTATCGGTTCGGCGCCGGGCTCGACGCGGTCGCGCTCGAAGCGGTCGGCCAGCCGCCAGCTCGCGACGGCCCCGAGCGTCCCGAGGGCGACCCCCGCCCGGACCCCGGTGTCGCGGTCGCGCAGGACGCGACCGACGACGTAGCCCACGAGGAAGTTGATCGCGAAGTTGAACACGGCGCTCCGAGTGCGGTCCATACGCGCCCTTTGTGACCCGGGGGCATAGACGTTGCCTCGCGGGCGCCCCGACGGTGTCGCGGTGGCCGCACGGGCGCCCGGGTCACCGCCCGGCCGTCGAGTCCGGAACGCTTTTGCGCGGCGCCGTGAATGGCCTTCACATGGCACCCGAACCCACGGGACGCCGCGCGTCGCGGCGGTCCCGTCGGTCGCGCCTCGCCCGCCAGCCAGCGGCCGCGCGGTCCGGGTTCGGGTTTTTCCCCGGCGCCTGAGGGCGGCGGACGCCCGGACCCGACGGTTCGTGTCGAAACGAACCCCGGCGGTCCCGGCGGAAACCGCCCGCGTCCGGCTCGCGGAGACGCCTCGGCGTCTCACCCGCGATAAGAATCATTAACTGACGACCACGCAGATTCACGACCAACGAATGAAACTCCCGGAAACGCAGGTCGCCGTGCTCGAATCCGCGAGCGCGGACGACCCAACACCAGTCGAACAGATCGCCGACGAGACCGGCGAGGGGGTCCAGGCGGTGGCCGGCGCCGCCTTCGAACTCGAAGACGAGGGCCTGCTCGCCGTCACCGAGCGCACCGAAGCCGAACTCGTCCTCACCGACGAGGGCGAACAGTACGCCTACGAGCGCCTGCCCGAACACGCCCTGTGGGTCGGCGCCCTCTCGCAGGGGGCCGACGAGGAACCCGTCGAACTCGGCGGGGCCATCGGCCGCGCCGGCCTCGAGGACGAGGGGGTCGACATCGCGCTGTCGAACTTCGCCCGGAAGGGCATGGGCACCATCGACAGCGGCTCCGTCAGCGTCGACCCCGAGTTCGACCCCGAGGCCGACCCCGAGCACGCGCTGCTCGAACGGCTCCAGGACGAGACCGTCGACCCCGCCGGTATCGACGAGGACCTCGTCGACGCGCTCGAACGCCGCGGGCTCGTCGCGGTCGAGGAGTCGACGGTGCGGGAGGTCACGCTGACCGACGAGGGCGTCACCGCGATGATGGAGGGCGTCGAGGTCGCCGAGACCGTCGGCCAGGTCACGCCCGAACTGCTCACCTCGGGCGAGTGGGAGGAGGTCGAGTTCGCCGACTACAACGTCGAGGCCGACGCCGAGACGGTCCACGGCGGCAAGTCCCACCCGCTGCGGGAGATGTCCGAGCGCGTCAAGGACGTGCTCGTCGGGATGGGCTTCCAGGAGATGCAGGGCCCCCACGTCGACGCCGACTTCTACATCAACGACTGCCTGTTCATGCCCCAGGACCACCCGGCGCGCAACCACTGGGATCGGTTCGCCCTCGAAGAACCCGCGAAGATGGACCGCGAGAACCTCCCGCCGGATCTCGTGGATCGGGTCGAGTCCGCCCACCGCGACGGCGTCGGCCCCGACGGCGAGGGCTATCACTCCCCCTGGGACGAGGAGTTCGCCCGCGCGCTCGCCCTGCGCGGCCACACGACGAACCTCTCGGTGCGCCACCTCGCCGGCCTCGCCGAGGGCGAGCTGGAACCGCCCCAGCGCTATTTCTCCATCGAGAAAGCGTATCGGAACGACACCCTCGATTCGACGCACCTGCTTGAGTTCTTCCAGATCGAGGGGTGGGTGATGGCCGAGGACCTGTCGGTCCGAGATCTGATGGGCACGTTCACCGAGTTCTACGAGCAGTTCGGCATCACCGACATCGAGTTCAAGCCCCACTACAACCCCTACACGGAGCCGAGTTTCGAGCTGTTCGGCCGCCATCCCGAGACGGACGAACTCATCGAGATCGGCAACTCGGGCATCTTCCGCCCGGAGATGCTCGAACCGCTGGGCGTCGAGGCCGACGTGATGGCCTGGGGCCTGGCCCTGGAGCGACTATTCATGCTCGCGACCGGCGCCGAGGACATCCGCGACGTGCACGGCACGCTCGTGGACCTCGATTTCCTCCGCACCGAGGAGGTGGTGTACTGATGCCCACGGTAGAGATCGACCCCGACGAGCTCCGCGAGTTGACCGGCCACGACGAGAAGAGCGACGAACAACTCCGCGAGGACCTGTTCGGCCTCGGCCTGGAGTACGAGGGCGAGACCGACGACGGCGAGTTCGAACTGGAGTTCGCGCCCGATCGATTGGATCGGCTGTCCGTCGAGGGAGTCGCCCGCTCGCTGCGCTACCAGTACGGCGACGACCGCGGCGTCTACGTCCCGAACACCAACGACGCCGACTGGACCATCGAGGTCGACGCGGACGTGCCGGATCAGCGCCCGTACGTCACCGGCGCCGTCGTCCGCGGGCTGGACATGGACGAGGCCGCCTTGGAGTCGCTCATCCAGCTCCAGGAGAAGCTCCACGCGACGATGGGTCGCCAGCGCGCCAAGGGCGCCATCGGCGTCCACGACCTGACCATGCTGAAGGGCCAGGTCGGCGCCCGCGGCGGCGAGGACACCCCCGAGGAGGAGGCCGACCCGCGCACCGAGGTCGCCCCCTCGGGCGGCAAGTCCGTCCGCTACACCGGCATCGGCGAGCGCGAGGACCGGTTCGTCCCGCTGGAGGAGAACCACGAGATGACCCCCCAGGAGGTGCTGATGGCCCACCACACCGCCAACGAGTTCTCCGACCTCGTCGACGACTACGACGCGATGCCGGCCATCTACGACGACGTGGGGATGTTCTCGTTCCCGCCGATCATCAACGGGAAACGCACCGAGGTGACCGAGGACTCCCGCGATCTCTTCATCGAGATGACCGGCACGGACCAGTGGACGATCGACCACATGCTGTCGATCGTCTGCTACGCGCTCGACGCCCGCGGGGGGCGCGTCGAAGAGGTCGAGATCGAGTACGCGGACGACGCCGCCGGCGACTACGCCGGTAATACGCTCGTCCGCCCGAACTTCGAGACGAAGACCAAGACCGTCGACCACCCCGACATCGAGTCGATGCTCGGGATCGACCTCGACGGCGAGGAGGTCGTCGACCTGCTGGAGCGGGCCGGCCTGGACGTGGCCGGGACCGAGGGCGGCGAGAGCGACGACCACGCGCTGTCCTACGAGGTGGAGGTCCCGCCCTACCGCGTGGACGTGCTCCACCCCGTCGACGTGATCGACGACGTGGGTCGGGCGTACGGCTTCAACGAACTCGACCCGCGCTACCCCGACGTGTCCACCGTCGGCGGCCGCCACGAGCGCTCCCGGCTGGAGCGGGCCGCCCGCGAGTCGCTCGTCGGGCTGGGCTTCGAGGACCTGCTGAACTTCCACCTCATCAGCGAGGCGGCGAACTACGAGCGGCCGGGCGTCGAACCGGGCAGCGACGCCCTCGGCGGCGGCGAGCCGGCCGTCATCGGGGAGCCGTACAGCGAGGACTACGAGATCGTCCGCACCTGGGCGCTGCCGTCGATCCTGCTCGTCCTGGAGAACAACACTCACCGCTCGTACCCCCAGCACCTCTCGGAGGTCGGCCTCGCGATCGAACGGGACGAGGCCGAGCGGACGAAGGTCGCCGAGCGGCAGACGGTCGCGGCCGCGCTCGCCCGCCACGACGCCTCCTACGAGGACGCCAAGGCCAGCCTCCAGGCGCTGTGTCGCGCCTTCGACGCCGAACTGGCCACCCCGCCGACCGACCACCCGACGTTCATCTCGGGACGGACCGCCGATATCGTCATCGACGGGGAGACCGTCGGCGTCATCGGCGAGGTCCACCCCGAGGTGCTGGTGGAGTACGACCTCGAAGTGCCGGTCGCCGCCTTCGAGTTCGACCTGGACGCCCTGCGCGAGGACTGACTGCGCTCCCCGACGACTGACCGCGGTCCGCGGTTCACTGCGAAGCCCGTTTTCACCCGTCGACGTACTCGATGCGTCCGTCGGTCCCGACCGAGAGGTCGTCCGCCTCGCGGGCGTACGCCTCGAACGCCCGGTACTGCAGCCCGTGGAGCTCCCGGGCGTCGGCGGGCCCGACCGTCGCGAACTCGTCGGTGTAGACGACGTAGCCGTTGACCGCGAGCCGTAGCTCCCGGTCGTCGGCCAGCGGCTCGCCGTCGAGGTGCACCTCGGTTTCCCCTGCGGCGCGGTCCCGGCGGATCTCGACGCCGGCGAACTGCCCGGTCCAGACCTCGCCGTCGCGGCCGTCGATCCCGTCGGGGTGGACCGACTCTGCGACGAGCGACCGCAGTTGCGCGCCGGACACGGTGGCGGCGAAGACGCCGGCCTGGAAGGGGGCGATCCCCCGGAGGTCGGCGACGGTCACGTCGGGGCCGACCGGCGGCCCGTCGCGGAGCCCGCGGGTGTCGACGTGGCCGATGTCGGCGTCGGCGACCCACCGCAGCGCGTCGGTGGCGAGGTTCGCCAGCGCGCACTCCCCGCGGAGGCAGCGCGCCCGCTCGCGCGGGACCGGCCGGTCGAGTCGGGCGACCACCTCGTCGAGCCCGTGGTCGGCCAGCCGCTCGCGGACGGCCGCGGCCGTCCGCTCGTCGAGCGGACCCGAGGGCACCTCGTGGCGGGTCGCCGTCGCCGGCTCGCCGCGGTCGTCCGGCAGCTCGACCTGCCACAGGACGCGACCGTTCGCGCCGGGGCGGACCAGCAGCGTGCCGTCGACGCGCTCTCGGGTCTCGCTGTGGACGTGCCCCGCGAGGACCGCGTCAGCCCGCGTCTCCCGGCAGAGGTCACGGGCGACCGAATCGCCGGCGTGGGCGAGGACGACCAGCCGGTCCGGTGCGGGGTCCAGCCCGTCGACCGCCTCGCGGACGGCGGCCACCGGGTCGGTCACCGCGACGGACCGCGGGACGGCGATGTCCGGCCCGCTCACGCCGACGAGCGCGACCCGGGACCCGCCGCGCTCGACGGTCTTCGCAGCGTCGACGCCGACGAACGGTTCGCCGTCGGACCGGCGGTCCGACGAGGTCCCGCTCGCGCCACTCGCGGGACCCCCGTCGACGCGGACGTTCGCGCTGAGCCAGTCGACCACCGAGTCCGCGACTACTTCCCTGGTGTCGGCCAGCGAGTGGTCGAAGTCGTGGTTGCCGAACGTCTCGGCGTCGGGGGCGACGCGGTCGTAGAACGGCAGGGTCTGCCGACCGCGCTCCTCGATGGCCAGCGCGCCCGGGGCGAGCTGGTCGCCGGTGCCGACGACGACGGTCTCCGGGTCCCGGACCGACTCGATGGTCCCCGCGAGGCGGCCGACGCGCTCCGGGCGGTCGAAGGCGTTCTCCAGGTCCGAGTAGTGGAGGAGCCGCGGGGCCATCGGCGTCGGTCACTCCCCGGAGCCGGCCGACCCCGACTCGTCCAGCCGGCGCTCGTACTTCGCCAGCGAGGTCTCTAGAGCCTCCTCGGCGTCGATATCGAGCGCGTCGGCGGTCGCCAGCAGCGCGAAGACGGCGTCGCCGAGTTCGTCCTCGCTGACGGTCAACTCCTCGGGCGCGGCGCCGTACTCGCTGGACTTGGCGGCGTCGGCGGCGATCTCGCCGACCTCGGCGGCCAGGTCCAGCACCCGGTAGGCGGGGTCGGCGTCCATGTCGTGCTCGTCGACGAACGCGGCGACGCGGTCCTGTGCGTCCATGCGGCGGGGTTGGTCGGTCCCCGTCAAAACGGTTTGGCGTCGAGAGAGTCGGATCGCGCGTGTTCAGTTCGTCTCGGAACCGCTCGCGATTCCGAGACGACAGCGCGCGCCACGGGGGTTGTTCGATAGCCGTTCCGTACCGAAGAGTCACGCGAGGTGTCGTCCGCGGAGCGAGGCGGGTTCCGATCCCGAGCGTATTTCACCGTCCTGCACGTTCGGTGGCACGTGCGTCTCGTCCAGATCACGATCCCGACGGGCAAGCGCGAGACCGTCACGCGGGCGCTCGACGACGAGGGCATCGACTACATCGTCACGGACGAGACCAGCGGCCGGGAGTACGCCGCGGTGGCGTACGTCCCCCTGCCCACGAACGCCGTCGAGCCGGTGCTTGACACGCTCCGGACCGCCGGCATCGACGAGGGGACCTACACGGTCGTCCTCGACGCGGAGACGGTCGTCTCCGACGAGTTCGAACAGCTGGAGGAGCGCTACGCCGAGGAGGAGAACGGCGACCGCATCGCCCGGGAGGAGCTGGTCGCGGCCGCCAAGGACCTGCTGCTGTCGACGCCGGCGTACCTCGTGATGACGGTCGTCAGCGCGGTCATCGCGACCGCCGGGCTCCTGCTGAACTCCCCCGCGGTCATCGTCGGGTCGATGGTGATCGCGCCGCTGATCGGCCCGGCGATGGCCGCCAGCGTCGGGACCGTCGTCGTCGACGACGACCTGTTCGCCCGCGGGGTCAAGTTGCAGGCGGTCGGCCTCGCCGTCTCGGTCGCGAGCGCCGCCGCCTTCGCGTGGGTCGTCAAGACCGTCCACCTGATCCCGCCGTTTACCGACGTGACCGCCATCCCGCAGGTCCGCAGCCGGCTGTACCCCGACTTCCTCTCGCTGGTCGTCGCGCTCGGCGCGGGCGTCGCGGGCGCGATCTCGCTGACCGCGGGGATCTCCTCGGCGATCGTCGGCGTGATGATCGCCGTCGCGCTGATCCCGCCGGCAGCGACCGTCGGCATCGGCATCGCGTGGGGCAAACCCGTCGTCTCGCTGGGTTCGAGCGTGCTCGTGCTGGTGAACCTGCTGTCGATCAACCTCGCCGCGCTGGTCGTCCTCCGCTACAGCGGCTACCGGCCGACCAACTGGTTCCAGCTGGAGGAGGCCCGCGGCGCGACCGTCCGCCGGATCGGGGTCCTCGTCGTCGCCATCGTCATGCTGTCGGTGTTCCTCGGCGGCGTCACCTACGACTCCTTCCAGGGAGCGACCACCGAGGAGCGGATCCAGGAGGCGACCAACGCCGCGCTCGCCGAGTCCGAGGGCTCCCCGGAGGTGCTCTCGATGGAGGTCAACCGCAGCGGCGGCCCGCTCTTTCGCCACCCCGTCGGGATCACCGTGACGGTCGGCGTCGACGACCACGACCATCCGGCGCTGGCCGAGCGTATCGACCGCCGCGTCGAACGGGCCATCGACCGCGAGGTCCGGACGCAGGCCCGGTACGTCGTCACCGACTCGGCCTGACAGCGGGCGGTCAACAGCGTTCAGCCGGCAAAGGGCAGGTCTACCCCGTCTGACGCCCGTCAGACGGTGATTTCGGACCTTCAAAGGCGCGTTTGAGTTAACGTGGTTGCTATTTGATAGGGGGTCGTCCGACCGAGTGCATGAACTCACGACCCACACTCGCCGGCGTGGCCGTCGTCGCCGCGCTGCTGGCGACGGCGGGCGTCGGCGCCGCGTTCGCGGCCGGCGGTTCGCCGGTCCAGGCACAGCAGTCCGCGCAGGCGGACGCGAGCGACACGATCACCGTCGGCGCCTCCGGCCAGGTCCAGGCCGAGGCCGACCGCGCGGTCGTCCGCGTCGGCGTCGTCGCGACGGGCGACGACATCGAGACGGTCCGGTCGCACCTCTCGACCAACGCCAGCTCGATGCGCTCGGCGCTCAACGAGATGGGCATCGAGGACGGTCAGATCCGGACGGCCTACTACGACATCTCGACGAACCGCCGCTACGGCGGCGCCCCGAGCGAGGAGCCGGCCTACCGCGCCATCCACACGTTCGCCATCACGACCGACGACCCCGGTAGCGTCGGCCAGGTCGTCGACACCGCCGTGACCAGCGGCGCCGACGAGGTCGACGGGGTCGAGTTCACCCTCTCGGCGGACAAGCGCGAGGAACTCCGCCAGGAGGCCCTGACCGAGGCGATGAACTCCGCGCGCGGCGAGGCCAGCACTATCGCCGCCGCCGAGGACCTGAGCGTCACCGGCGTCGACCGCGTCTCGACCACGGAGTACCACGCCCGGTCCTACGGCGTCCAGACCGCGGCGCTCGCCGCCGGCGGCGACGGCGGCACCTCCATCGACAGCGGCCCGGTCAGCGTCAGCGCCTCCGTCACCGTCGTCTACGAGACGAGCGGTTGACGCCGACCGCCGCTCGTCCCACGACCGGTTGCCATCCGCCACCCACCGCCCGGCGCCCCGTACCGGTCCCACGGCGTCGGGCACTCCCCACCCGCTGACGGTTCCGTTCTCCACCGTCGGGCACCACGCCCGACGGGCCCGCGAGTCCGGTCGGACTCGCGGACGCCACCGGGTCTCCCGGTGACGCTTCGCTCACCTCGACAGCCGCGGCTGGCGGTTCTGCGAGCCGCCGCAGGGTGAGAGATCCGTCAGGACCCGTCGTAGGGCAGTTCCGGTTCGTAGTCGACCGCATCGACCGCGGCGTCGAGGACGCCCTGAACGTTCTCGTCCTCGGTGACGCTCATGTACAGGTCCGCTGCCACGTCCCGCGAGCGGTCGGCCTTGTTACAGACCGTGAGCACGGGCACGTCGAAGCGCGCTTCGAGGTCGTCGCGCAGGGCGAGTTGCGTGTCCAGCGGGTAGCCACACTCCCCGCTGGCGTCGACGAGCACGAGGACCCCGTCGGCGAGGTGTTCGAGCGCGCTGACGGCCTGCGATTCCACGTCGTTGCGGTCCTCGGGCGCGCGGTCGAGCAGGCCCGGCGTGTCGACGATCTGGTAGCGGATGTGGCCGTCGTCGAAGTGGCCCACCCGGATCTCCGTCGTGGTGAACGGGTAGGAGGCGGTCTCGTTTTCGGCGTTGGTGACGGCGTTGACGAACGTGGACTTGCCGACGTTCGGGTAGCCGGCGACGACGATGGTCGGCTCGTCGGGGCGGATGTCCGGCAGCGTCTTCAGGTCGTCGCGGGCGGCGCCGACGGCCGCGAGGTCGTCCTCGACCTCCTCGACCACGTCGGCGATGCGGGCGAACGCCTGCTTGCGGAGCTTCCGGGCGGTGTCGATGTCGCCGGTGGCGATCCGGCCCTGGTACTCCTCGCGGATCTCCGAGGTCTTCTGACTCGCCCAGTTGATCTCCGAGAGGTGCTGTCGGACGGCGTCGATACCGCCGATGTCGGGAGCGTCGTCACCGGTGGTGTTGGAGGCGATGACGGCGTCGGCCAGTTCCTCGTAGAACGGGTCCAGGTCGTCGAAGTCCGGCCAGTCGGTGACGACGTTCTCCAGGTTGTCGGAGGCGATGTTCGACGCCGTCTGTAGCATCGAGAGTGGGGCGTCGTGGCCGCTCTTGGCCCGCCCCGCGCGCGCGGCCCGCGAGAACGCCTTGTCCACCAGCTCCTCGGCGGTCGGCGTCGTCGGCAGGTCCTCGAACGGTTGGCTCATTGCACCCCCGTAGACGGCCGGCGCGTAAAAGACCGTTTACTCGTCGACGGCCGTGTCAGCCCGCCACAGCCCGCGAGCGGCCGTCCGTCGCCCCGGCCTGCGCACCCGGGTTCCCACCGTACCCTGCGAACCCCGGCGGATCGCCTATGGGTCCCGGCGCCCTACAGGAGGTGATGACAGACTGGAGCGCGGTCGTCTGGGGGTTCGTCGCCGGCATCGTCGCGGGGCTCGCCGCCTTCCTCGTCCCGGTGGTCGGCCACGTCGGCGCCGGGCTGATCGCGGGGTTCGTCGCCGGCTACCTCGCCGGCGGCGGCCTCGGGAACGGCCTCTGGCACGGCCTGCTCGCCGGCGCCTTCGGCGGGCTGGTGCTCGTCGTCGTCACCGCCCCGATCGCCGGCCTCCTGGGCGGCGCCCTCGGCGGTCCCATCGGCGGCCTGCTCGGCGGCCTCAGCGTCGTCGTCGTGGGCCTCGTCATCGCGTTCGTCTTCGCCCTCGACAGCGCCGTCGGCGGCGCCATCGGCGCGGTCCTCGCGGACTGACCCCGGAGCGTCGGGAACTGACCCGCCGGAGTCACCCTTTTGCCGGTCCCGTCCTGACGCTCGCACATGGCCCACATCGACGCCGGCGAGGTCCTGCCGAACGAGCACGTCCAGCGGATGGCCGCCGCCGGGGAGGTCACCCAGCTGCATCGGGGACACAGGTACGCCGACGAGGGCGACACCTTCGAGATCGACGGGACGACCTTCGAGGTGACCGATGTGACACGCCGCACCCTCGGCGACCTGACCGACGAGGACGCCCAGCGTGAGGGGTCGGAGGACCTAGAGGCCTATCGCGAGCGGCTGAACCGCGTCCACGACTCCTTCGAGTGGAACGACGACAGCGAGGTCGTCCGTCATCGGTTCGAACCACGGGAGTAGCATTGACGATATGCGGAGCCATGGGCGAAAGTGATATCCGTGTTTCCGAGTTACTTGCTGTTACAACTGTTAGACCAGCTATGCCCGTGGACTTCGACGAATACGCCGACCGACAGAGCGAGAACGATCTCGCGTTCGACCCCGACACACACGCCTACCACATCCTGACGTTCCTGGGTGAACACCCGGACGCGGGTTTCAAACCGTCCGAGATAGCCGACGAGACCGATATCAAACCGGGCAGCGTCCGCGGTACGCTGAAGCGTCTCGAAGAACAGGGCCTCGTCCGCCACGCCGAACCGTTCTGGGCGATCGGCGACGACGACCGCCTGGCTGGATCGACCGGGACGATGTTGGGACTCAAAGCGCTCGGCGACCGGTACGGGGACGACGAGTTCGAAGGCTGGGACGAGAACGCGGTCGATCCGCGTGAGATGCGTGACGAGTGATCAGCCGTTCCAGCGCGCCGACGTGGTCAAACACCCGGCACCGTTCAAGAATCCGCCGAACCACCGATATTTCGTCGTTCTGAGCGACGATTCTCACCCTTTCCACGGGGAAGAGTACGCCGTCGTCGCACTCACCTCGAAACAGCGGCCGGAAGCGATCGAGATCGGATCCGACGACTGGCGGTTCGGTGGGCCGCCCGGCGATAGCTACGCGTCGCCGTGGTACGTTTTCACGATCAAACACGCCGATATTAGCAACGCCCAGGGGAGTGTCACTGACGCGATGGCGGACACGATAGCGACGGAAACCGCGTCGTTTCTCGGCGTGTGACGGACGGGAAGTCCGTTCGGTGACTCCACCGGCCCACGAGGGACCCTACGGCGCGCTTCCTACCGCCGCTCGGCTAGCTCGTCGCGCAGGTCCTCCAGGTCCATGTCCTTCATGGCGAGCAGGACGAGCAGGTGGTAGACGATGTCGGCGGACTCGTGGGCGACCTCCTCGCGGTCGTCGTCCTTGGCAGCCAGCAACAGCTCCGTGGTCTCCTCGCCGAGCTTCTCCAGGACGGCGTTCTCGCCCTTCTCGTGGGTGAACAGCGAGGCGGTGTAGGAATCCTCGGGGAGTTCGGCCTTGCGGTCCTCGATGACGGCGAACAGCTCGTCTAACACGTCGTCGGTCATTACACGGGCTGTCGGCGCGCTCCGGTAAGTCCCCTCGGGTTCGCGCCCGCGGGCGGCCGCGCCCTCACTGCCGGTCGCGCTCGCCGAGCCGGATCCGGCGTTCCTCGAACGTCTCGTCGTCGATCTCGCCGCGCGCGTAGCGCCGCTCGAGGGTCGTCATCGGGTCGGCCGGACCGGTCGCGTCGACCGGTACCGCCCCGACCGGCCCGTCGATCCGGGTCACGAGCAGGTACACGGCGACGGCGAACAGCGCGACCGAGAGGGCGACCCACAGCAGTCCCCAGGGGAGTCCGAACCCCATCCAGCCGCCCCCACCGGCGGCTCCCATCGACCCGCTGTGCGGCCCGTGGTGCGGTCCGTGCTGGAGCAGGCGTATCGCTGTGTCGACCATGGAATCACTCCTCACTCGAACGGACGCACCGCGGAGATAAACCGCTGGTCGGGATTGTCACGACCTGAGAACGGGGTCGACCGGCCCGACCGGCACCGGCCGGACGCTACGCTTCGGGCTCGCTTTCGCGGTCGTTCGCCGCGCTCGCGACCTCGGCCTCGAAGAAAGCCAGGTCGTGGATCCGGGCGTCGTCGGTCAGCTCGGGGTGGAAGGAGGTGGCGACGACGGGGCCGTCCCGGACCGCGACGGCGCGGCCGTCCCACTCGGCGAGGACCGCCACGTCACCGACCGAGTCGATGACCGGCGCGCGGATGAACACGGCGGGGAACGGCTCGTCGAGGCCGGTTACGTCCAGGGGCGCCTCGAAGCTGTCGGCCTGGCGGCCGAAGGCGTTGCGCTCGACGCTCACGTCGACCAGCCCCAGCGAGTCGACGCGGTCGTCGTTCGGGTCGGCCGCAGCGACGATGAGTCCGGCGCAGGTCGCCAGCACGGGCTTGCCGTCGGCGACGTGGGCCTCGATCTCCGGGGCGATGCCCTCGCGGTGGAGGTGTCGGGAGATGGCCGTCGACTCCCCCCCGGGCATGAGCAGGATGTCGCAGTCGGGGACGACGCCCGACTGGCGGATCTCGACGACCTCGGCCTCGTCGCCGCGGCTGGCGGCGGCTCGTCGGATGGCGTCGGCGTGTTCGCTCACGTCGCCCTGGACCGCGACGACGCCCGCCCTGATGGTCATACCACTCCTATCGAACCCGTGGCGAAAAAGCTCTCGCTCCCCGCAGGCGTTGCGTGCTGGCGATCCGGGCCGGGGCTGAACTGCGCTCCGGTTCAGTCGTCGGCCGATTCCTCGGCAGTCGGCTCCTCGTCGGCGTCCTCGCCCGGCGGTGTCGAGTAGAGCATCCCGCGGCTCGAACTGACTCGTGTCATCGCCTGCCACTCCCGGATTCGAACGTATAACCGTACCCCTCAATGGGATATAGCGTGTTAAACTACCTCTAGCACGTATAAGGTTCGAGCCGCAGGGCCAAACTGTTAGGGGCTGTGGGCCGACAGTGGACCCATGTCGGACAGCCGGGATCCGGTCGAGGCGCGCGCCGACAGCGGGCGCGACCTCTACGAGGTGTCGACGTGGGAACCGCGGTCGCTGCTGGACAGCCTGTCCGTGTTCGTCTACTCGGCCGGGGTGTCGGGACTGCGGCTGTTCGTCGTGGTGCTGGCCCTCGCCATCCTCGCGTCGCAGTTCGTCCTCGGCGGGCTCGGGGCGGTCACGGACCCCATCGTCGGGACCTTCACCCTGCTGTCGGCGGTGCCGGCGCTGGGGCTGGCGGCGTACGTCTGGTACGCCGACGTGACCAGCTCCGAACCGCTGGAGTTGCTCGTCGGGACGTTCGCGCTCGGCGTGCTGTTCGCCGGGTTCGCCGGCGTCGTGAACACGGTCGTCAGCGTCTCGCTGGAGAGCCTGGGGCTGATGTTCTGGGGCACCCAGATCCTCTATTTCTTCCTCGTCGTCGGCCCGGTCGAGGAGACGGTGAAGCTGCTGGCGGTCCGGCTCTACGCCTACCGCACCTCGAAGTTCGACGCCGTCGTCGACGGCGCGGTCTACGGCGCGATGGCCGGCCTGGGCTTCGCGACCATCGAGAACGCCATCTACATCGCCGGGCAGACCGAGGGCATCGCCGACACGTTCAACCTCGTCGTCGCCGGCACCGGCATCACGGCCGTCCGCGCGCTGGCGGGGCCGGGCCACGTCATCTACTCGGCGTTCGCCGGTTACTACCTCGGGCTGGCGAAGTTCAACCCCGACCGCGCCGGCCCCATCGTCGTCAAGGGGCTCATCATCGCCACGCTCGTCCACGCGCTGTACAACACGCTCTCGGGGTACCTGCCGGGTATCGTCGCCGACGCCACCGGGATCCCGTGGTTCATCGCCTTCTTCGGGTTCATCCTCGTCTACGACGGGGTCTTCGGGCTCCTCCTGATCCGGAAGATCTCCCGATACAGGCGGGCCTACCACGAGGCGACCGACGAGGCGCCCGACGGCGAGCGGTCCGAGCTCACCGAGTTCGACGGCTGAACTCCGGCTACCGGTACTCGCCGAGCGCCTCGCGGACGGCCGCCACGTCGGCGCCGGCCTCGGCGTCGCGGTCGGCCATCCCGAGCATCCGCTCGACGTACTTGGCGAACACGTCCACCTCGACGTGGACGGAGTCGCCCGGTTCCTTCGCCGAGAGCGTCGTGTCGTGGTAGGTCGTCGGGATGATCGCCACCGAGAACGTCCCGCCGGCGTCGTCGAGCGCGGCGACGGTCAGGCTGATCCCGTCGAGCGCGACCGACCCCTTCTGGACGACGTACTGTTCGAGTCCGGCGGGGAGCTCGAAGGTGTACGCCCAGTCCTCCCCGACCCGTTCGATGTCGACGATCTCCGTGGTGCCGTCGACGTGGCCCTGGACGACGTGGCCGTCGAACCGCTCGTCGGCCGAAAGCGCCCGCTCCAGATTGACCGCCCGGCCCTCGGTGGCGGTGTCGAAGGTCGTCCGCTCCAGCGTCTCGGCGGCCAGGAACACCGAGAACCACTCGCCGTCGGCGTGCTCCTCGACCGTGAGACAGGCCCCGTCGACGCTGATGCTCTGTCCCCCCTCCAGGTCCGCGAACGTCGTCGCAATCGTCAGCCGGCGACCCGCGTCGCTGTCCTCGATCTCGACGATCTCGCCCGTCTCCTCGACGATCCCGGTGAACATACCCGACGCTTGGGAGAAGTGTCGCAAAAGAGTTATCGTTCACGGATGTGGGACGGGTCCGGTGGGCGGTTTCGAGCGCCCGGAGGCGCGGGGCTTTTGCCGGTCGGCGCGGAACCGGGAGGCATGGCGCGGAGCATCCTCGGGATGGTCGGGCTGGGTGGGACCCTGATCTTCGCGATCCCGGTCGCGCTGCTGGGGCTGGAGTTCCTGCTGGCGCGTGGCCAGCCGACCGTCGGCGCGGGCCTGCTCGTCGTCGCCGTGCTGATGGTCGCCATCGAGGAGTACGTCACGACGGCCGAGGACCTGGCCGGCAAGGCCGTCGAGGAGACGGTCGGCGCGGTCGCGAAGTCGCCCGACGAGGACGAGGAGTGAGCCGTCGCGGATCCAAGCGTTGAAATCGTGAGGGGTCGACACGGCGGACATGAGCCGCTCCGACTCCGAGTCCGACGCCCCCGCCGACGCCGGTGAGGGCGGGGCCGAAGCCGGCCCCGCAGCCGCCGACCGCGGCGCCGACGACGACTCGGTCGATCCCGCCCGCGATCCCGGGGACGACGACGGGACCGAGGGACCGACCGACGGGCCGGCCGGCCGGTTCGACCGGGTCGACCGGACGACCCGCTGGGTCCTCGGGATCGTCGCCGCCGGCCTCCTCGTCCGCCTCGCCTTCCTCGGCCACCGCGTCGCGCACTTCGACGAGGGGCGCGTCGCCTGGTGGTCCGCGTACTTCCTGGAGACCGGCGAGTTCCACTACCGCTACATCATCCACGGCCCGCTCGTCCAGCACGTCAACAAGTTCCTCTTCGACGCGCTGGGCGCCAACGACTTCACGATGCGGCTGTTCGTGGCGCTGGTCGGCGCCCTCCTCCCGCTCGCCGCCCTCCTCTTCCGCGAGCACCTCGACGGCGACGAGGTCGTCGGCACCGCCTTCTTCCTCGCCTTCAGCCCCCTCCTGCTGTACTACTCGCGCTTTTTCCGGAGCACGCTGCTCGCGGCGGCGTTCGCGTTCGTCGCGTTCGGCCTGCTCGTGCGCGCCTACGACGAGCGGTCGGTCCGGTACGTCTACGGCGCCGTCGCCTTCGTCGCGCTCGCGTTCACCGCCAAGGAGAACGCCGCCGTGTACCTGCTGGTGTGGGTCGGCGCGACCGCCCTGCTGCTCGACCAGGCGCTGTTCCGCACCGGCGGCGACCGCTCGGGCTTCGACTGGGCGCGCGAGCGCCTTGACGACCTGCGCGGACGCCGCTCGCTCGCCGACTACGCCGCCGACTTCCTGTGGCACGGGACGGTCGCGCTCCTCGTCTTCCTGGCGGTCACGCTGTACTTCTACGCCCCGCGGTCGCCCGACACCGCGGCGGTCGGCTTCTGGCAGGCGGTCACCAACCCGACGCTGTTCCCGGATCTCTTCGACCGGACGCTCGACGACGTGGTCGAGGGGTACAGCTACTGGTTCGGCGGGACGACCGACGCCGGCTGTCGCAAGGACAACATCATCGACGCCTACCTCTGCTTCCTCGGCCAGGAGGTCCACGCGATGGCCCAGTCGGCGCTGGCGCTGACGCTGATGGCCGTCGTCGGCTTCCTCGCCGAGCGGTGGGGACGGGTCCGCTCGCGCGGCGTCGTCCTGTTCTGTGCCTACTGGGGCTTCGTCTCCGTCGTCGGCTACCCGCTCGGGACCGACATCGCCAACGCCTGGATCGCCGTCAACGCTCTGGTGCCGCTGGCGCTCCCCGCCGGCGTCGGCATCGCCCTGGTCGTCGACAGCGCCCGCGACGCCCTCCACACAGACTCGGTCCGGTTCGGCATCACCGCGTTCGTCCTCGTGCTGATCGGCGGGTACATGGCGGCCTCCGCGGTCGGGTACGTCTACCTCGACGACACCACCGACGACAACGAGCTCGTCCAGTACGCCCAGCCGGCCGACGACTTCCGCCCCTCGATGGCGGTGCTGGAGGACCGCGCCGCCGACCACGACGGGGTCGACGTGCTCTTCGTCGGGAACAGCTACGTCCGCGACAACCCCCGCGACGCCGGGATCGAACCGACGTGTACGAGTATCAGCAACACCCTCCCGCTGCAGTGGTACGTCGAGGCGTACGGCGCCACCGGCGACTGCATCCAGGACGCCGACACCGCCGTCCAGCGACTGCAGGACGGCGAGGTCGACCCGCTCGTCGTCATCGCGCCGAACGAGCTGGAGACGGACCTGGCGCCCGCCCTGGAGGGGTACGACGCCGACACCCACCGCCTGCGGCACTACGGCAGCGAAGCGGTCTTCTTCAGCGACCGGTCGCCCGACGGGTCGAGCGACGCGAGCGCCGTCGAACCGCGTGCGCTCGCCGTCGGCGACTGACCGGGAGCCCTCCGCCGCCGTACCGCGACTCCCGCGACTGCCGCAATCCGCCCCGTCCTACCGCAGTCCCCGCTCGCGCTCCCAGCCGCGGACCAGCGCCGCCAGCGTCTCGTTGACGGGGACGGGGTCGGCCGCCCGGTCGACGACCGCACCGTTGATCGCGTCGACCTCGGTCCGCTCGCCGTCGTCCACGTCCTGTAGCATCGAGGAACGGTTGGCGCTCGTCGCCGCCGCCACCCGCTCGACCGCCTCGACGGCCGCCTCGTCCGACAGGTCGACCCCCTCCTCGCGCGCGACCCGTGCGGCTTCGCTCGCCGCGCGGCGGGCCGGCTCGCCCGCCGGTCCGTCGACCAGCGCGCCGTTCTCCGCGCGGGCGAGCGCGGTCACGGCGTTGACGCCCGCGTTGACCGCCAGCTTCTCCCAGAGCCGGCGCGGCATATCGGTCGCCACGGTCGTCTCGACGCCGGCCGTCCCGAACGCCGCGCCGACCGACGCCGCGGCCGGCGACTCGCCGCAGTCGGGCGGCCCGAGTGCCACCTCGCCCCGGCCGGTACACTCGACGGTCCCGGGCTCGGTCAGGCGCGCGCCGTACGTGCAGGTGCCCGCGAGCACGTCCGCGTCGAGCGCGCTCGCCAGCGTCGCCTCGTTGCCCAGCCCGTTCTGGACCGACAGGACCGCGTTAAGGTCGGCCGCGCCGAGCGCCTCGGCGGCGGCCGGCGTGTCGAAGGCCTTCACGGCGACGATCGCGAGGTCGAAGCGTTCGTCTGGAACCGCCGTCGCCGCCGACGGCTCGACGCGGACCGAGCACTCGCCGGTGACTCGCAACCCCTCGGCGCGGACCCGCTCGACGTGGGGGTCGCGGCCGACCAGCGTCACGTCGTGGGCGCGCGCGAGCAACCCCCCGAGGAGGCTGCCGAGGCTGCCGGCGCCGAGGACGAGGGCGCGCACGACCGTTCAGTCCTCGGTCCAGTAGTAGATGCTCTCCCGTTCGGCGCCGCAGGCGGGGCAGGTGTCGGGGATCTCCTCGATGTCGCCCATCTCGCCGCACTCCCAGCAGCGCCACATCAGCTCCGCCTCGCCGGAGTCCGCGGTGGTCGAGAGGTGCTGGCCCAGGCTCGCGATCCCCTCCTCGGTCGTCACGTAGAAGCCGTGCTCGTCGAACCCGCGGATGGTCCCGAGCCGGTTCCCATCGTCGTCGAAGACCGCCTGTCCGAAGCCCAGGTCGATCCCCTCGTCCGTCTCGCTCATACCCGAACCAACGCCGGACCGGCGCATAAATGTAGGTGCCGGCGGAGGTCAGCGACAGCGATCTCAGCGACCGTCGTCGCCGCCCCCGTCGGAGCCGCCGGCACCGGCGTCCGACTCCCCGGAAGCGAGGTCCCGTTCGTCGGCCGAGAGCGCGGCGTCGAAGACGGAGCCGTCGTCGATGTCGGCGAACAGCTCGTCGAGGTTACGCTGGAGGCCGTCGAGCTGTCGGTCGAGGCGGTCGAGCCGCTCGCCCTCGTCGTCGGTTTCGTCCTCGGTCAGTGCCGCTCGCCGCTCGGCGAGGTCGTAGAACTCCTCCAGCTGGCGCCGGTAGCGGGCGCGCGCGGCCAGCCACCGGACCCGCTCGCGGACCGACTCCCGGTCGCGGGCGACCACCGCGTCGACCGCCTCGCGGGTCGCGACCGACGACCGGCGGGGTTCGGGCACCGACACGCAGACCTGGAGGTCGTACTCGCGGGTCCGGATGTCCGACAACAGCGGGTCGAGCGACCCGTCGACGAGCGCCGCGTCGACCACCGCGACGTCGACTTCGGCGTCGAGGCTCTCGCGGAGCGCGTCGGCGCTGTAGGCCGTCCGAACGGTGCCGTCGTCGCGGAGCGCGGCCGCCAGCTCGTCGGTGGCCGCGGGCTCGGCACCGGCGACGACGACGAGGTGCCGTGCCGAGGCCATGTCCGGCGGGTGGAACGGGAGGTATAAAGACCCACCCCTTTCACGTCCGTCGATTTCCTCACCGATCGACCGACCGCGACCGGCCGCGGTCGGCGTCGACGACGGCGTCGCAGACGATCCGGAACGTCTCGACGGTCTCGTCGTCGTGGACCGTCGGGTCGAGATGGAAGACGACGACCCCGTCGACACGGCGGGCGACCTCGCCGAGCGTGTAGACGAACTTGAACGCGGTCGGCTCGTCGACGTGTTCGAGGACGCCGGTCAGCGAGTGGACCCCGACGCCGACGCGGTCGCCCGCCTCGTCGGCCCGCTGGAGCGCGTCGCTGACCCGGCGGCCGATCCCCTCCAGGTCCGTCGGATCGGCGACCCGTTCGACGGGAACGGGCGGCTCGGTGTCGGTCCCCCCGGCGTCGACCGCCGCCGTCGACCGGGTCTCCCGCTCGACGTCCACGCACGCGGCGACCGCCGGTTCGCCCCCGGTCTCGCGTTCCCACTCCGAGAGCCACTCCGTCGCCGACCGGGTTACCGTGACCGGAACCGCCCGGTCGATCCGGTCGCCGAGCCCGTCGAGGACGGCCACGCAGGGGTCCGTCGGCCGGTCGCGCAGGTCGGACGCCAGCAACAGCACCGTCGTCGCGTCACCGATCTCCGCTGCTCCTCGGATGCCCACGCTCACGAGTGTCCCCTCCGATACGGACGGATCTGTATCACTCCGTATCAGTCCAGCGGACCCACACGACAATCAGTGTTTCCGTTCCCTGACATCCAGGTCCGGCCTCCCGGTTGCACAACCTATTAGTGTTACTGATGTTACATCTGAAATATCGAATCCTAATCTCTCTCGAACATACTGATAATACAAGTCTTAATTTATCCCGAACTTTTAGATAAATTCAATCACAAACGCGCTGAATAAACACTTGGCTATGAGCCAAGAATCAACGCGACTCCGCGAATTCCTCGAAGAGAACCCCAAATGGATCGGCGTCATGTTCAGCGCGCTCCTGCTGCTCTCGCAGACTGGGACCGCCGCGGCGGCGCACGGCGGGACGCTCACCGGCCCGTAGTTTACAGTTCCGAGATACTCAGACTCCACTGCAGGGAGCCATCGACTTCTACGGGCGAATCCTGCTGATGGAGGAAGTCCAGAAGCTCCGAGCCTCCGAGCGAATACGTCCCCATCTCTCCGGAGTTGAGCGAAAACGTGTTCGTACCGTCTATCTGCGGGACGAACACTGCCCCCATCGGTGTGGAGAGAGTGGGGTACCCGAATATACTGAACTCCCAGGTGTCTTCCCCGTCGTCGTGAATCGTGATCTTGTGTGGCGTCCCTGCCCGGTTCTCGACGATAGAGGCGCTGGCGTCGCCGACGACGAGGTAGTGGTGTCCTATCTGCTCGTACTCTTTGATGATCGAAACCGTTGCGGCCAGCGAGAAGCCCTGGTTGAGGAGTTTCGCGGCGGTGCGGCCGACGGAGGTGGCGGCCTCGTTGACGATGTCAGTGACGGTGGCGATGCCGGCCATGGCGCCGGCGTCGACGAGGCCGCGGCCCTGCTCGTAGGAGTCGCAGGCGTTGAGCAGGAACGCGCTGACGTTGACCTCCGAGAGGTGACGGGTGTCGAGGTAGCCGTCGGCACAGCGGATCCCGTCGTCGTCGACGTGGCCGATGTAGTGGAGGAAGTCGATGTCCGACCGCAGGAGTTCGCGCATCTCCATCGCGGTCAACTGCTCGTGGGCCTCGATGCCGAACTCGATCCAGTCGCGGGTGCCGTAGATGTCCGAGACGACGTTTTCGTCGGTCATCTCCTGGTCGTTGCAGACGACGGCGACCTGGATCTGCGGGTCCGTCGTGGGCTCGAAGTCCAGCCGCCGGTAGTAGGCGTCGACGGTCATCTTGCTGGCGCCGACCGGGAGGCCCTCGCCGACGTAGGCCTGTTCGATGCTGTCGGTCGGTTCCGGGCGGAAGACCTCGGGGCTGGCCGTCGAGGACGACCCCGCCCGGGTACCGGCCGATCGGACGCTCCGACGGAGCGCGTCGGGGTTGTCCCTGAAGAAGGACTCGACCTGGTCAGTCAACTCCTCTAGAGCCTCGTCGCGTGTCTGTCGGGCGTTCGGACAGCGGACCACGGCCAGTTCGTTCGCGAGGAACGGCAGCGCGCTGACGTTCGACGCCGCGGGGCGCACGTCGGCGGTGAGTTTCCACTGGGGGGCCACGTCGGCCACCGCGTCGAACGGCACGTCGAGATAGGTCCGTAGCTGCTCGGCCAGCGGCTGCTCGTAGACCGCGCCGAAGTCCAGGTCGACCCGCGACGCGACTTCCGTCCGCTCGTTGAGGTCGACCTCGTAGTATCCCTCGGTCCGCGTGACGCAGTCCATGAGAAACACGTGTTTCAGGACGCGCTCGACCTCCGCCTCGAACCCGTCGTCGCCGTCGAGGGGGAACGACCAGTCCGCGGCGGCGATCCGCGGTGACGGCCCGGGTTCGATCCGTGCACCGGTGTAGTACGCCAGCGGCACGACGGGGTAGATGTACTCCTCTATCGGCGGGACCTCGATACCGATCCCCGTCTCCGGCGGGTCGATGGAATCCGGGACCTCCAGATCGTCACCGAGCTCGACGAGTGGCGGGTGGCCACGCAACGACGGGAACGAGCGCTCACAGCTGGTCGTTTTGAGGGCCGATCCGAGCGTCGAGAGCGCGGCCATCAGGTCCTCCGGCGTCTCCGTCGTCGTCACCGTCGCGGCGGGTTGCTCGTGGACCGAGCGCGCGCCCACCTGCACCGAGTCCGTCTCCGAGAAGGAAAGTCGGACGGTGTCTTCCAGCGATGTGACCTCGATCCTGCCTTCGACGGCGATCTGTAGCTTCACCTGCGTCGTCGCGAGTTCGACGTTGTACCGGCCTGGCGGGACGCTGACCGACTCGCGGTCCGACACCTCCGCGACGGTGTTGCCCCCGGCGTCGCGGATCCACAGCGGGACGAAATAGGGCGTCTCGACGGCCGTGGTCCGCACGGTCGCGCCCGCGTCGGCAGGGAAGTAGAACTGGTCGGGGTCGCAGTCCTCGATACCGGGCTCGTCGGGCGTCAGCAGCGCGAACTGGGTCTCCTGGATCGGGTCGAGGACCTGGAGACCGTCGCGGCTCGGGTGGCGGCGGATCTGCGGTCGGGTGGCGTCCGGATCGACGTTCATGGTTCGGCGGGCTCCGTTGTCGCTTCTCGCGGTGTCACGGGGAGGGCACACCCGGGCCGTGCGAGCGAGTAGGCGTGAGAACGCGGTGGGAGAAAAAAAGCCTGTTGGCCCGGGACACCGCTCAATCCGAGAACAGGCTGGTGTGTACGGGCGCGAAGGAGGGGTCGTCGTCCTCGGGCGGTTCGTCGGTGTCGGTGACGGCCGTCCCCTCGACGCCGTCGGCGAGGAAGTCCGAGAGCGGCGGGCCCACGCTCTCCGGCTCGACGAGGAAGGCGTCGTGGCCGTGGTCGGACTCGACGAGGTGGTGGGCGGTCGGCACGTCCGCCCTGCGAAGCGCGTCGGCCAGCTCCTCGGCCTGGGCGGGCGTGAAGTGCCAGTCGGCGGTGAAGGACATCACCAGCGCCTCGCCGTTGTAGGCGGCCAGGGCGTCCTCGTCGGACTCGAAGCCCGCCGAGAGGTCGTAGTTGTCCATCGCCCGGGTCAGGTAGAGGTAGGAGTTGGCGTCGAACCGCTCGACGAACGACTCGGCGTTGTAGTCGAGATAGGACTCCACGTCGCGGTAGGGGAAAAACCCCGCTGCCGGGTCGGTCGGGAACGACCGGGCGGCGTCGCGGCCGGCGGCCCGGCGGCCGAACTTCTGCTCCATCGAGGCCTTCGAGAGGTACATGACGTGGCCGATCTGTCGGGCGAGCGCCAGTCCGTCCGTCGGCTCGGGGCCGTCGCCGTAGTAGTCGCCGCCCTGCCAGTCGTCGTCGGTGGTGATGGCGCGGCGCGCGATGGCGTCCATGGCCAGGCACTGCACGTCCAGTCGGGCGGCCGCGGCGATGGGCGCGATGCGGTCGACGTGGTCGGGGTGCTGTTTCGCCCACTCGATGACGTTCATGCCGCCGACGCTCCCGCCGACGACGGCGTGGAGGTGCGGGATCCCCAGTTCGTCGAGCAGTCGCCGCTGGGCCTCCGTCCAGTCGGCGACGGTGACCGCGGGGAAGTCGGTGCCGTAGGGCTCGCCCGTCTCGGGATTGGTGCTCTCCGGGCCGGTCGTGCCGTAGCACGAGCCCGGGACGTTGGCGCAGAGGACGTAGTACTCGCGGGTGTCGACCGCCTTGCCGGGGCCGACGATGTCGTCCCACCAGGCGCGGGCCTGGCCGTCGGTCCCATCGTCGGCGTGGCGGCCGGCGACGTGGGCGCTGCCGGTCAGCGCGTGGCAGACCAGCACCGCGTTGTCGCCGGTGAACTCCCCGTAGGCCTCGTAGGCGACCTCGAGTTCCGGGACCGAGCGGCCGCACTCGAACTCGAAGGCGCCCAGCGAGACGGTGTCCCGTTCGACCTCCATTCAGGTCTCACCCGACTTCGTCGTTCCGCCGCCCGTGTCCGTCCCGCCGTCCCCGTCGGGGTCGTCCGCTCCCGCGTTGGCGCGCTCGACGGCGCCGTCGACGTCCGCGAGGATGTCGTCGGCGTCCTCGATGCCGACCGACAGGCGCACCAGGTCCGGCGTGACGCCGCTGGCGCGTTGTTCCTCGCGAGTGAGCTGGGCGTGGGTGGTGCTGGCGGGGTGGATGACCAGCGTCTTCGCGTCGCCGATGTTGGCGAGGAACTGCGCGAGGTCGGTCTCCTCGCAGAAGCGCTTGCCGGCCTCGAACCCCCCGGTCAGCCCGAACGCGACCATGCCGCCGTAGCCCCCCTCCAGATACTCGCTCGCCTCGTCGTGGGTCTCGTGGGACTCCAGGCCGGGGTAGGTGACCCACTCGACGCCGGCGTGGTCGGCGAGGAACTCGGCGACGCGCTGGGCGTTCTCGCAGTGGCGCTCCATCCGAAGTTCGAGCGTCTCGGTGCCCTGGAGCGTCGCCCAGGCGTCGAAGGGCTTCTGTCCGTCGCCCAGCGAGCGGACGGCCCGCTGGCGGGCGGCGGTCGCGAAGGCCTCGTCGCCGAAGCGGTCGGCGAAGGTGACCCCGTCGAAGGCGTCGTTGGGCGCACCCAGTTCGGGGTACTTCTCGGGGTGGTCGCTCCAGGGGAAGGAGCCCCCGTCGACGATGACGCCCCCGACCGTCGTCCCGGAGCCGTGGATCCACTTCGTCGTCGACTCCCAGACGATGTCGGCACCGCGGTCGAGCGGGTTGCACAGCGCCGGCGTGGCGAAGGTGTTGTCGACGAAGACGGGGACGCCCCGCTCGTGGGCGATCTCGGCGATCTCCTCCATCGGGGGCGTCACCAGCGAGGGGTTGCCGATGGTCTCGTAGTGGACGTAGGCGGTGCGGTCGTCGATGGCCTCGGCGTAGGCGTCCGGGTCGAGCGTGTCGACGAAGCGCGTCTCGATCCCCCGGCGGCTGCCCATGTTGGAGAGATAGGAGTGGGTGCCGCCGTAGATGGAGGAGGCGGTGACGACGTTGTCGCCGGCGCGAGCGAGGATCGAGGTCGCGGCGTCGAGCGCGGCCATCCCCGAGCCCGTCGCGACGGCGGCGGTCCCGTTCTCCAGCGCGGCGAGGCGGCGTTCGAGCGTCGAGACGGTCGGGTTGTCGAACCGCGAGTAGACGTTCCCCCCGTCGTCCAGCGCGTAGCGGTCGGCCGCCGTGTCCGCGTCGTCGAACACGTACGACGTGGTCTGGTAGATCGGCGGCGCCCGCGCCCCTGTCGCGGGATCGACCGCCTGGCCGGCGTGGACACAGCGGGTCCCGAAGGCGTACGGATCGGTCATGTGTGTCGTGCATATATCTCCAAACATCTATAACCACGAGTTACGGCAAATATCTCAGTGTGAGATATTACCACGCTCGACCGGGAGGAGGGGACCGAAGGGCGGACTCGCGGTCAGACCCGCTCGGTGTCGAGGACGGCCAGCGAGCGGTCGACGGTCACGTCGAGGTGGTCGTCCCCGGCTTCGAGGGGGACGGTCACGCGGAGCGGGTCGCGCTCCGCCACGGCGATGTCGGCGGGGTCGCAGGCGTCGACGGTCCACAGCGGGTCGGTCAGCAGGTCCGGCGCGTTGGCCGCGACGAACGGCAGCACGTCGGCGTGGTAGATCAGGATCTCCGGCAGGTCGGTGCAGAAGAAGTTCTTGCAGTACGAGCAGTGGTGGACGACCGCCGGGCCCGGCATCGCCTGTTCGAGTTCGCTGGACTTCTCGTCGTCCGGGACCACGTCGTGGTACATCTCGCTGGCGCAGGTGGGACAGACGTCGCCGGCGACGGTCATGAGGTCCCGGCGGGCGTAGACGTTCGCCGCCCACAGCACCGCCTCGGGGTCGTTCGACCGGATCGCGCCCGGCGGGAGGTGGTACTTGAAGGCGAGCGCCCCGCAGTCCGGACAGCGCACGACGAGCATACTGTTGCGGTAGGTCGCCTCCAGTTCCGCGCCGCAGTCGGCGCAGTCGGCGTCGGCGGGGAACGGCTCGACGGTCGTCCGGTCGGTGAAGCTGTCGGCCTTGATCGCCTGGTAGAGGATGACGCCGGGGTACAGCAGGCCGTAGCCCTCCGCTTTCTCCTCGACGAACACGCCCAGTAGCTCCTGGAGGTGGTAGTTGAACCGGCCGCTGTCGGACACGTCGCAGCGCCGGCGCAGCTCCTCGAACGACAGCGGGCGGGGCTGGCTGCCCTCCTTGGCGTCGCCGAGTTCCAGCAGGATGGAGACGCGCAGCTCGTTGCCCAGCAGGGAGAACGCCTCGGCGGGCGGGACCGACCGTCGCTCGGAGACCTGGAAGGCGTCGGTCATCGCCACGCACCTCGCGCCCCCAGGCATTTAGTTTCTCGCTCCGGGGCCGACCGCCGCGTCCGTCCGGCTTATGGCGCTGGCCGTCCCTCGGGGAACCGATGGCACCGTGGTACGCCTGGGCGCCGTGGGGCGGCGAGTTCCAGGTGGCTCGCCTGCTACTCCAGCGGGGGATCGCCGCGACGTACCTGGTCGCCTTCCTCGTCGCCGCCCGGCAGTTCCGCCCGCTCGCCGGCGAGGACGGCCTGCTTCCCCTCCGGGAGTACGTCGAGCGCTACGAGTTCCGCGAGCGACCCTCCGTCTTCTACTACCTCGACAGCGACCGCGCGCTCGCCGCCGGCGCCTGGCTCGGGGTGGCGCTGGCCGCCGCGGCGCTGGTCGGCCTCCCGGGTCGCCTGGGGCTCGGCGCCTATCTCGCCGTCTGGACCGCGATGTGGGCACTGTACCTCTCGTTCGTCAACGCCGGCCGGACCTTCTACGGCTTCGGCTGGGAGTCGATGCTCTGCGAGGCCGGCTTCCTCGCGATCTTTCTGGGCGCGCCCGACCTGGTCGCGCCGGCGGTCGTGGTCTACCTCTTCCGGTGGGTCGAGTTCCGCAATATGCTCGGCGCCGGCCTCATCAAGATCCGCGGCGACGACTGCTGGCGCGAGTTGACCTGCATGGACTACCACTACGAGACCCAGCCGATGCCCAACCCCCTCTCGTGGGTCGCCCACCGCCTGCCCGACCGCTTCCACCGTGTCGAGGTGCTGGGCAACCACGTCGTCGAGCTCCTCGTCCCCTTCCTGTACTTCGGCCCGCCCCGGGTCGCCGCCGCGGCGGGGCTGGCCACCGTCGGCTTTCACCTCTGGCTGATACTCACCGGCAACTTCGCCTTCCTCAGCTTCCTCAGCGTCGTCCTCGCCGGGAGCCTCTTTGCCGACGCCGTCGTCGCCGGCCCACTCCCCGCGGGGGTCTCCCTGCCGGTTCCCGACCCCGAGACGCTCGCGCCGCTCCCGCTGTGGTTCCAGATCGCTATCGCCGGGCTGGTCGTCCTCGTCGCCGTGCTGAGTTACTACCCGGTCCGGAACATGGTCTCCTCGTCCCAGGCGATGAACCGCGCGTTCGACCCGCTGAACCTCGTCAACACCTACGGCGCGTTCGGCTCGATCACCCGGACCCGCTACGAGCTCGTCGTCCAGGGCACCGACGACGCCGTCGTCACCGACGACACGGAGTGGGAGACCTACGAGTTCCCCGGCAAGCCCACGGATCCCGGGCGGCTGCCCCCGCAGTGGGCGCCCTATCACCTCCGGCTGGACTGGCAGCTGTGGTTCGCCGCGATGGCCCCCTCCCCCGCCCGCCACCCGTGGTTCGTCCACTTCCTCGCGAAACTCCTGGCGGGCGACGACGGCGCACGCTCCCTGCTGCGGACGGACCCGTTCCCCGACGAACCTCCCGAGCACGTCCGCGCGCTCCGGTATCGCTACGAGTTCACGACCCTCGACGAACTGCGCGAGACAGGCCGGTGGTGGCGCCGCGAGCGCGTCGGCACCTACTACGGCCCCGTCTCGCTCGACGACTCGCGGTTCCGCCTCCAGTTGCAGCGCCGCGGGTGGGACGTGCCCGAGGCCGAACGGGAGCCGGAGGGGAAACCGACCGAACCCAGCGGGACCGCGCGGGCCACCGACGCCGGGTGATCGCCCGGAGTTCGCCTACCCGGGCCCGGCAACCCAGGAACGTATTCCACACGTAGGCGGCGTGTTATCCGGTCGCGAACGGTCTCAGGCTGATCATAACGAAGGAGCCATCGGTCACACAACCGGTATGCTCGTCTCCGAGTCGCAGTTGCTCAGGGCGTGGCGGACGGTCGCGTTCATCGGGCACTTCTCGGGTGTGGAGTCGCTGTCCTCGCGGGACACGAACAAGATCCTCGCCTACCACTCCGTGGGCGGCGGGTTCCACGGCGACATCGAGCCCGACCGCCTCCGCCGCGACATCGAGTACCTCGACACGCACTACGAACTCGTCGACCTGCCCGCGGTGCGCCAGCCGAGCGACGGGAAGCGGATCGCCCTCATCTTCGAGGACGGATACCGCGACTTCGCCGAGAACGTCGTCCCCGTCCTCCGCGAGTACGAGGTGCCGGCCACCGTCTTCGCGATCGCCGACGCCGTCGACGACCCGTCGTTCACCCACAACGACCGCTTCGACTACGAGTACATGGACCGGGAGGACCTCCTCGCGCTCCTCGACGAAGACCTGGTCACCGTCGGCAACCACACCCGGACCCACCCGAGGCTCGCCGAGGTCCCGCCCGACCGCCTGGAGCGGGAGATCGTCGGCGCCAAGCGCCGCCTCGAACGGCTGCTCGGCGTCGAGATCGATCGGTTCAGCTACCCGTACAACAGCTGTGACGAACGCGCCGCCGAACTCGTCCGCGAGTCCCACGAGATCGGCGTCGCCGGCCGCGGCCGCCGCGAGTACCTCTCCGCGGACACCGACCCGGAGGCGGTCCCGCAGGTCAACGGCGCCAACCCGTTCTGGGAGGTGCGCTGGGACCTCTCCGACGCCGGCACGTTCGTCGGATCCGTCGCCGACCGCCTCGTCGGCCGGGCGGTCTGAGCGAGCGCGCAGCGAAGCGACTCACCGAACGGAGCGGCGAAGTGGAAAACGCCACCGCCAGGACTCGAACCTGGGACAACCTCGTTAACAGCGAGGTGCTCTACCAACTGAGCTACGGCGGCACGCATCCCACCATAGCCGGAGTTATTGTATAGGGATTTCGCTTTGCCCTCGCCACGACACGGTGTCACGTACGGCGATTCGACCGACGGGCTCCCCTTCGCGACACACCGGACCGGTTTTCACCGCCGCCGAACAACGCGGAGCCATGAGCGACGAGTTCGACGCCGTCGTCGACGCGGTCCGCGAGCGGGTGACGCCCGACGGCGACGAGCGCGAGCGACTCGACGCGGTCGTCGCGGAACTGCGCGAGCGCGCCCGCGACGCGGTCGCGGACCTGCCGGTCGACGCCGACGTGGTCCAGGTCGGCTCGACGGCGCGGGACACGTGGCTGGCCGGCGACCGCGACGTGGATCTCTTCGTCTCGTTCCCGACGCGCGTCGACCGCGCGGACCTGGAGTCCTACGGCCTCGAAGTCGGCCACGCGGTCCTCCCGGACGGCCACGAGGAGTTCGCCGAACACCCCTACGTCAAGGGGACCTACGAGGGGTTCGACGTGGATCTGGTCCCCTGCTACGCGGTCGCGGACGCGACCGCGATCCGGTCGGCGGTCGACCGCACGCCCTTCCACACCGAGTACCTCGAATCGCGCATCGACGCCGACCTGGCGGGGGAGGTGCGGGTCGCCAAGCAGTTCCTCACGGGGGTCGGCGTCTACGGGAGCGACCTGCGGACGCGGGGCTTCTCCGGCTACCTCACCGAACTGCTCGTCGCCGAGCACGGCGGCTTCCGGCCGTTCGTCGAGGCCGCGGCCGACTGGCACCCGCCCGTCGAGTTCGACCCCGAGGACCACGCGCAGGAATCCTTCGAGGACCCACTGGTCGTGATCGACCCGACCGACCCCGAGCGCAACGTCGCCGCCGTCTGTAGCGCGGAGGCGGTCGCGCGACTCCAGCACTACGCCCGCGAGTTGCTCGCCGACCCGCGCGAGGACCTGTTCTTCCCCGACGAGCCCGATCCGCTCGACCCAGAGGCGGTCGTCGACGCCGTCGAGCGCCGCGGGACCGCGCCGGTCGCTATCCGGTTCGACGCCCCCGACATCGTCGACGACCAGCTGTACCCCCAGCTCGACCGGTCGCTGGACGGCCTCGTCGGCGAACTCGACCGCCGGGGGTTCGACGTGCTGCGGGCGGCCGCGTGGGCCGACGAGACGGTCGCCCTCCTGGCCGAACTCGCGGTCGCCGAGCGGCCGGCCGTCGAGCGCCACGAGGGACCGCCGGTCGGCGTCCGCGACCACGCCGAGGGGTTCTACGACGCCTACGCCGACGACCCCGCCGCGCCCGACGACGGGGCGGCGGGCACCTACGGCCCGTTCCTCGACGGCGACCGCTACGTGGTCGAACGCCCCCGCGAGTTCGAGACCGCCGTCGGCCTGCTGGAGAGCGACGCCGTCTTCGACGTGGCGCTGGGCGCGCAGGTCGAAACGGCCATGCGGGAGGGTTATACGGTGCTCGCGGGCGAGGACGTGGGCGCGCTCGCCGACGAGTTCGGCGTCGAACTGGCGCGGTACTTCGACCCGCGGCCCTGACTGGCGGAGCACAGCCGCTCCCGGTCGCGGTCGCTCGTGACTGCGGAAACAGTCGACACGGCCGACCCCGTCGGGCGGGGTCACTCGGTGTCGATGGCGTAGAGTCGCTGGCGGGCGTCCGCCGGGTAGATCCGTTCCTCGACGATGCCGGTCTCGGTGAGGTCCGACAGCGCGCTGCGGACGCTACGCTGGGAGAGCCGGGTCTCCTCGGCGAGCGTCTTCTGGGTCAGTGGGCCTTCGTACTCGAGGACCGTGTACACGAACTTCGCGCTCGGTGTCAGATCGTCGAGTTGCGATTCCCAGTCACGATACGATTGTTCCGTACAACAGCACACGGGGAAAGGTCACCAACAGCACGGTTCCGCACACACCCATGTATAGGTTTCCGCGGCGCGTTGATGTGTAGGCCGGTACCCATCAGATCACGGACTGATACTCGCGTGTCGCTCGCCCCTCGGGTGACTGATAGACCGGCGGACGCCGCAGTAGTCGGGTGTCGGTCCGCGGCGGTCGGCGTCAGCGCGGGGGGCGGCCGGTCACTCGTCGGCTAGGTCGAACCCCTGGGCGCGCACGTCGTCGATGACCTCGCGGGCGGCGTCCTGCACGTCCTCGTCGGGTTCGGCGGGGGTGTAGCCGTCGAACACCTCGTGGACGGTGCGGATGCTCTCGGTCAGCGTGTCGAGGCCGTAGCCGCCCTCCAGGACGAACCCGAGGCCGGCGTCGACCCGGTCGGCGAACGCGTCGACGCGCTCGGCGAGCAGGCCGTACCCCTCCGTGGAGACGCGCATCCGCGAGATGGGGTCGTGTTCGTGGGCGTCGAAGCCCGCGGAGACGAGGAGCAGGTCGGGGTCGAACGCCTCGAAGGCGGGGAGGATCAGGTCGTCGACGGCCGCGAGGTAGCCGCTGGTTGTCGTCCCCGGCGGGAACGGGACGTTCATCGTCGTCCCCCGGGCGTCGCCGGTCCCGGTCTCGCTCGCGTCGCCGGTGCCGGGGTAGATGCCGTCCTCGTGGACGGAGACGAAGAACACGTCCCCGCGGTCGTCGAAGATGTCCTGGGTGCCGTTGCCGTGGTGGACGTCCCAGTCGAGGACGGCGACGCGGTCGGCGCCCAGCGAGTCGATGGCGTGCTGGGCGGCGACGGCGACGTTGTTGAAGAAACAGAAGCCCATCGCGTCGTCGTAGACGGCGTGGTGGCCGGGCGGCCGCCCCAGCGCGAAGGGAGTGTCCCGGCCGTCGGCGCCGTCGAGCGCCTCGTCGGCGGCCCAGTTGGCCATGCCGGCGGCGGCCAGGGCGGCGTCCCAGGTGGCCTCGACGGCGACGGTGTCGGCGTCCCAGTCGCCGCCGCCGTCGGCGCAGAAGGCCTCGACCGAATCGACGTAGTCGGCGTCGTGAACCGCAGAGACCTGCTCGACGGTCGCGTCCGCCGGGGAGACGTACTTGACGCCGTGACTCTCCGAGAGCCCCTGGCGGATGGCGCGCAGGCGGTCGGGGCTCTCGGGGTGGCGCTTGCCGGTGTCGTGGTCGAGACAGGCCTCCCGGTAGCCGAAGTTCATGCGGTCATTCGTAGTACTGGCTCAGTCGAAAGTAGGCCTCGACGTCCTCGGCCTTGACGGTCCGCCGGTCGGCGTGGCGCGCCAGGTCCGCGGCCGCCGCGGCCACCTCGTCCGCGAACCGCTCCAGCTCGGCCGCCAGCGCGAGGCGGGCGTCCATCGAGACTCGGTAGTCGTCGATGTCGAGGCGGGCGATGCGGTCGACCGGGGCGATCGGCAGTTCCAGGTCGTCCTTGTCGTCGGCGGGTTCGGTGCCGAAGTCCGACGCCATCAGCGTCTTCCGCCCGTCCGCGGTCGCAACGTCGGCCGCCTCGACCGCCCGGTCGGCCCCGCGGTCCTGGATCCGGCGGGCGAGTTCCTCGGCGGCCTCGGCGCTGACCCGCAAACTCCCGGCGTTGCGCCGGATGATCGTGTCGACCGGCGCGAACGGTAGCTCGACGCTCATAGAACACAAGCCGGTCGTTCCGGCCTTAAGCGTTTCCGAAATCCGCTCTCGGCCATCGATAGCCGCTCGGCGAACGCGACCTGCGGTCGTACCGCCGGCCGCCGACCCACGAACTGCCGCGAGCGACGCTGAATCGCTAGAACACGTCGTCGGCGTCGAGTCGGTCGTCGACCATCGCGCCCCGGGCGGTCACTTCCTGCCCGAGCGTCAGCGCCGCCTCGGTCTCGACCTGCATCGTCTCCTGGCCGTCGTCGAGGATCACCGGGTCGCCCGTCTGGACGACCGTCCCCGTGAACTCGACTTCCTCGGCGGCTGCCGCCGCGGCACCGCCGTCGGCGGCCCCGCCCGCGGCTCCCGATCCGGTCGACGCGCCGGTGTCGGCGCCACCCGATCCGCCAGCGTCGCCCGCGTCCGACTCGCCGCCGTCGTCGCCACCGTCGCCGTCGCCGGTGAACGCACCGAGGCCGGCGGACTCGGAGCCGTCCGACCCGCCGTCGTCGCCGGCCCCCGCACCGCCGGGCGACGGCGCCGCCGAGCCCGCCCCGGTGTTCTCGTCGAGGACGACCACCGTGGACTGCCAGCCCGCCGACGCCTCCAGATCGTCCTGCCAGCCGTCCTGGATCTCCGCGTCCGCGACGAACACCTCGTCGCCGGGGGCGATCTCCTTGTCCGCCTTCTCGCCCCACAGCGCCACCCGGATGTCGCCCGTGTCGTCCTGCACGCGGATGTTCCGGACCTGCCCCTCCGAGCCGTCGTCGCGGTCGAACGTGCGCTTGGGGTCGGCCGACCGCACCACCCCCGCCAGGTCGACCACCTGGTCCATCTCGACGGCGTCGATGGCGTCGGCCTCCGGCGTGAACTCGACGGTCTCGTCGATCTCGTCGACCGCGCCGCGGTCCCCGACGTGCAGTTCGAGGTCGCCCTCCCGCTCGCGGACGTAGCCGTCGACCACCTCGACGGCCGTCCCCGGGTCGAGTTCCTCGGCGCGGTCGGCCCGGTCGTCCCACATCGTCACGCGCACGCGACCGGTCTCGTCGCCCAGCAGGAAGTTCGACACCTTCCCCTCCGACCCGTCGTCGCGGTCGAAGGTGCGGATCGAGTCGGTCTCCAGGACGATCCCCCGGACGTTCACGTCGGACTGGCCCATCGTCAGCGCGTCGACCGTCGACCCCTCCCCCAGGTCGACGTCGATCTCGGCGTCCTCGTCCGGTTCGGCCTTGTCGACGGAGACCTCCAGGCCATTATAGCCGTCCTTCGGCCGGCCGGCGATCCGGAGAACCTGTCCTTCCTCCAGCTGGCCCTCCGCGACGGAGGCAGCCTGTTCGTCCCAGAACGCGAGCCGGACGGTGCCGGTCTCGTCGGCGGCTTCGACGTTGACGACGCGCCCGTCCTCGTCCTCGCCGTCCCGCTCGAAGGTGCGCAACTCGCCGATGGAGACCACCTTCGCGAGGAACTTCACCTCGTCCATGCCCGGTTCGATGTCCGCGACGGTGTCGACCTCCCCTTCGTTGAGCTCGTGGGCGATCAGCATCGCCGCCGTCTCCTCGTCGGCGAGCCCGCCCATCTGCTCGACCTTCTGTTCGACGGCCTCGCGGAACTCGTCCTCGGAGACGTCCGTATCGAGATCCGCGTAGACCTCCTCGATCGCTCCCATTAGTCTAGCATTGGGCATGGTTGCGCTCCGCTTAAGCGTTGTCGTTGGCTCGCTACCCCGTTCTCGTCGGCCGATCTCGCGGCGCTCTCGGACGCCGGTCCCGTCGTCCCGCTGGTCGCCCGCCTGGCCGCTGTCGCGGTCATGACCCGCGGTGGTCCGGCCTTCCGGTATAAACCCTGGGTGGTCGACCGCGTTCATCGGGGCGGTCGAAGTCGAACGGCGAGGTCACCTAATTCGAGGTGGAGGCCCCACCCTCAAGGAGCGCCGGGCTTCCGGCCCCGGCGGAAGCACAAGCGAGTAGGGTGGGGAGGAAACCGACCCGGTACTAATCAGCCGCCAGACTGGTGCCTGCTAACTCCCAATCATTAAGTAACTATGAGTGAATATATGAAACATCGTGGAGTACCGTCGAACCGCCGTTATCAAGCTCGACACGCCCGAAGGTGCGGATACACACCTGCGAGAGACTGTCGAGCAATTTAAATACTGTGCCAACAGCGCGAGCGAGTGGTGCTGGCACGGCGACGACGGCTACCACGTCACATCCAAGGCGAAGGCCGACGATGCGCTGTACGACCAGCTCCGCGAGGACACGGAGTTGACCGCGAATCTCGTCCAGAAAGGGATTCATCAGGCTGTCGAATCCATCAAAAGTGGCGTCGAACGCCTCAAAAACGACCAAGATACGTCCCGTCCGACGTTCTCCGCAGATACCGCTATCTACGACAAGCGAAGTGCCACGTTCCACCGTGACCACGTGTCGCTCTCGACACCGGACGGACGAATCGAGTGTGACTACATTCTGCCCGACGATGCCGAGACACCGCCGACGAAGTACGTCGCGGACGAGGACTACGAGTTTCGGCGGGCGACACTCCATCGACGTGACGGCGACTGGTATCTCCATGCGTCGATGCTCAAAGAGGACGACGACACCGACTCCACGACCGAGCACAGAACAGTCCTCGGTGTGGACCTCGGTGTGAACCAACTCGCGGTCGCTTCGACCGGACGGTTCTGGTCGGCAGACGAGTTCAACCACTGGAAGCGGGAGTACGAGAAGCGGCGTGGCGACCTCCAACAGTGCGGAACACGAGCCGCCCACGAGGCGATAGCGGGTGTCGAGCGCAAAGAGGACGGACGCTTCGAGATGTTCCTGCATCGTGTCGCCAACGAGATCATCGCCGAAGCCGCCGAACACGACTGTTCGCACATCGTGTTCGAGGACTTGACCGACATTCGTGAGAACGTCCCACAGGCGTCGTGGCACCATCTGTGGGCGTTCCGTCGCCTCTACGAGTATGTCGAATACAAAGCCAGAGAGCAGGGCGTTGAAGCCGTGCAAGTGGACCCACGGAACACCTCAAAGCGGTGTTCGACCTGTGGGTTTACCCACGACGATAACCGCCACGGCGAGGCGTTCGAGTGTCAGGATTGCGGCTACCAGAACCACGCCGACTACAACGCTTCCAAGAACATTGGCCTGCAGTATCTCCGGCGTCGGCAAAATGCAGGCGACGGAGGCGCACCCGTAGACGTGCGCTTGAATCGCGGGACGCTGAACGTGAGTGGAGAGTACAATCTTCCCGCCGCATCCGAGGCGTAGAACGGGAGTCCACGCGAAAGCCCTCCCCTCAACGAGCGAGTGGGGCCGTTGCCCCCGAGCGAAGCAGGGGAGGGTAGTTTACTCCCCGCGGTTCCAGGCGCTCGGTTCCATCCCGATGGCCTTGACGACCGGGCGGTACAGCGCGACGATGACGACGACGACGCCGAGTTCGATCCAGAAGCCGAGATCGCCGACGGCGGCCTGGACGACGCCGAGGACGACCGTGACGATGGCGACGATGACGAGGTAGTGGGCGACGAGTTCGAGGATCTGACCCCTGTCCATGGGGGCGATACGGTCCGGGGGGACAAAAACGGCGGTATCGCGGCCGGTGGCCGGCGTCGACCCCGACCGCCCGCATCGGCCCCGTCGTCCGCGTCGAACCGGACGGTCGACGCCGCCCCGTCCCCGGTTCGGTCCTCACACGAGCGTGTCGGGGCGGGTCGAGAGGTACTCGAAGACGGCGCCGAGGCCGAGCCCGTAGACCCAGTGGGCGACGAGCGTGACGGCGAGGTAGCCGGCGAGGGCGATCCCCGCGTAGCCGTCGTAGAAGGCGAAGACGAACCCGGTCCACAGCGCCGTCCCGAAGTAGAGGCCGTGGACGGGGTCGCGGGCGCCCGGCAGGTAGTCCTTCAGCGAGGCAAAGAGGAGCGGCCAGGGGAACATCCCGGCGAGGACGAAGAGGACGTACCCGGCGGTCACCGGCGGGAACAGCCCTTCGAGACCGACCATCTCGGTGACGGTCGCGAACGACGCGCGCGTGAACACGTCGAAGCTCTCGCCGATGAGCAGGACCACGGTCATCAGCGCCGTCCCGACGAGCCCCCCGGCCGCCCCGACGACGCCGTCCGCGACGATGCCGAACAGCCGGTCGAACTCGTCGTCGACCACCGTCGGGTCGTCGAACTCTTCCCCCTCCGCCGGCCGCTCCTCTAGCTCGCGCGTGTCTGCCATGGCATCACGTACCACTCGGACGGACAAAAACCTCCCGAAAAATAGGGCAGGAAGCGAATCGGTTCGGCTCGTTGATAAGGCTGAGTGTCAACACGCCCCAAACAATAAGACCGGGTGCATCGTTGGTGATCGAACATGGTAGAAGCAGGTGGCGCGGTGGTCGGCGACACCGTCCTGGCGGGGACCAGCGGGGTCCGGGCGCCGGCGGAGGTGTTCAACAGCATCTTCGTCGCCTTCCTGGGGCTGGGGACGCTGGTCGGGGTCGTCGTCATCTCCTACACGCTGTACAACGCCTACAAGTACCGCTACCGCGAGGACGAGGACCCCGCCCCCGACGTGGACCGGCCGGAGGTGGGCGAGCTGCCGGAGGGCGGAGGTAAGGGCAAGAAGCTGTTCCTCTCCTTTGGCATCAGCGCGTTCATCGTCCTCTCGCTGGTGATCTGGACGTACGCGTCGCTGTTGTACGTCGAGGGCAAGCCCACCGAGGTCCAGCAGAACGGGGGTGACGTGATGACGGTGGAGGTCGACGGCTTCCGGTTCGGCTGGCAGTTCACCTACCCCAACGGCGCTCAGGCGAGCACCCTCCGGGTCCCGACGGACACGGTGATCAACCTCTCGGTGACATCGCAAGACGTGTTCCACAACTTCGGGATACCGGCGTTGCGCGCGAAGGCCGACGCGATCCCCGGTCAGACCACCAACGCCTGGTTCGTCGCCGACGAGCCCGGCAGCTACCAGGCCAACTGCTACGAGATCTGCGGCGAGGGCCACTCCGGTATGACCGCGCAGGTCGAAGTGATGAACGAGTCGGCGTTCGACGAGTGGTACGCGACCACGGAACCGGCGAACGCGAGCGCGTCGAACGGCACCGCGAGTAACGGCACCGAAGCGGCCGTGGACGGTCCCGACGCGCCCGGTGCGATCGCCCCCGCACGCGCGGGAGGTGCGCCATGAGCCACGGCGAGGCCGGCGGCCACGAGTTCCCGCCGATGAGTTCGGTCAAGCGCTGGTTCGTCACGACCAACCACAAGGACATCGGCATCCTCTACACGGTCACCGCGCTGTTCTTCCTCGTCCTCGGGGGCGTGCTCGCAATGTTGATGCGCGTCCAGCTGTGGTCGCCCGGCGGGGGCATCCTCAGCGCCGGCGCGTACAACCAGGCCGTCTCGGCTCACGGCCTGCTGATGGTCTTCTGGTTCATCTCCCCGTTCGCCTTCGGGTTCGCCAACTACCTCGTCCCCCTGCAGATCGGCGCCGACGACCTGGCGTTCCCGCGGCTCAACGCGATGAGCTACTGGGCGTACCTCTTCTCGGGCCTCCTGTTCATCGCGTCGTTCTTCCAGGGCGGCACGTTCGACGGGGGCTGGACGATGTACGCCCCCCTGAACCTCCCGACGTACATGCCCAACATCGGGTCGACGACCGTCGTCCTCGCGCTCATCATGTTCGTCGCCGCGGTGACGATGGGCTCGGTCAACTTCCTGACCACCATGTACCGGATGCGCGCCGAGGGGCTACGGATGCGCGACCTGCCGATGTTCTCGATGTCGATCCTGCTGACGGTGTGGATGATGCTGTTCGCCTTCGCCGCCCTGCTGGCGGCGCTGATGATCCTCGCCGCCGAGCACCTCTTCGGCGTGACCTACTTCTCGGCGGAGGGCGGGACCCTGCTGTGGACCCACCTGTTCTGGTTCTTCGGCCACCCGGAGGTGTACATCGTCTTCTTCCCGGCGCTGGGCATCATGGCCGAGTGCTTCCAGACGTTCACCGGCCAGCGCATCGTCGGCCGCAAGTGGTTCGTCCTCGCGATGGTGCTCGTCGCGCTCCAGAGCTTCGTCGTCTGGATGCACCACATGTTCCTCACCGGGATCAACCTGGAGATCAAGACCCTCTTCATGATCACGACCATCGGCATCTCCCTGCCGTTCGACCTGATGGTCTTCTCGCTGATCTACACGATGATCAAGGGGCGCATCCGCTTCACCACCCCCTTCCTGTTCTCGCTCGGCGCGCTGATCCTGTTCATCATCGGCGGGATCACCGGCGTGTTCCTCGGCGCAGTCGTGCTCGACTACGAGTTCCGCGGCACCTACTGGGTCGTCGCGCACTTCCACTACGTGATGGTCGGCGGCGCGACCGGGCTGTTCGCCGGCGTCTACTACTGGTTCCCGAAGATGACCGGCCGGATGTACGACGAGTACCTCGGCAAAGTCCACTTCGCGCTGTACTTCGTCGGGTTCAACCTCCTGTACTTCCCGCTGTTCGTCGCCTGGGAGACCCCGCGACGGGTGTTCGACTACGCGCCCGGGCTGACGAGCTGGCACCAGGTCGCCTCGGTCGGCGGGTTCATCCTCGGGGCCTCCTTCCTCGTCATGTTCTACAACCTGTTCAAGAGCATGGCGACGGGCGAAGAGGTCGGGGACAACCCCTGGGAGTACTCCACCACCGCCGAGTGGGCGGTCTCCTCGCCCCCGCCGCTGGAGAACTTCCCCGGCAAACCCAGCTACGCCGGCGGGAAGCTCTCCTTCCGCGACGAGCCCGAGTTGACCGCCGACGGGAGCGGCGACGGCGAGCCCGCAGGATCCGCTTCGCCCGACGACCCCACCGCATCGACCGACGGCGGGACCACGACGCCGGACGGCGGTAACGTCCGTGCCGAGAGCGCGACCGCAGGCGGGACGGGACTCGTGAGCGGCCCGGGGACCGCGACGCCGACGGCGGCCGGGACCGGCGCCGCCCACGGCGGCGATCGTCATCCCGACCACGCGAGCTTCTGGCCGTTCGTCGTCTGCTTCGCCGGGTTCCTCACCTTCCTCGGGGTCTCGGGGATCCGAAGCGGCGGCCCGTACCTCTGGTTGACCGCGGTCGGCGGCCTGTTGAGCGCGGTCGGCTTCGTCGGGTTCGCCAACGAGTCCTTTTACGTCCCCGAGCCGACGGTCGCCGAGCAGTGGCCGTTCGGCGGCGTCGAGAACATGAAGCTGGGGATGTGGACGTTCCTGGCCTCCGACGTGGTCCTGTTCGGCGGGTTCGTCGGCTCGTACCTGTTCCTGCGGGTCGCCAACGGCTGGATGCACTGGCACCACGCGTTCATCCCCGAGGCCCACGTCACCTTCCCCGGGCTGGTCAACACGTACCTGCTGCTGGCGAGCAGTTTCGCGGTCGTCCTCTCGCTGGTCGCCGCACACAGGAACTCCAGCCGGGGCGTCGTCGCCAGCCTCACCGTCACGTGGCTGCTGGGTGTCGGCTTCCTGATCAACAAGGGCATGGAGTGGCAGCACCTGTTCCACATCTCGACGGAGGCGTTCCCGAACGGCTGGAACGTGGGGACGAACGTCGCTTCCTCGACGTTCTACCTGACCACCGGGCTCCACGGCGCCCACGTCATCGTCGGGCTGGTCATGCTCATGTACATGATCCCGCGGGCCTGGAAGGGCGCGTACCTCGACGACGACTCCAGCCTGGAGTACTTCGGCCTGTACTGGCACTTCGTGGACATCGTCTGGCTGTTCCTGTTCCCGCTGTTCTACATCCTGTAAAACAATGGCACGATTCAAACTCTACACCGCGATATTCGTGGTACTGATGGCCCTGTCGACGACGCAGGCGCTCGTCGAACAGACGGGAATGGTCGACTTCGACGCGCCGGGGACCTACTGGACGGCGTTCGGGATCATCCTCGTCCTGTCGTTCGTCAAGGCGACGTTCGTCGCGACCTACTACATGCACCTCCGCTGGGAACCCCGGTCGGTCACCTACCTGTTCCTCGGCGGGCTGTTCGTCGCGCTCGCGCTGACGACCGCCGCCGCCTACTCGATCCTGTAAGAGTCGGGGGCTTCCAATCGGACACGCCCCCGTCCGAACTCGTTCGGCCCCGATCGTCAGCGTTTATCCGATCGGTGGCGACTGTCCGTCCAGTCATGTCAGAGGCCGGTTCGGCAGATAGCGGAGGGGAGACCGCTTCGGACGGTGACGGGTCGCGGCTGGCCGCGCTCGTCGCGACCTGGCCGCGGCGGATCGGGGTCGCCCTCGGGGGACTGCTCGGCGTGCTGGTCGTCCTGTACCTGGTCGGCGTCATCGGCGCGCCGGCCGCGGGGCTCGAAGACCGCGGCGACTGGGGAGAGGTCACCGACGAGCGCACGGAGATCGTGACGACCGTCTGGATCGACAACCCCAACCCCGTCGGCGTCTCGCTGGGGGACACCGTCACCGCGGAGTACGACATCGTCCTCAACGACGTGTTGCTGGCCGAGGGGTCGAAGTCCGACATCGAGGTCCCGAAGGGCAACAGCACCGAACAGTTGCGGACGGACGTGAGAAACGAACACCTCGCCGACTGGTGGGTCGCGTTCGTCCGCGCGAACGAGACGGTCCACGTGGACGCCAACGCGACGTTGCAGGTGAACACACTGTTCAGCGCGAGCCACGACGTGCACCGCAATCGGACGATGCTCAACGAGTCGACGCCGGTCGTCGACGCGCTATCGGCGTCGGTCAACGAGACCAGCGGCACCTACACCGAGTCCGTGAGCGCGAGCGAGGTCGGGGAGGACGTGCTCGGCGACGACCCGCTGGGCGGGAGTGACAGCGTCACCGTCGGCTACGAGGTCCGGCGGGGCTGGGCGAGTTGGGGCGACGTGTCGGAGTCGGAGACGACCGTCCGGTTCCACCTGCTCGTCCACAACCCCGGCGACGTGCCGGTGCCCGCGTCGCCCGACGGCCTCGGCGTCAGCGTCGACATGAACGACGTGCGCACCTTCGAGGCCGGGAGCGGCGACCTCTCGGCGGAGAGCCTCGGCCCCGACGCCGTCGTCGCGCCGGGCGAGACGCGCGAGGTCACCTACCGCGTGACGATGGACAACGACCGCGTCGACGACTGGTTCACCAGCCACGTCCGCGAGACGGCGGGCCCCGGGGCGGAGGCGACGGCCGTCACCGCGCAGTTCCAGGTCGTCTTCGAGAACCCCGTCACCGGCGGCCAGTTCCGCTTCCCGGGCGAGTCGCCGGTCGGCTACGACTGCTCGTTCCGGACGGCCATCCTCGTCGACGGGCAGAACAGCTCCTCGACCTGCGAGCCGCCGACCGTCCCCGGGAACTGACCGGCGGCAGTGGATCGACGCGTTCGGCGCCGTTCGCGGCCGGATCCCCTCGCTTGCTGTTTCCCGCTCGCTCCTTTTTCACGTCGGTCGACAAGCCACCACGAGATGTTCGACGGCGATTCGGCGGACGGACCGGACGACGGCGACGGGGGCGGACGGCGCTGGCTCGCCGCGATCCCGCTCGCGATGGTCGTGGCGCTCGTCGCGGTCGTCGCGCTGTACCTGCTGGGCATCGTCGGGGCGCCCTCGGTCGGCGTCGTCGACGCGGGCGAGTGGGGGACGGTCACCGACGAGCGCACGGAGGTGGTCACGACCGTCTGGGTCCGCAACCCGAACCCGGTCGGGACGGCGTTCGGGCCCGGACTGACCGCCGAGTACGACATCGCGTTCAACGGCGTCACGGTCGCGGTCGGCGACGAGTCGGGGCTGGCGGTGCCGCCGGGCAACACGACGATGCGCTTCCGGACGGCGCTCCGGAACGAGCGGATCCCCGAGTGGTGGGTCGCCTACGTCCGCGCGAACGAGACGCTGCGGGTCGCCGCCGACGCGACCGTGCGCGCCGATGTCGGGCCGTCGCCGGCCGTCTCGCGGACGTTCGAGCGCGACCGGACGATGCTGCGCGAGTCGCGGCCGGTCGTCGACGCCGTCTCGGGAGCGGTCGACCGGACCCGCGGGCGGTACGCGCGGACGGTCGACCTCGGCGAGCGCGCGCCGCGGCTGGCCGGCGGGCTCGGGCTGGACGGCGGGTCGCTGACCGTCGGGTACGAGGTCGAACGCGGCTGGGCGACGTGGGGGACCGTGACGGAGAACCGGACGACGCTCCTGCTCCACCTCCGGGTCCGCAACCCCGGCGACGTGCCGGTCCCGGCCGCGCCCGCGGCCGTCCGCGCGTCGGTCGACGCCAACGGCGTCCGCCTGTTCGAGACCGACGCCGAGGCCCTCTCGGTCCGGGACCTCGGCCCCGAGGCGGTGCTCCGGCCGGGCGAGACGCGGACGCTGACCGTCGCCGCGACGATGGACAACGATAACGTCGACGAGTGGTTCACCCGCCACGTCCGCCGGGGCGAGCGCTCGACGGTCACCGCGCGGGTCCGCCTGCTGGTCGACCACCCGCTGACGAACGCGACGCTCCGCCTCCCCGCCGACGGCCCGGCCACCCGGGCGTGTTCGGTCCGCACCGCGCTCCTCGTCGACAACCGGACCGCCGGGGCGACCTGCGGCGCGGACGGATCCGCCGGCGCGCGGGAACGGGTCCGGGCGACTGCTCGGTCCCACCCGGTCGCTCACCCCCGTCCAGCCGTTCGCTCCCGGCCGGGTACTCACCCGGTTCCGTCGCCGTCGCGTCCCAGCGACGGGAACCCGGGTCGCCAGTACAGCAGCGCGACCGACGCGAGGAAGGCGACCGTCGAGATGTCGACCGAGTAGGCGATGGCGGTCGACATGAGCGTGACCCAGCCGCCGAGGACGCCCGTGACCGCGGAGGCGAAGATGGGGGCGGAACAGCTGAGACAGGAGACGAAGCCCAGGGTCCCCGAGGCGACGACGCCGCTGGCGTCGACGATGGCCGCGTAGACGAGGTAGGTGAGCCCGAGGTAGCCGATCACGCGGTAGGGGACGAACGAAACGTAGAACGTCCGGGTGATCAGCCGGACCCGGCCCCAGCCCGGCGAGCCGGCCCCGACGCTGAGTCCGAGGATTCCCTCGGGGATGGGGTGGTGGCCGCCGACAGTCAGGCCGACGAGGCCGGCCCAGTTGGCCACCAGCAGGAAGTAGCCGGCCGCGAGCGCGCCGGCGAGGAGGTGCCGGCGCGGCGGGGCCGAGGGGACCGGGGTGCGGTAGGCGGCGACGAGGACGGCGTTGATCCAGACGAACGGGTAGAGGACGTACCGCGGGACGGTGACGGTCCCTGGCGTGGCGAGGAAGTAGCCGGCGACGAGGACGAGTTCGAGCGCGACGGCGGCGGCCAGCAGTCCCGCGCCGGTCGGCCAGGAGCGTGCGACTCGGCGGGTCGAGTGGGCCATCAGCCGGTCGTGACGAGCACGATAGTGATCGCGGCGACGGCGAGCATCCCCGTCGCGACGGCGCTGCCGGCGGCCGCCTGCGCGCTCGGCCGGCCGTTCTCCCGCATCGCGAAGTAGACGCCGACGACGAGGAAGCCCGCGACCAGGGCGACGACCGCGCCGATGATCGCCGGCCCGGTGATCGCGCCGCTGGCGTAGGCCATCGCACCGAACATGAACCCGACGACGAGCAGGACGTACGCGACTGTCCACGTGCCCGTGCGCCCGGCGAGGCCCGCTAGCCCCGAGGCCGGCCGCTCGCCGTCCGCCACCTCCCGGGCGACCCGGGGGACGTAGTGGCGCCACCGCCGCGACCGGAGGACGAACAGGACGACCCCGACCCCGAGCAGCCCCATCAACACCATGCTCGCGAGATAGGTCGTGTTTGCCATGGTACGCGTCTACACACCACTTTCCCGCCGAGGTTTATAACTATTCTTGTACCGGGACCGAGAGGACGGCGCTCCTTCGGTGTGACGGCGACGCCGACACGCTTTTTCGGGGCGGCGACACAGTGGAGAGCATGACCGACGGACCCGAAGCGGGCGAGGGCGACGGGGTCGACGCGGACGCGGCGTCGACCGAGGGGGGCGACGAGTCCCCGGACCGGGCCGCCGACGCACAGCCGACCGACGACCCCGAAGCCGACGACGTGAGCGCGTCCGGGGGGAGCGACGCCGACGGCCCCGTCGACACGCCGGACGCGGGCGACGCCGGACCGGCGGACGCACCCGACCCGGATCTTCCGCCGGACGTGGCCAAGTACGACCGCTTCAAGAAGATCGACGGCGGCACCTACGACCGCGCGAACGACTTCCTGCGCGAGCGCACCTACATCACGGCCCGCGAGTGGGCCATCGCCCGCCTCTGTGCGGACTTCCGCACCGAGACCGGCGTCGAGATGACGAAGATCGGCGAGAACCTCCCCGAACTCGTCCCGTTCATGACCGACACCTACACCCCCCAGGCGGTCAATCAAGCGCGGGCCTCCTTCGAGGAGAAGGTCCGCAAGGCCGGCGCGACCTTCCTCTACGGGGCGATGTGCGACTTCTTCACCGCCGAGGAACTGGACGACGTGATGTACGAGGCCACGGAGGTCGCGAAGTTCCTGCTGGAAGTCGAGGGCGTCGAACTCACCGTCGAGGAGGAACTCGAAGCGGAAGACGAGATCTCCGAGGTGATGCGCGAAGTCCGGGAACACTCCGCGGCGCTGCGCCACGACGAAGTGGAGTGTCCCGACTGCGGCCACCACTTCGAGGCGACCGCCGCCGACGCCGTCGACGACGACTGAACGTTTTTCACTCGGCCGGACGGATCGCCGGACATGGACGCCGCCCGACGCGTGGTCCTCCTCGAGTGCGGACTGGGCGTGCTGTGGCTCGGGTACGGCTTCGGGACGACCGGGTTCGCGGGGCTGCGGAGCGGCTGGTGGCTCGCGGTCCCGGCCGCCGCGGGGACGGTCGCGCTCATGTACGCCGAGGAACACCGCGTGGCCGACTGGGACCCCTACTACCGCGGCGGGCTCGCGATCGCGCTCGTCGTCGGGTTCACCGTCGCCGTCGGCGTTGTGGGCGCGCTGACGGCGCTGTCGGTCGTCGACGCGATCGCGGTCGCGATGACCGGGATCGGCGCCGGCCTGCTCCCCTACCGGGTCGTCTACGGCGTCGTCCGGCCCGTGCCGGAGTCGCGGCTCGACGCCGGGGAGCGAGCGGTCTGAGCGGCGGACCGGGGAGAAGGGTGTTCGAAGCGGTCAGCGCTCGTCGTCGGGACGCTCCTCGACGACCTCGGCTGCCAGGTCGGCAATCGATTCGCTCTCGCCGCTACGCGTGGCCGGGCCCCCGTCGTCGCCGGTGGACCCGCCGGCGCTCCGGACGTTACGCCCGACCGCGTCGCCGAACGTCTCGCTCGACCCGCCGGGGCGGTCGTCGGGTTCGCGCTCGTAGACGACGGTGCCCCGCACGAGCGTCAGCTCGGGGAAGACGGCTTCGCGGCCCTCGAAGGGCGTCCAGTCGCACTTCGTGTGCAGACGGTCGGCGCGGATCGGGTGGGTCTTCCCGGGGTCGACCAGCACGAGGTCGGCGTCCATCCCCTCCGCGACCCGGCCCTTCGAGGGCAGGTCGAACACGTCGGCGGGGTTGGCGGCGGTCAGGTCACGGACGCGCTCGTAGGTCAGGTCGCCGGTGCGGGCGTCGGCCAGCAGGAGCGGGAGGGCAGTCTCGACGCCGGGGACACCCGACGGAGCGTCCCAGATGTCGGCGTCCTTCTCCGCGGCGGTGTGGGGGGCGTGGTCGGTCGCGATCACGTCGACGGTGCCGTCGACGACGCGGTCGTAGACGCGCTGGCGGCGCTTCTCGCGGCGCAGCGGCGGGTTCATCCGCCCGTGGGTGCCCAGCTCGCGCAGGTCGTCGCGGGAGAGGTACATGTGGTGGGGAGTGACCTCGCATGTCATGCCCGTCTCCTTCGCGGTGTCGATGCCCTTCGGCGTGGAGGTGTGTGCGACGTGGATCGTGGTGCCGCGCTCGGCGGCGACATCGCAGGCCCGCTCGACGGCGGCGGCCTCGGCGCGGGCGGTGCGGTAGGCGCTCCAGGCGTCGGCGTCGTCCCGCTCCTTCGCGGAGACGTTGAACAGGCTCGCGTCCTCGGCGTGGACGGTGACGGTCACGTCGCGGGCGTCCGCCTCCGCGAGCGCGTCGAGGAACAGGGGTTCCTCGATGCCCATGTTGCCGGTCGAGTCGGCGAGGAACACCTCGCCGAGGGCGAAGAGGTCGCGGTCGAGCAGCGAGTCGGGGTCCCAGTCGGCGGTGACGCCGCCGTTGAGGCCGAAGTCGACAAGCGAGTCGGCAGCGAGGTCGGCCTTCTCGTCGAAGGCGGCGCCGTCGACGGTCGGCGGCGAGGTGTTGGGCTGGTCGACGACGGTCGTCACGCCCCCGGCGGCGGCGCTGTGCGAGCCCGTCGTCCAGTCCTCCTTGTGCGAGTCGCCGGGCTCGCGGAAGTGGACGTGGACGTCGATCATCCCCGGGAGCAGGCGCTTGCCGGTCGCGTCGACCGTCCGCTCGCCCTCCCGGCCGCCCAAATCCTCCCCGACCGCGGCGACCGTCTCGCCCGACACGCGGACGTCCCGCCGGCGGCCGTCCGCGAGCGTCGCGTTCCGGAACAGCATACCCCACCTCGAACGTCCGGTACCCTAAGTCCCGCGGTTTCCTGCAACCTCGCTGGCACGTATTCGACGGGGAGCGGGCTCAGTCGACCCGTTCTACCGACGCCGGGGCCGGCTCGCCCCCGACCAGCGCCCGCTCGACTGCCCCGACGACCGCGTCCGGGTCGGCCTCGCCCCCCGCCCGCGTGACGCTCCCGACGGTCCCCAGGTCGAAGGACACGTCGAGCGCCGCGTAGACGGGGTCGAGCACCGCCGCTATCTCCGCGTGGTCGCGAACGAGGAGCACGCCCGCGACGACGGCCGCGTCGGCGCGCACCCGCTGGGCCAGGCCGGCGAGTTTCCGCGCCCGACCGCCGCAGTCGGCCTGGACCGAGTGGGTTCCCGGGCAAAAGGAGTCGGCGGGTTCGCCCTCGCGGGCGTCGACGCCCAGCGAGTCGAGGGCGTCGAGCAGGTCGGCCGTCGCCGCGTCGTAGCGCTCGGTCAGCCCAGAGCGCGGGTCCGCGGCCGGCCGCACCCGCGCGAACGCGACCGTCGACCCGGTGTAGGCGACGGCGCGGCCGCCCACCTCGCGCTCGACTGCCGGGAAGCCGCGCTCCTCCGCGACCGCGCGGGCCTCGTCGTATCCCTCCGCGCGGACGTCGCGGCGACCGAACGCGACCTGCCGGTGGGGTCGCCAGACCCGGACGGCGGGTTCGCGCTCGTCGGCGACCCGTTCGACCAGCCGCTCCGAGACCGCGCGGTCGGCCTCGATAGTGTCGGCGCGGCCGCGGTAGACGCGCATGGCGGCAGTTAGCGCGCGACCGCGAAAACCGCGGCGGTCGGCTCCCGGAGCGAGAGCGTAATGTGGTCGCTGACCTAACACCCGCCGATGCCCGTCACGCTGTCCGCCGGGTCGCTCGCGCCCTTCCGGCGGGTCACGCTCTACAATTCCCCCTTCGCCGCTCACGACCGCGGCTGCGCTGTCGACCTCTATCCCGGCGACGCCGACGGCGACACCCGCCGGCCGAATCCCGAGGACGGCCCCGCCGTCGACGCGCCCTCGCCCGTGGCCGGCGAGGTTGTCGAGACGCGGACCGTGCGGGCGCCCTCCCAGCCCTACGCGGCCGACGATGACCACCTGATCCTCGTCGACACCGGCGCCCGAGTCGCTCGACTCCTGCACGTCGAACCTGCGGTGTCGGCGGGCGACTCCGTCGCGGTGGGTGACTCGCTGGGCCGGCTGGTCCGCGCCGGCTTCTTCGCGCCGTGGGTCGCCAACCACCTCCACCTCGGCTTCCGCGAGCACGGCGCGGACCACCACCGCGCCGCGGGGTCGCTCCCGCTGGCACTCGGGAACGACGTGGCAGTCGACGCGCTGCCGTGGGACGGGACCGGGACCGTCGTCGCCGCCGGGGAGACCTACGCCGTCCTCGACCGGCCCGCCCACCCGGCGCCCGGCGAGCGCTTCGCCGGACTCGCCGCGACCGACGCCGGGGGCGAACCGCTCGGGGTTCTGGACGGCGGTCTCCCCCACTACGACTCCGGCGGACTGCTCGGTGCTCGCGACACGACCGACGAGGCCGGGCGTGGCGATACCACCGACGTGTTCCTCTGCGGCGAGCGCGTCGGCTCGGCCGACGGTCGGGACGTGACCTGGACCGGCCCGACGGTGCTGGCGAACGGCGAGCCGGTCCGGGGGATCGCGCTCGCGCTCGGCCACGACCACGCGGGCGTCAAACTCGTCGGCGAGGGGATCGACCTGTCGGTCGGCGCGGACGTGACCGTGGAGATCGCGTCGGGCGAGCCGTGACGGACCCGTCACTCGGAGCCGAGCCCCTTCTCGAACCGGAGGAGTTCGTACTCCCCCTCGGTCCGGTGGTCGGTGCCCTCGTAGCCCCGCGCCCGGTAGAACCGGACGGCCGACCGCTGGCGCTGGGCGGTCCAGAGGAAGACCCGGTCGAGCCCGCGCTCGCGGGCCGCGTCCTCCAGGCCCGCGACGATCCGGCCGCCGTAGCCCTCGCGCTGGCGAGCCGGGTCGACCGCGATCCGCAGGAGTTCGCCCGCCCCCTCGGGGATCTCCTCGCCCTCGCCGGCGAGCCCGCCCATCGCGACGACCTCGCCGTCGGCGTCGCCCCCAGCGGAGCTCTGTCCACCAACCTCGACCACGAGGAACTCCCCGCCCGCGTCGAGGTAGTTCCCCTCGATGTCGCGGATGTCGTCGCTGTTCGGCACGTCCTCGGGGTTCGAGCCGGCCGCCCGGAGCGCCGTCCGGTGGAGCCGCCAGACGGCCTCCCGGTCCCGGGGTTCGTACCGGCGGAGTCGTCCGGGCGCGGTGTCGCTGTCGATGTCCCCGCCCATTCAGATGAACTCGATGTCGGCCAGCGGCGTCACCTCGCCGAACAGGAAATCAGCGTGCTCCAGCGCGTACTCGCGGTGGTCCTCCTCGGTGCAACCGACCGCGTCCTCCACCAGGACGGGCCGGTAGTCCCGGAGGCCGGCGCTGGAAGCCGTGTGCAGGACGCAGACGTTCGCCAGCGTCCCGCAGATCACCAGGTCGTCGATGTCGTGGGCGTCCAGCCACCCCTCCAGTTGCGTCTCGTAGAAGGCGTCGTAGGTGTGTTTCACCACGACCAGGTCCTCGTCGCGGGGGTCGAGTTCCTCGACGATCTCGGCCTCCCAGGAGCCTTCGAGGACGTGTTCGCCCCAGCGGTCGAACTCGTCGTAGTAGTGGGCGTCCTCGAACTGCTCGGGCGGGTGTACGTCGCGGGTCCAGACGACCGCGGCGCCCGCCTCGCGGGCCTTCGCGACCGCCTCGCCCACGGGCTCGATGGCCGCCTCGCTGCCCGGTGCGTAGAGGCTGCCGTCGGGGTGGCAGAAGCCGTTCTGCATGTCCACCACGACGACCGCCGCGCTGTCGGCGTCGAGTCGCATGAGCGGTCGTTGGGACCGGCGAATCAAAAGCTCTGCTGGCGAGTCGCAGCGTCCGGCCGCCGGGCTTGAAGACGACGGCGCCCGAGGGGACGACCATGGAACGACGGGAAGACGTTCGCGACCTCGCGCGCGAACTCGTCTCGATCCCGAGCCACGAGTCGGAGGCGGCGGCGGGCGACCGCATCGCAGCCTGGCTGCGCGAGCACACCGACGCGACTGTCCGCCGCGACGACGCCGGCGACGCCGAGCGCGGCGGTAACGTGATCGCCCGGAAGGGGTCGGGGGAAACCTCCCTGGCGCTGGTCGGCCACCACGACGTGGTCCCGCCGGACGAGTCACAGGTCGAAGACGGCGAGTACGTCGTCCGCGAGGGACCCGCGGACGGCGACGACGGCGATGAGGACGGCGACCGCCGGCTGTACGGCCGGGGGAGCGCGGACATGAAAGGGGCCGTCGCGGCAGCCATGTGTGCCTTCCGCGATGCCGACCCACCGCAGGGGCTCGAACTCGTCTTCGCCTCGTTCGTCGGTGAGGAAGTCGGCGGCGTCGGCGCGCGGGCGGCCATCGACGACGGGTTCGCCCCGGACTACGCGGTCGTCGGGGAGGGCTCGACCGGCTACTCCGCGCCGGGGGTCACCGACGTGGCCGTCGCCCACAAGGGCCGGCGCGGGTCGACGCTGGTGGCCGAGGGGACGGCCGCCCACGCCAGCGAGACTGAGGCCGGCGTCAACGCCGTCTACCGCGCGACCGACGCCGTCGACGTGGTCCGAGAGCTGTCGTTCCCCGCCACCGAGGTGCTGGGCCACGAGCTATCGGGCAGCGTCGCGGTCACGGGGATCGAGGGCGGGTCGGCCTGGAACGTCATCCCCGAGCGCTGCGAGGTGACCGTCGACGAGCGGACGGTGCCCGGCGAGCGCGCCGACCTGGAGCGGGCGGAGGCGATAGCGGGCGTCGCCTGGACCGTCGACCAGGACCTCCCGCCGATGGCCTGCGACGACGCCGCCTTCGCCGACGCGGTGCTCGCGGCGGCCCGCGATGCACACGAAACGGAGGGCGAACCGGCGCCGGACGGAGAGACGGCGGACGGTGACGCGACCGCGCCGGGCGACGGACTCTCCGAACAGGTGGTCAAGCCCCACGCGACCGACGCCGGGTGGCTGGCCGACGCGGGGACGACCTGCGTCGTCTGTGGCCCCGCCGAACCAGGGGAGGCTCACACCGCGACCGAGAGCGTCTCGCTGTCCGTCCTCGACCGCTGTTACCGGATCTACCGCGGCGTTGCCGAATCCTGGGCCGGCTGACCAGCGGTTGCCGACCGCGTGTTTTTCAGTCGACAGCTCGAAGGACGGGTATGCGACGCCGAGCGTTCCTCGCGGCGGTCGCCGCCGGGGCGGCGGGCTGTCTGAGCGACGGCACCCCGACGGACGGCGGGACCGACGACGGCGGGGACGGAACGGCCACGCCGACGGAGGGAGACGGCGCAGCGACCCCGACGGGGGAGGACGGGCCGACCCCGACAGGGACGCCCGCCGCGACGGCCACCGGAACGCCGACGGCGACACCGACCCGGACGCCCACGGCGACACCTTCCCCGGCCGCGACCCAACCCGGGACCCGCGACGCCGTGTTCCCCGAGTACGAGACGACCGGCGTTCGAGTGACGACGCCCGGCGGGGAACGGCTGGGTTCGGTGACGGCTGCGGTCGCCGACACCGGTGATCTGCGATTCAAGGGTCTGAGCGACACGGAGTCGCTGCCGACCGACATGGGGATGCTGTTCGTCTACGACGAGGTGGGGAGCCACACCTACGTGATGCGCGACATGGACTTCGGACTCGACATCGTCTACGCCGACGGCGGGGGCGCGATCACCGAGATCCACCACGCGCCCGAGCCCGGCCCGAACGAGGACGGCGAGGACCAGGAGTACCCCGGCCGCGGCCAGTACGTCCTGGAGGTGAACAAGGGGTGGACCACCGAGCGCGGCGTCGAAGTCGGCGACGTGTTGCGCTTCGAGCTATGAGAGCTGCGCATGTACCGCGACTCGTGTCTGTTCTCAGAAAGTATTTACCGACTCTCAATAACGGATGATTATGACGACTACGACGCACCTTGGACGTACGATAGTTCTTCAGGGCGGACTTGGTATTCTCGGTGCTGTATTAGCTGGATACGGCCTCTATACACACTTCTCTATCGCTGGTCAAGCTCGCTGTGATGGCTGTGCACCGTGGCACCCCCTGTTCGTTGTTGCCCCTCTCATCGTGGGGGTTGTGCTCATTCTAAGTGCGGGGTATCTCTACTCACGCTGATAACCCCTTCCCCTGTGCTGACCGATACCTGTGGCACCTGCACTGAGCGGTCCCGCGAGCGAGCCGGCTGATGACGGTCACCCGTGTTTTGATACGCTGTCGACCGCAACCGTGGATCGATGACGACGGAATCCGCCGACCACGACTCCGAGTCCGAATCCGCACCGGAGCCCTATCCGGCCTTCGAGGAGCACGTGAAGCAACTGACCTACCTCAACGACGCCGGGGGGGTGCTGGGCTGGGACCAGCAGGTGACGATGCCCGAGGGCGGCACGCCCGCCCGGTCGAAGCAGTCATCGGCGCTGTCGGCGGTCACCCACGAGAAGCTGACCGACGAGCGGGTCGGCCAGTGGCTCGACGAACTCGACGACGCCGACCTCTCGGGCGGCCGGCGGGCGGTCGTCCGCGAGGTCCGCCGCGAGCACGAGCGGGCCGTCGAGGTGCCCGAGGAACTCGTGACGGAGATCTCCGAGACGGCGTCGAACGCCCTGCCGGTCTGGGAGGAAGCCAAGGCCGAGGACGACTTCGACTCGTTCGCGCCGACGCTGGAGACGATGGTCGAACTCAAGCGCGACTACGCCGAGGCCATCGACCCGGACCGGGACCCCTACGAGGTGCTGTTCGAGGAGTACGAACCCTACCTGGGACTGGACACCGCCGAGCGGGTACTGGAGCGGCTGCGTGACGAACTCGTCCCGCTGATCGAGGCCATCAAGGACAGCGACGCGGATCTGGCGGATCCCTTTGCCGACGGCGAGTACCCCGAGGACGCCCAGGAGGAGACCGTGCGGGCGGCGCTGGACCACCTGGGCTACGACTGGGAGCGCGGCCGGCTCGACACCGCGCCCCACCCGTTCTCGACGGGGACGCAGTTCGACGCCCGCGTGACGACGCGGTTCGACCCCGAGGACCCCATGGGCGCCATCGGCTCGACCATCCACGAGTTCGGCCACGCGACCTACACGCAGGGCCTCCCGCGGGAGCACTACGGGACGCCGCTGGGCCAGTCCCGTGACCTGACGGTCCACGAGTCACAGTCGCGGCTCTGGGAGAACCACGTCGGGCGCTCGCGGCCGTTCTGGGACGACTTCGCCGACACAGTGAACGAGAAACTGGGCGTCGACGCCTCGCCCCGGGCGTTCTACGAGGCCGCCAACCAGATCTACCCGGACAACCTGATCCGGGTGGAGGCGGACGAACTCACCTACCACATGCACATCATCCTCCGGTTCGAGATCGAGCGCGACCTGATCTCGGGCGACCTCGACGTCGAGGAGGTGCCGGGCGTGTGGAACGACAAGATGGAGGAGTACCTCGGGGTGCGGCCCGACACCGACAGCGAGGGCTGTCTCCAGGACATCCACTGGACCCACGGCTCGCTGGGCTACTTCCCGACGTACTCGCTGGGCAGCGTCCTGGCCGCCCAGCTGTACGCCAGCGCCGAGGAGGCCATCGAGGACCTGGACGGGAAGGTCCGGGCCGGCGAGTTCGACCCGCTGCACGAGTGGCTCACCGAGAACGTCCACCGTCACGGCTGTCGCTACGAGACGGACGACCTCGTGCGCGAGGCGACCGGCGAGGGCTTCACCGCCGACTACTTCCTCGACTACGCCGAGGGGAAGTTCGGCGACCTCTACGGCCTCTGAGCGGCGGACAGGAGGGCGCAGCTCACACCAGGTTCAGCAGGAAGCCGAGGATCCCGACGCCGACGGCGAGCGCGAGCATCTTCCCGACCGGGAGGTCGTGAGCGACGGCGAGGCCGTAGCCCTGGATCGCGGCCTTCCAGAGTGTGCTGACGAGGCTAGAGACCAGCAGGACGGGCGAACTGAACGAGGCCGCCCGCTCGAAGAAGTCGACGAACGCCTCCGGGTTCGAGGGGGCCTGGCCGAGCAGGCTGAGCAGTCCGACGGTGGTCACGGGCAACAGGACGATCCCGGCGATCTCGGCCTCGCCGGTGACGGCGAGGGTGGTCCCGAACGACCGCTGGCCGCCGGCGAACCACACGAACAGGTGCAACAGGGCGGCGAGCAGCAGCCACCCGACGAAGATGGCGACGAAGACCCCGACGATCGCGCCGGTCACGGCGCCCCGGACCTGCGCCTTCTCCTCGGGCGGGGCGTCGACGTGGGCGATCACGCGCTGGAGGAACACCCAGATCGCGGCGGCCGTCGCGGTCGCCTGGACCGCGACGACGACTGCGGCGACGGCTATCGAGGGCCGGTCGTAGCGGTCGAAGTACTCGGAGGGCCGGACGAGCGGCGTGGAGGGCGCCATACCCGGCCGTATCACGGACGACTGGTAAGCTTTCTGTCGGTCCGGAGGAGGTTCGAAGCACGGCGCGCGTCGCACCCGGGAGCGGACCGCTTAACCCGCTCGGCCCGGTAGACGCGGGTATGGCAGGGCCGGATCTGGACCCGGAGCAGCTCGACCGCTACTCCCGGCACATCATCATGGACGAGGTGGGGCCGGAGGGGCAGGCGAACCTGCTGGACGCCGCGGTGCTCGTCGTCGGCGCCGGCGGACTCGGCTCGCCCGTCCTCCAGTACCTCGCCGCCGCGGGCGTCGGCCGCCTGGGGATCGCCGACCACGACACCGTCGAGCGCTCGAACCTCCAGCGCCAGGTCGTCCACGGCGACGCCGACGTGGGCCGCCCGAAGGTCGAGAGCGCCGCCGAGTTCGTCCGCGAGCTGAACCCCGACGTGACCGTCGAACCCCACGAGGTGGCGGTCTCGCCGGAGACGGTCGCCGACCTGGTCGACGGCCACGACTTCGTCGTCGACGCCTCCGACAACTTCCCGACTCGCTTTCTCATCAACGACTACTGCACGCTCGCGGGCGTCCCCTTCTCCCACGGCGCCATCTACCGATTCGAGGGGCAGGTGACCTCCTTCACCGGCGACGGCCCGTGTTACCGCTGTCTGTTCCCCGAGGCGCCGCCGGAGGGCGCCGTCCCCGACTGCGCGACGACCGGGGTTCTCGGGGTGCTCCCGGGGACGGTCGGCGCCATCCAGGCGACCGAGACGGTCAAGCACTTCGTCGGCGTCGGCGAGTCGCTCGACGGCCGGATGGTCGTCTACGACGCCGCCGAGATGTCCTTCGACGAGGTCGCCGTCCGTCCGAACCCAGACTGCTCGGTCTGCGGCGACGACCCCATCGACTCCGTCGACGACGTGGAGTATTCGGAGAGTTGCGCCGTCCCCGCCGACTGAGCGGAGTCCGCGTTCGACCGGCCGACGCGAACACCGCGGGTCACGTCACTGATTCCGAATTTCAGCGGTGATACTCTGTCGAGAGGTTTTATAGGCGAGTACTCGAGAGAGGCGGGTGGAGCGCGCGTCGCTCCGGGTTCGATGTCAGAGGCAGAGACGATCGGCGAGGCGCTCGACCTCTCGGAGATACGCCTGGAGATGCCCGGCTACGTCGAGCTGGTGCTGTCGCTGGTGATAATCTGGGGCTTCGGCGACGCCGCGTCGACGCTGGTCGCGGCCGCCTTCGCCGGCCCCTCGCTGGAGGCCAACCCCTGGATCCGCCTGTTGCTGGTGCATCACCCGCTACTGGTGGTCGCGCTGAAGGCCGCCGTCGTGCTATACGCCGGCGTCGTCCTGCTGGAGTGTCGGTCGGTCGTCGAGCGTGTACCGGGCTGGCGCGCCTGGTTCCTCGGCGTCATCGGGCTCGGAACTGTCGTGGTGTTGACGAACGTCTACGTGGGCCTGGCCGCTGTCGCCGCGGTCTGAGTCCCCGTCGTCCGAGTGTTCGTTCCTGATCCGGTCCGCTTCGAGTCACTCGTACTGTTCGGATCGTCCGTCTCGCTTGCAGTATTCGGTACCGCAGTCAGCGGTGAACGCTGAAAGCCCTCAACGCGCTCGCTAGCTGGAGACGCTACCGCAACTGACAGCAGGCGATGAAAGCCCTCGGCGCGCTCGCGGTCGCTGAGCGACATATCCGCGCTCTCGGCACCGCCCGCGCGGATAGGGGTCGCTCAGACGACTACATGAACGCGAGCGCGTCTCGCCCTTTCAGTCCGCCAGGACCGCGACCGCCCCGCACAGCACCGCAGCGGGCCACGAGCCTCCCCAGCCGATTCGCTCCGTCACTTCGTTCCTCCGCTCATCCCTCGCGCGGCTACGGTCGCGCGCATGAAAGCGCGCTCCAGCGCGCGCCACGGTGGAGAAGGACCCGTCTTCGCTCGCCGGTCACGCCGTGGGTTCCTCGCGCATCGGTCCGTCGACGGGCAACTCGCGCGCCACATCGTCGGGCGGGGCGTCGAAGCGGTCGGGGTGGAGGAGGCCGGCGAGGTGTTCCAGCGTGTCGACCAGCCTGGGACCGGGCCGGTTGACGAAGTAGTGGCCGTCCATCACGTAGACGCGGCCGGACTCGGCGGCTTCGAGGTCTTCGAACCCCGGCCGGCCGATCAACTCGTCGACGCTGTCGAACGTCTGGTCGATCCCGAACCCGCAGGGCGCGGCGACGACGGCGTCGGGGTCAGCCTCGCGGACGCTCGCCCACTCCCGGGGCGTCGAGCGGTCGCCCGTGTCGGCCATGGGGTACGTGCCGCCCGCCGCGTCGACGAGTTCGGGCATCCAGTGGCCGGCGACCATGACGGGGTCGAGCCAGTCGAAGACGGCGACGCTCGGCCGGTCGTCGGGGTCGATCTCCGCCGTCCGCTCGCGGACGGCCGCGACCCGTTCCCGGAGGTCCGCGACCAGTTCCGCGGCCCGCTCCTCGCGGTCGAAGACCGCGCCGAACCGCTCGATGTCGGCGTAGAGGTCGTCGAGGCTGTGCACGTCGGTCGTGAGCACCTCGGCGTCGACGCCCGCCTGGGCGATGGCGTCCTGGACGAGCAGCGTGTCGACGGCGCATACGTCGCAGACGCCCTGGGTGACCACCACGTCGGGGTCGACTTCGGCGAGGGTGTCGAGGTCGATCTCGTAGACGCCGCCGTGTTCCTGCTCGGCCTGTGCGACCTGTTCGTTGATCGCCGCGCTGTCCTGGTCGGGGTCGACCCGCGAGCGGTCCAGCGTCGGCAGGTCCTCGGCCTCGGGCGGCCAGTCGCACTCGTGGGAGACGCCGACGGGTTCGACCCCGAGGGCGTAACAGATCTCGGTGGCCGACGGCAGGAGGGAGGCGACGCGCATACCGGACGGTGGGGCCCGTCGGACGTAAAACCACGGTGGCCGCCACAGCGGGGGCGACGGCGGACAGTCCCGCCCCCTCGACCGTGTGTCTCCCTCCCAGCGAAGGGAAAGGTATAGCACCGTCGCTGTCCGACGTACGCGCATGACCGCCGGGACCGGAGAGCAACGCGAACGGGAGCGTGGGTTCGACCACACGGAGATCGAGCCCCGCTGGCAGCGCACGTGGGACGAGGAGGGTGTGTTCCGCATCCCCGACGACGCCGAGGACCCCGAGTACGTCCTCGCGATGTTCCCCTACACGTCGGGCGATCTGCACATGGGCCACGTCCGCAACTACACGATCACGGACGCCTACGCCCGCTTCGAGCGGATGCGCGGCGAGAGCGTCCTGCACCCGATGGGCTGGGACTCCTTCGGCCTGCCCGCGGAGAACGCCGCCAACGAACGGGACACCAACCCCCGCGACTGGACGATGGACTGCATCGACTCGATGAAGACCCAGCTGAAGTCGATGGGCTTCGGCTACGACTGGGAGCGGGAGGTCACCACCTGCGAGCCCGACTACTACCGCTGGAACCAGTGGCTGTTCAAGCGGTTCCGCGAGGAAGGCCTCGTCGAACGGCAGGGCGCCGAACTCAACTGGTGTCCCTCCTGCGAGACCGTCCTCGCGGACGAACAGGTCGAGGAGGGGCCGGGCGGCGCCGAGATCTGCTGGCGCTGTGACACCCCCATCGAGCACCGCGAGATGGACCAGTGGTTCCTGACGATCACCGACTACGCCGAGGAACTGCTGGCGGCCCTGGACGAGTTGGAGGGGTGGCCGAACAACGTCCGGGAGATGCAGCGCAACTGGATCGGCCGCCAGGAAGGGGACAGCGTGGAGTTCGACCTCACGACCGGCGACACCGTGGAAATCTTCACCACCCGGCTGGACACCATCCACGGCGCGACCTTCTTCGCCATCTCGCCGGGCCACGAGGTCGCCCAGCGACTCGCCGAGGAGAACGGCGACGTGGCCGAGTACGTCGAGCGCGTCGAACACGCCGACGAGGACGAGGTCGACGAGACCTCCGGCGTGTTCACCGGCGAGTACGCGACCAACCCCGCGACCGGCGAGGAGATCCCGGTCTACGTCGCAGACTACGTGCTGGAGGACGTTGGCACGGGCGCGCTGTACGCCGTCCCGGCCCACGACGAGCGCGACCACGCCTTCGCCGAGGAACACGACATTCCCATCAAGCAGGTCGTCGAGCCGAAACCAGACGCCGAGGTCGACCCCGAGGACGTGGACGTGCAGGAAGAGGCGTACACGCCTGACGGCGTCCTGGTCGACAGCGGCGAGTACGACGGGCTGACGAGCCAGGAGGCCCGCGAGAAGTTCGTCGAGGTTTTCGACGGCGAGCACCGCGTCGAGTACCGCCTGCGCGACTGGGGCATCTCCCGCCAGCGCTACTGGGGCACGCCGATCCCGATGATCCACTGCGAGGAGTGTGGCTTCGTCGAGGTGCCCGACGAGGACCTGCCCGTCGAACTCCCCGAGTTCGTCCACACGACCGGGAACCCCCTCGACGCCGCCGAGGAGTGGAAGCAGGTGGAGTGTCCCGACTGCGGCGGCCCGGCCGAACGCGAGACGGACACGATGGACACGTTCGTCGACTCCTCGTGGTACTTCCTGCGGTACGTCTCGCCCGACGCCGACGAGGTCCCCTTCGACAGCGAGCGAGCCAGCGACTGGATGCCCGTCGACCGCTACGTCGGCGGCATCGAGCACGCCGTGATGCACCTGCTGTACGCCCGCTTCTTCACGAAGGTGCTCGACGACATCGACCTCGTCGACGGGGTGCGCGAGCCGTTCACGAACCTGACCAACCAGGGGATGGTGCTGGGCGAGAACGGCAACAAGATGTCCAAGTCGAAGGGCAACGGCGTCTCGCCCCAGCGGATCATCGACGAGTACGGCGCCGACACCGCCCGCCTGTTCATCATGGAGGCCGCCCAGCCCGAGAAGGAGTTCGCCTGGAGCCCCGAGGGCGTCCGTTCCAGCTACCAGTTCCTCCAGAACGTCTACGGGCTGGCCGAGGAAGTGGCCGAGAGCGACGACGGGCTGGGCGCCGGTGACGCCGCGGACCCGGCCAGCGCCGTCGACGAGGACCCCGTCGCGGCCTACGTCGACAGGGAGATCGCCGCGACCGTCGCCACGGCCACCGCGGAGTTCGAGGACTTCCGGTTCAACCACGCGCAGCAGGCCGCCCGCGACGTGGTCTCGTTGCTGCGCCGCTACCACGAGCGGTCGGACGCCGACCCCGCCGTCGTCGAGCGCGGCGTGCGGACGGTCGTGAAGCTGCTCGGGCCGGTCGCGCCCCACGTCGCCGAGGAGGTCTGGGACCTGCTGGGCGGCGACGGCCTGCTCGCCGAGGCCGAGTGGCCCGAGGCGGACCTCCCCGAGGACTACGAGGTGGCCCGCCGGCTCGTCGAGGACACCCGCGAGGACGTGCGCGATATCGTCGACACCGTCGGCATCGAGGACCCGGAGCGGATCACGCTCGCGGTCGCCCCCGAGTGGAAACATCGCGCCCACGAACTCGCCCGCGAGTCCGACGCCGACAACCTGATCGGCGACCTGATGGGTCACGACGAGATCCGCGAGCAGGGCGACGCCGCGGCAGACTTCGCACAGGACCTGCAGGCCGAGCGCGAGGCCCTCTCGGACGTGCTCGCGCCCGACGAGGAGCGGGCCGCGCTGGAGCGGGCCGCGTGGCTGGTCGAGGAGGAGTTCGACGCCGAGGTGGTCGTCCAGTCGGCCGGTGAGGCCGACGACGACCTGGCGGGGAAGGCCGCGCCCGGGCGGCCGGCGATCAACATCGAGTGAGCGGCCGGCGACCGGCGTGAGTCCCCGGCCGGCGACCGGGACGCGGCCGACCCACGCGGCTGCCGCTCGGCTGTCGTCGGGTCGGCGTGCGGTCGAGGGTTTCTACCGACGACTCAGACGTCGTCGATCAGGTCCAGCGACCCGTCGGCGTCGTCGCTCAGCTCGACGGTGTCGTCGTAGGTGACGAGGCCGGCCTCCTCGAGCTTCGGCAGGTGGACGTGGTGGAGCGCGATGCGGGCGTCCTCGCGGGAGAGGTCGTCGCTCCACTCGGCGAGCGCGCCGGCGACGTGGTCGAGGGGGGGCGGGGTCTCCCGCTGGGCGAGATGCGAGAGGACGAACCGGCGGTTTGCGTTCGAGAGGACGGCGAACAGCTCGTCGGTCTCGGCCGTCGCGGCCGCGTCGGGGGCCGGTTCGAGGGCCTCGTGGTGGTTGCGTCCCATCTGTATGGGAGCATACCCCCGTACGGTATTCAGTCGCGTGGCTAAACGGTTAGTGTCACTCGTCCGTCGGCTCGTCGCCGAAGCGGGCGGCGAGCAGCTTCCGCTCGGCGACCCTGAGATGCTTGTGGAAGGTGGGTGCGGAGACGCCCAGCGACTCGGCGACCTCCTCCCCGGTGGACTCGCGGGGCCACTCGAAGAACCCGGCGTAGTAGGCGGTCTCGATCGCCGTCCGCTGGCGGTCGGTCAGGTCGGCGTCGAACGACGGGCCCGAGGCGACGGCGTCGCTCCCGTCCCGCTCCCGGTCGCGCTGGGCGCGGACCTCGATGTCCGCGAACGCCTCGTCGAGCGCGTCGACGACGGCGCGCACGTCGGCGGCCACCGGGAGCTCGGCGACGACCTCGCAGGTCCCGCCGGCGGCCGAGGCCGACCGGACGGCCCCGCCGTGGTCGGCGATCACCCCGAACGCGCTCTCGGCGTCGAGCGTCGCTTCCAGCAGCGACTCCCCGTCGGGGCCGACGCTGACGACGCGGGCCGACTCGACGCCCGCGAACCCGTCGGCGAACCCGAGCACGTCGTCCGGGTCCGCCCCCGCGACGGTCAGGTAGTAGCGGAACGTCTCGTCGGCCTGGACGGTCGCGCCCTCGAAGGCCACCTCGCAGTCCAGCGCGGCCGACAGCGCCGAGAAGAAGTGCCGGTCGTCGTCGACCGCCAGCCGCAGTTCCGTCACGCGGTCGGCCACCAGCGCCTGCCGAGTCGTCACCGCGTTGATCGCGTGGCCGATCGTCGCCCCGAGCTCGCCGAGCACGTCCTGCTCGGTGTCGTCGAAGGCGCCCCGCTCGTCCGCGTAGACGGTCAGCACGCCGTAGATCGTCCCGTCGTACACCAGCGGGACGCTGGCCGCCGAGCGGACGCCGTGGGCAGCGGCGGCCGCGCGGACCCCCTCGAAGGCCGGGTCGGTGTTCACGTCGTGGGTGACCTGCACCGACCGCGAGCGGATCGCCCGGCCGGCGGGCCCTCGCCCGCCGGGCTCGGCCGAGCGCGTGACCGCGATCGCGTCGAGGTAGTCGGCCACGTCGCCGCCGTGGGCCCGCGGCGTCACCTCGTCGCTGCTGGCGCTCACGTCGCCGATCCAGGCCGAGCGGTACGGGTCGGCCGCGGCCAGCGCCTCGCAGACCGCCTCGTCGATCTCCCGGCGGGTCGTCGCCCGCACCAGCGCCTGGTCGATCCGCCGGATGACCGCGTTGATCCGGTCGAGCCGTTCGAGCTGTTCGTTCTGCTCGCGCAGGCGCCGCTCGCGGTCCTTCTGCCGGGTGATGTCCTCGACGGCGACCACGACCCGGTCGGCGCCGTCCCCGTCGGTCAGCGGCGCCGCGCTGACCTGCACCCAGACGCGCGAGCCGTCCGCCCGCTCGACCTGGTGTTCGACTTCGGTCACCGGCCGCCCCGTGTCGAGGGCGATCCCGAAGACCCGCTCGTCGGGCGGCACGGGCTCACCGTCGGCGTCGAGCAGCCGCCACGCGTCGGTCTCGCGGGAGTCACCGACCACACGTTCGGGGTCGACACCCAGGATCTCGCCCGCCCGGTCGTTCATCCGCTCGATGACGCCCTCGGCGGAGAGTACGACCAGGCCCGTCGGGACCGTCCGCAGCAGCTGCTCGGTCAGCTCCCGCTCGCGGCGGCGCTCGACCCGCTCGGCGCGGCGGTCCGAGATGTCCCGCACGACGGCGGTCAACAGCCACTCCTCCCCCTCCCGGTGGGCCCGCAGCGACAGCTCGACCGGGACGAGCCGCCCGTCGCGGTGTCTGGCGACCGTCTCGATCCCCTCCCACTCCGTCGGCGCCTCCGACCCCGACCGCAGCGCCTCGAACGCCTCGCGGACCCGCGGCCGGTCGCCCTCCGGCAGGAACGCCGCCACCGACCGGCCGACCAGCGCCTCGGGCTCGTGGCCGAACAGCTCCGCCGCGGCGGGGTTGGCGAAGACGATCCCCCCGGTCTCGTCGACGGTCACGACCGCGTCCGACGCGCTCTCGACCAGCGTCCGGAAGAACGTCTCGCCCGCGACGACCGACGGATCGTAGGCGCAGTTCCCGCCCGTCCCCGAACGCTCTCCCCCTGTCCGTGTCATTCCTCGGCCGCTACTGGTCGCCCCGCCCGTAAATATGTCAGGTTATTAATTGGTTTGTGGACTGGGACGAAGCCGCACGTACCCGGCCAGCGAGCGGAACGTGACGATACGGTGGACGGGGTGGGGCGTTTCTGAACCGCCCCGACGGGTCAGGCGGAGGGCGCGGCGTCCCGCGGTTCGCCGGCCTCGTCGGCGGCTGGGTCGTCCGCGGCTCCGGCCTTGTCGGCCACCTGCGAGCGTTGCGGCGCGATGACCGTCTCGCCGCCGTAGAGGCGGTGGCCCACGTCGACGGTGAGGTCGTCGGGGTCGTACTCGGGCGGGAACACCATGTCGAAGCGACTGCCGAAGGAGATGTGGCCGATCCGCTGGCCGCGGGCGACTTCCTGGCCGGGGTCGACGTAGGAGTAGGTCCGGCGGGCGAACGTGCCGGCGATCTGTTCGAGGGTGTAGTCCTCGAACTCGAAGCGCAGTCGCTCGTTCTCCTCGGCGTCCTTCGTGAACGCGAGCTTGTTCGCGCCCGGAATGTGCTCGACCGTCTCGACGGTCCCGTCCATCGGCGCGCGGTTGATGTGTACGTCCCAGCCGCTCATGTAGATGCCCAGCCGGAGCCCCTCGTCCTCCTCCCGAATGACGGTCACCTTCCCGTCGGCGGGGGCGACGACCCCCTGCGGCGGGACGACCCGCGCGGGGTCGCGGTGGAAGTAGATCACGCCGACCGCGGCGACGACGCAGACGCCGCTCGCGACCCGGGAGAACGGGAAGACGACGGCCGCGGCGACGACCGCGAGGAGGGCGTACCTGAGACTGCCGTTCGCGACGCTCATTGCCGGTACTGCGGTCCGTTCCGGTGATAAGCCTTCTGAACGGCGGGGTCGGCCGCCGGTCGTGACGGGCAGCCTACCGGCGCCCCCCTCTCGCGGCGGACGACCCACCGGCGGTTGGTCCCGTTCAGTCCTCGATCGAGACGACGCCCGTCTCGACGAGGTCGGCGAGCACGTTCCGCGCGTGGCCGTCGGGGTCGACGCCGGTGTAGGTCGCCTGGACCGACCCGTCGACGACGACGAACGTCGTCCGGCTCGCGACGCCGCGCGACCGCTCCACGTCGAAGGTGTCGACGACCTCGCCGTCGGGGTCGGCCAGCAGGTCGAACTCGATCCCGTACTCGGCGGCGAAGTCGGCGTGGGAGTCGGCGTCGTCGACGGAGACGCCGTAGACGGTCACGCCCGCGTCGCGGTAGCTCTCCAGTTCCGCCTGGAACTGCTCGGCCTCGGTCGTGCAGCCGGGCGTGTCGTCCTTCGGGTAGAAGTACACCACCGAGACGCCCGACCAGTCGGGCTCGACCGTCTCGCCGTCCTGGTTCGGGGCCGCCACCTCGGGCGCCGGGTCGCCGGGTTCGAGTGCCATACCGGCGACTCGGTCCGCCCGCGAAAGCCGTTTGCGGTTCCGGTGGCGGCCGCGTCGCCGCACCCGCGGGCGCTCCGCGACGGCCGGGCGCGGCCGCGGCAGTGCGCGACCGGCCGTACGGGTGCGCGTGTGCGCTCAGTTCACCGGGATGTCGGTGCCGCCGTCGTCGGTCGTCGTCTGCTTCGGGAGGGTGACCGTCAGCACGCCCCCCTCGTAGGTGGCGCCGGCCTCGGACTCGACGACGGGCTCGGGGAGGCCGACCTGCCGGTTGACCGATTGGCCGTGGCGCTCGCGGGTGACGTAGCGGTCGGCCTCCTCGACGGACTCGGTCTCCCGGCTGGCCGACAGCACGAGCGTCGTCGAGTCGGTCAGTTGCACGTCGATGTCCGCCTGCTCGTAGCCCGGCAGGTCGACGACGACGACGAACTCGTCGCCGGTGTCGGCCACGTCGACCGCCAGGTCGCCCGACGGCTCCAGCCCGCCGGTCATCACGTCGATCAGTTCCTCGATGTCGCCGAACGGGTCGGTGGATCGTGTCATCTCGCCCAGGACTACGCGGGGAGTCGCCTTAAGCCCGTGGCGGGTGCGGCCTCGCCGGTCAGTCCAGCACCGTCTCGCTGTCGTAGGAGCCGAGCCGGCGGACCCACCCCTCGTCGGCGATGGCCTCGATCTCCGAAAGCGCCGCCTGGGTGCGCTCCTCGTAGAGGCCGGCCTCGACGTCGATGTGGAAGACGTAGTCGCCCAGCCGCTCGCCGCTGGGGCGGGACTCGACGCGCGTGAGGTTGATGTCGCGGTCGGCGAACGGCTCCAGGAGTTCGAGCAGTAGCCCCGGGTAGTCGACGTTCGGGTAGACGATGAAGGAGGTCTTCGAGCCGGCCTCGCTGCGCTCGCTCGCGGGCGCGACGACGAGGAATCGGGTGGCGTTCGACGACTGGTCCTGGACGTCCTCGGCGATCACCCGGAGTTCGTCGTCGGCGTTCTGGGGGTGGCCGATGGCGGCGACGCTCGGGTCCTCGCGGGCGCGCTCGACGCCGGCGGCGGTCGAGGTCATCGACTCCAGCGTCGCGCTGGGGTAGTTCTGATCGAGGTACTCGCGACACTGCGCGAGCGCCTGCGGGTGGCTCGCCACCACGTCGAACTCCGGCCCCTGCGCGATGAGCGCGTGGCGGATCGGCGTGATGAGTTCGCGGACCGCCGCCACGTCGAACTCGGCGAACGCGTCGAGCGACTCCGTGACCGGTCCCTCGGTGCTGTTCTCGACGGGGACGACCCCCCGTTCGTACTCGCCGCTGGCGACCGCCTCGACGATGGCCGTCTTCGAGTCCGTGAAGACCACCTCGTCGGCCACCGCCTTCGCCGCCCGGTGGGAGTAGGTCCCCGCCGGACCGAGCGTCAGTGCTTCCATTACCCCCCGGTTCGCCGCTCGCCGTGAAAAGCGTCGTGGTCGGTCGCGGGCGGATTACAGACGACCTGAGCCGAGCACTGTACGCGTCACGTCCCTTCGTGTCGTTCGAGGTAGTCTTCCACGTCGACGACCGCCGTCGTCGCCTCGTGCGTGAGGTCGCCGTCACAGGAGACGACTGGCGCGTCTAACTCCTCACCTGTCGCGGCGACGAGCGCGTCGACGCCGTCGAGATAGGGGCCCTGCGACCCGATCTCGTCCGCGATTCGCGCCGACGAGATGGCGAGTCGGTCGTCGACACCGTATACGTCAGTCCACGCCAGTGCCTCGATAGCTTCGTCGACATCGCCCGTCGGATGATTGCCGACGCCGACGAGAGCCTCCGCGTACGCCGGTGCGGGTGCGATCCAGCGGTTGTCGGAACCACCGTTCGCCTCGTAGTACGACTTCGCTTCCGGGACCCCGCTCAGATAATCGATGAGGTAGTTCGCGTCGAGGACCCTCACGCGTCCTCCAGTCGGCGCATCCGGTTCTTCCGTTCCTCCTTGGCTCGCTCACGTCGCTCTCGGATCTCGTCACCGGTCTCGTCCGAGAGAACGCCGAACCCATCGTCGAACGAGGTGTCCGCGTTCTCCGGAAGCAGGCGCTCGAGGACGTCGTTGTAGCTTTCCCCTTCGCGCCGACGCCGGTCGAGTTCGCGTTTCACCCGGTCGCTCACCCGGATCTGCTCGTCCGCTGTCGCCATTGTCACGTTGACATTCGCGTTGACAGCGTTTAATCGTTGGGCCGGAATCGGTACTAGCCTCGGTCTCGACGGCCCGTGGACGCCTCACCCCTCGTCGGCGGCCTCGACGCGGCCGGCGTACTTCTCCAGTTCCGCGGCGAGTTCGCGGGCCTGTTCGGCCGACAGCTCCACGTGGTCGGCGTGGGCGGTCACCTCGTCGAGGTCGGTGTTGTCCATCTCGACCTGCAACTCGACGTGGTCGGGGTCGTCGCGGCTGTCGGTGGTGACGTTCAGGACGGTCAGCGCCTCCTCCTCGAAGCCGTGGCCCTCGACGCGGCCGTCGAGCAGATCGAAGGTGGTGTAGGCGTTGACCTTCAGAATGCGGTCGACCATACCGTCGGTCGGCGGCCCAGATACTTAAGCGACGGCGGGTCGGTCGCCCCATGGGCCTGGATCCGACGGTCAGCCGGTCCACTCGCCGGCCACGTCGTCGGCGATGTTCGACCGCCACACCTCGAACCGATCGCGGCAGGTGTCGCTCTCCTTCGTGTGGTCGATGAAGCCGGCGCCGCCGTCGGGGAGTTGCTCGCCGCAGAACGGACAGAAGTCCGGGTTGTCCCAGTCCTGCGACCCCACTTCCGGGTGGACGTGCTCGTCACCGGACATGGGTGCGGGAGTCGCTACGGCCTCCGGCAAAATAACGGTACGGGGCGCCGAAGCGTCGGCCTTCGGGGCCGAACGAGGTCGGGCGGACGCTCAGTCGTCGGCGGACGCTCAGTCGTCGGCGGGCGCTCAGTCGTCGGCGGGCGCGAGCGAGTTGCCCTCGGCGTCGGTCGGCGCCGGCGAGTCGCCCATCTCGTCGTCGTCGGTGTAGGGGTACCACGTCATCTTCGTGTTGTGCATGTACGGGTCCTCGTAGTCCGTTTCCTCGGGCTCGACGAACTCCGAGAGGGCGTCCTCGTCGTGGCGGGCGACGAACTCCCGGAACGTCTCGGTCCCGTCGCGCTCGGCCTCGTAGTTGGCGACGAGGTTCCTGATGGCGCCGGGCACCTCGTCGACGGGGACGCGCAGTTCGACCCAGTCGGCGAAGCGCGGTTCCTCGCCGAGGCCGCCGCCGAGGCCGATGTCCAGCGCCTCCACGGGTTCGCCGTCCTTGCGCGTCTTCATTCCGCGCAGGGACACGTCGGCGATCTGCGGCTGGGCGCAGGAGGCCGTACAACCGGAGAGGTGGATGTGGAAGTCCTCGACCTCGCCGGGCAGGTCGACGTTGTCCTTCAGCCAGCGGGCGTAGCGGACCTGGCGGTTCTTCGTCTCGACGATGGACAGCGAGCAGAACTCCGTGCCCGTGCAGGCGATGGAGCCGCGCATGAACGGGCTCGGGTCCGGCGAGTAGTCCTCCAGCAGCGGCTCGTCGAGGAAGGCGTCGAGCTCCTCGTCGGGCACGTCCGTGACGATGACGTTCTGTCGCTGGGTCAGGCGGACCTCGCCGGAGCCGTACTCCTCGGCCAGGTCGGCCAGTTCCAGCACGTCGTCGACGCCCATGCGGCCGACGAGGACGTTCAGGCCGACGTAGTTCTTCCCGTCGGGCTGGTCGTAGACGCCGACGTGGTCGCCGTGCTCGCCCGTGCCGGCGTTGTAGGTGTACTGGTCGCGCATGTCCTCGCCAGCAGTCGGCAGTTCGAAGTCGACGAACTCCTCCTGGAGGACCGAGCGGACCTTCTCGGGGCCCCACTCGTCGACGAGGAACTTGATGCGGGCGTTGAAGCGGTCCTCGCGGTCGCCGTACTCGCGGAACAGCGCGGACATCCCGCCGGCCACGTCGTTGACCTTCTCGGTGGGAACCCACACGTCGATGTCGCGGGCGAAGCGGGGCTCCTTGCGGGCGAGGCCGCCGCCGACGCGGACGTTGAAGCCGAGTTGCTCCTCGCCGTCGACCTCCTTCGTCGCCGGCTCGAAGGCCAGGTCGTTGATGTCGCCCTGGCCGCAGCCCTGGTCACAGCCCGTCACCGAGACCTTCCACTTCCGGGGGAGGTTGGTGTGGTCGTCGTCGCCCTTGAACGTCTCGTGCAGGTCCTGGGCGACCGGCCAGGCGTCGATGTGCTCGTGTTCGTCCTTGCCGGCGACCGGACAGCCGACGATGTTGCGCCAGGAGTCGCCGCAGGCCTGCTGCGTGCTCAGGCCGTTTTCCTCCAGCTTCTCGAAGATCGCCGGGATGTCCTCCAGTTTGATCCAGTGCAGCTGGATCGACTGGCGGGTCGTCCAGTCGCAGTAGGCGCCGCCGAACTCGGGGTTGTCGACGGGGCCGCGGGCGTACTCGTCTGCGATCTCACCGACGACGCGCAGCTGGCCGGGTTCGAGGACGCCGTTGGGCGTCCCGATGCGCATCATGAAATAGGACTCCTGGCCCTTCCGCTGGTGATACAGCCCCCACCACTTGAACCGCTCGAACCAGGCGTCGTGTTCGTCCTCCGGGATGGCGTCCCACCCCTCCTCCGCGAACTCCAGCAGGTGTTCGCGTATCTCGTTGCCGTAGACCTCGCTCTTCCAGTTCTCGACTTTCGACGGCATTCGTGTCTCCCCCGAATAGCTCCGCACTTAAACGCGCGCGCATCTCGACAAACCGCCCCACCTCTCCCGCAAACCGGATCGTGTTGCCTACTCTTCGGGGCGAGCGAGGCGGCGGCGTCGCTCCGGGATCTGGACGCTCGCGGTGTCGACGGGGTAGAACTCGCCGTCCTCGGGGTCGATGACGCGGCCGACGGTGAGCCAGCCGGTGACCCCCTCCCGGCCGCAGGCGATACAGCGGCCGGCGACCTTCGCCTGGACGTCCGGGTGGTCGACGCCGACCTCCGCGAACCCCTCGACGAGGAAGTCGGCGGTCTCGCAGTCGCAGACCGCCTGGCGGGCCAGCAGCCACAGGTCGCTGACGTTGACCTGCCGCTCGTCGTTGACGCTGATCCAGGCACCGTCGTCGAGCTGGTGAACGTCGGTCGTCACTGCCGGTCGCTACGCTCCCGAGTACCCAGAGCCTGTCGCCCCACACAACACTCGCCGGTGGGTCGCACGTCGAGCGGTGCCGGACCGGTCCCCGCCGTCCGCCGCGCCCGTCCGAGATAGGTGAAGGGTTTGCCGGTACGCACAAGCCCGGGTAGCAATTACGGGAGCGCGACGGGTTAAGGGAGTACGGCCTGTAGCCGGGTGTACGACGAACCGATGACTCAGACGACAGACACCCACGACGACGAAGCGCCCGAGCCGGACACCAGCCACCTCGACGACACCGACGAGCGTGGCTCGTCGAGCCATCGAGAGCATCTCGATGACGTCGACGACGGGTGTGGCTGTGCGGAGGTCTGGGAGCACCTCTCCGAGGAGCGCGCCGAAGCGTCCGACTGACGGCCGCGACGCGGCCCACAGCCCCCGACGAGGTCCAACCGTGCGACGGCCGGTCGGGCCCCGAGCGCGTGTGCGCCGGTCGTACCGGCAGACGGGACCCTTTTCACAGACTACTCCGAAAGAACGAGCGATGAGCCACGAGGGGCCAGGGGACCCGCCGACGGACCGGGAGTCGCCGGTCGGGGCGCCGGTCATCCGCGGCGACCCGAGCGTCACCGGCCAGCGGCCCGAGGAGGCCGTCGAGTTCGACCCCGACGACCCGGAGAGCCTGGAGACCGCCGCCGAGACCGTCCGCCAGTTCGCCAGCGACGCCGCCGGCGAGGCCGACACCGTCTTCATGCTCCGGGGTGCGGCCGCCTGCGCCGCGCTGGTCCGCGGCGAGGGCTCGTACAAGGCCGCCGCCGAGCGCGCCGGCGGCGAGGCCACCGTCGCCTTCATCCGCAAGTGGTCCCGGGTCCACGACCTGCCCCGCTCGATCCGCAAGCACGTCGCGATGGGCGAGATCGCCCCGACCGCCGCCAAACACATCGCCCGCGTCGCCGGCGCCGCCCGCCTCCAGCTGGCGTGGGCCGTCCTCGACCACGACATGACCGTCCGCCAGGTGCGCTCGGTCGCCAGCGACGTCAACGACGGCACGCCCGTCGACGAGGCGCTGGCCGCCGAAGGGGTCACCCTCGGCGAGCTCACCATGGAGCTCCCGCCGGAGGTCTACCGCGAACTCCGCAGGCGCGCGGCGCTGGAGGACGTCGAGCCCGACGAGATCGTCGCCACCGCGCTCGAACGGCGCTTCAGACAGGACTGATCGTAAGTACTTAATCGCCGTCTCCCCGATTCGGTGATGAAGGGCCGGTAGCTCAGTCAGGCAGAGCGTCTGGCTTTTATCGCGGCTACGCGTTCGACCCGCGTGGTTGCGGGAGAGACCAGATGGTCGGGGGTTCAACTCCCTCCCGGCCCGCTTCTGCGAGGAACGTACGTGACGAGCGAAGCGGACAGGAGGAGTTGAACTACGCGAGGCGAGCGAAGCGGGTCTCGCACTCGGGTTCAACTCCCTCCCGGCCCGTGGAACGAACCGCCGAGCGACAGCGACGGGGAACCAAGAGACTTACCACGGTGAGCCGCGAGTGACCGTGTATGAACGCCACGAACCGTTTCGAGGACCGGCTGGAGCCGGTCGGGATCGCCGTCGGCGTCCTGCTCGTGCTCGTCGCGCTGGCGACGCTCGCCGGCGCCCCCTGGACGACGAAAGGCAGTGTCGTCGCCTCGGCGCTGCAGGTCGTCGGTGCCGTCGGGACCGCCGCGCTCGGCGCCGCCCTCGTCTGGCTCAGCCGCACCGACTGACGCCGCCCTTTCTCCGACCGGTTGACGACACCGCACAGCGTTGCCGCTCGCCGTTCGGTACAATCGAAAACCGGACCGAAAGCGGACCGCCGCGACGTGTCAGCCCCGGACGGGCAGGTACGCGATGGCGGCCAGGAGGATCGCGGCGAGGAGGCTGAGCTGCGCGACGCCCCACAGACCGTTCATCCGGTCGTTGTAGGAGGTGATCTCGTTCTCCTCCGCCGCGTAGTCGCCGTAGCGCTCGGCGGTCTCGAAGAAGTACACCGACGAGTTGTCCGGGAAGTGCGCGAAGTACTGCGTGTCCGCGACCGTGAAGTTCGCGCCCTCGGAGAAGCCGACCGTGACGGTGTTCTGCCCGGGGCGGGTGAGTTCGACGCTCGTGTTGGTCACGGCGTCGACGGTCGTCTCGTTGCCCTGGTAGGTCAGCGTCTCGCCCTCGGCGATGGTGTGCCGTTCGACCGGCGGGAAGTACTCGTCGACGGGGACGTTGGTGTCGTTCGCGCGGAAGGTGACCTTCTCGACGCCGTTCTGCGTGATCGTCTCGTTGTACAGCGCCGGGTCCGCGTCGACCATCGCGCCGATATCGCGCTGCTCGACGAACGTCGCCTCCGTCGGGTCGCTCCCGTTCTCCGCCTGGACGACCAGCAGGTACGGACCGCCCCAGACGATGGTCGCCGCCTCGCCCGTGACGCTCGTGACCGTCGCCTCGTTGCCCCGGTAGGTCACCGTGTCGCCGACGGCGTAGCTCTCGTTGACCGACGCGTTGCTCGCGAGCGCGAGGGTGAACGAGCCCGCGCTCTCGTTGACGCTGACCTCGTACTCGCTGCCGTTGTACTGGACCGTCGAGCCGGCCTCGAAGACCTGCTCCATCCGGGCCGACTGGTCCGACCAGCGCACGTCGGTCACCGGCACTTCGGTGTCGTTGTCGATGGTCGTCGTGACGACCGCCGACTCGTTGACCCACGCGAGCTCGCCGTTGCCGGTGTCCGCCTGGGCGACCTCCCAGGTCCGGTCGCCGAAGGTCACTTCGTCGCCCGCGGAGTACGCCGTGTCGCCTTCCAGTGAGACCGTGGGCTCTTCCGCCGTCTGGATGAGGCCGTACGCCCCGGCCCCGATGACGAGGAAGAACACGAAGTAAATCGCCGCGGCTCGTCGTTGCATACCCGGGTGGTCGGGCGCCCCCGCGTATAATGATTACCAATTCCGCCGATACGACGGCGTCTGCAACCCCTCCGGACGCTCCGCTCGACCGGCCCTCCGGTCCGACCCGCACGGAGCGGGATCCGAACCACGCCCGGTCGACCCGCGGCCGTCGAAACAACCTTGCCGGTCCCGCGGCTATCCGCCGGCGAGATGGTCCTCGATCCCGACCTGCCGCGCCGACAGTTCCTCCGGGCCGCCGTCGCCGTCGGCGGCGCCGGCGCGCTCGCCGCCTGCCAAGAACGGGTCGACGACGGCGCGACCCCCACCGGCGACCCCGCGGCCAAGCCCCGGCGGCAACACGCCTGGCGCGACCACGTCCCCCACGACGACAGCGGCAACTCCCTGTTGCCCGAGCACCAGGTCCTCCTCTACGTGAACCTCGACGCCGACGGCCCGCCCGGCGAGGACGCCCGCGCGACCCTGGAGACCGCCCTCTCGACGCTCGACCGCGCCTACGAGTGGAGCGCCGACGGCCTGCTCCACACCGTCGCGTACTCCCCGGCCTACTTCGACCGCTACGACGCCGACCTGCCGCCGTCGGTCGCCCTCCCCGAACCCCGTCCGCTCTCGGACTTCGAGACGCCGACCTTCGACACCCAGGACGCCGTCGTCCACCTCGCGAGCAACCGCCCCGACGCGGTGCTGGCAGCCGACGAGGCGCTGACCGGCGACCGCGACGCGGTCAACGGCGAACCCGTCGACGCTCGCCTGACGGACGTAGCCACCGTCGACTCCCGCCGGACCGGCTTCGTCGGCGCCGGCCTCCCCGCCGACCACCAGGACGCCGCGGGCATCCCCGACTCGAAGCCCGTTCCCGAACAGTCGCCGCTGTTCATGGGCTTCACCGCCGGGTTCGTCGGCAACCAGGCCACCGAGGACTACGTCACCATCGAGGAGGGGCCGTTCGCCGGCGGGACGACGAAGGTGATCGCCAACCTCCGTCAGCGGCTCGACGACTGGTACGGCGAGCAGAGCTACGACGAGCGCGTCGCCGAGCTGTTCAGCCCGGGCCACGCCGAGGAGGGGCTGGTCGAGGGCGTCGGGACGAACCTCGGCGACGACAGCGGGATCGACCGGTTCCTCGACGACGTGGCCGACCGGGCCCGCGAGGCCGGCCGCGTGGGCCACGCGCAGAAGGCCGCGCGGGCCAACCGCGACGACGACGGCAACGTCCGCCTGCTGCGCCGCCACTTCGAGTCGACCGACGACATCGGCTCCGACGACGCCGTCGCGAGCCTCCACTTCCCGTCGCTCCAGCGGCGCATCTCCGAGTTCGAACGCGTCCGGGAGGCCATGAACGGCGCCGACATCACCGCTGCGACCCCCGCCGTCCGCCAGCGGGTCAACAACGGCATCCTCGAATACATCTTCGTCCGCCGCCGGGGCAACTTCCTGGTCCCGCCGCGCCGTCACAGGTCGCTGCCGACGCCGCGACCAGCGGACTGACCCGCGACCGGCGGACTGACCCGCGACCGGCGGACTGACCCGTCACCGCCGTCACGCCCCGCAGTCCTGCGGTTTCGCCTCGCCCACCAGAACGTCTTTAGGCTGGATCCCCCATATTTCCCGTATGAAACGTCGACAGTTCGTCGGCCTCGCCGCCGGCGTCGGCGCGACCCTGACCCTCCCCGGCTGTCTCGGGGACTCCTCCGGGTCCGAGTCCGACACCGCCGACGCGGGACCGGACGGCGAGACCACCCCGGCCGACGACGCGACGGCCACCGCCCCGCCGTCCCCGACCCCGACCGCCACCCCCGTCGACCCCGGCAGGGGGATCTACATCCAGTCGTTCCGCGAGCGGATGTCCATGCAGGGGACCGCCGCCAGCGGCGACTACGAGTTCGCGCTCATGTTCACGGTCCCCCACGACTTCTGGACCGTCACCGGCGACGAGGTCTCCGAGACGACCATCGAGGACAGCGACTCCCTGCATCTGATGGCCGCCGTCTGGGGCCCCGAGACCGGGACCGTCCTCCCCGATACCGGCCTCTCCGTCGAGATCGCCCGCGACGGCGATCTGGTCTCCCAGGAGGTCATCTACCCGATGCTCTCCCAGCCCATGGGCTTTCACTACGGCGGCAACTTCGGCCTCCCCGGCGACGGCACCTACACCGCCACCCTCAGCGTCGGCGGCACGAACGTCCGCCGGACCGGCGCCTTCGACGGCCGGTTCGGCGACCCCGCCGCCGTCGAGATCCCCCTGGAGTTCACCAAGCGCACCCGCGAGGAGATCAGGTCCCGCCCGCTCGACCGCGGCGGCGACCCCGGCGCGCTCAGGCCGATGGACATGACCGTCCCGCAGGCCGTCCTCCCTCCGAAGTCCGAACTCCCCGGGACCGTCCGCGCCAGCGGCCGCTCCGACGACGCCGTGTTCGCCGTCACCACGCTCGAAGAGGGGCCCGTCGACGGCGGTACCTACCTCGCCGTCTCCGCGCGCACGCGCTACAACCGCTACGTCGTCCCCGCGATGGCCCTCGACGCGACGCTCACCCGCGACGGCGAAACCGTCTACGAGGGGCCGCTCCGACGGACACTGGACCCCGACCTGGGCTACCATTACGGGGCGGCCGTCGAAAGCGTCCGCTCCGGCGACGAGCTGACCGTCTCCGTGGTCACGATCCCGCAGGTCGCCCGCCACGAGGGGTACGAAGCCGCCTTCCGACAGATGCCTGACGTGTCTCTCACGCTCTGAGATCTTCTTGAACACCCACCGATAGCGGACACAGGAACACGCTCCGACCGGCCCGCGTTCAAAACAGTGTCGCCACTCGCGTACCGATGGAGACAGTAAGCCAAGGGCCGGATTTGAACCGGCGGTGGGCGGCTCTGCAGGCCGCTGCGTTCGGCCGGACTCTGCCACCTTGGCGCACCCGATAGTATCCGCCTGTGTCGCTTAAGCCCATCGGATTCGCCCACTCCACGGTCGGCGTCGCTGTCGCTCTGCGTATGAAATACGGAAACCCCCGACCAGCGGTGGCTGGTCGAGGGTAATGAATTGGCCCGACGGAACGTGTCGGGCGATGAGTGGAGGCGGCGAACCAGGTTTCCCAGAGACTCTCGTACTCCAGTACTCGCCGGAACGCAGGCGGGCTTAACTTCCGTGTTCGGGATGGGTACGGGTGTAAACCCCGCCGCTATGGCCGCCCTAACGCCGATCCGC